>JBCDLT010000042.1:0-53457 GCA_038745065.1 Pseudomonadota bacterium | reverse complement strand
TCTCATTCCTCGACTACGATCTCGGATTTTTTGATGCTGAGCAGGGGCGGGTCGAACCCGCTCAAAACCCCTTCGCCCCGGAGAAAGTGTTAACAATGTCTCCGGAATGAAATGTAAATCATGTGTCCGGAATGGACCGATGTTTGTTGGTTGCGGGGGCAGGATTTGAACCTGCGACCTTCAGGTTATGAGCCTGACGAGCTACCGGGCTGCTCCACCCCGCGCCAAGAATTCGATTTTTCAAGGGAGACGCCCGGTTGTCGTCAGGCATCGCCGGTTTCCTTCCGGCTGTTCCTGCGACCCGGCACCATTTCGGCGACCGGACCGGAGCGGCTGTTCCGCTTTCGAATGAGGGGTATCTAACAAACGCCGGACCGGATTTGAAGGGGGTATTTGACATTTTTTTGTCACACGGGCGCCAGCACCGAAATGCGCCCGTGTGGCAAAGACACCATCTAAGCCTTTGCGCGTTTCTCCGCGATCGGGTGTTGGCGATAACGCCGCAGGGTGACGGAAACCAGGCTCGCCAGAACGGCCTTCAAGACGTCACCGGGAACGAAAGCCGACGACAACGCCGTTGCCTGCCCAAACCCGAGGCCGCCCGCGGCGAGCCAGACGATGCCGGGGACGTAGATCAGAACGATGCCGCCAAACAGATTGATGCCGAGAGCGGTGACAAGACCGTATCGGGTCCAGGCACGTTCTGTCAGCCAGCCGATAACAAACGCTGCGACCGGCCAGGCGATCAGGAACCCTGCGCTCGGACCGCCAAAAACGCCAAGACCGCCGCGGCCACCGGCGAGAAGCGGCAGGCCGACGGCAACCAGGATCAGAAACACCAAGACAGCCAGTCCGCCGCGGGTCGCGCCGAGCAGCGAGCCCGCGAGCATAACGCCAAGCGTCTGAGCGGTGATCGGCACAAGCAGGACGGGGATCGTGATGGCCGGGAAAATACCGAGAACGGCGATCAGCGCCGCGAACAGCGCGACCAACACAAGATCTTTGGTTGACATGACACTACTGCAAAAAGGAAGGGAACGGAGGCGGATGGCGAAATTGATGGGTCAATCGTCAAGACCGCGGGCCGTCAGCGCGTCGCCCACCGCATCGGCGCGCCGCAGCAGCTTTACGAGCATCGGTACCATCAGAGCAAGCACATTTCGCTCAAGTCCACGGGCCTTTTGCGCCGCGGCAATATCCCGATAGGTCGCCGCGACCAGCGGAATGAAGCGGATGGTCATCGACAGAACCAGACCGGCCCGTTCCGGTCGCACGCCCACAAGACGAAGCGGCGCCAATCCCGTCTCCAGCGCGGCGACCAGGGCCGAAAGACGGGTCGTCATGGCAAGCAGCAGTCCAAGCAGGACCATCACCCCGAACCGCAAGGCGATGACGATAGCGGTCTCGAGGCTGCTGAGAAGCGCGTGCAAACCGAAAAATACGCCGATCAGGACCGCAAACGGCAGCACTGCCCGGACCACCACACCGGGCGGCAGCCGGGCCACGCCGATGAGCCCGAGACACACGACCAGCAAGGCCGCCAGCCAGGCCGGATCGGACACCAGGAAGATCCCGATCCCGGTACAGGCCAGAAGCGTCAGCTTGCCGCCGGCAGGGCATCGGTGAAGCGGGGAAGCGCCGTCGATGTAAAGGCTCAGCAGCATGTCTGGCTGTCCACATAAAAGCTGATGGCGGCATCGGCCGGTCCGTCGAAGACAAGTCGCCCCGCTTCGAACACCAGGATGCGGTCGAAGCGCCGCATCAGATCGAGATCGTGGCTGACGCAGACCACTGTCGCGTCCAGCCCGTCGATCGCCTGTTCGACGAGACGCCGGTTTTTCAGGTCGAGCAGCGTCGTCGGCTCGTCGAGCACCAGATAGGCCGGATCGCGCACCAGCACGCTCGACAGCGCCAGCAATTGTTTCTGTCCGCCGCTCAGCGCGTGCGCCGGATGTCCGCGCAATGCCGACAGGCCGTACCGCTCCAGCACCGCCCCGACGCGGGCCTGCCGTTCGACCGCGTCGAGCCGCAACGGTTTCAGGCTGAAAGCGACATCCTCCTCCACGAGCGGCATGACGATCTGGTTGTCCGGATCCTGGAACAGGAACCCGACCCGGGCGCGCACGTCCCGCGCCTGCCGGCGTGTATCGAAACCATCGACCGTCACCCGCCCTTTTGTCGGCACGACAAGACCGTTCAGCAGCCGGGCAAAGGTTGTCTTGCCGGATCCGTTTGCGCCGATGACGCCGATCCGGCGTTCGTGAAGCGTCACCGATACGTCGACGAGCACCGGCGGATCCGGATCGAAGGCATGGGTCACCGCCTCGACGACGATCACGGCGCGCTGTCCCCCACGGCGGCGAAGACGACATCCTGCAAGCGCTCGACCAGAGCCGGCGCCAACGGCGTGCTTCGACCGGTCGCCGTATCCTTGCACACCCACACGATCTCGACGTCGGCCGCGACGTCGCCGGCCTCCTTGGCGGCGGTGACGGCAAAGGTGAGGCTCGAGCGGCCGAGCCGGCGCACCCAGACGGCGAGCACCAGCGTTTCGTCGAAGCCGACCGGGTGCAGGTAATCGACCGCCGATCGCACAACGACAAAAATCGACCCGCCGGCCCCCGGCTCGATCAATTCGGCACAGCCGAGATCATTCAAAAAGGCTGTAACGGCCTCTTCCGCATAGACCAGGTAATAGGCGTTATGCACCTGGCCGTGCGCGTCCACCTCGAAGAACCGGGTCCGCAGCCTATGGCGAAAACGCGCACCTTCCGGGATTGCACCGGTCTTTGCCCCTGAAGCTTTGCCGGTCATGGATCGCCTGTCCGCATTGTTTGTTTCGTCCTCAGGCGGTTTCGAACAGACTGGAAATGCCGAGCCCGCCGCCAATGCCGATCATGGCCAGACCGCGTCGGGTGCGCCTGTCCGTTCGGCGCACCATCTGCGAAAACAGCCGGACAACGAGAAAGGCGCCCGACGCCCCCCAGGGATGGCCGAAGGCCAGGGCGCCGCCATCCGAATTGACCCGCGCGGCGTCGATGGCAAGCGCATCGAGACTGCCGAGCACCTGCGCGGCGAACGCCTCGTTGAATTCAATATGCTCGATCCCGTCGAGCGACAGGCCCGGATTCCTCTCAAGCAGCGTGCGGGTCGAGGCGACCGGGCCGAGCCCCAGCACGTTCGGATCGACACCGCGCGCCGCGCCACCGATGAACGACAGCGCGACCGAAGGCGCCAGCCTTTCGGCCATGCGCGCCGAAACCACACAGACCAAAGCCGCGCCGTCGTTCACCGGGCACGCATTGCCGGCCGTGACGGTCCCGTCCTTCACAAAAACCGGAGGCAATGCCGCAAGCGCATCAAGGCTGGTATCCGGCCGCGGACAGGCATCGACGGAGACGCGACCGCCCGGCGTGTCGAGCGGCACGATTTCCGCCGCAAGGCGCGCATCGGCCATGGCCGCACAGGCCTTTTGATGGCTGGCAAGCGCAAATGCATCCTGGCGTTCGCGCGAAATGCCGCATTGGCGCGCGACATTTTCGGCTGCAACCCCCATATCCGGATCGCCGATCGCGTCCGGCGCGAACCGGGCGCGCGGATAAAAGGTAAGGTCGCCGTCCTTGTCCCGTCGGGCCCGCAGCGGCGCTGTGCTCGGACTTTCGGCCCCGCCGGCCAGGTAGACGTCGCCGTCGCCGGCGCGGATGCGGGCCGCCGCCAGGTTGACCGCCTCCAGGCCGGAACCGCATTGCCGGTCGACCGAAACACCCGGCACGTCCACCGGCAAGCCGGCCTGCAGCGCGGCCAGCCGCGCAGGATTGCCGCCGGGGCCGGCCGCATTGCCGACGATCACGTCGTCGATCTCGTCCGGATCGATTCCGGTTTCCGCCACAAGCGCGAGAATAAGCGGCGCAAGCAGATCTTCGATCGGAACAGCGGCAAGCCCGCCGCCCCGCCTGCCGATCGGCGTGCGTTTTGCCGCGATGATGAACGCCTCGCCCGGCATGTCGGTCAGACTTCCTCCAAGATCGGTACGGCATTTTCAAGCAGCGCACGGACCGCCTTGCGATCGGTCTTGCCGTTTGCGGTGCGCGGCAGGGACGCCACGCGGAAAAACCGTTTCGGCACTTTGTAGCGCGGCAGCCGCCCGGCACAAGCTGCGCGCGGATCCGCCAAAACGGCACCTTTTCCCGAGACGATGGCCACGGCGCACTCGCCGAGCCGCGCGTCGGGCAGACCCAGGACGCAGGCCTCGTCGATCCCGTCAAGCGTCGTCAGTGCCGCTTCGATTTCACCGGCATAAAATGTATTGCCGCCGGAATTGATGGCGTCGCCGTCGCGCCCTGCCAGATGGATCGTGCCGTCGGCATCGCGCCAGGCCCTGTCTCCGACGCTGGCCCAGTGTCCGGTCCGGCGAAATCCGCCCTCCGATACACCGCAGAGCAGGCCGGCGCAGACATAGGGACTGTCGACATACAGGGTGCCGATCTCGCCGTCGGGCACCGGGTCCCGGCCTTCCGCGCTGCGGATCGACACGGTTACCCCCGGAAAGGCCCGACCGACCGATGTGGGCGAACCGGCAATGTCGTCCGTCGACAGCGTCACAAAACTCAGTTCCGACGCCCCGTAATATTCGATCAGGCGGGCATTCGGAAAGACGGCCCGTGCCCGTTCGGCCAGATCGACATGCCGCTTGGCGCCTGCCGTCACCACTGCGCGCACGTTTTGAAAGCGCTTCCCCTCTGCCCTCGTCACCAGATCGTCCAGCATGGTCGGCACGAGCACCAGACGGGTGACGGTCGCCTCCGAGATCCGGTGCAGGAGCACATCGGGCGTGGGTTTGCCGACCATATGGAAGGTCGCGCCGGCAAAGAGGCATTCGATGGCGGCATAGAGTGCCAGGCCGTGCGCCAGCGGACCGGGCGCCAGCACGCTGTCCTGTCTGGTCAGACCGAATACGTCTTCGTAGAGGGCAAGGCTTGCGAGCCAGGTGTGTCGGCTGCGCCAGAACGCTTTCGGTGTCGATGTCGTCCCCGATGTCAGACCGATCAGGAAGGCGGCCTCATCGGCACCGGCCCATTGTTCCGGGTCCGGCAAGGGATTGGTGGCCCTTTCCGGCGAGGTGGCGAGGCGATCCGCATGGAAAACCGGTGCCGCACCGGCAAAAGCAAGCAAGCGGTCAGCGTCGCATAAAAAGACGTCGGGGCGGACCGCATCGACGATCTCCGCGCACGCGGTATCGCCGAGGCCGGGCGGAATGACGAGAGCGCAATGCCCGGGAGCGGTCGCTGCCAGAAAGGCCGGCAGAAAAGCCGGACCGTTCTTCAGAACCAGTCCGACGATCCGGTCCGCCGCCGGGCCGGGCAATGCGGGCAAGCGTTTAGGCACGGTGCCGAGCCGCGCGCACAAAGCAATCGCAGTGCGGGCCAGTCCGGCATAGGACAGATCCCCGGCCTCGCCCGCAAGGGCGATGCGGTCAGGATCGTCATGCGCATGGCGAAGGATCTGCGAAAGCACGGGCACGGCGTGGCACATCTGAAAAGACTGCGACAAGCCGATGTCCTAATCCGTCGAACCTGTGAAGGGAAGCCGGGACGGTTATGAAAGGGGCACGCAACATTTTTGACACCGGTTCGGTTCAGCCTTCAAGCAGAACCTTGCCGCTGCGTCCGCGGCGCGCATTATGCCGAAGTGCCGCGCCGATTTCGGCTAGATCGTAACGTGCCTCGACCGCCAGATCGACCGGATGCGCACGGAAAAAGGCAAATATGGCCTCGAACAGGGCGAGGCGTTCCTCCGGCGGCATGGCATGCACCACCGAACGCAACCAGAACATTTCGGGTTTGATCCGGTTGTTCATGCGCTCGGCCAGATCCGCCGCCAGCGGTTTGCCCGATAGGAGCCCGTATTGCACGAAACGCGCCTCCGGCGGCAACGCCTCGGCAAGCGCCATGCCCTGCGGACCGCCGATCGCGTCGAGGCCGGCGCGAAGCGCGAAAGTCCGCCGCGCCGTTTCCAGTCCCGCAGCGATTGTCCGGCGATCGCAATCGATCACATCATCGGCGCCCATCGCCTGCCATTGGCGGGACCGGTCCGCACCGTGCACCAGCGCGATGAACCTGAGGTCGCGCGCCTTTGCCAGCGCCAAAAGCACTTTTGAGATCGCCGATCCGCAGGCATTGACAACGATCGCTTCGCCGGGCGCCAGGTCGAGCACGGAGGTCAGGAGACACCAGGCGGTAGCCGGATTGATGTAAGCCTGCGCCGCAAGATCCATGGCAACCCAGTCCGGCACCGGGACGCACCAATCCGCCTCCGCGTCCACCAGTTCCGACCATGTACCCGTCCGTCCCAGCGGCAGAACGCGCTGACCGCGCTGGAAGTCTTCGACCGCCGGGCCATGATCGACCACCGTGCCGACACCTTCAAAGCCCGGCACGAAGGGCGGCGTCAGGCGCGCGGCATAGGCGCCGGTGATCGGAATGAGATCGGACGGATTGATCGGCCGCGCGATCATGCGAACCCGCACGGTTCGCGGACCGAGCCCGTCGGGTTCGGTTTCCTGCAATCGGCAGACCCGGACCGGATCTCCGAATTCCTCGACCAGAATGCGCCGCATGCATCAAACCCGTCAGACGCGGTCCGGCCGAAACGCCTCGTGGAACGTGGCAAACGGTTCGGTGTCGGCGACAAACGAGAACGTGCCCTTGTCGAGCACTTCCCGCGATGCGGTCATGAAGGCGGTGAGCGCATGGCGGACCAGGTGCGACCCCAGACTGATGCGCTTGACGCCGAGATCGGCGAGTTCGGCAACGGTCAGGGGCTTCGTTCCGAAACCGGCAAGCACATTGACCGGCACGCCGACGGAGCCAACGACAAGTCGGATGTCATCAGCGCGGCTAAGCCCTGGAATGTAGACACAATCGGCGCCGGCCGCCGCATAGGCGCGAATACGCTTGATGCCTTCGTCGAGCGCGTCCGGGTGGCGAACCAGGAAGGTTTCCGCCCGCGCCGTCAGCACGAAAGGAACGCCCAGATCGTCGATCGCATCGCGCGCGGCCCGGATGCGCGCGGTGGCAAGGTCGAGGTCGTAGAGCGGACTTTCGGGCACGCCCGTCGCATCCTCGATCGACCCGCCCGCGCAGCCGATTGCGATTGCCTCTGAGACCGTTCGGGCGACCTCTTCCGGCAGGTCGCCAAACCCGGATTCAAGATCCGCGCTGACAGGCAGCGGCGTCGCCTCAATGATCGATTTGGCATGATCGAGCATGGTATCGCGATCGACCGCCCAGGCCGCATCCTGCCGACCGAGCCCGAAGGCGGCCGCCGCCGAGGACGTCGCCAGCGCCTTGAAACCCATTTGCGCCAGGAGTTTCGCCGATCCCGCATCATAAGGGTTCGGGATCACAAAGGCCTCCGGTCGCTCGTGCAGCGCGACAAAGCCTGCCAGCCGGTCGTTTAAGGCATCGGTCATCAAACGCGCCTCCTGGAAGTGGTGCGTCTTTCTAGGCGCTGGATATCCGGAGTGTCCACCTTGTCCCGCTTTGCCCACATGTGCCTGCTGCCAATGCCGTGTCTGGCGTGGGTGAGCGGCGGGACAACTTACCCTTACGCTCTCTCTCTCCGTCATTCTCCGGCTTGTCCCGGAAATCCAGGACGCCTGGCGGAACCATCGACGCCGCCGGGTCCCCCGGACAAGCCGGGGAAGACGAAAGGAGGTTTGAATTCAGGAACTTGGATAGAATTCGGCGACGTTGCCACCGGGAAACAAAAACCGGACCGCCCCCTGGGTTTTCAGGCTGCCCCTAATCCCCCGCCGGGGCAAATCCGAACTCGCGGAAGATCGCCGCCGCGCGCGGCCCCTGCAGATAGGTCCAGAACGTACGGACCGGGAGGGAGGGCGCCTTGCCGAGACGGGCGGCCCGATAAAGGATGGGATCATGGGTGCGCGGCGGCAGCGCGGCAAGCTGGATGACGGCGTCCGAGGCGATCGCATCGGTTCGGTAGACAATGCCGAGAGGCGCCTCGCCCCGTTCCACCAGCAGCAGCGCGGCGCGCACATTGTTGGCGATCGCGAGACGATCGCTGATCGCCTCCCAGCGTTCCAGGGTCTTCAGCGCCTGGCGGGCATAACGACCGGCCGGCACATGGTCGGGATCGGCGATGGCAAGGCGGCCGTCGGACCCGACCCATGCGGCAAAATCGAATTCGGCGAGACCGGCATGGTCGTGGGTCGCAGCGGTTTTCGGCGCGATCAGCATCAACGTGTTGCGCGCGAGCACGGTCGTGTGCGCCGGGCTGGTGAGCCCGCGATCCAGGAGATAGTCGACCCATTCCGCGTTCGCCGACACATAGATGTCGGCCGGTGCGCCACGCTCGATCTGATGTGCCAGGACCGAGGATGCGGCAAAGGAGAGGCGCAGATCGGCTCCGGTTTCCGCCTCGAATGCCGCCTCGACCGCGCCGAGCACATCGGTCAGGCTGGACGCGGCAAAGACCGTGACCCGATCACTTGCAAGGACGGGACCGGCGGTACCGATCAGCATTGCGGCCAACCCGAACAAAACGGCAATGTGGCGCATGGCACTCCCTTCCTTCCGGTCTTTCCACCGACGCCGGCATGCATGTCGGTCATGCAGTCCGGTTCGGGACGGCCCTTTTTACTTTGTATTCCTGTACCCCGCCCGGCGACGATTCGTTCCGGGCACGTCGGACAACTTCCCGGATCCGGCGCATGGAACGCCGCTGGACCGGCCGTCCGCCAAGAAGTGTCTCGCCGTCACAGAGGCACCGGTTGCCCAGCGTCAATCTCAGATTGCGGCAATTTTAATCATATATTTCAGATGTTTGAAACGGTATTCCTGTCCGAACGCCCATCGATTACGCGGCCTTTCGCGCCGCGGCGCGATTTTTCTTCGCGAATGCCGACGGGTTTGATACGCTTTCACCCGGACCTGGAGGGAACCATGCGAACCGTTCTAGGGGTGCTGCTTTCGATCTGCGTTCTGGCCGGCACCGGTGCCGCCGTCGCCGAAGGCGTCAAATATCCGGAATGCAAGTGCCAGAATTACGGCCGCTTTATCAAGGCCGGCGAAACTGCCTGCATCAAAACGAGCAACGGTCCGCAAATGGCCCGCTGCATCAAGCGCGGCAATGTCACGGACTGGGATTTCCTCGGCGAGGAATGCACGTTTACGTCAAGGCTCGATGCACCGTTGACGCCGATTACGGATGCCGCCGCCGAGCGCATCCGGGCAACCGCTCTACAATAGACCTGCGCAGTCGGTTCGACCTGGACGTGTGGCAGGGCCGATGCCAGCCCGACAAAAACAGCCATTTTCAGCCAATCGCACAAGCGACGGCCACTCACGCATAAACAAGACAGGCAACGACGGCACAAGCGCCACCATATAGGCGACGGTCACATGCCGGCCATCGTTCAACGACAGGATAAGACTTCGTCCGTCTGATGGTCGGGCGGCACATCAACCCTTTTAAGAAGCGTGAGGGTTCGACATGCTCCGGCTGGCCTGGTTATTCGTTCTTCTGGTCTCGATTACCCGTGCGGCCCACAGCATGGAAAGCAACGATCTGCTGATTGAGGGCGTTCCCCTGCCCGGCGACGCGGTGCAGCGCGCCCAACGCGCCGAAGCGGTTGCACCGGAGGACGGATTTGCCGGCACTTGGACCGGCGCCTGGGACGGCGTGCTTCGGCATATCCTGATTGTCGATCCGCCGGAACCCGATGGCCGTGTCGGCGCGGTCTATGCGGTCGCGGACAACCCGTACGGGGCCTTCAAACGGGCATGGTTTCCTATGACCGGAACGGTTTCTGGAAGCCGACTGTCGCTGTCGAACGATCGATTTACGGTAACATATGACCGCACCCCCATGGGCCGTTTGCGCGGGGTGTTCGCCGATAATGCCGGATTCGCGGTGCTGCGCCGACAATCCCTTGCCCCCCTGCTCGCCGCCGATAAGCCGGTTTCGTGGACCTGGGCGGAAAGGGGTTTTCTGGAGACCGAGCTCAGTGAAAACGGCAAGCCCGTTCGGCTTGAGGCGATCCTTTTCAAACCGGAGGGCTCCGGACCGTTTCCCCTCGCAATCGTCAATCACGGCTCGACCGGTTTCGGCCGCGATCCCGCGCGCTTCGGTCACACCTGGTTCCAGCCCTGGCTTGCCGATTTCCTCAATGAACGTGGCTGGATGGTCGCCTTCCCGCAGCGCCGGGGGCGCGGCCGGTCCGAAGGGCTGTACGACGAAGGGTTCGGTGAGGACAGGTCCAGGGGCTATACCTGCAAGACCGAAAGATCGCTTGCCGGCGCGGACCGGGCGCTCATCGATATCGATGCCGCCGTGACCGCCTTGCGGCGTCGTCCCGATGTCACAGACGATCCGGTCCTCATGGTCGGCCAATCCCGCGGCGGCGCCCTGTCGGTTGCCTATGCCGGCCTGCATCCGAAAGACGTGCACGGTGTCGTCAATTTCGTCGGCGGCTGGATGGGCGACGGCTGTTCGACGGCAACGACCATTAACCAATCCCTCCTGTTGAAGGGGGCGTCCTTCGACAAACCGGGCCTGTGGCTCTACGGCCGCGACGATGTCTATTACAACGAAGGCCACACCCAGAAGAACTTCGCCGCGTTCCGTGCCGCGAACGGATTGGGACGTTTTGAGATCGTTGACGTACCCGGCCAGCAGAACGGACATTCTGTTCTGGCCATCCCGCCTTTGTGGATGCAGTCGGTGGATGACTATCTCAAGAGTCTGGTCCCGCCCCGACAATAGGGCTCCGCCGACCATCAGATAAACGGACCGTTTCCCGACCTTGACGTGGACCGAGCTGGAAGGCCGCCCGGCAGCAACGCGGACTTGCGAGGACGGTTCGTTTTTCCCTAGATAGTTACAAATGTAACTAATAGTGTCATCCTCACGCGGAAACGGACGGGTCCATCAAAGCAGGTTCGACTGCTTCGCCCGCACCGCGACCGGAAACCGCCGCAATTGAGGAGAACCGAGATCATGAAAATCGAAAAGATCCACCACGTCGCCTATCGCTGCCGGGACGCCAAGGAAACCGTGGAGTGGTACACAAAGATGCTGAAGATGGATTTTGTCCTGGCGATCGCCGAGGACAAGGTTCCGTCCACCCACGAACCAGACCCTTACATGCATCTGTTCCTCGATGCCGGCGACGGCAACATCCTCGCCTTTTTCGAATTGCCGACGAAGCCGGACATGGGCCGCGATCCGAACACGCCGGAATGGGTCCAGCATATCGCCTTCAAGGTGAAGGATCGGGACACGCTGGTCGCCTACAAGCAGCATCTGGAGGAAAACGGCGTCGACGTGCTCGGCGTGACAGACCATTCCATCTTCCATTCGATCTACTTCTTCGATCCGAACGGTCACCGGGTCGAACTGGCCTGCCCGGACCCGAAGGAAGACGCCATGCTGAAACGCCTCGATGCGGTCAAATGGGACATGTTGGAAGAGTGGAGCAAGACCAAACGGGCCCCGAAACACGCAGCCTGGCTGCATGAAAAGGAACTCGCGGAAACGTAGGAGAAAAGTACGGAGAGTTCACGTGGCAGACCGCCTGGCGTCGGCTGACCGTCGGCGCCCGGCAGATCTTATGCGAGAAAGGCCCCGATCCGTTCGATCGCGCGACGGATGTTCTCTGTCGAATTGGCGTAGGACACCCGCAGATAGCCTTCGCCATGCACCCCGAAATCCGGGCCGCCGATGGTCGCCACACCGGCTTCTTCGAGAAGCGCGGTTGCAAGGTCCTTCGACTTCCATCCGGTCGCCCTGATGTTGGGAAAGGCATAAAAGGCGCCGCGCGGTATGCGGCAGGAAAGGGTGTCGATGGCATTCAGGTCATCGACCACGACCTTTCGCCGCGCATCGAATTCCGCCACCATGTCGCTCACCGTGTCCTGCGGCCCGGTAAGCGCCGCAAGCGCGGCGTATTGCGCCGGTGCATTGACGCAGGACCACGAATTGACCGCCAGTTTTCGCGCCTTGTCGTAAAGCGTGTCGGGCCAGACCGAATAACCGAGCCGCCAACCGGTCATGGCATATGTCTTCGACCATCCGTCGAGCAGGATCACGCGGTCGCGGATTGCCGCATAGTCCATCAGCGATGTGTGCTGCAGCCGGTCATAGACCATTTGTCCGTAGATCTCGTCGGACAGGATCGCGACGTCCGGCCGATCGGCGAGCCCGGAGACAAGCCGGTCGATCTCCGCCTTCGGCGTCACGCCGCCGGTCGGATTGGCCGGCGAGTTGAGCACGATCAGGCGGGTGCGCTCGGTCAATAGCGACAGGGTTTCTTCCGCCGAGAACGCGAAGTCGTTTTCCTCGCGGATCGGGATCGGAACGGCGCGCGCGCCGGTATAGTCGATCATCGACCGGTAAATCGGGAAACCGGGATCGGGGTAGAGGATGTCGACCCCCGGTTCGCCGAACATCAGGATCGCGGCATACATCGTCACCTTGCCGCCCGGGACGATAAGAACCCGGTCGGGTGAGACCTCGACGGCGAGCCGGCGATGAATGTCGGCGGCAACGGCCTCGCGCAGCGGCGCGATACCGGTCGCCGGCGTATAGCCGTGATGGCCATCGCGCAACGCCTTGACCGCGGCCTCGACGATGTGGTCCGGGGTGCGGAAATCCGGTTGACCGATGCCGAGATTGATAATGTCGCGCCCCTGATCGGCAAGCGCCGTCGCGCGGGCCAGAACGGTAAAGGCGTTTTCCTCACCGATCCGATCGAAATTCGCAATCGTCTGCAGCATGGTCGTTTCCCGGCTTTCCTGCACCGCTCCGTTGGCGGCACCATGCGCCAGGTTTTTGGAACCGCAAGTGTTTTTTCCCCCAAACGCCGGATCGGCCGTCGCCTACATACAGGTCCGCGGCAACGTTTTCGTCCACACGCGCTCGCTGAACAGCGTGTCGCCCTCGAACGCGGCGACCTTGGCTTTAAGCAGGAAATCGGTCGCCGTGCAGGTGAGCCGCGACGTGGTTTCGACCCGCACCGACCAGTCGCCCCGACGCATGCGGCAGGAATAGGCACCGTCGAGAGTGAGCTTCAACGGATCGTCCGGCGCGATGCTGTAGCATTCCCGTCGCTGGTCGCCGGCGATCATGCCATGCCCCGGCATTTCAGAGTCGCCGCTGTCTTCCAGGATGTGATAGCGCGTCGTGCCCTGCTGCAGGTCGCGTTCGATCCAGCGCCGCGACACGGCCTGGCGATGCATGCGATAGGCCGGCAGCGGATCCGGGTCGGTCGGTTCGGCAATGTCGATCGTCTCCCCGAACCAGCGAACCGGCAGCGCCAGCGCCGCATGCGGCCCGAGCGCCAGGGTCGCGGTGACCCGTTCCGGCCCCGGCAGGATCATCGGCCAATAGGCAGTCGACACGGCAAGGCCGATCTGGTGGCCGGGCAGAAAGCGATAGCCGCATTCGTCGAGCGGGATCTCCACGTCCTCGGCCCGCCCGGGCGGCATCGGCCGCGGCTTTTCGTTGCCGTTGCGGTGACAGAGGTTGAGCACGCCGAAACTCACCCGGTGGCCGACACCGTCCGGATGATAATCGATCAGGCGAACCGCCAGGTTGGCGATCGGTTTGTCGACGCTGACGCGCAGCTTCAGACGCGGTCGGCCGAGAATGTCGATAGGTTCACTAAGGACGCCCGACGTGAAGACCAGCGATCCGCCGTCGTCGATGCGCTGGTCGCCGGGCAGTTCGGCGTCCGGTTTCTGTGTAAAGAATTCGCCGCAGGCAATGCCGCAATCCTCCGGCGAACTGATCGTGCGCAGCACCGGCTGCCCGGGTTGCGGCGACAGCAGGCCGTCACCGTTCAGGTGCCACGTTTCCGTTTCGATCGCCGTTGACGGCCATTCCGTCTCCGCGACCCAGCGCCCCGGTTCGTCCTCGCGCCGGCCGCCGGGACGCACATTTTCCGACAGATAGGCGCGATAGGCCGGCAGGTCGTCGGCGCCGTTGCGCAAGCCCTTGAGCCAGCGGTCCCACCAGCGCAGCGCCTCGGCGGGAAAATCCATGCGCGGTTTCGGCCAGGCGAAATGCGGGTATTTGTGGATCCACGGCCCGTTGATCGCCTTGCCTCGGAAGCCGAGATTGGCCGCGAGCGCCGGCGGCGCATTGATGTAGCCGTCGGCCCAGCCGCTGATCGCCAGTACCGGCGCGTCGATCGCCGCGTAATCCTCCGACACGGAGCCGTGTTTCCAATAATCGTCGCGTGTCTGGTGCGCCAGCCATGTCTCAAGCGGAAACGGCTGCGAGTCCAGGCGTTTGCGCCACAGGTATCGCCAGTCCCGGCCGACCAGATCGGGATCCGGCGGACGCGCGGCATAGGCAAGCATGGTGCAGGACCAGGAAAAGTTCGCCGACAGCAGGCAACCGTTCTTGTAATGGATGTCGTCGTTATACCGGTCGACCGTGGTGCCGATCGCGATCACCGCCTTCAGTGCCGGCGGCCTGAGGGCTGCGATCTGCAGGCTGTTGAAGCCGCCCCAGGAAATGCCCATCATGCCGACCCGGCCGTCGCACCAATCCTGGGCGGCGATCCAGGCGATCACCTCGACACCGTCGGCAAGCTCGCGCGGCGAATATTCATCGTCGAAAATGCCGTCGGATTCGCCATGGCCGGCAATGTCCACACGCACGCCGACATACCCGGCCGCCGCAAACCGCGGATAGGTGCTTTCGTCGCGTTGGGCGGTGGCATCGCGCTTGCGGTAGGGAATGTATTCCAGGATGGCCGGCCAGTGGGTACGGATCGTCGTGGCCGGATCCGGCATCCAGATACGGGCAGCAAGCCGCCTGCCGTCGGCCAGCGGAATGAAGGTGTTCTCGACCACCTGGACCGTGCTGTTAACGCCGTCCGGCATAAGCGCGGCTGTCTCCCACAAGACAGGACGATGGAACGGAAAAGGCGGGTGGCGCCCGGCTTCTCATCGTTCTTTATCAACGCAACCGCAATTCGCGCTGTCCGGCCGCCGCAAACGGCGCGAATCCCGATCCCGTAACCTATGGCATTGCGGCCCGAGCTTTGGCAAGCCGTCAGCGATGCCGCTGCACAAACAACCGGCGCGGCGCTTTACGGCATTGATTTCAAAGCGGGCTCGGCGCATTCTCCGGCGCAATTCGAATACGGGAGGAAGGCATGGCGACAAACGGTTCTGGCAATGGACGGGGCACGATCCTGCGCTCTCAGGCCTGGTTCGACAATCCGGACGATCCGGGCATGACCTCGCTTTACATCGAGCGTTACATGAACTGGGGCCTGACGCGCGAGGAATTGCAATCCGGCAAGCCGATCATCGGCATTGCGCAGACCGGATCCGACCTGTCTCCCTGCAACCGCCACCATCTGGAACTGGCCAAGCGCACCCGCGAGGGCATCCGCGAAGCCGGCGGCGTCTGTTTCGAGTTTCCGGTGCATCCGATCCAGGAGACCGGAAAACGCCCGACAGCCAACCTCGACCGCAATCTGGCCTATCTCGGCCTTGTCGAAACCCTGTTCGGCTATCCGATCGACGGCGTCGTTCTGACAGCCGGCTGCGACAAGACCACGCCGGCCCTTTTGATGGCAGCAGCCACCGTCAACATCCCGGCAATCATCCTGTCCGGCGGGCCGATGCTGAACGGCTGGTACAAGGGCCGTCGCACCGGTTCTGGTACGATCAAGTGGGAAGCCCGCAAACTGCTCGCCTCCGGCGAGATAGACTATTCGGAATACATCGAACTGGTCGCCTCCTCCGCACCGTCGCCCGGCCATTGCAACACGATGGGAACCGCCTCGACGATGAACGCGCTCGCCGAAGCACTCGGCATGTCGCTGCCCGGCTGTGCCGCCATCCCCGCCCCGCACAAGGATCGCGGCGCGATGGCCTACAAGACCGGTATGCGGATCGTGGAAATGGTGCATGAAAATCTGTGTCCGTCCGACATCATGACCCGAGAAGCGTTCGAGAACGTCATCCTGGCGAATTCCGCCATCGGCGGATCGACGAACGCGCCGATCCACATGAACGCGGTCGCCCGCCATATCGGCGTGTCGCTGACAAACGACGATTGGCAGGCAATCGGTCACGACGTGCCGCTTCTGGTGAACATGCAGCCGGCCGGGGAGTTTCTCGGCGAGGATTATTATCGTGCCGGCGGTCTGCCGGCAGTGATGAACCAGTTGAAAAGCGCCGGGCTCCTGCGTGAAGGCGCGCCGACCGTGAACGGCCGCACCATGGGCGAAAACGTCGCCAAGGCGGCCATCGTCGATGAAGAGGTCATCCGGCCGTACAGCCGGCCGATGATGCAAAAGGCCGGATTTATCAATCTGAAGGGCAATCTCTTTGATTCCGCGATCATGAAGACCAGCGTGATCTCCGATGGCTTCCGGCAGCGTTTCCTTTCCAATCCGGACGACCCGGACGCGTTTGAAGGCCGTGCTGTCGTTTTCGACGGCCGCGAGGATTATCACGACAACATCGACAATCCGGATCTCGGCATCGACGAAAACACACTGCTCATCATCCGCGGCGCCGGACCGATCGGTTATCCGGGCGGTGCGGAAGTGGTCAACATGCAGCCTCCCACGGCCTTGCTCAAACAAGGTATCACCGAACTGCCCTGTATCGGCGACGGCCGGCAATCCGGCACATCCGGATCGCCTTCGATCCTGAACGCCGCGCCGGAGGCGGCCGTCGGTGGCGGTCTCGCGTTAGTGGAAACCGGTGACCGGGTGCGCATTGATCTCAACAAGGGCACGGCCGATATCCTGGTCTCCGACGACGAGCTCGCTGCCCGCAAACAGGCGCTCGCCGACAAGGGCGGTTTTGCCTATCCGGACCACCAGAGCCCTTGGCAGGAAATCCAGCGCTCGATCGTCGACCAGTTCGATGAAGGCATGGTGCTGAAGCCGGCCGTGAAGTACCACGACATCGGTCGCAAGTTCACGCCGCGGGACAATCACTAAAGCGGATCCGGGAGGGCCTTACCGGGGCACCCCGCAAACCCTCACGGCGCGCCGATTTTATCCGGATGCGCATCCGCAAAGGCCGGCACCGCTTCGCAGGCCTCGACAATCCGGGCGATTGCCGGCATTCCCGACAGGTCGACCTGCCAGCGCCGTGCATTGTAGATCTGCGGCATCAGGCAACAATCTGCCATTGTCGGTGCGTCGCCGTGGCAAAACGTGCCCGTACGGCTGTCGTTCAGCAACCTTTCGAAGCCGGCGAGCCCACGACCGATGAAATGTTGCATCCAGTCGAGCCGCGCCTGCTCGCCGCCGCCGGTAATCTCCATGACATGGGTCACGACATTCAGATTGCAGATCGGATGGATGTCCATGGCGATGGCGTGGGAAAGCGTGCGCACGCGGGTCCGAGCGTTAAGCTCGGTCGGGACCAGGGCGCCGTTTCCACGGGTCTCCGACAGGTATTCCAGAATGGCCAGCGACTGCGTCAGAAGTTTCCCGTCGATTTCCAGCGCGGGAACGAAGCCTTGCGGATTGCGCGTCATATGCGCTTCCGTCAGATGCACCTTTTTTGTGAGGTCGATCGGAACAGCCGTGTAGGCAATGCCGAGAAGATTGAGCGCGATCCGCACCCGATAACTCGCCGAGGAACGCCAGAAATCGTACAGATTGACATCGCTCATTACGAGACTTCCTTCTGTTCAGACATTACAAGGCCGGGTCCGTGTCCGGCAGAGTGGCCGAAGCCGCTTTCAGGGCCGCTCGGAGGACGTCGAGATCGCCGACCTGGTTGGCCATGATCAGAACGAGCCGGGCATTGAGTACGGCGCTCTGCCGGTCCGTCAAATTGGCATGGGCGGCCATCAATTCTTGGTAGAACTCATCCCCCTTGCCGGCAAAGCGATCGGGGCCGATCATTATTTCCGAGCCCATGTCAATTCCTCCCTGTGGCACGTTCGAGGGCAGCGTCAAGCGCGGCCCCATCGCCTGGCGCAAACCGCGCGGCAATGTGCTGGTCGGGTCTGATCAGGTAGGAAAGATCCGATCCATAGCGCTCGAATGCCTGGCCGGTTCGATCGACCAGCGTCGCCTCGCGGCCGTTCCGGTTGCGAGCCACGCGGACTTCGGGCAGCCGATCCGTTGCCGGCGCGTCATCGTCCGCCGAAAGCGTCAGCACACAAAAGTCGCCGCCCAGGTGCTTCAGCAGCCAGCCGTCGTCGTTCGCGCCGGGCGCCGTGCCGGTCACCGGCGCGTCCGGACAGGGAAGGCCTGGCGCCAGTCCCGGACCGTCATCAGCCGGTGTCTGCAGATCGAAACCCTCCAGCGAACAGGGTTGCGACAGGCGGCCGGAATTGACGAGCCGCCGCGCGAACGGCAAGTCGCCGGCGAGATCGAGCACCGCCTCGCGAAACAGGGTCTCGTTCGTCGTTTTCGGCGTCATGAAACTCGTCGTGCGGGCCGAATTCAGGATGTTCTCATCGGCACCGTGAATGCGTTCCGCATTATAGGTTTCAAGCAACCCGGCCGGCGCCGCGCCCTTCAGGGTCGCCGCCAGCTTCCACACCAGATTGTCGACATCCTGGATACCGCCATTGCCGCCCCGGGCGCCGAAAGGCGAGACGATGTGGGCGCTGTCCCCGACAAAGATCACCCGGTCATGCACGAAACGCTCAAGGCGCCGGCATTGGAAGGTATAGACGGACACCCAGTCGAGTTCGAACGGCCGGTCTCCAACCACAGCCTTGATGCGTGGAACGACGTTTTCCGGTTTCTTTTCCTCTTCCGGATCCGCATCCCAGCCGAGCTGCAGATCGATCCGGTAGATATCGTCCGGCTGTTTGTGCAGGAGGGCGGACTGACCCTTGTGGAAGGGCGGTTCGAACCAGAACCAGCGTTCCGAAGGGAAATCCGCCTTCATTTCAACATCGGCAATCAGAAACCGTTCCTCGAAGATGCGCCCGGCAAAATCCAGATCCATCATGCCGCGGACCGCCGATTTCGCTCCGTCACAGGCGAGCAGGTATGCAGCAAAGAGCGTGTAGGCGCCATCCGGCGTTTCGATGTCGGCTTCAACACCAGAACCGGTCTGGCGGACGCCGACCACCCGGTTGACCCAGCGCAGGTCGATCAGGTCCGGAAAATCGGCGCACCGCTCGACGAGGTATTGTTCGACGTAATATTGTTGCAGATTGATGAAGGCCGGCATCTTGTGGCCGTCTTCCGGCAACAGATCGAAGGAATAGACTTCCCGGTCCCGGTGGAACAGCCGCCCGACCTGCCAGGTCACACCCTTTTCGACCATCCGGTCGCCGACGCCGAGTCGATCGAAGATTTCAAGCGTGCGTTTGGCCCAGCAGATGGCGCGCGAGCCGACCGACACCACGTTGTTGTCGTCCACTACGATCGATTTGACGCCGTGCAGCGCGAGATCGATTGCCGCCGCCAGGCCGATCGGGCCGGCACCGACGATGAGCACGGGTGCGTCGCTCGGCACACCACCGGAGAGTTCCGGCGGCGTTGTGTAAGGAAACGGTTCATAGGCATATCGGGGCATTCGGGCCTCCCCTGGCTTCGCCGTTTTGTCGTCTCGATTTGCTTCAGCCCTGCAGTGCCGCCCACATTTCCTGGTCGCGGGCCGCCGTCCAGATGCGCGGCGTATCGATGCCGAGCGCCTCGTCATAGGCACGGGCGACGTTGAACGGCAGGCAGTGTTCGTAGATCGCGTAATCGCCGAATTTCGGATCGCATGCAGCGCGACACGCTGCCATTGCCTCCTTCAGCGAGCCGCCGCGCGCCGCCACCCGTTCCACCGCACGATAGGTGGATGTGACGAAGTCGGCCGTGTTGATCAGAGCCTCTTCGACCTTTTCCGGCCCGACCAACGCATCGCCCCGGCCCGGAGCGATCGATTGCGGCTCGTAGGCGTCGATGGCCGCAAGCGTCTCCGGCCAGTCGCCGTAATGGGCGTCGCCGCAATAACAGGCCGAATGATACTCGACGATGTCGCCGGTAAACATCACCCGCTCGTCTGGCACCCAGGCGACGATGTCACCGGCGGTGTGGGCGCGGCCGAGATGCATCAGGTCGACCCGCCGCGAGCCGAGATAGAGTGTCATGGAGTCCGAAAACGTCAGGCTCGGCCAGGTCAGGCCGGGAATCGTGTCCGCATTCTGGAACAAGCGCGGAAACCGGGCGAATTCGGAATCCCAGTCTTCCTGACCGCGTTCATGGATCATCGACCGGCAGGTGTCCGAGGCGATAATCTGTTCGGCCTTGTAGGCCGAGGCGCCGAGCACCCGTACGGCGTGATAATGCGACAGCACGACATACTTGATCGGCAGGTCGGTTACGCTGCGGATCTTTTCGATCACCCATTCCGCCATCAGCGGCGTTGCTTGGGCGTCGACGATCATCACCCCGTCATCGCCGATGATCACCCCGGTATTCGGATCGCCCTCGGCTGTGAACGCGTAAAGCCGGTCGCCGATCTCGGTGAACGAAATCGTCTTGGCCTGCATGTCCCCTTGGGACGCAAACGCCTTTGCCATGAAATTCCTCCCGCCTGTCTGTTGCCGTCCGGTCTCAGGCCGGATCAGGATTTGTAAGCCTCAACACGCTGTTCGATCGCACCGAAGATCGAATGCCCGTCCCGGTCGTGCATTTCGATGCGCACGGTATCGCCGAACCGCATGAACGGCGTTGTCGCCGCGCCGTCATTGATGGTTTCGATCATCCTGATTTCCGCGATGCAGGAATATCCGACGCCGCCATCCGATACCGGCTTGCCGGGCCCGCCATCCAGCTTGTTGGAGACCGTGCCCGAACCGATGATCGCGCCGGCCGAAAGCGGCCGCGTCTTGGCGGCGTGGGCGATCAGCTGCGGAAAGTCGAAGGTCATGTCGACGCCGGCCTCGGCGCGTCCGAAGGCGGCGCCGTTATAGTCGACCCTGAGAGGCAGGTTGAGCCGCCCGCCGTCCCAGGCATCACCGAGCGCATCGGGCATGACGGCGACCGGCGAGAACGCGGACGAGGGTTTGGCCTGGAAAAAGCCGAAGCCCTTGCCGAGTTCGGCCGGGATCAGACCGCGCAGCGAAACGTCGTTGACGAGCATGATCAGTTTGATGTGGTCGCCCGCCGCTTCGACGCTGACGCCCATCGGTACGTCGTCGACGATGACCGCGACTTCGCCTTCCATGTCGATGCCCCAGGCCTCGTCGGCCATCAGGATCGGGTCGCGCGGGGCCAGAAAGGCGTCCGATCCGCCTTGATACATCAGCGGGTCGGTCCAGAACGTCGCCGGCATTTCCGCGCCGCGCGCCTTGCGCACCAGTTCCACATGGTTCACGTAGGCCGAACCGTCGGCCCATTGATAAGCGCGCGGCAGCGGCGACAGCGCATCGTGCTCGTGGAACCGTTCGCTCGGCACCGCGTCCAGTTCAAGATCGTGCGCCAGTGCTTCCAGCTTGGCGGCGGCATGGGCCCAATCGTCGAGCGCGGCTTGTAATGTCGGCGCGATCAGTTCCGCCGACGTACAGCGTGTCAGGTCGTTCGAGACGACGACGAGGCGCCCGTCGCGGGCGCCGGTCTTCATAGTGGCAAGTTTCATCGAATTCTCTCAGATGCGAAGGACGGCAGATAACGCTACCGCGTACCGTCGAAAGTCTTTTCTAGCCCCGCCCAGCAGTCGATGTAATCGTCCTGCAGGGTTTCCAGATTGGCTGCGTAGGCGGTGAGATGCTGTGGAAAGCGGGTCTCGAACATGAACGCCATCGTGCCGCCGAGCTTTTCCGGTTTCAAGGTTTCGGTACTGGCCTTTGTAAAGGCATTGAGATCCGGACCGTGCGGCAGCATGCAATTGTGCAGGCTCATGCCGCCCGGGACGAAGCCGTCCGGCTTGGCATCATAGACGCCGTAAATCAGGCCCATGAATTCCGACATGATGTTGAGATGGTACCAGGGCGGCCGGAACGTGTTCTCCGCCACCATCCAGCGTTCCGGAAAGATGACGAAATCGATATTCGCCGTGCCCGGCGTCTCCGACGGCGCGGTCATCACGGTGAAGATCGACGGATCCGGATGATCGAACATCAGCGCGCCGACGGGAGAGAACGTCCTGAGGTCGTATTTGTAGGGCGCATAATTGCCATGCCAGGCGACGACGTCGAGCGGTGAATGGCCGATCTCGGTCTGGAAAAACTTGCCGCACCATTTGATGGTCAGGCGGCACGACGCGGTCTTGTCCTCATAGGCCGCGATCGGGGTTTTGAAGTCCCGCGGATTGGCCAGGCAATTGGCGCCGATCGGCCCGCGATCCGGCAAGGTGAACTTGGCGCCGTAATTCTCGCACAGATAGCCGCGCGCCGGACCGTTCAGAAGTTCCACCTTGAATTTCATGCCGCGCGGCACGATGCAGATCTCTCCGGGCGTGACATCCATCTTGCCGAGTTCGGTAAAGACCATGAGACCGCCGTCCTGCGGCACGATCAAGAGTTCCGCGTCGGCGTTGTAGAAATAGTCGTCGACCATGGACTCGTTGACCAGGAAAACATGCGCAGCCATGCCGGTCTGCGTGTTCACGTCGCCTGCCGTGGTCATGGTCCGGATGCCGGTAACGAACGTGGTCGTCTCGTTCGGCATCGGCGGCGGCCCCCAGCGCAATTGCGCCAGCGGCATGTCATGGTCGTCGGTGCACGGCGCGGTTTTCCAGTACGGCACGTCGATCCGTGCGAACCGGCCGGTATGCCGGACCGAAGGACGCATACGATAGAGCCAGGAGCGCTCGTTTTCACCGCGCGGCGCCGTAAACGGCGAGCCTGACAATTGCTCGGCATACAATCCATAGGCACAGCGTTGCGGCGAATTCTGGCCCTGCGGCAGCGCGCCCGGCAACGCCTCTGTCTCGAAATCATTGCCGAAACCAGGCATGAAGGCACTGGTCATCGCATCCTCCCTTTCCAACGGCTTGCGGTCGGTTGCCCGTTTGTGACAGTCCTTTTTGTAACTATCAACGACACTGCGATCGGCAAGGCCCTCACGCCGCTTTTGCAATCCGGCTTTGTCTTCGATACACAGCCAGCGATCGACAAAAGGACGGATGACATGACCGGTTTCGATCTGAGCCGCGTACGTTTCAATGCCGACGGGCTGGTCCCCGCGATAGCGCAGCAAAGGGACACCGGGGAGGTCCTTATGATGGCCTGGATGTCAGCCGACTCGCTGGCCGAGACGCTGCGCACGGGACGGGTCTGCTACTGGTCCCGGTCCCGCCAGGAATTCTGGCGCAAGGGCGACACGTCCGGCCATGTCCAGCATCTGGTGGAGGCCCGGCTCGATTGCGACGGCGATACGATCCTGCTCGTCGTCGATCAGACCGGCGCCGCCTGCCACACGGGCCGGCGCACCTGTTTCTTCACGCCGCTCGGATCGGAGACCAATACCGAACTGGGCGATGAAGGGTACTTTCCGGTCGCACATAAAGTCGCCGGCTAACAGCGCTATCTGCAGCGGTCGCCCTTTTGGACGCAATACCATCAGGAAATGCGCCCGCTTACTCTTTTTATGAGTGTTTTTTCCGAAAAAGTTTTCATTTTTGTACTTTTTGTGAAATGAGCATTTCGAAGGGCGCTCTTACGCCCAAGCACCTCGGATGAGATGAATTGTGTGGCCAGATTTGCCTCTTGAGTTTTATGTAGTAGGCACTCCTGTGAGTCATCAGAGCAGCAACGTCACGGCAAAACAGGAATGGAAGAATACGGTTTTAATAGCCGCAACTTCCTCAATCGAAGGAGGCAGCTGGTCATTTCAGGAGAAACGCCTCGCAATTACACTATTTTATTTTCCGCAATCACCGATGGCTGGTGATATCGACAATATAATCAAACTCACTCTGGATGCATTGATGCCGAATGTTTATCGGGACGATGAATTGATTGATCGGGTTGTTGCGCAGCGCTTCGATCCGACAAACACGTACACATTTCAAACACCGAGTGCGGTCCTGTTTGAAGCTATGGCGTCGGGCGACCCGGCACTCTATGTTAGAATCGCAGAAGTACCGCTCGAGGATATCGGCACGTGAACGTTTCCCGACAGACCGAGACCGCGGTCCTGGACCTTCACGAACCCTCGTGGACAGCGCGAGGCTATCGCCTGGTTCGCCGACCGGCGGCGGAAAACCTACCCGACTTCCTGAAGGGCTTCAGCCCTGACGCCATTCTGCTTGGTCGAGACCCCAAGGTCGTCGTCGAAATCGTCAGTAAGGGGAATCCGGAAATCGCGCCGAAAATCGACCGCCTGAAAAGCGCGATTTCCCATGACAACGAGTGGACGCTTGAAGTTGTGTATGCAGGCAAGGAACCGGATCTTTTGCCTGCTGTCGAGACAGAGCGTCTCGATGAGTTCCTGACAAATGTGCGAAGCTCAATCTCCTCAGACCAACGCGGAAGCCTTCTCTTGCTTTGGGCTATTCTCGAAGCTTTGGCGCGTCGGCTGGATCCACAGCAAACCCAGCGTCCCCAGACGCCCGGTCGTGTGGTGGAGTTACTAGCCGGCGCCGGGTTGATTACGCCAAGCCAGGCAGAAAGGCTGCGAGAGGGGGTGGGCTGGCGAAATCGGCTCGTGCATGGAGATCTCAACATATCTCCCACTGTGGAACAGGTATCAGGCATCGCCGAGATTGTCGGAGAACTGATCGAGGACCTCAAGATCCGTGAGACCAGTTAGGTCGAACACTCCTCAGACATTTCAAGATGCACATGGCACCGAGAGTTTGGAGTTTCAAAGACCAGGTAAATTCGAATTGCCGACCAAAGCCCGCCCTCAGAAACTCTCCCGATACAGCGCCTCGAATTCGGCCGTCCCTACCGGACGCGGATTGGTGCGAGTCGCCAGATCCGACACCGCATAGGGCACCATGTCGCCGAGCCGCGCCTCCGTCAGGCCCATTTCGGTCAGGTTCGCCGGCAGACCGATCGACGCATTGAGGCCGGCTATGGCATCGGCGATATCAGCGCCCGGCTCGAGCCCCATCGCCTGGCGCAGACGGGCATAGCGTTCTTCCTGGCCCGACGCGTTGAACCGCAGGACGGCGGGTAGAAGCACCGCGTTAAGCGTGCCGTGATGCAGGTTGAGATCGGACAGGCGGCCGGCGGCATGGCTCATGGAATGCACCGCGCCCAGCCCCTTGATAAAGGCAAGCGCCCCTTCTGTGGACGCCATCATCATGTTCCAGCGCGCGTCCCTGTCCGAGCCGTCGTCGACGGCGCGCTTGAGCGCCGTCCAGCCGCGCCATAAGCCGTCGAGCGCGACACCGTCGGCCGGCGGGTTTTCCGTGGGCGCCAGAAACGCCTCAATGCAATGGGTGATCGCGTCCATACCGGTCGCCGCCGTCATCAGCGGCGGCAGGCCGAGCGTCAGTTCCGGATCGCAGATCGCCGATGCCGGGATCAGCTTCGGGCCGGCAAAAGTCGCCTTGCGGCCGTCGTCCATCACGATGATGATGCCGACAGAGACTTCGCTGCCGGTTCCCGACGTCGTCGGCACGGCGATGACCGGCGCGACCGCCGTCATGTTCCGCGTGCCCTTGTTTGCCGGATCGAACTTGTCGAGCGGCCCGCCGCTGCCGGCCAGGAGCGCAACCGCCTTGCCAAGGTCCATCGACGAGCCGCCCCCGAGTGCGATGACACCATCGCAGCCTTCCTCGCCATATTGGGAAAACGCCGCCATCACGGCCTTCTCAGTCGGATTGGCTGGCGTCCCGTCAAAGACCGGCAACGCCGACCCCCCCTCGACCTGTTCGGTGACACGCTCCAGGAGCCCGGCCCGGACCAGCCCGGCATCGGTCACGATCAGCGGTCGCGACATTCCGAGCCGGGCCATTTCCTTCGGCAGGCGCGCGATCGCGCCGAAATCGAAATGGGCGGTGGTGAGGTAGGTGAGAAGTGCCATGGACGTGACCCCGTAATCGGCGGGCGGCCCGGATCGTGGCCGGCGGTCACGAAAACCCGCCGGTCCATAAGGACCGTGCTACATTGGAATGGCATCATGCGTCGACTGGGATACGCATTGCCGTTAGGTCGTTCGGGATAGCAAACCGATCGCGTCGGTTCAATCATCGACGCCGTCGCCGGTCAGGCCGCCGCGACGCGCTCCAGGAAATCCCGGACTTCGCGCCGCAATTCTTCGGTCCGGTCGATGACCACGCCGGTCCGGTCGCGCACATCGGACGCCACGCCGTTCGAGCGTTGTGCGATTTCCTCGACGTCGGCCATATCCTCGACAACGGACCGCGTGCGCTCGGCGGCCCGGATGACGTTGTCCTTGATGGAATCCGTAGACGTCCGCCTGTCGTCCAGATTGGTGGCGATCAGGGTCGTGCTTTCGGCGATCGTTTCGATATCGGAAATCGTTTGCCGAATGGCCTCGACCACCGACGCAGTATGGTTCTGGACCAGGGTGACCTGGGCAACGATCTGCTCGGTGGCGCTGGCCGTCTGGCCGGCCAGCGTTTTGACTTCGCCGGCCACCACTTCGAACCCGCGCCCCGCTTCGCCCGCGCGGGCCGCTTCGATCGTTGCGTTCAGCGCCAAGAGGTTGGTCTGTTCGGCAATCGCCTGGATCAGCGAGACGATTTCACCGATCGCATGGGAGATGTCCGACAATTGTTCGATTTCCGCGTTTGCCTTGTCGGCATTTTCCGTTGCCGTGCGGGCAAGACGGGTCGCGTCATGGGCTTGCCGGCTGATGTCGGCGATATCCTGCGCCAGGCATTCGGCGGCCTCTGCGACCGTATCCACATTGTCCGATGCACCGGCGGATGCGGCCGCCGCGTCCTGGGCCCGCTGATCGGCTTTTGTCGCGACCTGGCCGAGAATGCCGGAGGTCTCCCGCATCTCGCCGAGACTGCCGTCGACGATCGACAACAGGTCGGTTACGCGGCCGCGAAACGACGCGATAAGGGTTTCGACGGTTTTCTGGCGGGCTTCGCTGTTTGCCCGTTCCTGGCGCTCGCGCGCCTCCGTCTGCTCGATCGTGCGATCCCGAAAATACCCAACGGCGCGTGCGATGCGCGCGATTTCCCCCGCCCCTGAAGAAAACGGCAGATCCTTGCCGAGACTGTCTTCATCGGCCAGGCGCCGGATCGCGGCATCGAGACCGTTGATCGAATCCAAAATCGCCTGGGAGAAGCGCCAGGCCGCGATCATCGTGGCCGCCAGAACAAGGCCGAGACCGCCGAGCACGATCCAGAGGCGCATGCTCTGAGCTCCGGCCTGGGCGGTCAGATCGGCCGACAGTTTCACGCTGGCAGCGTTCCATAGCCGGTCGGTGGACCGGTTGATGGTCTCATGGCCGGAGATCAGCGCGCTCAGATCGAGGTCAGCACCCGTTTCGGCCTTGCCGAGCGCGGTTGCGTATTGGGCCGCGGCACCCTGAAAGCGGCCATTGGCTTGGCGATAGGCCTGCGCGGCATCGGCGAGTGCCTGCGGCACGCCGGCCCCGTCTGCCTCAAACTCCATTTTTGTGTGCGCGCTGATCCGGTCGGCGATCAGTTTGAACTGACCGGCGCCCACGAGAAACAGCATCGTGTCGAAATGGTTGAGCGCGGTCTTGCCCGAAATCCGTTCGGCATTGGCCGCCATGGCATGGATCTGCACGGCCAGTTCCGGCAATTGCATGGACAACAGATCGCCAAGTTTTGCATCGAGGCGGTTGGCATTGGCCGTCAGGCCCGCCTCGCCGCTCATGCAGATCAGAGCGGCGCGCGCCGCGACGAGGATCGGCTTGCGGCCCTCCGGCGGGTTTTCAGGCCCGCATGCCGGATGCGCGGCAAACATCGGCGCCCCAAGAGAGTTCCCGGTCATCGCCGCGGTCCAGACCCGCGCCATGTCCGCGAGGCTCTGGCGCTGCGCTTCGATGGTCGCCAGGTCGGACTTGGCCTGATAGCCGATCCACGCAGCGCTCGCCACGATCGGAACCACCAGCATGCCGACCAGCATCGATAACGTGTTCCGTATGTTCATGGCTGCCGCCTCTTTCGCTCCGTTAGCAAAGCGGTAACCGATAAATTGCAAACGGATTGATAACTTCCGGAAAACGTGAACGCCTGAACAAGCCTCGGCGGACAAACCCTGGATGAACAGGCATTCGGTCAGCCAAACAGCGGGATCGGTTGCAGTCGACAACCGATTTGCGGAGGGTTATTCTGGGTTGTCATCGCCAGCGCGATGATGTTCTCAGGGCGGGGTGAAAGTCCCCACCGGCGGTATGAAGCCCATGGCGTTTGTGTCGAGGCTTCGAGCCCGCGAGCGCCTTTTGCGAACCGGCTGTGCCGGAACCGCAAAAGGGTCAGCAGATTCGGTGCAAGGCCGAAGCCGACGGTTATAGTCCGGATGAAAGAGAACGGAGCGGTGGTCCGACCTCGATCGGGGGCGGACTGTCGTTTTGTTGCGCCTTGGTTCTGGTTGCCATGCTGAAGGAAGCAAACCATGGATCAAGTCCCCGAAAAACGCCTACCCGCCTATCGTCTCGCATTTTTGAAGGCGCGCTGGCACGCCGAGATCGTCGATCAGTGCCAGCATGCGTTCGTGAAACGCCTGCAGCAGCAGGACGAGGCGGAATTCCGGATCGACGTGTTCGACGTGGCCGGCGCTTTTGAAATCCCATTGCTTGCCAAGACGCTCGCCAAGAGCGGTACCTATGACGCGATCACCGCCTCCGCCTTTGTCGTCGATGGCGGCATCTACCGCCATGACTTCGTGGCCGATGCTGTCATCAAGGGATTGATGAATGTTCAGATCGAAACCGAGGTGCCGATCTTTTCAGCGGTGCTGACGCCGCATCATTTTCATGAGAGTTCGGAACACCGGACCTTTTTTCACGAGCATTTCCAGGTAAAGGGACGCGAGGTCGCCGATGCCTGCGCCTCGCTGCTCGAACTGATGGCGGCCTATCGCACGGCCGCCTGATCCGAACCGGCGACGCGGGGCCGCATGCGGTCCCGCCGCTCCGCCGTTTCCGTGCTTCTGCAGCCGTGCCATAACGCGATTGCTGTGAAACCGGAGGCGCCGCATGCCGACATTCGATCCGAAAAACGTGCCCGTCATCGCCCATGCGGTCGATCAGGTGCTGGGTCGCGAGCATCCGATCGCGGTTCTGGTCCGCGCAGCCGCCCATGACGAGAGTTGCGCGGCGGAGGCTTGGCGTCTGATCGAAGATCTCCCAAGCGAACACCGGCGAGCGATTGCCGGCATCTTTGCGGTTCACGCCATGCCGGGCGTGTTCGGCAAGGATTCGTGACGGGACGGCAAAGTCCGGCCACCCGATACTGAACTCAATGGCAACGTTTTTGTTGCCGCAAGCGCCCGCGCTCTATATGCGCCGCAGACGACAGCGCAATTCGAGCACCGGACCTTCATGACAGCCTACACAATCGGTATTGATACCGGCGGCACCTACACCGATGCCGCCCTGATGGATCCGAGCGCGCGGCGCCTTGTTGCCAAGGCAAAGGCGCTGACGACCAAGGGCGAACTCTCGGTCGGCGTCAACGAAGCGCTTGCCGGCATTCTGTCCGGCGACGACGGCAATCCGCCGATCCCGGGCTCGGATATCGGCATGGTGGCGCTCTCCACGACGCTGGCGACGAACGCCATCGTCGAGGGCCATGGTGCGCCGGTCGGCGTGGTGCTCGCCGGCTTCGGCGCGCGCATGATCGAAAAGGCCGGCATCTCCCAAGCGATCCCCGACGCCCGCCTGATCTGTCTTGCCGGCGGCCACGACCATGCGGGTAACGAGCGCGAAAACCTGGACCTGGGGGCACTCGACGCCTTTCTCGACGAAACCGCGGAAACGGTGGAGGCCTACGCCGTCGCCGCCCATTATTCCGTCCGAAACCCCGCCCACGAACACCGGATGCGCGACCTTATCCGCGACCGCACCGGCAAGCCGGTGACAATTTCCAGCGAACTGGCCGAAGCGCTCGACGCGCCGCGCCGGGCGCTGACGGCGGCGCTGAACGCACGCATCATTTCCCGGATCGTCGCGTTGATCGATGCGGTCCGATGCGGCATGGCCGGGCATGGCATCGAGGCGCCGCTGATGATCGTCAAGGGCGACGGCACGCTGGCCGCATCCGACCACGTCGCCGAACGACCGATCGAAACCATTCTCAGTGGTCCGGCAGCCAGCGTGATCGGCGCGAAATTTCTGTCGGGCCTGTCCGACTTCGTGATCGCCGACATCGGCGGCACGACGACGGACGTCGCGACATTGAAGGGCGGTTGGCCCCGCCTGAACCGCGAAGGCTCGGTCGTCGGCGGCTGGCGCACCATGGTCCGGGCCGTCGACATGCGCACGCTCGGTCTCGGCGGCGACAGCGAAGTTGCCATGGACGGACCGGGAGACGTCTATCTGAAGCCGAACCGCGTCGCACCGGTTTCCATGATCGCCTCCGTGTGGCCGGATGTCATCCCGCGCATGCAGGCCATGCTGGCGGACCCGCAGGGCACGCGCTATGGCGGGCGCTTCGCGCTCCGCCCGCTCGGCACCGGAACCGCCGCAGCCCCGGCGGATCTGTCGAAACAGGACAGGGCTTTTCTGGACGCTGTACCGGACCGGCCGGTGCCGCTGAACGAAATCCTGAACGGCCTTGCCGACCAGCGCGCCTTGGGCCGGCTATCCGGGCGCGGTCTCGTTCAGGTCGCAGCCTTCACACCAAGCGATGCCGCCCACATCCTGGACATGCAGAACCAGTGGTCGCGGCCCGCCGCCGTTCTGGCCGGCCTGCTCTTAAAGCGATCGCGCCGCATGATCCGCGATGATGAAGGTGACGCCGAGGCCCGGGCCTTCGCCGAAGAAACCGTTGACGCGCTGGTCAAGGCGAGCGGTCGGATCCTTGTCGAGACGTTGTCCGGGGAGACCTTCGCCAGCGACGATCCGGTGCTGCGAACGGTGCTGTCGGGAAGTTCTCGGCTGAGTGACCTGGACGTCGTGTTCCGGCCTTCCATGCCCGTGGTCGGCGTCGGCGGACCGGCCCCGGTATTCTACCCCGAGATCGGTCGCCGTCTGAACACGGACATCGTCCTGCCCGAGGCGGCCGATGTGGCCAACGCGGTCGGTGCCGCCGTAGCGCTTGTGAAGGTCCAGGCGGTGGTGGAAATCACCGCCAACGGACGCGGCGGCTTCCGCATTCATCACGACGGCGATCCCTTGCGGGCCAGTTCGCCGGCCGATGCCCTGGAACAGGCACGGTCGCTTGCGCACCAGACTGCCCGCCACCGCGCGGAAGCGCTCGGCGGGGAGCCGGATCGGATCGACGTGCATGTCGAACGCATCGACATCCCCGACAGCCCCGGCGATACCGGGCTGATCGCCGCCACGATTATCGCCGAGTGCTGGGGCCGACCGTCAACCGAAGCCTGAGGATTAGAGCGGTTCCGGGTTAGCTAGAATCATTTGACCGGGTTTACAGGTCCGCTGGCTAGGCGCGGTTTCCGCCGTGGTCTTGCTGACCACAAGGTAACCGAAACGACGTCCAGCGGCCCTGTAAACCCGGCCTACCGCAAATCGGATGTTTCCGATTTACGTACTATTGAGCCAAACACGGAAACATCCGTGTTTGGTGGTCCAAATCAGCCCGTCGGCGTCGTTAAAACGCTTGCCCGATACAGAGCAAATCGGATGTTTCCGATTTGCCAGGCAAAGAGCAACGGCGAAACATCGCCGTTGCGATCGCGCTGCGCGATTTGCCTAGCCGAACGACCTGATTTGGACCATCAAATGGTTCTATCTAACCCGGAATCGCTCTAGGCCGCCAGTGCCACCTCCGCGGGCAGGTAATCGTAGCCGAGATCGACCGCCACAGGCTGGCAGGTGACCGCGCCGTTCCACACGTTCAGGCCGTTGCGCAGATGCGCGTCGTCCGCGAGCGCCTGACGCCATCCCTTGTCCGCGATCGCCAGCGCGAAGCGCAGCGTCACGTTGTTCAATGCATAGGTCGAGGTCCGGGCAACGGCACCCGGCATGTTGGCCACGCAATAATGCACAACGTCGTCGATGACATAGGTCGGCGCATCGTGGGTTGTCGGCCGCGAGGTCTCGAAACATCCGCCCTGATCGATGGCCACGTCAACCAGCACCGAACCGGTCTTCATGTTGGCAAGCATGGCACGCGATACGAGTTTCGGTGCCGCAGCGCCGGGCACAAGCACGGCTCCGATCACCAGGTCAGCAGAAGCAATATGTTCTTCCAGCGCCGCGCGCGTCGAATGAATCGCCTTGGCGCGGGACTCGAAATGATTCTCAAGCTTTTCCAGAACGGATGGATTGGTGTCGAGCACGGTAACATCGGCATGGATGCCGACCGCCATTTGCGTGGCGTTGAAGCCGACCACGCCACCGCCGATGACGACCACCTTGCCGGGATGCACGCCAGGCACTCCGCCCAGCAGTACGCCGCGGCCGCCATGTGCTTTTTCCAGCGCCGTTGCGCCGGCCTGCACGGACATCCGGCCGGCCACCTGGCTCATCGGTTTCAGGAGCGGCAATCCGCCGGCGGCATCCGTGACGGTCTCGTAGGCGATACAGACCGCACCCGATTTCACAAGATCTTCCGTCTGTTGCGGATCGGGAGCCAGATGCAGGTAGGTAAACAGGATCTGGCCGTCACGCAGCATGGCCCGTTCCCCCGCTTGCGGTTCCTTCACCTTGACGATCATGTCGGCTTCGCCGAACACGGTTCCGGCACCGTCGACGATTTGCGCGCCTGCTGCCTCGTACAGCGCATTGTCTGCGCCGATGCCGAGGCCGGCCTCGCTCTCGACCATCACCCGATGCCCGTGCGCCACCAATTCGCTGACGCTCTCCGGTGTCAGCCCGACGCGATATTCGTGATTTTTGATTTCCTTCGGAACGCCGATCAGCATATCGAATCCTCCCGTTAGCGTTTGCGTGAGGATATTCGAGGATTAATCGAATTTGCTGTCGATCTGTCGTTGATTTTGGGCAATATTGGGAAATTCTTCGAATGGGCGGCGTTTTTTGAAAAAATGTTCGAAAAACTGGATTCAATAGACAAACGCATCCTGACGGCGCTTCAGAAGGATTGCCGGATGTCGATTGCCGACCTGGCCGAGATGGCCGGCCTGTCCGCTTCGGCCTGTCATCGGCGCGTCCGTTTGCTGGAAGAACGCCACATCATTGACGGCTATACCGCACGGCTTGATGGGCGGCGGCTCGGCTACGCCATGGAATTCTTCGTCGAGATCAGTCTGGACCGACAGAGCGAGGACGCGCTGGAGACCTTCGAGGCCGCCGTGCGTCGTGTCCCGGAAATCCTCGAATGTCACCTGATGACCGGACAATTCGACTATCTGCTGCGCATCGGCGTCGTCGACCATGCCGACTACGAACGCATTCACCGCGACCGCCTCTCGCGATTGCCGGGCACGGTGCGCATCCAGTCAAGCCTCGCCTTGCGTGCCGTCAAGCCGTGGCGCGGATATCCGATCGACGCCGGTTGAATCGGGTAGGATCCCCGGAAGGCCGTGCTTGATCCTTGGCCTCCGCTCCTCGATGATGGACCTTCCATCCGCCGACCCTGCCTGCCGCGATCCTCGCTGGCACCCTTGAAAGGACACACCGCATGACATCATCCCGGGAGGCAACCCGCATTGCCGATCTGGACGCCACGGGCCTTGCCGTCCTTTATCGCGACGGGACCGTATCGCCGGTCGAGGTGGTTCAAGACGTGTTCGACCGGATCGACGCCGTCAATCCGGCGGTCAATGCGTTTTGCCACCTCGATCCGGAAGGCGCGCTGGCAGCCGCGCGGGAAAGCGAAACGCGGTGGCGATCGGGAACTGCGCTCGGACCGCTTGATGGCATTCCGGTATCGATCAAGGACCTGACCGCGGTCCGCGACATGCCTTTGCGCAAAGGCTCGCTGACGACCGATCCTGCGCCCTCAACCGAGGATTCCCCTTATGCGGCCAACATGCGGGCGGCTGGTTCCGTCATCCTCGGTAAGACAACGACGCCGGAATTCGGATGGAAAGGGGTTACGGACAGCAAACTGACCGGCATCACGCGCAATCCCTGGAACCTCGAGCGCACGCCCGGCGGGTCGTCGGGCGGCGCTGCCGCGGCAGCGGCCCTCAATCTCGGTTGCCTGCACCAGGGCAGCGACGGCGGCGGATCGATTCGCATTCCATGCGCCTTTACCGGAACCGTCGGGATCAAACCGACTTTCGGCTGGGTGCCGCAGCTTCCCTCAAGCGTGATGACGCTCTTGTCGCATCTCGGTTCGATCGGCCGCAGCGTCGACGATCTGGTTCTGATGCTCGATGCTGTCGCGCAACCGGACGGCCGGGACTGGTATGCCCAGGCGCGCGGACCGCTGCCCTGGACCGAGCGCGCCGCGAGCTCGGTCGCCGGATTGCGCATCGCCTATTCGCCGACGCTGGGCTATGCCGACCTGCATCCGGATGTCCGCGCCGTTGTGGACCGCGCGGCTGCGACACTGGAAGATCTCGGCGCCCATGTCGAAGCGGTCGATCCCGGTTTCGACGATCCGATCGACCTGTTCAGGACCTTCTGGTTCAGCGGTGCAGCGCGCATCCTCGAGGCGCTTGCCGCCGAAGACCGGGAACGCATGGATCCGGGCCTCGTCGCTGCCGGCGAAGCGGGCGCGAAACTCAGTGCCCTGGATTTTGTGAAGGCCGATGCCGCACGCGCGGAACTTGGCGCCCGCATGCACGCGTTTCACGAGACCTATGACCTCCTGGTCACGCCGAGCGTCGCCGTGACCGCATTCAAGGCCGGTCAGGACACACCGGATCCGCAAAGCGACGGTCATTGGACTCATTGGACACCCTATTCCTATCCCTTCAACATCACCCAGCAACCCGCCGCTTCGGTCCCGTGCGGCCTGGCGGCCGATGGCCTGCCGGTCGGCCTCCATCTGGTCGGCGGCAGGAACTGCGATGCGCTGGTCCTGCAGGCCGCCGCGGCCTTTCTGGCGGCGCAACCGGCTGTGTTTCCCTCCGAGCCGATATCCGCCCCGGGCTGACGGGAGATAATGAGGCCCAAGACGACCCGGCACTGAAGGGCAGGGTTTGCGCTTGTCCGCGGCCTGCCGTATGAAGCCGAGAATTCATCCGCGACCCGGTCCGCCCGATGTCTACCGCCTTTCCCTCGGTTGCCGTAATCCTGCCGTGCCACAACGAATCCGTCGCGATCGCAGAGACGATCGCCGGCTTCCGCCGCGCTCTGCCGCGCGCCCGGATCGTCGTCTGCGACAATGCCAGTTCGGACGACACGGCTGAGCGCGCGCGCCAGGCCGGTGCGACGGTCGTTCACCAGGGATTTCGCGGCAAGGGCAATGCCGTGCGCCGTCTGTTCTCCGCCGTCGACGCGGACATTTACGTGATGGCCGATGGCGACAGCACCTACGATCCGGAAAGCGCCTCAAGGATGGTGGCCACACTGATCGACGAGCGCCTCGACATGGTGATCGGCCATCGCCAGGGCGAGGCGGCCGGCCAGTACCGTTTCGGCAACATATTGGGAAACCGCTTCTATTCCTGGCTGTTTTCGGTCCTGTTCAAGGTCCGTGTCGCGGATCTGTTTTCCGGCTATCGGGTTCTGTCGCGGCGTTTTGTAAAGACGTTTCCCTGCTATTCGCGCGGCTTTGAAATCGAGACCGAACTGAGTTCGCATGCCGCAGTCTACAAACTGCCGATCGCCGAAGTGCCGACCCCCTATTTTGCCCGCCCGGAAGGCTCGTCGAGCAAACTGAACCGGGTACGGGACGGCCTGCGCATCCTGACTTTCTTCATGATTTTCTTGCGCGATTACGCACCGATGCGGATCTTCGCCACCGTCGCCCTGGCGCTGGCGGTGCTGAGCATCGTCCTGTTTGTGCCGGTCGGCCTGCAATTCCTGGAAACCCGCCTTGTGCCGCGCTTTCCGACCTTCATGAGCAGCCTGACCCTGTTTTCGCTCGCCTGTTTGAGCCTGGTGGCCGGATTTGCCATGCAATCCATGGCGGCCTCCCGCCAGCAATCGTTCATGATCGGCTATCAATCCATGCCCGCGATCAATCCGATCGCCGCCTCCGACACGGACTGATCCCGTGATGGTCTGGCCGGCTGGCGGGCCGGGCGCTGCATTGCATGGCCTTCTGATCGTTGTGACGGTCGGCGTGTTGAGCTTTCTGGTTTTTGCAACACCCACCCAGCCACCGGTCGGCGACGAACCGCGATACATCCTGCTTGGCGCCAACCTGTTTCAGCACGGTGTCCTGTCGGGCCAGCCGTTCGACCCGGCCGTGTCGCCACTCCCGACGCCGCCCGTCGGCGGCCCTTTGACGGCGCTTGAACTGGCATTCGCCATGACGCTCGATCCGGTGACCCGGGAAAGCCTGACCTGTCTGGCCGCAAACCCCGCCGCAAGCGACACCTGCACCGTCGCCTATCCCGGCCTGAAGGCGTTGCATGTTATTGAAATCTCGATATTTCTGCTGGCCCTGTGGTGGATCACAAGGCGCCTGACCGACAACGCCGCTGCGGCCTGGTTCGCCGTTTTCCTGGCACTTGCCTGCCGTGATCTAACCTTCGATGCCGGGCGGGTCCTGACCGAGCCTTCGTTCCTGGCATGTGTCGGCCTGATGCTCACCGCCTGGCTGGCTGTGTGGGAAGACCCGCAAAGCCGTCTGAAGGCGGCGCTGCTGGGCCTGGCCCTTACCGCCACCATTCTGGTGAAACCGGCGTTTCAGATCCTGCTGCCGCTTGGCCTCGTCATGATGGCTGCAGCGCTTATCCGGCAGCGCGGTCTGCGGCCAGTGCGTTTCGCCGCTTCCGCCGGCACGTTTCTTATCGTCTGCCTGGCCGGTATCGTGCCGTTTTATGTGTATTTTTCACTGTGCTGCGGGACAGCGTCGCTATCCGCACCGTCCCTGTTGGAAGCCGCCCTGTCGCACCGGGTCGCCTACAACGCCATGGACATGCGCGAATGGCTCGCCGGCTGGATCTACTTCCTGCCGGATTTCGGCGATGCGCTGGCGCCGACCCTTTTCCCGGATGTCGATCCCATCCGCCTCGGCTGGGATGCGAATTCCTATTACGTCTACGGACGCGACGTACTGCACGCTGAAATGCAGGCCTTGACCCGGCCCGAACCCGCCACGTCCCGCCTCATAGAGACGTTTGTGCTCGGCGATCCGGTCTGGCACAGCGCGACATCGGCACTGTTGTTCTGGCGCGGCCTGTTTGTCGGCAAGCTCTGGGGTCTGGTGGCGTTGCCGGTCCTGCTCGCCTATCCGTTTTTGAAAGCCGCGCCGAACCGTCTTGCCTTCGTCGTGCTCTGCCTGCCTATCCTGGCGATTGCGGCGATCCAGTCGGCCATCTCAGTCAGCATCCCACGTTACAATCTGGCACTGATCCTGCCGATGAGCCTGGCCGTCTCCTGGACGGCGTTGGCGCTCGCGTCTTATCTGTACCGCCGCCTGCGCACCGCCTCCTGAACAATGCTCTAAGACGCGGCCGCCGGCGGTGGGGTTTCCGCTTCGGCGGCAGCCGCAGCGAGCTTGCGCATCTCGGCCGGCGGGATCGGCTCGCCGTCTTCCTGGTCCGGCACACGGACCCGGACCTCCTTGCGGGCGAACTCGATTCCGTTTTCCTCGAACGCCTGCTGCACGCGCTTGAAGATTTCCTTGCGCAACGTGAATTGCTTGCCCGGTTTGGCCATGAACTTGCCGCGCAGTACGATCCCGACATCGTCGAATTCGAGCACGCCCTGCGACTTGAACGGCTGCAGGAAATCGTCGCCGAGTTCCTCGTCCTCCAGCATTTCCTGGCCGATTTTCTTGAAGAGCTTGCGCACCTTTTCCGTATCCGTGCCGAACGGCACGGTGAAACGCAGCTTCATGATCGCCCAGTCGCGGCTCTGGTTCGTCACCTTGGGGATTTCGCCGTAGGGCACGGTGTGCACGGCGCCACGATGGTGCCGCAACTGAATGGAGCGCACGGATATCTTTTCCACGGTGCCGCGGGTTTCGCCGACTTCGATGTATTCGCCGATCCGGAACGCGTCGTCGAACAGGAAGAAGATGCCGGAGACCACGTCGCGCACCAGCGTCTGCGCGCCGAAACCGATGGCCAGACCAACAATACCCGCACCGGCAAGCAGCGGCGTGATGTTGATCCCGATCTGGGCAAGGCCGAGCAGCACCGTAATGACGATTATGGAAACCTGTCCCACCCGCAAAAGCAGCGGTAAGACGGTCGACAGCCGCGATCCGCCGGCGCCGCCGATTTCACCGCCTTCATCGGCATGCGGGTCGTGCCCCGCCGCCGTCATTTCATCGGCCAGCTTGCGATTGACCCAAAGCGTAACCCCTTCCCAAAGGATGTAGCCGGCCGCCAGGATGAGGATGATCTCCACCAGTCCGGCGGCGATCTGCGCGCCGAAGCCGTCGGTCCTGAGAGTCTCGACATCAAGACCCCACATATTGGCGAGGATCACAACGCCCGCTGCGAGCATCAAGCCGCGCCCGATCCGGATGTAGGATTCCTTGGTGCGTCGGTGAGCCTGTTCGGCGAGCGGTCCCTCGCCCTGCATCGGCGGCGCGATATGACGGACCAGACCGCGGATCATCGTGTCGAAGGCAGGCGCAAACAGAATGAAGGCAAGCGTCACATTCTGCTGGCCGCGCAACAGGTCGTAGCGTTCGGCCGCGACAAGGACCTCGATCAGGAGCCAGTTCAGGACCACGAGAACGAGGGTCACGATCGGCCAGGCCCGCGCCAGCCGGAGCTGGCCGGGCGACGGATCGGCCTCGCCGCCGATCAGGATGTCGGTAATGCCCTGGCGGGCACGCCAGACCATTTGTATGATCCAGGCATAGAGCAGCAGGTTGACCCAGAAGGCGAGCTTCAGTTCACCGAGTTTGATGCCGTTGTCCACGAAGAAGAAGATCAGAAAATTGATCAGGCCGACGATGAAGGCAATGATCTTCATGTGCCGGTGAAAGAAACGCGTCGTTTCGTCTGTCGCGCTGATCAACCTGAGGTCCGGCCGGCTCGGCGCGCCGAGAAATCGCGTCACGGCCGCTGTCGCAAGCACCAGAATCATGAGGTTGGCGATGCCGGACCATGCTGTTGCAAGATCCTTTTCGCTCGGCATCAGGACCGAAAGCGCAATATGGGCCGTAATCGCAAAGACGATCAGCGACGCGATATCCAGCGCGAACCGCAGGCCGAGCACCTGCAGGGTCTGAACCAGATTGTCGGGCTTGGCGGTTTCAACGCTGTTCCGCCACCTGCTGAAAACCAGGCGGTCGGAAAGGTAGCCAGCCACATAGCCGGCCCCGATGGCAATCGCGAGATAGGCGAAAAACTGCAGGCTGCCGGTCAGGCCTTTCGGTCCGAAAAATGCGCTGAAGGCGCGCCATATGCCGTCGGCAAGAGTCGGCACCCGGATCACGGACACCACAACGTTCTGGGCCACCCCCTGGGCCAGGGAACCGACAAAGGCGATCAGGGACGGTTGATTTTGTTGCGCTTCCTCGGCCGCAACCACCGCATCGAGACGCTCGATGAGCATTTGCCGAACCGCCGCGTCATCCATCTTGGAAATCGCATCGCGGATTGCCGGCCGGGTCAGTTCGGCAGGAAGTGTCGGGACTGACTCCGCTTCCTCCGACGCCTCCTGGGCAAAGACCGGTCCCGTCTGGACAATCGCCAGAACGAGGATGATCGCGAGCGCTTTGATCCAGGACATCCGACAGCCCCTTTTCCTGATGCGATACTTCCGGTGTGAGCGAACACGCCCGGATTTGCAACCGGGAAGTGCCGCTTTGGGTCTTTGACTCGGGACTGTCGTTCGACGCATCGCCTAATCCTTGTCAGAAGTGCCATGAACAGCCGCGGCCCGCACCGACCGAAAGTTTCAGGCAAGGCCGGAGCACGATGGTCATCGCCAGGATCGACCGATATGATCGTGCGATCCGCCGTACATCGCGAGCGGCCCGACCAGGACACAGCATGAACTCGCCCGCGTCACGCAAAGCCCTGCTGCGCAACAAGCAATCCCTGGCGACAACCCGCCTTGCCGAACGCGACGACGTTCCTGCCATCCACGCGCTGCTGACCGATCTCGCCGCGACCCTGGACGAAACCGACGCTTTCCGGGCCAGGGAGGAAGATCTGGTGAAAGGCGGTTTTGGAACCGCTCCCGCCTTTCATGTCATCCTCGCAGAGATCGAGGCGCAACCGGTCGGCATAACGTTGTTTTTCAGAACGTTTTCCAGCTGGCGGGGCCAGGCGGGCCTGTATATCCAGGACCTGCATGTCGTTGAAGCGTGCCGCGGCATGGGATACGGCCGGCTTCTGCTCTCGGCTGCAGCGTCATTCGGCAGGCAGTCAGGGTGCACGCATCTCCGACTTTCCGTCGCCGTCGCCAACGCGGCGGGACGCTCGTTCTATCGCCGGATCGGCATGCAGGAACGCGATGACGAGATCATCTGCCAGATCGCCGACAGCGCGTTCGACCGACTGACCGAGGAGTTTACACCGTGACGAATCCCGTCCAATCCTTCTACTTTCCGCCGGGCACGACGGCCCTGCCAAGGATCGAACGCGCCGACGGCCCCTATCTCTGGGACACGGACGGACGCCGCTATCTCGATGCCGCGAGCGGGCCGGTGGTCACCAATATCGGCCACGGCAATGCTCGGGTGATCGAGGCGATGAAACGCCAGCTCGATGCCTGTGCTTTTGCGTCGAGAACCGCGTTCGTCAGCGATGCGAATGCCGAACTCGCCGAGAAACTGGCTGCCCTCTGCGGTCCGGGTCTCGACGCGTGTTTTCCGACGGCCGGCGGCTCGGAGGCCATCGAGACCTGCCTGAAATTCGCCCGCCAGGTCGCCGTAACCCGAGGCGAGGCCGGCCGCTGGAAGGTGCTCGCCCGCAACCCGTCCTATCATGGCTCGACGCTTGGCGCGCTTTCCGTGACGGGCGACGACGAGGCCGAGGCAGTGTTCGGCCCGATGATGGCGCCCATGCCGAAATTTCCGGCCCCGTTCACCTATCGCGTTCCCGACGGCGAGACGGCGGAAACCTGGCCCGGCCGCACGCTCGACATCCTGGAAGAGCGGATTCTGTCCGAAGGCCCTCAGGCCTGCCTGGCGGTTATCGTGGAACCTGTCGGGGGGCTCGCGACCGGAGCGCTCGTGTCGGACGGCACCTATTACCGGCGCCTGCGCGCCCTGTGCGACCATTACGGCCTCTTTCTGATTTTTGACGAGATCATGAGCGGTGCCGGCCGCACCGGCCGGTTTCTGGCGGCCGATCACTGGTCAGACGCCCGGCCGGACATTGTCGGCCTCGCCAAAGGACTGAGTGCCGGCTATGCGCCGCTCGGCGCCATGATGGCGTCGCGGTCGATGGTCGAGGAAGTCGCTGCGTCCGGCGGCTTCCTGCACGGGCACACCTATGTCGCCAATCCCCTAAGCTGTGCCGCCGGCGTTGCGGTGCTCGACGAAACCAGGAGGCTCGGCCTGATCGAGAACGCGTCGCGTATGGGAGACGCCCTGCGCGACTCCCTCGAACGGGTGGCCGCGGCGAGCCCGATCGTCGGCAATGTCCGGGGCAAGGGATTGCTGATGGCAATCGAACTCGTCGCCGACAAGGCATCGAAGGCGCTGTTCCCGCTTGACGTGGACATCACCCGTCGCCTGGGCCAGGCCGCGATGCAGAACGGCCTCATCGTCTATGCCCGGCGCACCAGCCGGGGTGTTTTCGGCGAATGGGTGATGATTTGCCCGCCGCTGACCATCGATGAAACCGTGCTGGGCGAACTCGAAACGCGCCTTGCCGACACGCTGAGTGCGGTGGTTTCGGACCTGCATTCCGACGGTCATTTACGCGCGGCGTAGGCGACAAGGCTGTCGGGAGTCCCGACCATGCCTGTCGAGCGCAAGGATCGGTAAAATCGGGTCGTCACGTTGAAGTGATTGCGAGAATCGGGCAACGCATACCCGCACGGGGTGATTTCACGCCGGCCTAACCCAATATCTGTGCGCAAGACCGGCCTGCGCCATGGCGGCCTCAGGACCGGTTGCCCCCCACCATCATGAGGAGAAGCACGGTGGCTTCATGGGATTTGACGCGCCGCACGGTGCTCGCCGGCGCGGCGGCAAGTGTGCTGGTCCGACCGGCCTTTGCGGCATCGGCGGACCCGGACGCGACGATTGCTGTCGTACCGGAGGCACGCTCGCGAGTTGCAGCATTCCTCGCCGCATTGGACGAGGACCTGCGCGCCAAGGCGCAATTCGAGCTCGGATCGCGCACCTGGCGCAACTGGAACTATTTCGGCCTGAACCTGATCAAGCCGGGCGTGCCATTGCGCGACATGACGGAAGCGCAGAAGGAAGCGGCCTACGGGCTGCTCGGTTCTGTGTTTTCAGCGCACGGGCTCGAAAAGGCCGACCGGGTCATGCACCTGCAGGACGTGCTTGCAGCACGCGGCGATTCGCGGCGCTCAAGCGAGAACTTTTCCTTTGCAGTGTTCGGAGAGCCGGGCGCTGACAGCCCCTGGGCCTTCCGCCTCGAAGGGCACCATCTGACCGCTACGGCCACATTCATGGGCGATGCCCTGGTCGCTGTAACGCCCTCTTCGTTTTCCTGCAATCCGAACGCGGTGGAGACCGGCGAGCGGCGCGGTATGGTGGCTTTGACCGACGAGGAAAAGCTGGCCCGCACGCTGTTTGCCGACCTGGAAGGCGCATCTGCGCGTCACGCCCTGATTTCGGACAGGGCCTATCGCAACATCCGTACCGCGGCCGGCCGGGAAGACAGTCTGACGTCGATCGAAGGCGTGCCCGCCGCCGACCTGACGGCCGGACAGACGGACCTCTTATGGGCGCTTGTCGAGACCTATGCCGTTGATCATCTCGGCTATTCGATCGCCGACAATCAGCGCACCCGCATTCGCACCGGCGATCGCAATGCGGTTCATTTCGCCTGGGCGGGGACGAACCGCGAAGGCGAGCCGTTCTATTATCGGGTTTCCGGCCCGACTTTCCTGATCGAGCTCGGCACGGTTGATCGCGCGGCCCAGCACCTGCATACGATCTATCACGATCTGGACCGCAGCCTCGGCCGGCACGTGCTTGCAGGCTAGTCTCTCGATCGTCACCGGATCCCGCGGCAATCCATGCCGTGGGAACCCGATGGGTCCGGTTTCGCATTGTTTGCGTGCTTGATAGCATCGGCAAATCCCTGCCGATGGAGACGCCGCCATGTCCGATCCGACGATCAGCCGCTTTCCCGTCCCAGACCTGGACGACCTGCCGTCCGACATTGCGGAGCGCCTGCGGGCGGTTCAGGAAAAGGCCGGGTTCATCCCGAACATTTTCCTGACATTCGCCTATCGTCCCGCCGAATTCCGTGCCTTCATCGCCTACCACGACGCCCTGATGGAAAAGGACGAGGGGCTGACGAAGGCGGAACGGGAAATGATCGTTGTCGCCACATCGAGCCACAACAACTGCCAATATTGCGTGATCGCCCACGGCGCCATCCTGAGGGTTCGGGCGCGGGATCCCCTGATTGCCGACACGATTGCCGTGAACTACCGCAAGGCAAATCTGTCGGCCCGTCACCGGGCAATGCTCGACCACGCGATCAAAGTCACCGAGGCGTCCTACAGTCTGGAAGAGGCTGATTTCGACCGCCTGTCCGAGCACGGTTTCACCGAGGACGAAATCTGGGACATCGGGGCGATCGCGGCGTTTTTTGCCATGGGCAACCGTCTCGCCAACATGGCATCCGCCCGCCCGAACGCCGAATTCCATACGATCGGCCGCGATATCGCTCCCGCCGCTTCCTGAAATCAATTGCCAGAAAAAACGCCGGGACCTGTTTTCCGGAGGGCTTGCTTTGTGCGCGTTTTTATTGTACACAATTGCATACAATCTAGGAGGCTCCGTGGAATACGACGTCATCATCGCCGGCGGCGGCAACGCCGCCCTGTGCGCCGCGATCATGGCGCGCCGGGAAGGTGCCCGGGTTCTCGTAGTCGAGGCCGCGCCCAAGGCGATGCGCGGCGGCAATACGCGCCACACGCGGAACCTGCGCTGCGCCCATGACGCGGGCAACGGCATCCTGACGGGCCCCTACCCGGTCGATGAGTTCATGGAAGACCTCCTGCGCGTGACCGGCGGCGAGACCGATCGGGAGCTTGCACACCTGACCCTTGAGGAATCCAAAACGCTTTGGGACTGGATGGAAGCCCATGGCGTGCGCTTCCAGCCCTCGCTTGGCGGTACGCTGTCGCTCGGACGCACGAACGCCTTCTTCCTGGGCGGCGGCAAGGCCCTTCTGAACGGCCTCTACAGGGCGGCCGAAGCGCTCGGTGTCACGGTGCTCTACGATGCGGAGATCGTCGAACTGTTCATCGAGGACGGGTTTTTCCTCGGAGCCCAGGTCCGTCACGGCGACCGGTCGGATTTTATGCCCGGCAGAGCGTTCATTGCCGCAGCCGGCGGATTTGAAGCCAACATCGATTGGTTGAAGGAGGCCTGGGGAGACGCCGCGGAAAACTTCCTGATCCGCGGCACGCCCTACAACAGGGGCGGTGTGCTGCGACTCCTGCTCGACAAGGGTCTGCAGCCGGTCGGCGACCCCAAGCAATGTCACGCGGTCGCCATCGACGGTCGCGCGCCGAAATTCGACGGCGGGATCGTAACCCGTCTCGACTGTGTCCCGTTCGGTATAGTCGTGAACGCAAAGGGCCGGCGGTTCTACGACGAAGGCGAGGACTTCTGGCCGAAGCGCTATGCGATCTGGGGCCGGCTGGTGGCCGATCAGCCGGATCAGGTGGGCTACGTCATCATCGATTCCAAGGCGATCGATCTGTTCATGCCATCGGTGTTTCCGCCCGAGCGCGCCGAAACGCTGGAAGCATTGGCCGAGACCATGGGGCTCGATCCCGCCGCGCTTTCCGGGACCGTCGCCGAGTTCAACGCCGCCTGCCGGCCCGGCACCTTCGACCACACGATCCACGACAGCTGCGCCACGGAAGGCCTCGATCCGCCGAAATCCCATTGGGCGCGGCCGATCGATACGCCGCCCTATTACGGCTATCTGCTGCGGCCGGGCATCACCTTCACCTATCTCGGGGTCAAGGTGAATGCCGATGCCCGGATGATCGCAGCCGACGGCAAGCCGTCGCCCAATCTCTTTGCGGCCGGTGAGATCATGGCCGGCAACATTCTCGGCAAGGGCTATCTCGCCGGCATCGGCATGACCATCGGCGCCGTCTTCGGGCGCATCGCGGGACAGGAGGCCGGACGCTATGTCACTAACTGATCTGGCTACCGCCAATGCCAGCGAAGCCGCCCGCCAGATGGGCATCTGCAATGCCTGTCGGTATTGCGAAGGTCTGTGCGCGGTGTTTCCCGCGATGGAGGAACGGCGCACATTCGGGCTCGGCGATGTCGATTACCTCGCAAACCTCTGTCACAATTGCGGTGCCTGCTACCACGATTGCCAATACGCACCGCCCCATGAATTCGCAGTCAGTGTTCCGGTCGCCTTCGCCGACCTGCGTGAGGAGAGCTATGCGCGGTACGCCTGGCCGGGCGCCCTCGCCGGCCTGTTCGAGCGCAATGGCCTTATCATCGCCGTCCTCACGGCCCTCTCGGTTGCCGTGTTCATTGCGGGTTTCGTTGCCTTCAGCGATCCGGGCGCCCTGTTCACCATCCATACGGGAGAAGGCGCTTTTTATGCCCTGATGCCGCACAACACGATGGTCGCGCTGTTCGGATCCGTCTTTGTCTATGCGCTCGTCGCCATGGCGATGAGCCTGCGCAGTTTCTGGCGCGCGACCGGCGGAGGCAGCGTGTCCCTGGCCGCGCTTCGCGAAGCCGCGGCAAGCGCCGCCCGCCTGCGCAACCTGGACGGAGGCGGCATCGGCTGCATGAACGATGACGACACGCCGACGGACAATCGCCGGTTCTATCATCATGCGACATTCTACGGCTTTCTGCTGTGTCTGGCCTCAACCAGCCTTGGCACGGTCTATCATTACGCCTTCGGCTGGGAGGCGCCCTATCCGGTCACCAGCCCGGTTGTAATCCTCGGCACGCTCGGCGGCATCGGTCTCCTGATCGGCCCGGCCGGCCTCTACCACGCCAAGCGCACCCGCGCCACCGAACTCAAGGCCGCCTCGCCGGGCGGCATGGACGTGGCGTTCCTGGCCATGCTGTTCCTGACGAGCCTGACGGGGCTGGCCCTGCTCGTCCTGCGCGAAACGGCGGCAATGAATACCTTGCTGGCGATTCATCTCGGTGTTGTGTTCGCCTTGTTCCTGACCATGCCCTACGGAAAATTTGTCCATGGGCTTTATCGCTTCGCCGCGCTCGTGCGCCACGCAACCGAACAGAAGGCGGATGGATCCTGATCCGGTGACGGAGCCATGCACACCGACATGGCCGGCATGCCGATCAGGACCTACCGCCCTGCCTGAAGGAGGGCTACATGAGAAGCAACCAAAATGCTGCACCGCAGCAAAACCGAAAGGAGCCCTGCCATGATGCTACGTCTTCTCGATCGTATCCGGGCCGCCCAGAACCTGACGACCGCCATCTCTGCGCACCGCAAACCGCGACGCGAAGACCTGGTCGCTGCCGGATTGCCGGCCGAATTCGCCGACCGGTTTCCGCAGAGGCGCTGATCCGGCCCCGCCGCGATAATCACACGGGTCATGGCTGGGGAGGACCCCGGCCATGACCGCACAAAACGCAATCCCCTGCATCATGATGCGCGGCGGCACGTCGCGCGGCCCCTATTTCAACGCAGCCCACCTGCCCACGGACCGGGACCGCATGGCCCGGGTCCTGGCTGCTGCCATGGGATCCGCCTCGCCGCTCCAGGTAGACGGGATCGGCGGAGCCCAGCCGACGACCAGCAAGACGGCCATTCTGTCGCCGTCGGACCACGACTGGGCCGAAATCGATTACCTGTTCGGGCAGGTCGGCATTGACGCGGACAACGTCGACTTTTCGCCCTCCTGCGGCAACATTCTCGCCGGCGTCGGTCCCGCCGCGCTCGAAATGGGTCTCGTGAAGCCGGACGGCGAACAGACCGCCGTGCGCATCCGCAACGTCAACACCGGCGGCCTGATCGAGGCGATTGTCGAAACGCCGGACGGCCGGGTTCGCTACGACGGCGAGGCCCGCATCGACGGTGTGCCGGGAACCGCCGCACCGGTCGTGCTGAATTTCATGAACGTGACCGGCTCAAAGACCGGCGCCCTGTTCCCCACCGGCAGTCCCCTCGACACGATCAACGGTGTAGACGTCACATGCATCGATGTCGCCATGCCGATGGTCATTGCCCGCGCGGCGGATCTCGGTGTTTCCGGAACCGAATCGCGCGAAGCGCTTGATGACAACCGCGCTTTTTTCGAGCGGATCGAGGCGATCCGGCTCGAAGCCGGCACGCGCATGGGCCTCGGCGATGTCGCGTCCTCGGTCGTCCCGAAATTTGCAATCCTTGCGCCGCCACGATCGGGCGGCGCCGTGACCGCCCGCTATTTCATGCCCTGGCAATGTCATCCGACTTATGCGACGACCGGCGCCATCTGCACCGGTTCCTGTCTGTTCGCTCCGGGCACTGTCGCCGACGGCATCGCCACGCTTCCGGACGGTGTCCCGGCGCATATCGCGATCGAACACCCGCTCGGTGAGATCGATGTCGTGTTCGACTACCAGATTGCGGACGGCACGTTTGAAATGGCATCGGCCGGTTTGTTGAGAACAGCGCGCAAACTGTTCGAGGGTCTCGTTTATGTGCCCGAGGCTCTCGCCGGGGACCTGCCGTCGACCTGACGCCAGCCGCCTTAAAAATTCTGGTAAGCCAGCCAGAAGAAGTTCGCGGCACCCACAACGGTCAGGATGTCGACGAAGCCCGCATGCGATTCATTTGTCATGCGACGCAGCACCGAACGCCCGATCCAGTTGCCGGGAATCGTGACGAGCCCGACGCAGATCCCAAGTGCCACAAAGGTCGGATCGAGCAGATCCGTGCTGCCATACACGGAGACCCGCGAGATGTTCGTGACCAACGCGATCAGCGCCAGCGTGGCGACAAACGCTTCCTTTGTCAGGCCATAGCCGAGCAGGAACGGCACCAGAAGCATGCCTGGTCCGATCGATGCGCCGGACAGCGCACCGTAGACCGCGCCCGCTCCATGCAGCGTATTTCGCCCGGCCCGGATCGCACGCGATTGCGCCCAGCGGCGCATCGGGATGGACGACAGGATCACCAAGCCGAGAACGAGGGCGATTGTGCTGGCCGACATGCGACCGTAAAGGACGGCGACCGCCACGATGCACGGTACGGCAGGCAGCGTGACCCAGAAAAACGCCTTCACGTCGATGTCGCGGATGTTCAGGATGGCCCGCGATGAATGGCTGATCAGAAGTGCAACCGAGATCAGCGGCACGATCGGTTTGACGCCGATCAGCGGCGCCAGCGCCGCGGATAGGAGAAACCCGCCGGCAATGCCCGTCGCACCATGGATCGCCGAGGTAATGAGCGCCAAAAGACCGATAAGGGCGAGCGTCCAGACACCGTAGAGGTCCAGGAGGGTCTGAAGCGGTTCGAGCATCGGGGCGCACCGGCGGGACGGGAAGGAAACCTGATAAAAGGGCAGAAAGCACGGCCCTCGTGGACTCTAAGTCAGGTCCCGTTTGTCAGGAGATCGAATTTTGTATACTAATGTATGCATAATAGATTGCCAAGAGACAAAGCCGTGGCTACCGCCAATGGAAACGACATTTATACCGCGCTTGTCACCGCGATCGAAAAGGGCGACCTGAAACCGGGCACCCGGCTGCGCGAGACCGACCTGGCGGATCGATTCGGCGTCAGTCGCACACCGATCCGCGAAGGCTTGAAACGTCTTGAGGCGCAGGGCCTGGCCGTGCACCAGCCAAATCGCGGCATGGTGATACCGACGCTCGACAACGATCAGCTGAACGAATTGTATGTGGTGCGCGAAGTGCTCGAGGGCATGGTCGCCCGCCTCGCCGCTCAGCATGCCAGTGAAGCGGAAATCGCCCTGTTGCGGGAGATGGTGGCGCGCGACAGGACGCGCGGCGCGGATCCCTATGAACTGGCGGCCGCCAATCGCGCGTTCCATCGCCGTCTGACGCTGGCAGGCCACAATTCCTATCTGGCCGCCCAGATCGATCACATGAAACAATCCCTGCTTCTTCTCGATGGCACGACCTTCAGTGACGCCGACCGGCGCAAGGCGGCCATCGAGGAGCACGAGGCGATCGTCGACGCGATCGAGGCGCGGGATTTCGACCGCGCCGACATGGCCGGGCGACGCCATATCCGCGAAGCCCACAAGGCGCGGCTGCGGCTCACCTGACCCTGACCGGCCCCTCATGTTTGACTGAACCGGGCCTTGATCTCCCGCAAGGCAAGTGTCGCGCTTCCCCGGCATCTTTTCGATTGAATCGATTCCCAAGAGGTGCCCATGAACCGGTCTGTCGGAAAAACCCTCGTCGCTTGTGCCTTGGTGCTGGCCATAGGGCTGGTGGCGCATGCCGGTGCGGATACGGTGCGACCGGACCCGGCGAAAGCGGCCCGCGGCAAGGGCCTTGCCGAGGCCAATTGTGCCGAATGTCATGCCATCGACCTGCAGGGCGCCAGCACCCATCGGGTCGCGCCGCCTTTCTGGATGATGTCCGAGCGGGTGCCTGTCGACACCATTGCCGAGATGCTTCTGACGAAAGCGACCCCGCGGCACAGCGACATGCCGCATTTTGAAATGTCGGCCGATCAGGCCGAGGCGCTGGCAGCCTGGATCGCGTGGGTTCAACCGGTCGCCCACGGAAGGCGTTTCCTTGAGCAGACTTGTGCCGGTTGCCATGCGATCGACGCCACGGGAGAAAGCCCGCATCTGGGCGCGCCGCCGCTGCGGGAGGTTTATCGGCTTTACCCGATCGATGCGCTCGAAGAAGGGTTTTCCGAAGGCATCGTCACCGGCCATCCGGACATGCCGGTGATTCACATGACGCCGGTCCAGGTCTCCGATGTCATTGCCTACCTGGCCTCCCTACGACCCCGGTAAACCGGGCGGACCCGAGGTCTTGCGACACGCGGCAGTCGTTCCGCCACGATACGGATACACCTGGCACGTGTAACTTGCCGCGCTCCCTTAAACCGGCTAGACACGTTTCCGGTGTGTGCGGAATCGGTATTCGAGGACAAAAGGAGAAAAAATGTTCTCGCGAGTTACCTTTGCCGCATTGGCGCTCGTTATGGGCGCCGGAATAATCATGACAACTGAAAGCAAGGCGGCGGCCATTACCGGCCTTCAGGTCGAGGGTGGGGGCACCCAGCAGGTCTTTGCGCTGAGCAACGGCAATTTTCTCGGTCTGTGGGGGATCGACAATCGTGAAGGGGTCAATCCCGGCGCCGGAATCGTGGACATCAATTCGGCTGCCGATCTGATCGGCGGGTTCACGAGCGGCGGCGGATCCATCGTCAACTTCTATAACGGCACCAACCCGATCAACGGCGGCGCCTCGGAATTTGACGAATTGATCTTCGGGTTTTCGGTCGCTGACGATGCACGGCTGTTCGATGCCATCTGGATCGAATGGACGGGTGGCGATCTGGTCTACCAGCGGCCTTCGGGCGGCACGTCGACCATGAACAGCTCCAACATCACCCGTCAGGGCGACCCGATTGCGCCGGTTCCGCTTCCGGCCGGCATCTACCTGATCCTGGCCGCGCTTGCCTCGCTCGGCTTTCTGCGTTTCAGGAAGAAGCAGCTCGCTCCGGCCTGATCCCGGCAATTGCCGCGGGAAACAGTAAACTGACGGCGGGGCAGTCTTTGCCCCGCCGTTGTTTTTTGACGCAAAGTCAGGTGCAGCGGATCACGCCGCTTCCGGCAGCGACAGCAATTTTCGGGCTTCCGCCACGCTGGCCGGATGCCGATCGTATTCAGGGCACAGGTCGACGACCCGTTCGACCAGCGCCGCATTCGAGGGCGCAAGCGTTTCACGGTTGAGCCGGATATTGTCCTCCAGGCCCGTGCGGCAATGCCCGCCCAATTCAAGCGACCACCGATTGAGCGTGATCTGATCCTTGCCGATGCCCGCGCCGGTCCACGTCGCGGTCGGCGCAAGCCGTTTCAGCGATGCCACGAAGAATTCGAACGCTTCCCGGTCCACCGGCATTGCATTGCGCACGCCCATCACGAATTGCACGTGCAGCGGGCCGATGATCCGGCCGTCTTCCGCCATGCGCACGGCCTGGAAGATCATCGAAAGATCGAAGGCCTCGACCTCCGGCTTCACGTCATGCGCCTGCATTTCCGCAGCCAGCCAGTCGATGAGTTCCGGGCTGTTTTCGTACACACGGGTGGGAAAGTTCACCGACCCCGTCGACAGCGACGCCATGTCAGGCGCCAGCGGAAGCATGCCGCCGCGCTCGCGGCCGGTGCCCGACCGCCCACCGGTCGACAATTGTACGATCATGCCCGGGCAGTGTTTTCGCAGGCCGTCGAGCAAGAGCCCGAAACGCTCCGGATCGGACGAGGGCGACCCGTCGTCCTTGCGCACATGGCAATGGGCCAGCGTCGCGCCCGCTTCGAAGGCGGCCTGGGTCGATTCGATCTGTTCCGGGACAGAGATCGGGACTGCGGGATTGTCTTTCTTGGTGGCGACCGAACCGGTGATCGCGACCGTGATGATGCAAGGTGTCGTCATGGTTTCCAAATCGGTTTTAGAGCGGTTCTCTCTAACCCAGAACCGCGCTAAATGTCGAAGAAGATGGTTTCGCGTTCGCCCTGCAAGCGCACGTCGAACGTATAGGTATCGCCGTCCATCGCCGCCACGAGCGTCGGCACGCGGTTGCGATGCTCGATCCGCGACAGCACGGGATCCGCCGCGTTGGCGGCTTCCTCATCGGCGAAATAGACGCGCGTATGCAGGCCGATATTGATACCGCGCGCGAAGATCAGCATCGAGATATGCGGCGCCATGGCGGTTCCGTTCTTGAATGGAACGGCACCTGGTTTGACCGTCTCGAAGCGATAGATTCCGCTGTCGAGATCGGTGGCGCAGCGGCCGAAACCGGCAAAGTCAGGATCCGCCTCGCCGCGCGGATCCGACGGCGACGGATAGATGCCGTTCGCATCCGCCTGCCAGATTTCGACCAGCGCGTCGCGCAACGGCGTGCCCGTGCCGTCGAAGACCGATCCGGTCAGGACGATGCGGCGTCCCTGCGGATTTGTCCCGACCATCCGGCTACCGAGATCGGCGGGATAGACGCCGTCTATGCCTGAAAAGTTCGGTGTGCATCCGATATGCACATAGGGGCCGGCGGTCTGAGAGGCCGATTCCTTGAGGCGGTTGAGATCCTGCACCATCACAAGCCGTCCCGCCGGTTGTCGAACAGCGTCGCCCGCCGGCCGCGCAGGACGATGTCGAACTTGTAAGCCCGGGCATCCATCGGAACCGTGTTCTGCATGTCGAGGGCCGCCACTAGGCGACCGATGGCAGTCGGATCGGGAATCGTGTTGACGATCGGGCAAAGCGGAATCAGCGGATCGCCTTCGAAATACATCTGAGTGATCAGGCGCTGGGCGAAAGCCGTGCCGAACAGCGAGAAATGAATATGCGCCGGACGCCAATCGTTGACGCCGTTCGGCCAGGGATAGGCGCCGGGTTTGATCGTCCGGAAGCTATAGGCTCCCGACTCATCCGTCAGCACGCGTCCGCACCCGCCGAAATTCGGATCAAGCGGCGCCATGTAACCTTCGTTCCGGTGCCGGTACCGCCCGCCGGCATTGGCTTGCCAGACCTCGATCAGCGCGTCCGGTACAGGTCTGCCGTCCTCGTCGAGCACGCGTCCGTGCACGACGATGCGCTGTCCGATCGGATCGCCGTCCTTGGCAAAGTTGCGGATCAGGTCGTTGTCGAGGGCACCGATCGTGTCGTGCCCGAATACCGGCCCGGTGATTTCCGACAGCGTGTTGTCGAGGGAGAGGAGTGCCTTGCTCGGAGAGCGCACGACGCTCGTCTTGTAACCGGGCGAATAGGCCGGCGGATGCCAGGTCCGGTCCCGTTGGTAGAAGGCGCCTGATTTGCCGGTGGGTATCGTCATGCGGTCTCCTTTTTTTCTCTTATGCCATCGGCTGATACGGCCCGGCAACAACCTTGAAAGAGCGCGCGACACGCGTCACCCTCGCGTCCCGACCCGCCAAAGCACTGGATCGCGGCATGTCAGATCTACCGATTGCGTCCAAACCTGCCTCGTCCGCTCCGGAACGCGGCTTTCCCGAGAGCGAATTCGAAACCCGGCTCGAGCGGTTGCAAGGTCTCATGGAAAGAGACGGTCTGCAGGCCCTGTTCCTGACCACGGAAGAGCCGATAC
>JBCDLT010000041.1:0-53527 GCA_038745065.1 Pseudomonadota bacterium | reverse complement strand
TTGGGGTAATTTGGGTTTTTTGGGTATCACCGGCCCGCCGGGCCGAATGCCGCTACCTGGTGGGCGCATGGTGGTGCCCCCGGGTCCACCACAAGGCCCCGCCTCAGGCAGGTACGCGAGGCGTTACCGCCTGAGATGATGTGGAAAAGTCCTAGTCTGACCGGCCGACACTCGAATACTCGAACCCGTGTTTTTCGACCTCGTCCTTGCGGTAGATGTTGCGCAGATCCACTAAAACCGGGGTCTTCATCACCGATTTGAGGCGCGGCAGATCGAGCGCTCGGAATTGGTTCCATTCGGTCACGATAACCAGGGCATCCGCTTCGGCGGCGGCCTCGTAGGGTCCCGGCGCGCATTCCAGGCTATCGATCGCCTCACGGGCATTCGTCATGCCTTCCGGATCGTAACCCACGACGCGGGCGCCCGCATCGTTAAGGGTCTGCACGATGGCAATGGCAGGGCTGTCGCGCATATCGTCGGTATTGGGTTTGAAGGTCAGGCCGAGCACGGCGATTTTCTTGCCCCGCACATCGCCGCCCGCCGCCGAGATCACCTTGCGGCCCATGGCCCGTTTCCGGTTGTCGTTGATGGAAATCGTCGTCTCGATAAGGCGCATCGGCGCGTCGTGATCCTGGGCGGTTTTTGCAAGTGCCAGCGTATCCTTCGGGAAGCAGGATCCGCCGTACCCGGGTCCGGCATGCAGGAATTTCGCGCCGATCCTCCCGTCCAGACCGATGCCGCGCGATACATCCTGTACATTGGCGCCGACCCGTTCGCTCAAGTCCGCGATTTCGTTGATGAACGTGATCTTCATCGCGAGGAAGGCATTCGCGGCATATTTGATGAGTTCGGACGTGCGGCGGGTGGTGAACACCAAAGGCGACTGGTTCAGGTAGAGCGGCCGATAGACCTCCGTCATCACGTCACGCGCCCGGTCGTCATCAAGACCGACGACGATTCGGTCCGGTCTCTTGAAATCGTGGATAGCCGCGCCTTCGCGCAGGAATTCCGGATTGGACACGACGGTGACATCGGCGTCCGGATTGACTTCGCGAATGATCCGCTCGACCTCATCTCCGGTTCCGACCGGCACGGTCGACTTGGTTACCACGACGGTAAAGCCCTGTACGGCTTCAGCGATTTCGCGTGCTGCGGCGAAAACGTAGCTGAGATCGGCGTGTCCGTCGCCGCGGCGCGACGGCGTGCCCACGGCTATGAAAACGACATCGGCGTCGGCTACGGCTTCGGTGAGATCAGTGGAGAAGCTCAGTCGGCCGGACTTGGTGTTGGAATCCACGATGGCGTCGAGGCCGGGTTCGAAAATGGGGATTTCGCCGCGTTTCAGGGAATCGATTTTTGATTCCAGCTTGTCGACGCATACGACATCATGGCCGAAATCGGCGAAACATGCCCCCGAGACAAGCCCGACATACCCGGATCCGATCATTACTAGCCGCATAATTCCCTCGTTGCTTGGTTCGCCGATCCACGCGCTGCGATGTTGCACCGCAAAACGCCCGTGCTGACGTATCGTCAACCGCGGGCGATTTCAATGCCGTCACCTGTCAAACGTATAAGGTCAAAGTAAGGACGCCAATCCGGGCATTCGGTGTGAGGCACCCGGAGTCTCGCCGAGCGGCAACCGGAGGTCGCAGAATTACTTTATAATATATCAAGCCGTGTTTGATCAAAAAAACGCGGCCTTGAAGTTGTCAAAAAAAAGTCGGTTTATGACAGTATAAGATTCGCGAGGCCAGTCCTGGAATTCCCTCGGTCTTTTCGCATGCTCTTCAGCAACTATCGGCATCGTTTCCACGAATCCGCGCAATAATACATACAGATACGGATGTATGAAAAAGTGCTGATTAATAAAAACTGTAATAAAAAATATAAATTTTTTCACAAATCCAATTCAATGACTTCGATAAATATTATGACCCCTGTGATAGAAAATACAGTCAGAAGCGGCGGATAATATTCTTTCTACGAGGAGAAATAATATGACTGTACTTGGATTTGGAAGTATAAATAGTAAATCATTTGTTAAGAGCGTAAGAAAAAAACGCTTCCTGTAGCGGAGTTCCTTAAATGGCGAACTACACTGTATCTCCCGGAATTTCTGCCCAGGATCTCAATGCACTGATCGAAACCGCGGAACCCGGGTCGACGATCTTCTTGTCGGCAGGGTCCTACACTTTCGATCAGAGTATCCGCATTACCCGCGACGACATTCGCGTCGAAGGTGCGGGCGCGGATGAAGTTACTCTGACATTTGACTTCGATCCGGGCAATGAGAACTCGGGCGTTGTGATCTACAGCAACGATTTCGAGCAGGTAGGCACTCTTGCGCAGCCGACAGAGGCCAGCGACAAACACATTGTGACAGCCGCCGCATCCGACTTGTCGGTTGGCGACACGATCCGGATTTATCAGGAAAACGACGCGGCCTTGGCGGAGCGGCCGGGATATGGCGACCTGCCGGAGGACAAATGGGAAACCCGTCCGCTACGCGAAGTCCTGGTCGAAGTCGTTGCCATCGATGGTGATACGGTTCACCTCTCGTCAACGCTGGCTCAAGACTTCGACGCCGACAAGGCGATCATCGAAAAACACGACCTTATCGAAGACGTCGAGTTATCCGGGTTCACCGTGCGCTATGCGATCGATACGGCGCCGAACCACTACGATTTTTCTAACACATTGGAAGAGTATCTTAACGTCGCCGCCGTGCGGGCCCAGGGTGTCGAGGACCTCACGATCAGCGACATATCCGTCATTGATGCACCGAGCAACGGCTTCGCGTTCATCCGCGCCCGCAATGTGACGGCAGACGAACTGCATGCCGACGGCTCCCACAACAAGGGTGACGGGGGCAACGGACGCGGTATTTTGCTGAACGAGGTTTTTGACTCTTCCTTCAGCAACCTGACCCTCGACAATCACCGCCATGCGCTTGAATTCGACGCCTGGGGCGCGGAGGCGAACAACGACATTCATGTCAGTTCGACGAACCGCGACATCAATTTCCATGGCGGGATCGACAGCGGCAATGTCGTGCGCGTCGACAGCCAGATCATCGACTACGATATCGAAGGCGACGGCTATTCGCAGCTAGCCTGGGCCGCGGTTTCGCCCGGATCGTCACAGCACCCGCCCACCGATATCTTCGGCGAAAACACGATCACGCACACCCATGCGGTCGGTGGCGACAACGGCGATATCCTGACCGCCCGCGCGGCCGGTGCCTATCTGGATGGCGCCGAGGGCAATGACACACTGAACGGCGATGGTTCGAATGACACGCTGAAAGGCGGCAGCGGCAACGATACGCTCCGCGGCAACGGTGGCCACGATACGCTGGAAGGCGGCGGCGGCAACGACTTTTTGGAATCAGCCGACGGTTCCGATCTGATCGATGGCGGTTCAGGCACCGACTTCATTCGCTCCAACGACGGCAACGACACGGTAACCGGCGGTACCGGCAAGGACACAATCGATACCGGCCGGGGGAACGACATTATCGACGCCGGCGGCGATTATGACGTCATTACGACCGGAACGGGCGCCGACCGGATCGTGCTGGACGATGCGGATCACGCAACGACGGTGACTGATTTCAATCCGGAATCCGATCAGATCGAAATTCACACGGGTTATTCTCAAGCATCGTTTTCGGCGTTGGAGTTCGCCGATACGGTGATCGGCGGCGAGGCGTCGACGCGGATCGTCTACAGCGACGCCGACACCAACGAAAAACACTGGATTGAGCTGATCGGCGTTGAGCGCGCCGAACTCAGCGGCCGGCATTTTTTGTTCCATTACGACGACGAAAACGGCAGCACGATTACCGTTTCGCAGACCACGACCGGTGAGACCGGTGCGGATCGTCTGTATGCAGATACCGGCGGCGGCACGCTGAAAGGCATGGCCGGCAATGACACGTTGTACGGCCAATCCGGCGACGACACGCTGTATGGCGGAACCGGTAACGATACGCTTGTCGGCTCAAACGGCGACGACACGATCTTTGGCGAAGCCGGCAAGGACGATATCCGCGGGGGTGCGGGCGATGATGTCCTGCGCGGCGGAGGGGATTACGACCTGATCGAAACCGGTTCAGGCTCGGACACGGTCCTGCTCCATGACACCGATCACGCAACAATCGTCACCGACTTTAATGTCGGCTCCGACCGGGTCGAGATCCGCACCGCCTATTCCCAGGCGACTTTCAATGCGCTGGAAATCCATGACACGACCTGGAACGGTCAGGCGTCGACGATCGTCTATTTCTATGAGGCGGGAACCGGCGAAAAACACTGGATCATTCTGGCCGGCGTGGACCCCGAGGCCGTTGAGGGCCGTCACTTCAAGTTCGTTTACACCAGCGGGGACGGTACGACCTTCGAGGTCTCGAAATATCAGGAAGGCACGGACGTTGCCGATACGCTCTACGCCGATCGGTCCGGTGCCGAACTGATCGGCAAAGCCGGCAATGACGTGCTCTTCGGTCGCGAGGGCAACGACACGATCGAGGGGGGTGCCGGTAACGATACGATCGAGGCCATGTCCGGGTCGGATATGATCGATGGCGGCTCCGGGACCGACACCATCATCGCCGGTTGGGGGGACGATACGATCCTCGGGGGTTCCGGCAAGGACGACATCGATGCCGGCGGCGGCAATGATACGATCAGGGCCGGTGGCGATTACGATGTTGTCACGACCGGGTCCGGATCCGATACGATCGTTGTCGACGATGCCGACCACGCCACCATCGTGACCGATTTCTCGACGACCGCGGATCGCATCGAAATCCTGACCGGTTATTCCAAGGCATCGTTTTCCTCGTTGCAGATTCTCGACACGACCTGGAACGGCCAAGCTTCGACGATCGTGTATTATGAGGATGCCGACAACGGCGAAAAGCACTGGATCACACTGGCCGGTATCCGGCCGGAGGATATCGGGCCCCAGCACATCACCTTTGTGTATTCCGATCAGGCGGGCCAGATGATCACTGTGGCTCAGAACCAGTCGGGGACCGGATCGAGCGATACGCTCTACGCCGATACCGGCGGCGGCATGCTTTCCGGCATGTCCGGCAATGACACGCTGTACGGCCAGGCAGGTGACGACACGCTGTACGGCGGCAGCGGTGCCGATACGATCGTCGGATCCGACGGCAATGACACCATTTTCGGCGAAGCCGGAAAGGACGACATCCGAGCCGGCGCCGGCGACGACATCATTTCGGCCGGCGGCGATTACGACCGGATCGAAACTGGCGGTGGTTCCGACACCATCGTGCTCGACGACGCCGACCATGTAACCTACGTCAGCGATTTCGATGTCGGCTCCGATCGCATCGAGATCCGGACCGGTTATTCAGAGGCGTCGTACGCGGCGCTTGAAATCAATGACACGACATCGAACGGCGTGGCCTCGACCGTCGTTAACTACAAAGATGCCGATACCGGTGAAAAACACTGGATCGTCCTGGAAGGGGTCGAACCGAACACGGTCGACGGCCGCCATTTCAGCTTTGTCTACCGGAACGGCGACGGTGACGTCATCACTGTGGCGCGGACCAGCCACGGCACCGAGGACGCGGATGTGCTGTACGCCGATACGCGCGGCGGTACGCTGTACGGTCACGGCGAAAACGATACGCTGAACGGCCAGGGCGGTGACGATACGATTGACGGCGGATCCGGGTCGGACACGCTGCTCGGCGGCGGCGGCAATGACACGATTTTCGGAAAGGCTGGCAAGGACGTCATCGATGGCGGCTCGGGTAACGACATCATCATGGCCGGCGGCGAATACGACATCGTCACCACGGGGAGCGGCAGCGACACGATCGTGGTGGACGATTCCGACCACGTAACGATCGTGACCGACTTCGATGTCGCGTCGGACAAGGTCGAGATCCGTACCGATTATTCCAAAGCGTCGTTCTCCGCGCTTCAGATCACGGCGGCGGACTGGGAAGGCACGGCGTCGACCAACGTCTACTATTTTGATGCCGACACCGGTGAAAAACACTGGATCGTACTGGTAGGAGTCGGACCCGATACCGTTGCTTCCAGGCACTTCTCCTTCGTCTATGCCCGTGAGAACGGCCAGGCCATTACCGTGTCCAACGAAGGACTGGGTACAGAATATTACGACACGTTATACGCCGATACCGGTGGCGGCACGCTGTCCGGTCTTGCCGGCAATGACACGCTCTACGGCCAATCGGGCAACGATACGCTGATCGGCGGCACGGGGTCCGACACGATGATCGGGTCGGATGGCGACGACACCATCATTGGCGAAGCCGGTAAGGAGGACATCCGGGCCGGAAATGGGGACGACATCATTTCCGCCGGGGGCGACTACGATCGAATCGAAACCGGTGCGGGGTCGGATTTGATCATCCTGGATGATGCCGACCATGCCACCTACGTCACGGACTTCGATGTTGCCCATGACCGCATCGAAATTCGCACCGGATACGAGAAGGCGTCTTTCTCGGCGCTCGAAATCAATGCCACGACGTGGGAGGACCGACCCTCGACGGTGGTCTACTACAAGGACGCCGATACCGGGGAAAAACACTTCGTGGTGCTCGGTGGGGTCGACCCGCAGACCATAGAAGGCCGGAACTTTTTGTTCGTCTATCGCGATGCCGACGGCCAGACGATCACCGTTTCGCAATCCAGCACCGGCACGGAATCCGCCGATATTCTCTATGCCGATACCGGGGGCGGATCGCTCTTCGGTCTCGGCGGCAGCGACCGGCTCATCGGCCAGGCCGGCGACGACCGGATCGAAGCCGGCAATGGCGCCGACACCGTGCTGGGCGGGGCCGGGGATGATACGATTGCCGGCGGCGAAGGCTACGACGATATCAGCGGCGGTGACGGCGACGATTTTGTGTCAGGCGACAGCGGCAACGATATGTTGGACGGGCAGGCCGGTAACGACATTCTCAAGGGCGGGACCGGCAGCGATACGCTGAAAGGCGGGCTCGGCGACGATGTGATCATCGGTGGCGACGGCCTTGAGCAAATCGATGCCGGCGAAGGCAACGATCTGATTCACGCCGGCGGCGACTACGATCGGATCACCACCGGCGCCGGGTTCGATACTGTCTTTGCCGACGATTCCGATACCTTTGTCTACGTCCAGGATTTCGATACGGCCAAGGACCGGGTCGTTCTCAATTCGCAAGACGAGCGCGGTTTCGACGATGTGATCGTCGAGGCGTACGACTACGATGGCGTTTCGGGTACCAAGATCCAATATACAGACAGCGACTCGGGCGCGATCGGCCGGCTTGTTCTGGTCGGCGTGGAAGCCGGCGACATTACCTCCGACCATGTCGACTTCACGCGACTCGACATGAACGATCCTGATTGGTTTGCCGGCTTCTGATTGAGGTTTGGGGGTTAGAAACGTAGAATTCGTCCGGCGGGTATCCATCCCGGCGGACAGGGCCTGTCGGCGTCGCGGACGCCGTAAGCCTGAGTGCCATCGTCTGACCATTTGCCACGAATCCGACACCAAATAGCCGAATTGATCCGTGATCCTTAAGGATCGGTTAACGCCATACGTGTTGCCCGCACGATCAGGGACAGCGCCTTGGCAGGATCAGCAAAGGGCCGTTCGCATCGTTGCGATCGGGTCGCATTGCGGGTGCAGGAGGCAGGTGCATGGAGCGTTCGCCCATTGAGTCTCGTGAAATCTCTTCGGTTGGCTACGATCCGGACTCGTCGCTCCTTGAGGTCGAATTCAAACAGGGATCGATCTACGTTATCCAGGACGTGCCGAAGCGGGTCTACGAAAATCTTATGACGGCTCGCTCGCCGGGTACTTATTATCACCGCCACATCAGACGAGCCGATTTTCCCCGCCGCAGGATCTGACCCGCGAAGCGCGGTACCTCGGCGCCCGACCTAACCCGGAACCGCTTTAAGAAGCTTCCTTGGCGCGGTCGACGTTTGATCGCGCATGCCAATTCCATGCTGTCCCGACAATATCATCGAGCGTTCGCGTCGGTTGCCAGCCGAGCACTTCGCGGGCCTTGGCATTGTCGGCGACGAGCGTCGGTGAATCGCCGTCACGACGGGCATCGGTCGCGACCGGGAACGGACGACCGGATGCCGTCTCGATAGCCGACAGCAATTCCTTCACCGTCGTCCCGGTTCCGGTTCCGAGATTCAGTGCCGTTGAGTCCCCGCCGTCGATCAGGTGCCGGACGGCCCGCACATGGGCATCGGCGAGATCCATGACATGGATATAGTCGCGCACGCATGTTCCATCCCGGGTTTCATAATCGTCGCCGAAGATTTTGAAGCCGCCTGTCCGACCGAGCGCTGCCTCAATGGCGAGGGGGACGGCATGGGTCTCCGGGCTGTGCCATTCGCCGATCCGGCCCTCCGGATCGGCACCGGCGGCATTGAAATACCGCAGAATCACAGACCGCAGGCCGTGCGCCTGGCCGTAATCCGTCAGAGCCTGTTCGACGATCCATTTCGTCCGGCCGTATGGATTGATCGGGTCCTGGGGATGGGTTTCGTCGATTGGCAGGCGGTTTGGCACGCCATAGGTCGCGCAGGTAGACGAAAAGACAAGCGCATCGACGCCGGCCGCATGGGCGGCGGATAACAACGTCAGCGATCCCATGACATTGTTTTCGTAGAACGCCATCGGGTCGTGTACCGATTGCCCGACCTCGATCAGCGCCGCAAAATGCAGGATCGCAGCGGGTTTGTGCCGGCCCAGTACTTCATCGAGGCGGTTTCGATCGCGAATGTCACCGCGCTCCAACGGACCCCATTGTGCAAACTCCTCGTGGCCGTTTGACAGATTGTCGTAGACGACCGGGCGATAGCCATGTTCCGCGAGAAGCAGGCAGGTATGCGATCCGATATAGCCGGCCCCGCCTACCGCGAGGATTGTTTCTCCAGCCATGGGTAATCCTGTGCCCGTTATGTCAGGGGCCACCGAAGGTAGCTGCTTTGGATGAACACATCATGTTCGTGTTGACAAGGCCGCGGATTTCGATGGTGCCAGTCGCGCCTGCCGAAGCGTCCGTCGCGCCACGGTCGCGCGATCTGGGCTGTCTCCCCTTCGCAACAAACGTGGAAAAAGCAGTTAATCCGATTTTAGCCACGATGTCGCCATGTTCATCCTTTTCGCGCTGCGAATGAGCGTCGGAGACTATAGAATCCCGGCCTGAAACAAAGAAAAGTGGTGGTGATTTCCGGTGCGTCAGCGAGGAAGTTCGGCGTGCATACATTTGTTCTTCTGTTGGGTAAGATCCAGAAAGTTTTTTAAAAACAATCGTATGGGCGGAGGTGATTTCGGTGTGCCGAGGTTGCGCCCGGCCCGGATTGCATGCCGTCGTCGTCCGCGCCGCAATTTGGTTTCCAAGAAATTCGATCTGGCACTGGCCCTGCCCTTTTCTGGTTAAAAAGTGCCGGTAGGAATGGCGTTTGGTTGCAGTGCAACCTTGGTATTGTCTGTGAAATATGAGGCTAATTTCGTGGCATCACCTGAAAGTGTCATTGTTGGGGGGTTCGAGGTCTCCCGTCTATCGCGGTCAGAACTGACGGACGTCGTCAGCGGCAAGACGACTTCTGAGACTGCTCCTTTACGCTCCGAGGCAAAACTGTTGTTTAGCCTGAACGGACATGCGCTCGCCCTCAGCCGTCAGCACGACGGCTACCGGAGGTCCCTCGAGGATGCTGACATCATCCACGTGGATGGCGAACCGCTTGTGATCGCATCGCGGTGGCTGACGAAAACCCCGGTGCGCGAACGCAGTGCAACGACCGACCTGTTCCATGACATCAGCGAAGCTGCTGAACGCAAAGGACTCAGCATTTACCTGCTCGGCGCGACTCCCCAGATCGTCGCGGAGTGCGTCTCCGAGGTGAAACGGCTTTATCCCGGCCTGAAGATCGCCGGTTATCGCGACGGTTACTTCACCGAAGACGAGGAGGCGGCCGTCGTTGACCAGATCAATGCCGCCGAACCGGACATCGTTTGGGTCGGCATGGGCAAGCCTCGCGAACAATTGTTCTCCTCCCGCAATCGCGCGCGGCTTAAGTGCCAATGGGTAATCACGTGCGGCGGGTGTTTCAACTTCGTCACGGGAGCCTACCAGCGGGCACCGGAACCCTTGCAAAAGGCCGGCCTGGAATGGCTGCATCGCATGGTAACCCGCCCCCGTCAGATGTTCTGGCGATATCTGACCACCAACCCGGTCGCGGTATTCATGCTGTTGAGAAATACCCGAGCGGTCCGCATGGACAATTGATCGGCGCTCGAGAAAACGTCGCCGATGCGTCATGATCAGGCTTTTGGCAGGGACATGCAGGACGGTTGTCGGTTGTGGGTTGCCGCAGTCAATAGCCTTCGTCGGAGCGGTCGGGATGTGCGACGCATTGCCAGGATTGCCATTATCGGAGATTTGAACGCCCTTGATGAACGACCCGGACAGCGTGATGCTCGCAGGAAGCAACCGGGGACAATCCCGGTAAGCGAGGGATCGGCCATGATATCGCCACGTTCGCACAATGAGGCGGCATGCCTGTTCCCTGCTCGGTTCTGCAAAGCTTCGGAAGTGCCACAATTGCCGGCGGTCAGATGTGAAACTGGCGCGAATACCACACCGATCCACGGCCCCGCTCTGGGGCGCGATGATCTGAAAAAGATCGACAAAGCAAAGGGTTGGGCAGAGATCATGCAAACGGGCGACGTCGATTCTCGCATCGATCACGCGGGAACCGAACCATGAGGCGGCATTGCTTCGAAGAAATTCTGCCCGGTACGAGCCCTGCCCTTTTCTGGTTAAAAAGTGCCGATACAAAGTATGAACGTGTGCACTGCAACCTTGGTATTGTCTGTGAAATCTGAGGCGGATTTTGTGGCGTCACCGGAAAGTGTCGTTATCGGCGGATTTGAGGTCTCCCGGTTGACCCGGTCGGAACTGACCGACGTTGTCAGCGGCAAGAAGACTTCAAAGGCGTTTCCGTTGCGCTCCGACGCAAAGCTGCTGTTCGATCTGAACGGTCATGCGCTTGCGCTCAGTCGGCAGCATGACGGGTATCGGCAATCTCTCGAGGACGCCGACATCATTCACGTGGACGGCAAACCGCTTGTCATCGCGTCGCGATGGCTGACAAAAACGCCTGTGCGCGAGCGCAGTGCAACGACCGACCTCTTTCACGACATCAACCGCGCCGCGGAGAAAAAAGACCTGAGCGTCTATCTTCTCGGCGCGACCCCGCAGATCGTCGCGCAGTGCGTCGCCGAAGTGAAGCGGCTTTATCCCGGCCTGAAGATTGTCGGCTATCGCGATGGTTACTTTACGGAAGACGAGGAAGTAGCGGTCGTCGACCAGATCAATGCGACCCGGCCCGATATCGTTTGGGTTGGCATGGGAAAACCACGGGAGCAATTGTTCGCCTCGCGCAATCGCGACCGGCTTAAGTGCCAGTGGGTGATCACCTGCGGTGGCTGCTTCAACTTCGTGGCCGGAGACTATCAGCGAGCGCCGGAACCGATGCAAAAGGCCGGCCTGGAATGGCTGCATCGCATGGTGACCCGCCCGCGTCAGATGTTCTGGCGGTACATGACCACCAATCCGGTCGCCGTGGTCATGCTGTTGAGCAACACACGAGCAACCCGCATGGATCGACCCGCGGTCGAGGGCGATTCCGCCTGACCGCCCGTCGAGCCGGAGATCATCGGCCCGCTGCCCAGAGCTCTTCCCCGGATCATTGTCATATGGGAACAACCGTCCGGCCGGCCGTCGTAGCAGCGACCGTATCGACCGCCAGGGGACGAGCCTGCGCGTCCGACCCCTGTCATGGTCCGCCAGGCGTCAGTCAGGGCAAGCATACCGCCCGATGGCGGTGGGCAATGCCATGAACGCTCTGCGCGGCCTCCTGAACACCGATCCGATCGGCGAGAGCGTAAGCACAGCGTATCGACCCGACATCGACGGACTTCGCGCGGTCGCCGTGTTGCCGGTCGTCGCCTATCATCTCGGCGTGCCATTGGCGCCGGGCGGCTTTGTCGGCGTCGACGTCTTTTTTGTCATATCCGGCTATCTCATTACCGGCATTATCCTGAAGGATCTGGCAAGCGCCCGCTTTTCCATTGCCCGATTCTACGAACGCCGCGTACGGCGCCTGTTCCCTGCGTTTTTTGCCGTCATGGCGTTCACGCTGGCCGTCGGATATGTCACGTTGTTTCCTGGCGAGTTCGAAGCGCTCGGCTTGAACATGATTGCCGCGATCATGTTCGTGTCCAACATGTATCTGTATGAAACGTCGAGTTATTTTGCCGCTGCCGCCGAGACCAATCCGCTCCTGCACACCTGGTCACTCTCCGTCGAGGAGCAATTCTATCTGGTCTTCCCGCTGCTTTTGCTGGCGACGTTCCGCTTCGGCAAATTGCCCTTAGCCGGCCTGTTCGTCGTTCTTGGGGCGGTGTCGTTCCTGTTCTCCGTGTGGATGGTGGCATACCGGCAGGAAGCCGCGTTCTACATCGTCGTGTTCCGCATGTGGGAATTGCTGATCGGCGCATTTCTCGCGCTTGGCATCCTGCCCCGTTTCACATGGAGACTGATCCCCGAAGCACTGGGCCTTCTCGGCATCGGCCTGATTGCAGCAAGCGTCTGGTTCTACCATAAATACATCGATTTTCCGGGCATTCTCGCGCTCGCACCCTGCGTCGGCGCCGGGCTGGTCATTTACAGCGGGTCCTATGACCGTACGCTTGTGTCGCGCCTTTTGTCATGGCGTGGTCCCGTTTTCATCGGCCTCATATCCTACTCGCTCTATCTGTGGCACTGGCCGATCATCGTGTTTACCCAATTGCATCTCGGACGGGCGCTCGAAGCGGTTGACATGGCGCTGATTTTTGTCGTCAGCCTCGCCGTCAGCGCTTTGTCCTGGCGCTACATCGAACAACCGTTCCGGCGTGCTGGCGCGGCGCCGCGCGCAAGGGTAATTCTATCCGCGGCGGCGCTGATGAGCGCCGGAATCGCTCTCGCGCTGGTGCCGGTTCTGGCAGCCGGGTTTCCCGGGCGCTTTTCGAACGAGACGCTGCGTCTTGCCGCTTACATCGACTACGATGATCGGGACGTCTATCGCCGCGGCACCTGCTTCATCGATTCCCATGTCCAGACCGCCTCGGACTTCGACACCAGCACCTGTCTTGCAATATCGCCGGACAAGCGGAACTATCTGCTGATCGGTGACAGCCATGGCGCTCACCTCTGGCAGGCGCTTGCCCGGGAATTGCCCGGCACCAACGTGCTGCAGGCAACGGCAAGCGGCTGCAAACCGGTGCTCGATGGGCGCGGTGAGCGGCCGTGCACGGAAATCGTCAATCATGTGCTCGGGCAGTTCACGAAGCAGAACCGGCTCGACGCGGTTGTGATTTCAGCCCGATGGATTCCCGAAGATCTGCCGGATCTGCACCGCACGATCGATTTTCTGGCCGCGCGCGTGTCCCGCATCTACGTTATGGGTCCGATCGTGGAGTATGACGGATCGCTTGCAAGGCTCCTGGCACAGGCAGAGCGCGGAGGCGATGCCCGGATCGTAGAGGGGGCTCGCCGGCGCGGCCGTGCCGAAGTTGACGCGGTACTGTCCCGGGCCATCGCCGAGACGCCGGCGACCTATATCTCCACATATCGGCTGTTGTGTGCCGCGGATGACCGATGTGTAACCCGAACGGCCGATGGTACGCCGGTGCAGTGGGATTACGGTCACTTGACGGGGCCGGGTGCACGGATGGTGGTTATGAAAGCTGTCAGGGCGGGGCGGTTTTCCGGCGCCTCGGCGCAAACCGGCGGGTGAGACAGGCTATGCACCAAGATCCTGGGCACAGGCCTATCGCGGCCGGTAGAAAAGACCACCAGACACCGTCGCCGGTGTGCATTGCCGTTTTGATCCCGACCTTTCGCAGGCCTGAGGGCCTGCGCCGGCTGCTGGATTCGCTGACCGAACAGACATCCCGTCACCCGGTGCGGATTCACGTTGCCGACAATGATGGTGATGGACGCGAGGGCATCGCCGTCGTTGCCGGTTTGAAAGCCGCCGGATATCCGCTCGACATCGACGCATTCGTTGTCCCGGAAAGGGGATTATGCAATGTCCGCAACGCGTTGGTGGCCCGCGCGCTGGACGCGCCCGATGCAACGCACGTTGCTATGATCGACGATGACGAATGGCCGGATGCCGGATGGCTGGACGCCCTGGTCGAGGGGCAGCAGGCGACCGGCGCCGACATCGTGGCGGGTCCGGTGGTTTCAGTGTTTGAGGGCGCAAAACCGGCTTGGGCGACACATTGCCGCCTCTTTCTTCCGGAACAAAGACCCGACGGTCCATGCGACATCGTATGGGGTGTCAACAACGTCCTCATTGTCCGGTCCTGCCTGCAGACGACGCCCGCTCCTTGGTTCGACATGGCGTTCAACGAGATCGGCGGAGAGGATGCGGATGCATTTGTACGATGGCAGTCGGAGGGGCGCACGTTCGCGTGGGTGCAGGCTGCGCAGGTGTTCGAGGCGATCCCGCCCAGCCGGGCTCGTATTGCGTGGGTACTGCGACGGGGTTGGCGAATTGGCACATCCGATGTGGTGATCCGATTTCGCAGAGAGCCGGGATGGCAGGGCAAAATCAAGACGACAGCCAAGGCGCTCGCCGGCTTCCTCACATCGGCCATGACGACGCCTCTGCGGCTGCCGTTCGAGCGCGACCGCGTAAACGTGCTCTACGATCTGTCGAAGTCTGTTGCCAAACTGTATGCGGTTTGTGGTGGGCGGTATTATGAATACAGGTGAATTCGGCGCCGTGTATCGCCCCGCACCTCTCACTCGCCCTAAATATTATTTGTCCGTACCGGTCCTCATTGCCTGTATTTTCTTTTTCTTTTTGGAATATATCTATGTCAACGGGCAGCCGTTCGGCGGCAAAGTAGCCGGCGAATTCCAGGCAGCTGAAGTCGATGCCACGCAAGGTGACATCGTACGGCAGGTTTTCTATATAACAACCTTTTTGGTGGTACTTGCATTGACGCTTCCATTTGCCTGGAAGCGAATTCTCGTTCAATTTTCCCCGGCTCTGATCATGCTCTTTGCGTGGGCTTTGATCAGTTCTGTTTGGGCAGTGGACCCATTTGTTTCATTCAAGCGGTCCGTGCTCGCGACGATAGCGATCGTTATAACAGCGACGACCGTGATTTATCTTGGCCGCTCGAGAGCTCTCACACTTGTATATTATTCACTGATATTTCTATTCATCTGCAATTTTCTTTCCGTTATCGCCATGCCGGAATTGGCTGTTCACACGGGGGCGGAAAAAGATCGCGCCCTTGTCGGCGCTTGGCGTGGGATCATGCCGCACAAGAACCACGCGTCGGCGATCACGGCCGTTTCAATGATCGTGTTCGGATATCTCGCTGTAACGCGTCGGCGCGTTATCGATGTGGTCCTGTTTCTGTCGGCCGTTGTTTTCCTGATCGGAACGAAGGGCAAGACGGCGACCGCCTTTGTGTTTCCCTGCCTGCTGACCAGTCTGTTCTATCTTTACCTGCTTCGCTTCCAGGGCGGCCGGCTGATGTTCTTCATCTTCGGGCTGGTCATGGCCATAACCGGCCTGGCGCTTGCCGGTGTTTTCAGCGCGCAGATCTCCGACATTTTGAGCAATCCGAAATCGTTCACCGGGCGCGTTGCGATCTGGGAGATCGTCCTGTCTTACGCCAACATCAATCCGTGGCTTGGGGCCGGATTCGGGACGTTCTGGCAGGTCGGCGACAAATCGCCGGCGCTGGCGATGTCGACGCCCTATCAATGGTCCGGCAACGTCGCACATTCGCACAACGGGTATCTGGAGCTTCTGGCCACGACCGGCATTCCCGGCCTTTTGCTCGGTCTGTATGCGTGTGTCTTCCAGCCGGTCTATATCGCTTTGACCGTCTCGCCGCGTTATCGAAAGATCGTCGGCTTGCTGCTGGGCATTTGGATGTTCGCCGTTCTGTACAATCTTCTTGAGACCCACATCATGACGCGCGACCGGCAGATCTGGATCATCATGATCGTCATCCTGCAATCGATGTACATGATTTCCCTGGAGAACATGCAGCAGGTGCGCAAGAAGCGATACGCGCCCAGGCTGTGGAGCCGGACACGGGCGGGATCCGCTGCATGAACGCGTTTTCGGTCGTGATCCCGCTGTACAACAAGGCGGATCTGATCGAGCGTACGGTGCGTTCGGTCCTCGGTCAGACGTGTCAGGATTTCGAGATCGTCATTGTCGATGACGGATCCAGCGACGATTACGAAAGCGCTCTGTCGGCGATAGAGGACACCCGTATTCGCGTCATACGCCAGGAGAACCAGGGCGCCGGAGCGGCCCGCAACCGGGGGGTCGACGAGGCAACGGGGCGCTACATCGCGTTCCTGGATTCAGACGACATGTTTCTGCCGCATCACCTGGAAACCATGGCGGGATTGCTGGAAGGCACCGAGAACACTGTGGTCTATGCGCCGGTGATTGTCGATCGCGGCGCGGACCGGCGGACCGTCAAGCCGTACAGGGGCATTCGCCGCGATGAAAACATGGCAACCTACCTTATCTGCGACCGCGGCTTCGTGCAGTCGAGCGGCCTTGTAGTGCCGCGAGATCTGGCGCTGAACGTGCGCTACCGTCCCGATGTCGGCTTCGGTGACGACACTGACTATGCCATTCGCCTGCAATTGGCGGGCTACACATTCCGCATGGCATCGAAGCCCAGTGTGATTTGGCACGACCTGCCCGACCCGAACCGGCTGTCCAATGACGACCGCTCGCTGCGCGATCTGCAATGGCTGGAAGACCTTCGGGCGGACATTCCGGCATCCGCCTATCATGGATACCGGGGCTGGCACGTGGCCAAGAGCAGGATGGCCACGCAGCCGCTCGAAGCGTTTCGACTGTTTTTCGGTGCCTTGTTTCGCGGGTCCTATCCGCTGACCTTGGCAACCGTCATTTTCCTGCAACTGACCATGCCGCGGCGCGCCTATCGCGACTTCGCCGATCTCGTGATCCGGGTGCGGAACCGGACGGCCTCACCTTGAGGCCGCGCCGCCGCGATATCCTGTCCGGCCTCGCGGCGTCGGCCGTATTCGGGCCCGCGGCGCAAGCCGGTGTCCCGCACCCATCGCTTCGCGAGATCGCCGATCGCCGCCAACTGCTGTACGGCAGCGCGATGAAAAGCGGCCAGCTGAAAAACGATCCCGAATTCACCGAAAGCGTCCTGCGCGAGGCGAATTCGATTGTCGCCGAATATGAGATGAAACGGCTGATCATCCAGAAACAGAAAGGACGGTGGGACTTTACCGGGGCCGACAAGCTGATGCGCTTCGCCCTGCGTCATCGTCTCGCCATGCGCGGTCATCCGCTGGTCTGGTACCACAGCAATCCGCCATGGTTGGCCGAGGAAATGTTCTTTCGTCCGGACGAAAAGCGGCATCTTATCGACTACATCGAACGGGTCGCGGGACGGTATCGGGCCAAGATCCATTCCTGGGACGTCGTCAACGAATGCGTCAATCCCCAGGAAGGCGGTCCGGACGGCATGCGGATCAAGAACATCTGGATGCAGGCCTTCGGCGAACAATACATCGACACCGCATTCCACGCGGCGCGCGAGGCCGACCCGCATGCCCTGCGGTTTTACGGCGATTTCGGCGTCGAGCATTCGTCACGATGGCATGCCACCCGCCGTCGCGCCGTCCTGCGATTGCTGGAACGACTGCTCGCCCGCAATGTCCCGATCGACGGTTTCGGGATCCAAGGCCATCTGAAGGCCTTCCGGCACCCGTTCGTCGAGCGCGAACTGGAAGAATTCATGGCGGAAATCTCAGGCATGGGCCTCAAGATCATGGTCAGTGAGCTGGATGTCGCAGATCGGGCCGGGCCGGCCGATATCCAAATACGCGACGAGGCCGTCGCGACGTTGACCCGCCGTTTCCTGGAGGTTGTCATGGATAACCCGGCCTCGATCGGTGTGCTCACCTGGGGATTGTCGGACCGTTATTCCTGGCTCTCGGTCTATCCCGAATACAAATGGCCCGACGGGTCGAAATCGCGCGGTCTGCCGCTCGACGAAAATCTGGAACGCAAACCGATGTGGCACGCGATTGCCGACGCGATGCGACGTCGCCCGCCGGTTCGGTAAACGCGCCTGCCGGGCAGAACGGGATTAGGTTCGCACACGCCGCGCTAAAACCGCGGAATACAACCGACTGCCGACCATACTAACGCCACAATAGCAGGGAATTTTGCTCGTGGTCCTCGTTCTGGGGACCGTTCATCATGGGGCTTGGGTTCGATCGGATTCTGATTTGCTAGCGGCGGCATGAGCAGCTCGGAAAAGATCAGACCTCGCGACGGAGTCCGGTGCAGTCCGCACCGGTCGGCAGGTTGGGCTACGGATGACTCATTCCGTCGAAATGCCCCTGCCGGCAGGCGGATCCTCACCGGTCCGGACGTTACCCTGCAAAGGTCGCGGGCATCTCCGCCCGCGCGAGGAGGCCATTGAATGATTTTTGTCACTGTAGGCAATCGCAATCCGTTCGACCGTCTTTTAAAGGCCGTCGACGAGATCGCGGCGGATCTGCCGGAGCCGGTCTTTGCGCAGATCGGCCCGTCCGGGTACACGCCGGCAAATGTCCAGTGGGTGCGCGGTTTGACCCAGAACCAGTATGATCGTCAGGTCCGGGACGCCAGCCTGGTCGTTGCCCATGGCGCCGTCGGAGCGGTGCTTTGCGCGCAAAAGTACCGCAAGCCGATCGTGCTTGTGCCGCGTCGGCCGGAATTTGGCGAACATGCCACCGACGCACAGCTGGCTGCATGCGAGCAGATGGCCGATCGCTCCGGCATCACCGTTGTCTCGGATCTGTCCGAGCTGCCGATGCGGATGCGGGATCCGCAATGTTCGTGGATGGCGCAGTTTCAGGCATCCGGTCATCGGGACGGTTTTGCGGACCGCTTGCGCGAATTCATGATTTCCGTTTGACGGAACGCAGCGGCCGGGACGCCTAGATCAATCTGTGATTGGCTTGACCCATTTGATGGGCCAATCTGATCACACAATGTTCCAGAGACGTTCCGGTTAGCTGTAATAGCCGGAATACGAAGAGAACTGATAGCCTTCGGAGCGGTTGTTCTCGTACATTTTCTGCCGGTTCGTATCCACCTTGTTCAGCACGACGCCGAGGCATTTGTCGCGGATACGGGCATCGTTTTCCAGAACGGTGCGGATTGTGTGTCTCGGCGTTTCGCCCCATTCCACGACAAACAGAAAAGCGTCGATCTGCCCGGCCACAGCCCGTGCATCGACGATCGGCGCGAGCGGCGGCAAGTCGACGATGACATAGTCGAACGTATCGACCGCGGATGTCAGCAGCCGTTTCATGGCCGGCGAAGACAGCAATTCGCTGGTATGCGACACCCGCTGTTTGACGACGGCGGGAAGCACGAACAGTTTCGATTCGGGCTCGACCAGCAGCAGCGACTGGAAGGGCCGATCTTCGAGCAGCGCTTCGATCAGGCCTGCTTCCGCATTGGCTGCGATCGACCGGGTCAGGCCGGGATTGCGCAGATCGCAATCGATGAGCAGGGTCCGTGCGCCGAGATTCGCGAGCAGCGAGGCAAAATTCTTCGAGACCGTCGATTTGCCCTCTCGCTGGAAGGCCGAAACAGTTCCGATGATCTTGGACTGTTTGTCCGGCAGCATCAGGTCAGCGGCGATCTTCGCCGCGCGCAAGGTCTCCGAGAAGCCCGACAGGGGATTGTCGAGCACCTGGCGCATGATTGTGTTGGTCGGTTCGACGACCCGCACGGCCGCGTCCGCGCTGTCCTGGCGGGCGAACGGTTTCAGCGGGCGGCTTTGCACCGCCGGGAGCAGGCCGAGAAACTCAAGCCCGAGGCGGTCGCGTACCTGATCGCCCGTGCGCAATCCCCGGTCGCGGAACTCTCGGAGCGCACCGAAGGCCGTGCCGGCCATGCCGCCCATGATGACGGCGAGCGCCAGGATAATCGCTTTCTTGGGATGGCTGGCATTCTGCGGCGGATTGGCCCGGGTGATGATCCGCGCTTCGGTAATCGGGAAGGATTGCTGCTGGACCGATTTCTGGTAGCGCTCCAGGAAGCTCTGGTAGAGGTCGCGATAGGTTTCGGATTCTCGCTCCAGCTCTCGAAGCGTCACCAGGACCTTGTTGGCGCTCGCGGTCTCGCCGATCAGCGTCTGGAAATTGTCGCGCAAGGCCTGTTCCCGAGACTTGGCGATCTCGAAATCGCTGCGATAGCTTTCCGCAATGCGACCGAGTTCGCCGAAAATGACCCGTTGGTACCCCTCCATCTCATTCTTGAATTTCTGGGCCTGGATGTGGTCCGGCCCGAGTTTGTCGCTGATCTCGTTGTAGCGTTTCGAGGATTCGAGAAAATTCGAACGCAACTCGCCGATGACCCGGTTGTTGAGCGCTTCGGTCACGGCCGCGTCCATCTGCCCGGTATCGATGATGTTGCGGATCCGCGTGTACCGGGCTTCCGCCTGGGCCGTTGCGGAACGGGCAATGATCAACTGGCTGTTCAACTCCTCCAATTGCTGTTCGCCGACCAGCTTGCCGTCCGCGGCGATCAGGTTGTTCTCGGCCCTGAATTTCTGCACCGCCAGGTCGGTGGCCAGCGATTTTTCCTTCAATTCCTGGATCCGGCTTTGCAGCCAGGTGCTGGCGCGCCGGGTGGCGTCGTATTTCGCCTCGAGCTGGTCGACCAGATAGGATTCCGAAATCGAGTTCGAGATCGCCGCCGCAAGGTTCGGATCGTGCGAGGTGAAACTGATATTGAGCACGTAGGTGAGCCCGACCCGTGAGACATAGAGACTGTTGAGCAGGGCTTCGGTCGCAAGCCGCGATCGCGTAAGGTTCTCGTCTGTCGCTGGCGCTTCGGGTTCGGCGAACCAGGTCCGGAAGTTCAGGATCGATCGGACCAGCCCGATGGCGTCCCCCACCATCGAAGACTTGGCCTGCATGAACTGGGGGTTGTTGGTCAGGTCGAGTGAATTGATTGCTGCCAGCGCGATTTTTTCCGATCGCAAGAGTTCGACCTGGCTGTCGATCTTTGCCGTATCGAACCCGCCGTCAGTCAGCGCGGAAACGTCTTCGACCGCCCGCACGCGCCGGTCATCGATCAAGACCTGGCTGGTCGCGGTATACAGCGGTTGGCTGGTCGCGATGTAACCGACGCCGAACATCGCCCCGACCACGGTGCCGACGATGACGACACGAAACTGGCGTCGGATCGCGGCAAACAGGCTGTCCAGATCGATGGTCTCGCCGTTCGAGAATTCGGCGCCGTCGTCGAATTCGTAGCCGAGCAGACCTTTATGCGAAGAAACAGGACGGTTGAGCATCTCAAATCCCGAAGCGTGAAACCCGGCAAACTCCGGCTCCGCGCGGCCGGGATGAACCGCCGCGGGATTTCCGGAGCACGTAAATCTGTCTGCGGGCTCTGGGATCGTTTCGTATGACGGGCCGAAACGCCGCGAGCACGTCTGGGTCCGTATCCGGCCCCTTTTTTCGGCGCTGACAGGGTTTCGCCCTATACGACGTTCCTTAGCCCCTGACCGCAGCCGCCTCCCTTGGATGTGTTTAAGTCGACTTTCTGTCGACAATGCGACGGAACCGATCTTGTGAAGACGGAATCGTGCGGCAGGGCGTACAAATTTTGCGTGATCGTTCCGTGCCCGGGATCGCGCCGGGCACGGGACTGGTTTGGCGTTACCGCGTCATTTCTTCCGGTACGTCGACGTTCAGGCCGTCGGACAGCGAGATCGCGTTGTTCCGGGTGGCGCGGGCATCGAATGTCGTGCCGGAAGCGGTGCGGGTGACCGTATTCAGCACTTCGAGGAATTTCAGCAATTCCACCGAATCGGCATTTGAGACGTAGAGGATGTCCTCGTTGCGCATGTCGAACTTCCTTGCAGCGAAGAAGCCGGACGGATCGCGGAAATTCGTGCGGTAGATCGTCGGGATCCGTTTCGCATTCGGATCGAAATGGCTCATGTCGAGACCCATTTTGCGAAGCGCGTGACGGTCTTCCAGCCGGTAGAGGAAGACCTGCCCGGGATCCGCGCGATCGTCCAGCAGGCCGCCGGATTTGCCGACGGCTTCGGCCAGCGTGATACTCTCCTCGTCGAACTTGAACTCGCCGGTCAGGCCGGATGCACCAAAGGCCTGGAACGACCGGCGTTCCTGGAACACATAGATCGTGTCGCCGGAGGCGACGAAGATGTTCTCGGCCGGGTTTTTGACGATTGTATTGAAGTAGACCGTCGCCGTGCGGCCGCGGCGCTGCAGGGTGACGAAGGATTCGTAGCCCGGAAACTTCAGACCGCCGGCCCGCGCAATGATGTCGAGAACCCGGTCGCCGGCCTCGTTGATCGCGATCCGGTTCGGCTCGTTGACTTCGCCGATGACGGAAGCCTGTGTGGCGCGCCGGTCGACGAAGGATACGATGGCCTGCGGTTCAATGGCCCGGTTTGCCAGCCGGGAGACCACTTCATCCTGTATTTGCGGCAGCGAGCGGCCCGCGGCCCGGATCTGGCCGGCATAGGGCACGGTGATGAATCCGCGCTTGTCGACCGTTTGCTGCGGCAATTGCACAAAGTTGCCCGGCCGGACGCTGGCTTCCGCGGGGATGAACAGACCGCCCGAAGCAGATTCGAAGATCGTGACTTCGATGACATCGCCGACGCCGACCAGGATTTCCGGCGCCGGTCCCCGACCGCCGCCAAAGCTCTGATGAAGCGACCCGAAATCGTCTCCGGACGCGTAGGCGAGGACATTGCGGTCCAGATCGAGCAGCGCGTAGTTGAATTCGCTCTGTTTTGTGTCGCGGGATTCCGAAACCAGTGCCGCCGCAGCCTCGGTTTCGATTTTTCCGTCTCCGGGACCGGATCGCGGCAGGGTCTCACATGCCGTCAGGAAGCCGGCCGCCAGGACCAGAATGGGAAGATAACGCTGTCGGGAAACCATACAAACCACTTCGCTTTGGATCCCTTTCCCGTCGAGCCGCTTTCACGGACAAAGGAAGAAAGGCGATCGCTTTCTAGAATGGGGAGCCATCCTCGCCGTGATACGCACACCCCCTGTGCGAAGCGCTCCGACATAGTCGCGTTCATAGCGAACTCTGCGCGGTTCATCACCAACATTATGTTTTTCTTCGGTTTTTTGGATCGGAGCGTTGCTGAAATGCAACAACTTTGAAGAGCTGGTGCGGAAATATTCGCGAATAACGTGTGTTAGCCGAATCCCTTTTAGCCCCGCAATTTGCAAGGCCGGGTCCGCATCATTCAGAACGAATCACGCCTAATCAGCCATTGAGACAAAAACATGGCCGACGCATGACGATTTTCTGACAAACGCGCGCGATCAGCGGTCGGCCTCGGATGATCCTGTTGGCGTTTAAGCGCCGACGCCGCAAGAACGTCGACGAGCGTCCGGGTGGCGGCAAGGACAACGTGGGCGCCTCGGCGGGTCGCAGGGGATCCATCGGGATGGATCCTCAAAAGACCTCGTACTGAATCTCCGCTCCCTCGGTCCGAATGACCCGCAAGCCGGCCGCTTCAATCACGAGACAGGACAGCCGACCCGTAGCAAAAGCGCCGGTGTCCACGTTGATGCGATAGGGATAGCGTTCCACCGTGGGGACGGGGCTGTGGCCGTGCACGACGACGGAACCGAAATCGAACGACCGTTTCAGGAACACGTCCCGGATCCACAGGCAATCCTGTTCCGTTTGGGCATCCATCGCCGTACCCGGCCTTAGACCGGCATGCACAAACGTGTAGCCGGCTTGATGATGGATGGTGGCGAGATTGCGCAAAAACTGCTCATGCGTAGATGGAAAGGCCTTGCGAAAGCTTTTCGAAAGCTGCCCCAGATCCGGAAAGTCCGGATCCTCCGGCAGGGCTACGCCGTAGGATGCCAGCGTTGCCAGGCCGCCATGGCGCCGCCACATCGAGAAAGTTGCCGGATTGTCGAGAAACGCAAGCAGCATGGCTTCGTGATTGCCCTTCAGGCAAAGGCGCTGACCCGAATGGCGGGGATCGGCGCGCAGGGTTTCAACGACAGTACGGCTGTCGGACCCGCGGTCCACGTAATCCCCCAGGAAGATTTCGACAGCCTGTTTGACGGGCTGGGCCTGCATGTCCGCTGCGATCGCCGTCAACAGATTGCCGAGCAGGTCGGCTCGCCCGTGAACGTCGCCGATCGCATAGATCCTCAGGTCCTCCGGCAAGACCGGTGCGGATTTTTTTTGCAGGAAGCGTTTTAGGGTGCCGATGCTTTTTGTGATCAAGGCATCGATCCGGGATAGTTGAAGGGAATCGAGCCGCGAATGTAGACGATGTGCCGCCGGAGTTCAGCCAATTCGGCACGTAAGGCTGCTGTGCCACAGGCAGCACCCCGATACGCCTTGCAATGTCTCCGCTTTGAGCGCTCGATCGAAACGGGGACCGAGTGCGATTACAGGTTGTTTGCGGGTCGATGTGTAAATCTGGACGATAAATCCCGCATGGTGTAAGAAAACAGGGTGCGGCAAAGGCCGGGTGACTGGGCTCGCTGCCGATCGCATGCGCGTCGCGACGGAAAGCGACGCCGCGGCGACAAATGCGATGGGCCGCCTCCTGGCGTTTGCCGACTTTTCCGGAGCCCCGATTTCGCCCGAGCGGCGGTGACGAGCGGGAGCCGTCCGGCAACGTTCGATCAGGCGATGCGGCGCGGCGATGCGGCCGAACATCGAACTATTCGGACGAAAAACAGGGGTGTCGGAACGCATAGGGGCGTGCGGGTCCGCTTTGGCCTGAAGGAACGCCAGGTCTCATGTCGTTCGGACTGTTTTTGGTATCGGTCGCCTTGTGCGCCCTGTTCGGCTTCGGGCTTGGCTTTCGGCTGGGCTTCCTGAGCCTGTTCGGCGCAACGGTAGTGGCCGTGCTTGCCGCCTGGCTGGCCGAGTTCGATTGGCTGCGTATCGTTGCCGGCGTGGCAGCCTTTCAGCTGAGCGCGTTTGCGGCGATGATCATCCGGCATCGGCGTAAGCGTCGCCAGGAAGCGCCGGGTTCGACCGCCCCTCTTGGAGCCCGCGAGCACCCACCGGGCGCTTGAAGACCGGGAATGATCTCACGATTCGCGGCGGCGCGCTTCGCCGGAACAGGACAAGGTTGTTCGCTCAGAAACCTTTGCCGCTGAATATCTCGTTGACCATCGTCTTGAAGAGGATCTTCATGTCGAGCCACAGCGAGAAGGATTGCACGTATTCTAGATCGTGGACGATCCGCAATGCCGCCGGTTCCGGCTCGGTCGTGGGACCGCGCAAGCCGTTGCATTGCGCAAGCCCGGTAATTCCGGGACGCATGTGGTGCCGGTGCGCATAGTCGTCGATGAGATCCTCGTAGAGCATGCCGGCGGCGTACATGCCAGGCACATGCGGCCGCGGGCCGATAAGCGACATTTCGCCCTTCAGCACGTTGAACAATTGGGGCAATTCATCGAGGTTTGTGCGTCGGAGAACCCGTCCGATCGGCGTGATGCGCGCATCATCGCGTCTCGTCTGGGTAACGCCGCTGATGTCGCACCGGTCCGTATACATGGACCGGAACTTGAAGATCGTGAAAGGTTTGTTGTTCAGCCCGGTGCGGTCCTGCCGGAAGAGCACCGGACCCTTGCTGCCGGTCTTGATCAGCAAAGCGATCAATACAAGCAGCGGTAAAAGCAGCACGATGCCGATTGATGCCGCGACGATGTCGAAGGCCCGTTTGAGTGCAAGTTGCGTTGGCCGGAATTGCGGCACGTCGAAATTGAAATCGATCTGGGCCACTTCCTGCACACCGTCCTGGCTGACCTGCGCGATCGACACCCTGTCCATGCTCTGTGCGACAGGACTTGCGCAGCGATAGGCCGCTCTGGCCTTGGATGCTCGCGCACGCATCTGCACGTGGTGCGGGTCTGTCCACGACCGACCCGCTGCCGCTTTTGCCGCCATGATCATCCTTGTCCGGTCCGGTGCTTGAACACCGGAAGCCGGGTTGCCGTCATTGAGTTCCGACAGCCGCATGCCACCCCCATTGCGAAATTCCGGCCTATGCCTCCCCGCGGAAACTCAAGCCATCAAGGTGCAAACGAACTCCCGAACGTTTCCCGTTCCCGTAACGACTGATTATTCTGATTGCCTCGCATTCCGCGCGACGCGGAAACGATGTTGATTTTTGGTCCACCGCATCCTGATTCGGCCACCGCTTGAGAACAGCCCGAACCGGACGTCGCAGAGTTAACAATCAATTGCGACGAGAATAAGCAAATTTCGGGGCAGCAACATTTTTTCTGTTTTTGACAGACACATATTTCAAAAACTGAGTCGATTTACGAGAGTTCGAAAAATTCAAGTAACGCATGGGTTTATCGAGTGTATGGCGCGGTTGACTGCTGTGTCGGCGTCGCTCGTCCTCCCGTGTAGCTCCGCGAATCGGATCCCTTGAAACCGCTTCAGCGCCACCGCCTGTTTCGGTGATCCGGGCACGTCGTTTGGCGATCTGATTCTCCGCCAAGACAGCCGGTCTGTAGGAGCGTGTGACGCCCGGTCTCGCAAGTTTCACGCTCAATTCACGCAGCGTCACTCATGTCTCGTCGCATAACAGGACGGCGATCGCCGGCACCGCGGATCTGGAATGCGGTCGGCCGGCAATGCCATAGCGGCGGGAGGTGACCATGGCGACCATCGTACTCGATCCGGGGCATGGCGGATCCCGGCAAATTGGGCGCTCCGGGCCCATCGGAGCTGTCGGGCCGGGCGGCACGGCGGAAAAGACGCTGACGCTTGCCATTGCCATCCGGGTGGCGCGCCGGCTCCGCGCCAGCGGCCACCGCGTGATCCTCACACGCGAAGACGATCGCAATGTGTCACTTGCGGATCGGTCCGCCTTGGCTCGCGAGTCCGGTGCAGACCTGTTTGTCTCGATTCATTTCCGGGGCGGGAAGTCGGCATGTCGCCAGGGAACCGAAACACGCTGTCATGACGATGCCGAACCGGTGTCCTGGGAATTTGCGGAAGCCGTGCAGCGGGCGGTCAGCCGGGCAACCGGATTGCACGATCTCGGCACGAAGGCCACCCGCGCGACACTTCTGCAGCCGGACCGATTTACCGGTGGTACGGCAGCCTGTCAGATCGGCATCAGCGCGTTGACCGACGCGCATGAGGAACGGCGGTTGGCGCAGCGATCCTACCTGGACACGGTCGCCGGAGCGCTGGTCTCCGGCACCGAGATCTTCCTAGGCCGTGTCGCCGCGTCGACACGGCACGGCAAGCGGGTCGACCCGCATCGTCCCGATGCGTTCGCTGCTGCCGCGCTGCCCGCGACATGCGCTGCGACCCCGCTTCAGGCAGGCTTCGAACGGCGGACGGCACCCACACCGGCCGGCAGGCCGCCGAAGCTTTGGAGAGAGCCCTTCATGCAGGAACGGGCACGGGTTTTCGCCGAGTTGAAGGCCGCGGGTTTCGGCGACGCCGCGCGCTTTCTCGGGGAGTGCCGCAAGCACGGCCTGTCTGCGTCCCACCGGGACGGCTCGGCCGGATGTGCCGCGGAAGCGCTGCCCGCTCGTTTTTTGCCGACCGGCAGCGGCAGGGCGCGTGCGGTCTGCAAGATCGTTGCCGGCGGGCGCGACCATCGGGGGCGCACCGGCACATGGAGCGGCACCGGCTTCCTGGTCGGGCCGAACCTTCTCCTCACCAATCATCACGTGCTCAACTCGGCGGACGTGGCGGCCGGGGCGGAATGCCGCTTCGATTTCGAAGAAACCGCGTCCGGCGATTTCGGTCCGATGACGATCTATCGTCTCGATCCGGATCGGTTGTTTCTGACGAGCCCCGCGCGCAAGGGCCTCGATTACACGTTTGTATGGATCCACGGCGATGCACATAGGCGCTACGGGTCCATTCCCATGGAACGCGCCGCCTTTACGGTCAGCCCCGGGGAACGGGCCCATGTCATTCATCACTCGCAAGGCGGCCCGAAACGCGTCTCCCTCGGCGACAATGAGATCGTGGCCAATTTACCGGCACTTATCCATTACCTGTCCGACTCGGTTCGCGGCGGTTCAGGAAGTCCGGTGTTCGACAATGCCTGGCGGCTGGTCGGTCTGCACCATGCGGAACGTGAAAACCGGGCCGGCCTCACCGACACGCACGGACGGCGGCCGGCCATGGTGAACGAGGCGACCAAGATCGCGGCGATCGCGCTCGACCTTGAGACGAAACTGAGCGACGCGGCGCATTGCGGGCCCGCTGCCGCAGTCTTGAAGAGGATTGCCGGAGTCGATTCCCTTAGTGGGTATTTCGGAGCCCTCGGACGCACGACACCCGCGAATTCAAGAGGCGTGGAGCGGATCCGTAACATCTATAACGGAAGCGCATCCGATATCGATGTCGGCTTCCTGAATATCGAGCGGTTCGATCGCAAGACCGCCGATCGCCTCGACCAGGTCGCGGCCTATATCGCGGATCTCAACCTCGATGTCTGGGTGCTCGGCCGGGCCTCGCAATTGGCGCCGCGGCGCATCGTCGAAATCCTCAATACCCGGTTCGGTCAGGATTTCGCCATGGCGTTTTCCGAACCGGCGGTACCGTCCCGGAAGCGCTCTACGGCCGTCATCTGGAATAAGAACACGGTGCGCGGCACAAGGCAGGACTGGCCGTCCGACATCGACGCGGCATTCCGGTCCGGCCGACGCGCCGCGCGCGGCACGAAATCTTCGCCGGACGGCTATCCCGGTCTGTTCCATTTCAGCGCGCTTGACCGGGACATCGGCGGCCCCGCCGCCTTCGAGGTGTATGTGGTTCCGCTCTACGCAAGCGGGTCGGTGGACAGGGCACGTTGGCGCCGCGATACAGCGCCTCTTCTGTCCTGGGCGATCGACCGCATGATCGTCACGCATGGTCGCGAGTCGGAGTTCTTGCTGGCAGGTGAGCTCGATGCCGGCACTATTGCGACGGGCATCCCGGCTATTCCCGAAGACCATCGTGTGGTGGTGTCCGACAGTAATGGCAGCGGCGGATCCCTGGCCTTCTTGAAGCGGCAGAATGCGCGCTTTGATCGGCTTTTCCTGTCGCCCAACCTGCGTTACGCACCGGGGCCGGAAAAAGGTATTGCGTATTCCGGCGACCGGACGCCACTCGAGGAAGGCCGCCGGTTGACGGGGCACGCCCCGATACTGGCGCGCCTCTCCCTCGAGGCCTCGACAGACACAGCGCCGCCGCCGGACCGGACCAGCAAGAAGCATCTTCCGGCCGATCTCACGCGGCTTCTGTCCCCGTCGCCGGGTGGGACCATATCCGTTCCGTCATCGGTTACAGGCCCGATCGACGGCCGTCCGATCGTCCTTGGCCAGCGGTCTCTGGATGCCATACTCGCTGAATTGTCCCGACATTACCGGGACCGTCCGGACGATGTCGCCCGTGCACTGGCGCGAATGATGGAAAAGAGGGTGGGCCGGCGTGAGTGATCGGCAATCAGCCGCTTGGGGCCGGAAGATGCGGAATGCGTAAAGTCACTCTCAGCAGTCGGATTCGAAGGGGTTAGGCAGTGAAATGCCGAGTTTTTCACCGATCAGAAGAACGAAACGGTCGATCGGGCGATGAAAATGGACAGAAATCTCAGCTTCCGAAAAGCCGAACGCCGGTCGTTCGGATTTGGTGCGGATGGTCATGGAAAGAGCCTCGACAAAACTCTGCCAGTCCTGTCGATCGATGTTCTCGGCCGGAACCCACCCTTCCCAACCATCCGGCTCAAGCTTAAAGTAGTCGACGATGCTATTCACAATATCCATGGTCGTAACTCGGCTTTCGGCAACGGATCCGTTTCGAACGATTGGTCGGGTAGGGCAATGAGCATCAAGGAATGGTCACCGTGAAACTAGCGTGAATGGTCAAGCGCCGGTGGGGGTTCGGCGCGGCGGCCCTGTCGAATCACGATAGATTCACATGGCGGGATGATAGTTGCGGACACCGTAGATTTCGGGGGCGATGCAGATGAGGCACGGCCAATTCCTGGCAATGACGAATGAGGCAATCGAGTCTGCACATTCGAGCGGCGGCAATGGGGCCGCGGCAGATATGGGCGATTACACGTTATTCTTCGGTACGGCGGGCGGTCGCTGGCCGGGATTGGGTGACGACACGACGGCCGTCCTGCGGTCCTTGTCCAAGAGCATGGAAGATCGGTTGTCGGCCCGAAACGGCGACAACCCGACGATTGCGGCCGGGTATACGTATCTCGGCCAGTTTGTCGTTCACGACATCACCCACACGTCCGTAGCTCCCCGGCTGAACGGCGCGTCGGGCGGAACGGAAAACATGAGCACGCCGACGCTCGATCTGGACAGCGTGTACGGCGGAGGCCCGGAACGGGATTTCGCGCTCTACGAGCCGACGCAGCGCAACGAGTACCGGTATCTTTTGCGGACCGGCGTTACGCGGGAACCGGTCTTGGGATGCGATCATTTCAACGAGCCGGGCCTTCCGTTGGACGTCGCCCGATTGTCGGGGCCCCTGGCCGGCATTCACGGCGCACAGGATAACGTGTCGGCCGACCCCCTGATCGCTGATCCGAGAAACGACGATCATCTGATCCTGTCGCAATTGCATCTCGAGTTCATCCTCCTGCATAACCGCGTGGCCGAGCGGCTCGTTGCGAACGGCCATTCGGGGCGCAAGGCCTATGACGACGCCCGACGCTACGTGACCGGGTGCTTCCGGGATGTCGTAAGAAACGACTTGGCCAAGAAGCTGCTGACCGACGCGGTTTACCAGGACCTGCTCAGGGACGAGCCGCAATTTCTCAAAGCGCCTGCGGGGTCGTTGCTCGATCGGGACAAGACCCGTGTGCCGCTGGAGTTTTCGATGGCGGTCGGTCGGTTCGGCCACAGTATGATCAGGTCCACCTACGAGCTGAACCGATGTATCAAGCGCACCTCGGAGAAATCCCTTGAGACCGTTTTGCAATTCTCCGGTTTCAGCGACCAGTCGATTTTGAACAACCGCCGGCGCCTGCCGGTTCCATCTGACTGGATCGTCGAATGGCCGCGCTTCTTCGACATGGGAGTGGATCCCGATGAGCTCATTCCGAGCCGCCGGATCAATCCGTTCATCAGTTTCATTATCTCCAATTGGAAGCCTCGACTCGACACCGAACGGGACGATGCCATCGGCTATCTGGACCTGTTGCGATCCTCCCAGTGTCTGCTTCCTTCCGGCCAACAACTGGCCCGGCAGATCAACCTGCATGCCGACGGCGTGTTCGAGGTCCCCGTGCTCGGTCGGGATGACTTCGACATGGAGGCCATCGAACACGGACAGACCCAGGAATTGAACGACAAGATCAAATCGGTTTTTGACAGCAACCCCACGCTGTTCGACGAGACGCCGCTGCTCTTTTATGTGCTCTGGGAGGCGGCGGTGCAGTGCGACGGTGAAAAGCTGGGCCCGGTCGGTTCATTCATCTTGGGTTTTACGCTCAGTCGAGCATTGCCTCGGCAATCGGGGATAGGCGGCGACACGACGCTCGACGCGCCAAAGTTCCTGTCATTGCGTCATCGTAACGACGACGACCTGTTGAGCGACGTCATGCAAGCCTTGGGTTCGTAGAGTGAGTGGGAGTGAGTACCGTGAGCAAAACGAGTTGTGAGCAAGAAGAGGAAATGACGATGGCTGATATGATCGACCTGGACACCGGTCAGAAAATCCATGTGGGAAAGCGGATTCTCGAAGCGGTGAATTGTCCGGACAAGATGGCTGAACTGATGGCTGATCCGAAGGCCTATTTCGGGTTCGGAACGGAACTGCCCGACACCGAGCAAACCATAGTGGTTCATCAGAACCGCGCTAATGAAACCCACATCATGATCCCGTTTGAAGGGTTCATTCCGGAACACGGCACCTACAGCCATCCGCCGGCCTATGATTCCGCCAATGGCGGTTTCATCAACCCGGTCACCGAGCCCGACGACGCTTATCATTTTCGTGTCGGCGACTACGTGTTCGCACAATGCGGCTAATGCAGGTCGCGACCGCCTGACGGCGGTCGAACGAAAAGACCCGCAATGACCGCTGGTCTATATTGCACATCCCGTTGGGCGGCGGCAGGCTCACGCGGCGTGCATGACCTCTTGGGCGCCGGCTTCATTTTTGCTGTTCGTAAAAATGGAGGCCGGCGCTTTCCAGGCCGCCGCGCAGAAGCTGGCGTGTTGACCGGCTCTTGATCGGAAAGCACTGCAAGAGCCAGGCCGAGATGTCGCGTTCGTCGGCATTGTCCGGTCTGAGCCATTGCTGACGCGCGAGCGTCAAAAAGTGCTGAAGCGCCTCCTCTGCTTCCGACGCCCGCCCCAGATGGCTGCAGGCGGATGCTTTCCACGCTGACAGGTTGATCAAGGCGTCATCGGCGAGGTCGACGGCGTCGACGCATCCCTGATAGTCGCCCAGAAGGAAGCGGAGCGTGGCCAGGTACCCCCAATTGGATTTGGAGGGCGGCAATCCCAGTGCAAAGGCCTGGTTCGACAATTGCAGCGCTTTTTCACGATTGTCGCAGAATGCCAGTCCGAGCGCGGATGAAACCAGGGTCCAGGGATCGTTTTCGTTCAGCTCGCAGGCAAGCCCCAGATTGATTTCGGCGTTGTCGAATTGTCCGTTGATGGCATAGGCCCAGCCGAGGCAAAGCTGGGCGCGGGAATCCAGTGGATCGATGTGGACGGCCTCTTTGCCAAGCCGCACCACCTCTTTCATCTTGTCCTCGGTGCGATGCATACCGGGATGGACCAGCGGCTCGGCATTTTCGATCTGGACGAGGCTGCTGAAGGCCCGGCCGAAATCGGGTGCTTCGTCGATGATGGAGTGGAAGATCTCCTTTGCCCTCTCGTGGGCGTCCGGCCGCCATTTCAGGGTCAGCTCCTGGCCACGCAGCCAATGGTCGTACAGATCGAGCGGAATGCCGGAGCCGCCTGAGACGGCCGAGACGCGTTCGACAGACAGGTAGACATTGAGCGCAATCGACGTTCGGCGCACGATGTCCTGTTGAGCGGCAAACCAGTTGTCGAGCGTCAGCGAGATCTGCTCGCTCCAGATGAAGCGCCGAGATGCGAGTTCCTTGAGCGTGATGACGAGGCGCACGGTCCCGGAATCTTCCAGATACGTGCCTTCGAGCTGATAATCGATCTGAGAGGTCGGGCCGCCCTGCAGGTTTGTCAGGTCGAGACCGGGAGACCCGTCAACGACCACCCATTCCCGAAACCGCACGAGAGAGGCGATGAGTTCACGCCGGAACCCGTCGATAATATAGCTTTCCTGCGTCCAAGGACCGCCTTGGACGAAGTTCCATACCGCGACGACGGGAAGCCGGTTCAAGATCCCCGCCGAACCGTTCTTGTTCGCGCTTTTTGTGTCGGCAGGTGTAGCGTCCTGCGCCGTCTGATAGGTCCCGGCTTTGATATCGGCAATCAGAGCCTGCGTGCTCTCGTCCGGCTCCATGTCGAATTCTTCGTCCAGGAGATCCCAGAGGAGTTTGTACTGCTTGAGCGCGAGCGCGACGTTGCCGGCATCGGCATGGGTACGGATAATAAACCGGTGCGCTTCTTCATGGGTTGGGTCAATGTTGACCAGCACTTCGGCAGCACGTTTGCCGGCCTCCGGCGATCCTGTCCGCAAACAGTCTTGAAGCTGGCCGACGAGTCGGTCATGCCAGTTCTTCCGGATGACATGCAGCCATGCAGCAAACGATTCGTCGAGGGTTTCGAGCCCGTAAAGGATTCTGTCCGGCACGCCGTCCTCGATCAGCAGCGAGGAACGGATCTGGTTCTGGCTCAACCCTTCCGAAGCATCGTTCAGATCGAGATGGACGCTGCCATCCGACAGCGAGACATCCTGCCTTTCGGCGTGGAATCCGTCGAACTGGATCTCGTCGAACAATTTCCGCAATTGTTTGAGGCACTGGCGCAGCGACGCTCTTGCGAGATCCTCGCCGCGATCGCTCCACAACAGCCCCGCCAGCCGTTCCCGTGATTCTTTTCTGCTTGGGTTCAGTGCAAGGTAAGCCAGCAGACCGCGCGCCTTGCGGTTTGCAATCGGCAGAGGTCGACCGTCTCCGGTTTGCAGGGAAAACCCGCCCAAAACGGAAATGTTCAACCGGATATCGCCGGATCGGGTAGGGTCGGCTGCCAGCATCATCCTACAAGAAGTCTGTTGGGTACGCCGGGATAAGCGCACGCGGCGCAAACAATTTCATGACTTTTGCAAATGATCAAATGACCGGCAGCATCGCGGCGAATTCTGCCGGCGTGCGGCCCTCTCGTGCAGCAGCGGCCTTCAGCCGTTCGGATATCCAGTCCGGCTTCGGCGATTGCAGTCCCGGCACCAGAACCCGGGCGCAGGCCACGCCGACTTCCGGCCGCGTCAAGTCGACCCAATAGGCCCGAAGGCCATGGACTCTCAGCCTTTCGACGGCGGTGGTCATGGGATCGTCGACCCCTTCGGAAGTAAAGGGGTCGAGGCTCTCCTGGCCGAGGAAGTGCGGATAGGCATCGCATGAGAAGGATTTGAACCGCTCGATCCATGTCCAGTACTGGGCCTGCATCGCCTCCGGTCCGCGCTGTTCGAGCTTTGCCCGTGAAATCTGCTGCGCCAGTTCCATCTGGCACATTTCCAGGAAGGCGCCGAGCACGGCGTGCCGGATGTCGACGCGGGCGCAAAAGCCGGTGACGACGGAATGCCCGTCTACGGTCGATGACAGGGCAGCAATGACCGGCAGGTCGAGGTCGGTCGTCAGATCAAGGAACCAGAACGGACGGTTGGACCCGGCGCGCACGTGCTCGGCGTAGCGCGTAAATCCGATGCGCTGAAGCGCCGTGTCACACACCCGCGCGGCGTTGTTTCCGCCATACCACCAGAGCGCGATGGCGTCCCGCTCGATGCATTCCATCAGACCCGAATAGAGCGCGGCGTCGAGTGTCGGCCCGGCGCCGACGCCGGTGCTTTCGGCCGGCCGCTTTCCCACGCGCCGGCCGGCCGGGCGTCGCAGGACCAGCTCGGACGGAAACCGCACGGCGCCGCCCGGCTCTCCGTCAAGCGGCATCGCCGCGACCCAGGTCAGGTCCGCCGTCGATGTCCCGGGATCGATGCCAATCCCGTCGAATGCCCAGCAAAGGTCGGCATCACCGGGCGCGGCAAGGCGTTCCGGCGGGGTCAGGAGCGGGTCGATGTCCCGTTCAATGAAGGAAAAGTATTCTGCGGCTTCGCCGACACAGCTTTCGAAGGCCTGGCCGAAGGTCATCCCCCGACCGGCAAACCCGACGGCGTCGTTGCCGTATCCGGTGATCCCGAGCGCGGACGGCATCCCCATCGCACCGAAGAACGCGGCGCCCGGCGCATGCGGGAGCGGCAGCCGAAAGGCCCGCGAAAACGTTGCCGCAAGCGACAGGAGCGCCTGCCGGTTACGGGAGACGGGCTCGGGGATCGCATTCCCAGCCGCGGTCTCGTCCGGCAGATAGTTCACGGTTTCAAGAAATTGCCTGCCGGCCTCATCCAGGTCGGGTGCGATGCCCGCCAGGAAATCCCTGCATTGAAGGAAGAGGCGGCTGTCTTGGGTGTCCAAGTGCATGCGAACCGGTTCGAACGTGGGCTGAAGCGTTTCCATAGGACCTGCTTTGTCCGGAATTGCCAAGGCCGGCGCCACGGCACAGGCGAGTTTTTTCTGCCGTGTCGGGTCTCTCGACTGTCGGGTTTGCATGACGCGGCGATAACGGTCCAGCCGCGGGCAGGTGAAGCCGCGGGCGGGCGGAAACGCGCAAGGCTATGCCACGCGCTTGCCGGAAGACAGCGATCGGGCGAAGTCCTGGAGTGCATTCGCGGTCGCGCCCCGCGGGGAAGCGTCGAAATCCTCGGCTGGACCGAGCGCGGTGACCGCTCCGACCATCGTGTCGAACGCTGAATGGATCGGTGCGGACAGGGCATCGATGCCGACCTGCAGGTCACCGGTGGCACGGCCGAAGCCGGTTTGCACGGCTTCGGCACGCAGCGCCGCAACCCGGTCGCGCAGCACCGTCTTCGACAGTCCGGCCCGGTGCTCCGGCGCGCTCAGGAGATCGCTCGTTTGTGATTGCGGCAGGAAACCGAGAAAAGCCCGGCCCGTCGCCGAGGTCAGGAGCGGCAGGACCGAGCCGACCGACACGATCACGGTCACCGGCCGCAGGCTGTCTTCCCAGCGCAGTACCAGCGGACCCCGGTCGCTCCAGCCGGCGACGAAACAGGTTGCGCGGATCGTGTCCCGCAGATCCGTGAGCCGTTCGCAGGCCCGTTTGACGGGATCGTGGCGGCCAAGCGCTGCGACACCGATACGCAGGGCGGCTGGACCGAGATCGTACCGCCCGGACCTGTGTTCCTGGGTCACCATGCCCGTCGCCGCAAAGCTGGCGAGATACCGGTGCGCCTTGGCCGGCGGCATACCGGCGGCCAAGGCGATGTCCTTCAGGGCGATCGGACCGTCGGCCGCCGCCAGAACCTCCAGAAGCGCCATGCCGGTTTCTATCGCGCCGACACCGCGCTTTGCGGGAACTGCAGAGGGGTCGAGTGCCATGATGTCTCGGTCTGGCCGGGAAGAAGTCCGCAGGCCCGTTTGACCCTGGACACTGTAAATTATATTATACGTAAATAAATTACACAATACGTAATTATGAGGGAGCACGCCACAATGCACGCCACCGACGCACCGCCCGGACCGGTATCTGCCGGCCCCGGATCGGAGATCGATCCGGCCGTCTTTGATCTGCTCCCGCCGCCGGCCGATTTTGTACCGAGCGCCTATGCGTATTACCGCGCTCTGCGTACCCATTGTCCGGTCCATCGAATTTCCGACGGGTCCTATCTCCTGACGCGATATGACGACCTTGTCGCCGCCTACCGCAATCCGGCTGTGTGGAGTTCGGACAAGACTGTCGATTTCAAGCCGAAATTCGGCGAGTCGCCGCTCTACGAGCATCACACCACCAGTCTGGTGTTTCGCGATCCGCCCGACCACACCCGCATCCGAAAACTGTTCCAGCATGCCTTTACCCGCAAGGCGCTTGCCGCTCTGGAACCCCGCATCCACACCCTGGTCGACGGCTATCTCGACGAACTGGAAGACCGGCGGGAAATGGAGGTCGTGGGCGACTTTTCCTTCAAGCTGCCGGTCGAGGTGGTCTGCGATATGCTCGGCGTGCCGGCATCCGACCGAATTCTGATCCGCGACTGGGCGCTGCTCATCCTCGGCGCCCTGGAACCGGTCCTGCCGCCGGACCGGTTTGAGGCCGGCTGCCGCGCCGTGGAGGATTTCAAGGCCTATCTGCGCGATCAGATCCGCCATCTGAAGGCGCACCCGGCGGATCGGCGCGACGGCGAGATCCTGTCCGCGCTTGTCGACGCGGAGGAGGACGGCCAGAAGCTGACAGAACTGGAACTGCTGCACCAGTGTATTTTCTTGCTGAATGCCGGTCATGAAACCTCGACCAACATGCTGTCGCACGGCATCCACGAATTCCTGAACCATCCGGCCGAGATCGCCCGGCTGCGGGCGGATCCCGGCCTCGTCGATTCGGCTGTCGAAGAAGTGTTGCGTTACCATCCGCCGATTCAGATCAACAACCGGAGGGCTCTGGTCGATACGGAGCTGTCGGGCTTTTTATTGCCGGCCGGCAGCATGGTGCATCTGATGATCGGGGCGGCCAATCGCGACCCGGACCAGTTCCCCGATCCCGATCGGTTCGACATTGCACGGCGCCCGAACCGGCACCTGTCCTTCGGCCTCGGGATTCACATCTGCGCGGGCAATGCGCTTGCCCGGCTGGAAGGTCAGATTGCCTTCGCCAAACTGTTCAACCGGTTTCCGGCCCTGCGCCTGGACGCGCCGGCGCGGCTTTCCGGCCGCATCCGCTTCCGCGAGGTGACGGAATTGCGCATCAGTGTGTAGAGCGGCGCCCGACCCGAAAATCGGGTGGGCGCTATATGGGCTCTAACCGCCGGATGTGGCGAGGCGAAGGGCCTTGTGTCCCTCCGTTAGGACGGCGCCTTCTTCCATGTCCAGGTCGGCAATTGTGCCGTCTGCCGGTGCGTCGTAGGGCACCTCCATTTTCATCACTTCCATGATGAAGAGCGTCTGGCCTTTCGAGACGGCATCGCCGTTTTTGACCAGCACCTTCCAGACAGTGCCGCCGGTTTCCAGCGTGATCGAATGGGACATGAGCGGATGCCTTTTCAGGGTCTGACGGAAAAGCCGGTCGGCCCGACCAGCGACGGCAGGAGCGGTTGCACGCGGTCGATCCAGCGGCACAGCATCGGGCGGGTTTCGCGCGGATCGATCAGTTCGTGTACGGAAAACGCTTCGGCGCGCGGGAACGGCGATTGTTTGGCCGCAAGCGCTGCTTCCAGTTCCCGTCGTTTCGCCTCCGGATCGTCCGCCGCGGCGATCTCGCGATGATAGGCGACCGCGACGCCGCCCTCGACCGGCAGCGGCCCGGTTTCCGCCGAGGGCCAGGCAAGCACGTAGGCGTCCGGCCCGTAATGCGCCGCCTGCGCGACGCCGAACGACCGCCGCACCATGACCGAGGCCCAGGGCACCTTGCTCATCGCCGCCGTCAGAACGGTGGTCGCCCCATGCCGGATGGTCGCCTGGCGTTCCGCCTGTGACCCGATCATGAAACCCGGCTCGTCGACGAAGCAGACGATCGGCAGATGGAACGTGTTGCACAATTCGATGAAACGCCGCGCCTTCTGCGCGCCGTCCGCCGTCATCGCGCCGGCCAGATGCCGGCCGTCATTGGCCCAGATACCGACCGGCTGGCCGTTCAGCCGGGCAAGTCCGGTAATCTGGCTGCGCCCGTAACCGCCGCCGATTTCAAAGAAAGATGAATCATCGAGGACAAGGCTGAGGAGAAACCGCATGTCGAAGGCCTGACGGCGGTTTTTGGGAATAATGTCGGCAAGCGCCGCCTCCCGCCGGTCGACTGGATCCTCGCTCGGCCGCACGGGTGCCGTTTCCCAGACATGTCCCGGCAGATACGAAAGGAATCCGCGGATCTGGGTAAGGCAATCGGCCTCGTCGAGGCCCGAATTGTCCACCGTGCCGTTGCGCGCATGCACCTCGGCGCCGCCGAGTTCTTCCTTGCTTACCTTTTCACCCATCGCTCGTTCAACGACCGCAGGTCCGGCGATCAGGATCTGTGCCGTCTCGCGCGCCATGACGGAGAAGTGCGCACTGACCAGCCGCGCCGCCGGCATACCTGCCACCGCGCCAAGCGCTGCGGTTGCTACCGGCACGCTCGCCAGCGCCTCGGCGACCGATTTGAACCGCGGCGGTTCGTAGACCGGCGCGCTGAGGGTCTTTTCCTTGCTGCCGCCGACGCTGCCGCCGGCGCCCTCGTGCAGGCGGACCAGCGGCACCCGGTGCTTGATCGCGAGGTCCTCGGTATAGATGCTCTTGCGCAGGCCGGCGGCCGATGGCGAGCCGCCTTTCATTGTGAAGTCTTCGCCGCCGACGACAATCCGCCGCCCGTCGATTCGCCCGAAACCCAACACATAATTAGCCGGCGCATAATCGACGAGCGCGCCGGTTTCGTCGGTTGTTGCATGGCCGGCGATCATGCCGACTTCCTCGAACGAGCCCGGATCCAGGAGCGCATCGATTCGCTCCCGGATCGTCAGGCGGTTCTTGCCGTGCTGGCGGGAAACCGCCTCAGGTCCGCCCTGTTCCAGGGCGAGGTCGCGGCGCTGCAGGATTTTGTCCGTCTCGTCTTGCCAGGTCATCTATTCCGGAAAGGTTTTGTTGGGATTCCTCACGTAGTGAAAACCGAAATCAACATTGACGACAAGCCTTTGAGGAACCGAAGGTGGGTGATTTATCTGTTTCCGGTTCCTGTACCGCCTGCCCGAGGACATGCCATGCAATCGATTGCCGAGCGCTACCGCACCTTTGCCTGGGTTGAGGCGCACGGCGTGAGTGCAAGATACGAAGCGCTTGCCGATCTCGTCGCCGATACGCCGGAAGCGCTCGCCTTTCTTTCCGAATTGCCGGTCGAGAAACAGCAGCCGAACCTGTTCTTTGCTGCCTTGCGCCAGACGGCTGGGCTGCCACGGAACGCGCGGCAATTGCGCGATCAGCTCGCACTTCGCGGAAACGCCGTCAGGCAGGTCATGCTCACGCGCACGACCCAGACCAACGAACCCGGACGGTGCGCGGTTCTGGTCCCGGTCTTGGCGGGTCTTGGCGGTCCGCTGGCGCTTCTGGAAGTGGGTGCCTCGGCGGGCCTTTGCCTCTTGCCGGACCGCTATGCTTACGCCTATGGCGGCCACACAATCGCGCCGCGCGAGAGCGGTTCGGCGCGCGCCCCGGAATTTCCGTGTGACGCCCGGGGCGGGATCCCGCTGCCGGCGGCGACGCCGGAAATCGTCTGGCGGGCAGGTCTCGATCTCAACCCGCTCGATGTGCGGCTGCCGGAAGACAGGGCATGGCTGCGCGCGCTGGTCTGGCCGGATCAGCCCGAACGGGCGGAACGGCTGGACGAGGCTCTTACGGTAGCTGCCCGCAATCCGCCGCGTGTGTTGAAAGGCGATCTCTTGACGGATCTTTCGCCCATCGTGGCATCGGCGCCCTCGTCGGCCCGGCTCGTCATCTTCCACACCGCGGTCTTGGCCTACATTTCTGATGTCGCTGTGCGGCGGGATTTCGCCGAGCAGATGGCCGGTCTTGACGCCGTTTGGATCTGCAATGAATCGCCGAATGTCTTCCCCGAATGGGCTGAACGCGCCCCGCCGTCACCCGGGCCCGACTGGTTCCTGCTCGCCGTCGACGGCGAACCGGTCGCCTGGACGAAACCGCACGGTCAGGCGATCTCGTGGTTCGGCAGCTGATTTCGAGCGGCTGTCAGTCGATCACATCGACATAGATTTCGGTATCGAGGTCGTCGAGCCGCGATTGCAGATGCGCTCGGACGTCCTGGACAGCCTGATTGTAGATCGAGGGGCCGAGTTTTTTCAGGAACAGCGAGACCACTTCGCTCGCCTGAAACTCCGACAGATCCTCGTCGAATTCCTCTGCAAACAGGTTTTGCAATTGTCCGATGAAGCGGGACCGTCGGTCCGGGTCAAGTTCGATGGCCATGGGGATGTGCTCCGTTGGGCAAGACTGATGTGGACCGACAAGGCGTTTCTCGGGGGGAGTTCGAGCACCGCGTCGAGCCAGGGCATGCGCGTGCAGGCCGCTGCCAGGGCCTCGTCGGCTGATGCAAAGCTCTCGGCGTCTACAGCGGTTCCGGGTTAGAAGAGCCCGGTCACCGTGTCGAGACTCTGGATGCGAAAGGCCCGAATGTCGACGTCGCTGTCCTTCATGGCCGGTCCGAAATCCACCAGCCCGTCGAGCACCGGCAGCACGGTTGCACTGAAACGCGGCAGGATTTCCGGCTGGTCGCGATAGGCGATTACCAGAAAGCGGCGGCCCGGTTTGCACGGCCCGGCCGGCCAGAGGCGATCGTTTGGCTCGTTCGAATAGCGCCACCTGTCATCGAAGGATCCTGTAAGCACCGTTTCGACCGTCAGGGTCGGACCGTCGCACGACCGCAGGCGGCCGACGAAGACGCCGTGCGCCATGGACAACCAGTCGTGCAGGTCAAGCGACAGGCCGGAAATGAGCGATGGATCCGCGATCAGCTTCCTGACGGCAGTCAGCCAGAGATCGTCGGGCTGCCGGATTTCCTCGTATGCGCGCCAGTGCGGATGATCGACGAACAGGAGGTAGGTTCGTCCCAGAATGAAGCTCGGATGCATGGCGCAATCCGGTCCGTTCCATTGCCGGGTCGTGCGCTTGTCCCAGAACACGGCGTCGCGGTGGCCGTTGAAGTCTCCGTTCGTGTCGTAGTCGATGTCGGCCAGTGTGCCGGTGCTCAGCGAAAACCGGTCGGGGGCCGAGCCGCGCAGCACTTCGACTGTTTCGAACTCTGCCAGCCGTCCGCGCGACAGGCCCTGGAAGGGCGTGGTGCCGAGCGTATCGAAGGTCGCCTGATCCGTGGCGCCGACCACCCGGGCGAGCACGATCACCTGGGTCTGCTCTACAAGGTGGCTGTGATGCGTGGTCAATTCCTGTGGCGGTACGGTGCACGCGAGCGCCGGCCGCGCAAGCGCCATGGCCGCCGGCAGCAGACCCAAGAGGCAGGCGCGGCGCGACAAGTGTGTGGGCGTCATCCGGTGCTCCGGGCAAGGCGACGTGAAGCGGGCTGACCGGACGACGGCTGGATGCCCGCCGCTGAGCCCTCAGCCATCAAGGTAGGCATAGACACAGGTCGACGTGGCGCCGGTTTTTGCCGGGTCAGCCTGCCAGAAGTCGATCCTGACCGTCGCCATACGGCGTCCATTGGACAAAATCGTGACACCGATCTCGGCATCGCCGGCCATGAGCGGACGCATGAAATTGCTCGCCATGTCGACGGTCGTCATGGCGCGATAACGACCATTGCGGGCTGCCAGCGCCAGCACGGCAACCGTATCCGCGGCCGCAGCGATGGCCTGTCCGCAAACGATGCCGCCCTCGCGTGACAGGGCCGGGTTTTCCGGCAGGACAAAACGCGCGCCCTGATCGGTGATTGCTGTCGCACGCAGTCCGAGGTCCTGGATCCAGGGCGCGAAGACGTCGCGATAAAGCGCGTCGATTGCGTCAAGGTCAAAGGCGGTTTCGCTCATGGCGTTCTCACATGTTGTTCGGCAGGACCAGAACCAACCACGGCACGAAAAGCAAGAGGGCGAGGCGCAGAATGTCGACCACCCAGAACGGCGTCACGCCGCGGAAGATCGTGCCGGTCGAAACGTCGCGGACCACACCCTTGAGGACAAACACGTTCAGCCCGACCGGAGGCGTGATCAGGCTGATTTCGGTAACAACAACGACGATGATGCCGAACCAGACCGGATCGAAACCGAGGCTTGTGACCAGCGGGAAGAAGATCGGTACGGTCAGGAGCAGCATCGACAGGCTTTCGAACACACAGCCGAGCACGATGTAGACCAGGATGATCATGAGCATGACCGCCATCGGTCCGAGACCGAGGCTGGACACCAGCGATAACAACGCTTCCGGCAGGCCGGCGAGGTTGATGAAGTTGGAAAAGATCCAGGCGCCGATCAGAACCGCGAACAACGTCGCCGTGGTATGCGCCGTCTCGACCAGAACCTCGCGCACATCGGCGAACGACAGGTTGCCGCGCGACAGCGCAATCAGAAAGGCGCCGGCCGCACCCATGCCGGCCGCTTCGGTCGGTGAGAAGGTCAGATTGATCGGCCAGAAATTGAGCGCCCCGTAAAGGCCGCCGATGACGACGAAGAACAACAGGAGCACGGCCCAGATATCGCCGAGCGCCTTCCCGCGTCCCGCCCAGTCGGTGCGCTCCCCTGCCGGTCCGGCATCCGGATCGCGCAGCACCGTGTATTTCACGGCTGCCAGGTAAAACAGCACACCCATCAGGCCGGGAATGATTCCGGCGATGAACAATTTGCCGATCGAGGTCTCGGTCAGGAGCCCGTAAATGACAAGAATGACGCTTGGCGGAATCAGAATGCCGAGCGTACCGCCGGCGGCAATGGAAGCCGTGGACAGCCGGTCGGCATAGCCGTATTGCCGCATTTGCGGCATGGCGACCTTCGACATGGTCGCCGCTGTTGCCAGCGACGATCCGCAGATCGCGGAAAAGCCGGCACAGGCGACGATGGTCGCCATCGCCAACCCGCCGCGCAGATGACCCATGAAGACATAGGCCGCCTGGTAAAGCTCGCGCGACAGGCCGCCCTTGTTGACGAAGAGACCCATCAGAATGAACAGCGGCACCACGGACAGGCCGTAATCCTGCGAGGTGTCGATGATCAGCCGTCCGGCCATCGAGACCGCCGCCGTGGCATTCGTCTGGTAGGCAAAACCGATGATGCCGACGAGCCCCATCGCAATGGCGATCGGCATCCGCAGGAACACCAGAAGGAGAACGGCGGCAAAACCGATGCAGGATATCAGCATGGGCGTGTCTCCGCCGCGGGGTGGGATCGGTTGGCGGGTCCGGATCGGGCCATCGGGCGGGACGCCATCGGCTTGCGGCGCATCAGGCGGACGTCACGCCCGCGGGAACCCGGGCCGGTGCAAAGATCCTGAGGACGCCGCGCAGGACCAGAACGATTGCGGTCACGAACGTGCTTACGGCGATGAAATAGGCGATGTAGAACTGCGGCATATTCAGGTATTCCGTCACATCGCCGTAGGATCGCGCCCGTTCGGCCAGGGTCCAGACCCGCATCGCCGGCCAGAACAAGACGGCGCCGCAGATAAGGTCGACGGCGATGTCCCTGAGGCGGGCCAGCATTCTGGGAAAGAACGGGTCCAGAAGGTCGACCGCGATATGCGTGCCGCGCCAGGTCACGACCGGCAATGAGGCGAACACGATGATCGCCATGAACAGCCGGGTCAGTTCCGTCGCCGCCTCGATCGGTGCGTTGAACGCCGAGCGCAGCACGACATCGGCAAACGTCATCGCCATGAGGGCGAACAGGACGGTGCCCGCAAGCCATGACGGACCCTGGACGAGCAAGACACTCGCCCAGGATGCTTTTGCTTTACCGGCGGACGCGGTCATCGGTGCCGTCGTTCGCTTCGACTGCCCCTCAATTCGCCTTCATTTCAGCGGCGATGAAGGCCTGAACGGCTTTGGCGTCGATGCCCTTGGCCGAGACTTCGCCCAGGACCTTTTCGATGATCGGGCCGGCGATTTCGTCATAGGCGGCCGTGTCCTCGGCTGATGCCGTGGTGATCGAATTGTCCGCTGCAGCCTCCGAGGCTTCCCGGCCCATTCTGTCGATCTCGTCCCAGACACTTCCGGCCATCCGGGACAGCGGCTCGCCGAAGACGGTTTCCAGTGCCTTCTGGTCCTGTTCCGACAATCCGTCGAACGCGTCCTGATTCATGATGGCTGCGAAAGAGCCGCGGTAAAAACCACCGGGCACTTCGAACGTGTGCTGTGCGACCTCGGTCAGTTTGAAGCCGCGTTTGCCTTCCATCGGCATCATCACGCCGTCCGCTGCCTTGGACGCGAGCGTTTCGTAGACTTTCGGGGCCGGCACGCGGATGCCGGTCGCGCCAAGCGCCGTGCCGACGTCACCGGAAACGCCGCCGCCGAGCCGCAGCTTCATGCCTTCGATCTGGTCAAGGGACGTCACCTTGGTGGCGGAATGCAGAACGCCCGGGCCGTGCGTATGCAGCGCGATCAGTTTCACGCCCTTGTGTTCGTTGGCGTCGGCCAGGAACTTTTCGTAAGCGCGCCAATAGGCGACCGAGGCGGCTTCGGCGCTGCCCTCATAGCCGGGCAGTTCGATCATCTTGGTGGCGACGAACCGGCCCGGATTATAGCCGTGGAAGATCCAGGTGATGTCGGCCGCGCCGTCCTGGACGATATCGAACTGGGCCGGCGGCGGCGCCAGTTTGTATTTGATCTGGGCAGTTACCCGCCCCTCCGTGGCTTCTTCGATCATTTCGATGAATTTCGGCCACATGATCGCGTTGATCCCGTGTGTCGGCGGTGCCCAGCTGGAAATCGTCAGCGTCTTGTCCGCGGCGACCGCCGAGAACGATAAAGTCGTCGCGACGAGCGTGCTCGCCGCAAATCCGGCCATTTTATGCAGTGCTTTCATGGAGTCCTCCGTCAGTGCTTGTTCTTGACCCTCCAAAAGGGGTCGCTTGTTCTGGCGAAACCGACACTATCGGTCGCCGTTTTGTAACCATCAACCGGGGCGTGCCGACCCTGTCCATTGCCTCAGACAAGCGCCCGCACGGCATCGGCAATAACCTTTCCAAGCGCATTTCGCGGCAGGGCGTCAACAAAAACAACGTCGCGTGGTTTCTTGAAGCGGGCAAGCCGACCGTCAAAGACATCCAGAATCTGGTCGCGCGTGACATGGTCATCCCGCCTGACGGCGACGACGACCGGCACCATGCCCCATCGCGCGTCGGCACGGCCGACAACGCTGGCTTCCTTCAGCCCGTCCACGTCCCGCAACACTCGTTCCAATTCCGCCGGGTAGATGTTCTCGCCCCCCGAAATGATGACGTGTTTAATCCGGTCGGCAAACCAGTAATTGCCGTCGCCGTCGACCCGGGCGACGTCGCCTGTTCGGAACCAGCCGTCGACAAGGCTCGCGGCGGTCGCCTCCGGATTGTTCCAATAGCCGTCCAGGATGTTGTCGCCGCGGATCCAGATTTCCCCGTCCGCGCCTGGCGCCACGTCCTTGCCGTCGGCCCCGACCAGCCGGACGTCGCACAAAAGCCCACGGCGCCCGATCGATCCGGCCGTGCAAAACGCCAGGTCGGCCCGCTGATAGATCGCCATCGGACCGGTTTCTGTCGCGCCGTAAATCTGCTGCAGCGGAATGCCGCGCGCATGCACGGCTTCGATCAGCGGAACGGGCACGTCGGTGGAGCCGATGGAAACGGAACGAAGCGATGAAAGGTCGGCCTCGGACCATTCGGGCAGGGCAATCATCGCCTGCAGCAGCGTCGGCACCGTGTTGATCAGCGTGATCCGGTCGTCCTGAAGCGCGCGCAACGCCGCTTCGGCCTCGAACTTTTCGTGCAGGACCAGTGTCGCGCCATGCAGCAGCGCCGGCAGCGGCTGGATGTTGAGCCCGCCGACATGAAACAGCGGCAGGACATTCAGGACAACATCGCCGGCGGTAATGTCATAAGCGTGCTGGCTCATGATCCCGTTCGATTGCAGCGCCCGCTGGGACAGGACCGCGCCCTTCGGATTGCCGGTTGTGCCCGACGTATAGACGATGAGTACGGGGTCGGTATCCTTGCCGCCGACCGGTGCATCGGCGCCACCATATGCCATGCCGCGTTCCGCCAGGCTTGGCTGGCCCTGATCGGCCTGGACGGGCACCGCGACGCAGCCTTCGGCAGACCCGGCGACCGCCTCGGCCTTGTCGACGAAAGTCGCGCCGAAAAACAACGCCTTCGGCGCGCAGTCGCGGGCGATGAACTGCAATTCGGCGAGCGCCAGTCGCCAGTTGAGCGGCACCAGAACCAGCCCGAGCCGGGCGGCTGCGAACAGCAGCACGAACTGGTCCGGATGGTTCATGCCGTAAAACGCGATCCGGTCGCCGCGCCTCAGGCCGAAATCTGTCGCCAGCACGTGCGCCGTCTGGTGAACGCGAGCATGCAGCGCCTGGAACGACAGCGCCTCGCCCTCAAAGGCGATCGCGGTCTTGTGCGGACAGAACCGGGCGTGTCCGGCGATCCAGGCGTCCAATGTCATGTGTCGTCGCTTTCGCCCGCCTCGTAGAGCGTGCCCTTGCCGATCATGTCCATGCACAATTCCGCCGTCCAGGGCAGCATCAGCGAGCCGCAGCGGCTGTCACGGTAAAGCCGCTCCAGGTGCAGACTTTTCAGCATCGACTGACCGCCGCAGGTGCGGATGGCCAATTGTGCGATTTCATTGGCATTTTCCATGACAGTGTACTGTGCCGACCAGGCCCGCAGCAATTGGTCCTTGTCCGGGTCCGGCCGGGCTTCGGAGATCGACTGGAACCAGAGCGATTTGGTCTGTTCCAGCATGATGCGCATCTGCGCCACGGCCAATTGTTTGGTCGGGTACATGCGCCGCTTGACCGGCGGCGTGCCCGGCATTTCGCCGCGCAGGTAGCGTACGGTGAAATCGTAGGCCGCCTGGGCGATGCCCATATAGCTCGGCGTCAGGGTCATGAACATGTGCGGCCAGCGTTTGGCGGCACTGAAATAGATGCCGCGCGGCATCAATTGTTCCTCGTAAGGCACCAGAACGTTGTCGAACAGCAGCGTGCGCGAGACCGTGCCGCGCATGCCGAGCGGATCCCAGTCGCCCACCACCGATACGCCTTTTGTGTCGGCCGGCACGGCGATGTACATGGTATTTCGGCGCGACGGCTCGGCATCGGGATGGTCCAGTTCGGTGCAGAGCGCGCCGTAATAATCCGCGTGGCCGGACAGCGATGCGAAGATCTTCTTGCCGTTGATCAGCCAGCCTTCGTCGGTGCGCAGCGCCGTTGTCCCGAACGCCTTGGCGCCGGCCGCGGCCGCGCCGCCTTCCGAAAACGGCTGCGCATAGACCGCGCCCGCGCCGAGGATCCGGGCATAATGGCGCTGTCGCATGGTTTCGTGCTCGGCCTGCGTGGCGGCATCCATCTTCAGGCCGTCGGCCAGAAAGCCGGTCCACAGGCAGGAACTGACGTGCATGTTGAAGGTCAGCGCCGTCGCGCCGCAATACCGGCCGATTTCCGATGCGGCCAGCATGTAGGTTTTCAGATCCGCCCCGAGGCCGCCATTCTCCTTCGGGATACAGATGCCGAGCATGCCGGACGTGTGCAGGTCCCGGTAGTTTTCGGTGGGAAAGGTCGCGTCCCGGTCGTAACGGGCGGCCCGTTCGGCAAAGACGGTCTGACCCAGCGACCGGGCGCGTGCCGACAGGTCGGCCTGCTGATCGGTCAGGTTCCAGGAGGCGGGATCGAAGATCGGCGCGTCATCGGCAACGGTGTCGGCGATCGGCAGGTGGGCTTCGGCCAGGGTCATGGTCTCTCCTCAATGGATGTGAGAAAGTCCCGGATGAGGGCATTACAGGCGTCGGGTGCTTCCAGATTGATCAGGTGCCCGGCGCCGTCGATCAGGTGATAGACCGCGTCCGGAAGCCGCGCGGCCATTTTTTCCATCGTGCGCGGCGGCGCGTTTTTGTCGTGGCTTCCCGCGATCAGGCAGCATGGCCGGGCGATGTCGCCGAGGTCGTCGCGCCGGTTGAAGGTCACCAGGCAGCGCATGATCGTCCGATAGGTCTCGACCGGTACCGCTGCCATTGACCGTGTCGCCGATGCGATTGCGGCCGCGTCTGCGATCGGACCGACGATCTCGGGCACGAACCGCTCCGCGAGCTCGGGCATCGTAAGGCCGGCGTCGAGCGGTTTCAGGCGAGCATCGAGGAATTCGGTTTTGAACGTGTCGTCGCGGCCGCCGAAGGATGGCGTCGTACCGATCAGGATCAGGGAGGCGACCCGGTCCGGATACCGCAACGCCATGTCCTGGGCGATCATGCCGCCGATCGACTGACCGGCCAGATGGGCCTTGCCAATCTCAAGAGCGTCCATGAGCCGGATCGCCGCTGCCGACAGGGTTTCGAACGTCGTCTCGGCAAGCGGTGCGGAGCCGCCATATCCCGGCATCGCCCAGGACAGCACCCGGTAGGTGTCAGAAAGCCCCGTAAGCTGGGGGCCGAAACTGCCGGTGTCGCCACCGATACCGTGCAGGCAGAGGATCGGTTCGGCCCGGCCCGTTATCGGACCGGCCTCGTCGTAGACGATGTCGGCGGCGCGTTTCATGCCTGGAGCACGCCTGCATCGACCACGACCGTGTCGTCCAGGCGGATCGTGCAATCCATCATGGGCAGGTCAAAATGGCCGCGCGTGAAGCGGTTGGCAAACTCGTTGGCGCCGGTGGAATACAAAAAGTTGCCGGGCACTGCCCGCAATTCCGTGCCGTTGGTGTCCGCCTTGTCGTACATGGCCAGCGCCTCGTAGCGCGCGCCCGGATTGAGGCCCCAGCCGACATGCGATGTCGCGTAGGCATTGCGGTCTGCGAAGCCTTCCAGATAGGTACGCATCAGGCGGGCATCCGCACCTTCGCCGTCAATGGCAGTAATGTAATCGGCGTCCAGCGTCGCAGTGACCGCGCTGTCGAAGTATTTTTTGAATGTCAGGTTCATGTCGCCCGGCTTGAAGACCAGGCGGCCATAGACACTGCCCGCCTTCGGAAAGCTGACGATGATGCCGGCCGGCCAGTGGGCGAGTGTACCCGGCCGGTCGGTCCATCCCCAGATGCCGACCGTTGCCGCGCCTTCCATGGCAACGGTGAGGTCGGTTCCGGCCGCCGATGTGACGTGCATGGAACGCGCCGAACGGCAAAGGGCGACGGCTTCCTTGACCCGGTCCTTCAGGTCGGGGGTCGGCACCAGGCGGGCGAGCGCTTCGGGGTGCTCGTTCGAAACGTTCATGATGCGGGCGCCGCCCTTCAGTATCGCGGCGGTCTCCTCGGCGTGCATCAGGCCTTCGACGGTGAGATCGACGATCAGGTCTGACGCTGACAGCGCGCGGACCGCCGAATCCTGACCGGTGAGGGCAAGCGATGCGCCGGTCGAGCGCACCACTGGGCCGCGTTCCGGCGCCGGTGTCGGCACTTTCAGGTGGAAGAACCGCGCCTTCATGCGGGTCAGCGCAAGATCGGCGAGCAGCACATTGACCGGCCGGCTGGCGGTCTCCGACAGAATGATCACCTGTTCGTCCGGTTTCAGGGCGCACAGCGTAAACACACGCACGAAGGCGTCGATCCAGGTCTCGTCGAGGGTTTCCGCCCGCATTCCGGTTGCTCCCGGTCGTCGATGGCTTGTCTTTCGCCTAGACTATTACATGAAAAAGAATATAATCAAGTCTCAATTCTCATCGCAGCAAAGGAGGTGCGATGTTGGACGAACCGGGCAATGTCGCAGAGGCCGCGACAACGACCGACGACCGCCTCGATCCGGACTTCATGGAAGATTACGTGCTCTACATGATGGCGCTTGCCAGCCATCACATGAGCGCTGAATTCCATGCGATCGTCCGGGCCGAAGGTTTGCGGGTTCCCGAATGGCGCATCCTGGCAACGCTCGCTTCCTACGAGCCGCAGAGCGTCACGCAATTGTGCGAAAAGACGCTCTATGACCAGCCGCGCCTGACCAAGACGTTGCACAAGATGGAGGCGGCCGACCTTGTTACACGCCGTCAGCAGGCGCATGACCGCCGGGTCGTGCACGCCACGCTGACGCCGCGCGGGCGCGCCGTTGTGCAGGATCTGATCGCACTGGCGCGGGACCACGAAATCCGCGCATTGAGCGCCCTCAGTTCCGCCGAGCGGCGTCAGTTGAAGCGCTTGCTTCGCAAACTGATCTGATTGTCCGCGACACCCGATCGTCAGCGCCGCCGCCGTGCCAGGATGCGCACCATGTCGGCCGGCCCGTCGTGCCGGGTGCCTTCGGCCAAAAGCACCCGCCCTTCAAGCGCCTCGTAGATCTCGAAGTCTGCCGGGATCCAGGAAAGGGTGGTGGAAAGGTCGTAGAGTTTCTCGGTCGCGCTTGGACCCATCGTATCGCTGTCGGCCTGCGACGCGGCAAAGCCTTCCAGCACGAACCATCCGTTGTCGTCCACCTCGGCAAGCCCGGTTTCGACCGTGCGCCGGCGCACGGCTTCCTCGCTGTGCAGGGCGATCAGGATGACGGCACCGAACCGCCGCGCGAAACCGCGCCACGTCGCAAGGTCCGCGACGACGCGACTGACCGAAAGGCCCGCCTCGATATCCTGCCGCCGTGCCTGTTCGGTTGCGGTCCGCGAAAAGTCGATGGCGAACACCTCGGCGCCGCGCGCGGCCAGAAACCGGCTGTTGCGACCGTCGCCATCGGCCAGAAAAAGGGCGGAGCGGGCATCGAAATCCGACCGACCGACAATACCGCGCAGGAATTCGCTCGGCGCTGTGCCGAACAGCGGCAACGCCGCGTCGCGATAGCGGCTGTTCCAGGTTTCGCGGCTGGTGCCCGGGCGTGTCACGTCCTGTCTCCGCAGGTCGAACCGTCAGCTCGCCGGCCAGCCCGGTCGCCGGATCCGGAAAGGTTGGACATGTGCGGGCCGCGGCTCGAATCCCAAAGATGGGAGAGCTTACGCCACCTCGGCGCGGGATTGAAAATATTTTTCCGTGAACTGGTCGAAGGTCAGCGGTTCGGAGAAGTAGTGGCCCTGAATGAGATCGATATCGAGCGAGCGCATGTAATCGTACTCGTCCGCGGTCTCCACGCCTTCGGCCACCAGGCGCAACCCGAGCGCACGTCCGAGATCGACGCTGGCCGGACACATTTTTCCGCGAATGCGTCCTGGGCGGCGTCGCGCACGAAACCCTGATCGATCTTGAGTTCATTGAACGGAAACTCGCGCAGCCGGTCGATGTTGGAATACCCGGTGCCGAAATCGTCGACCGAGAGCTCAAACCGGTTCATGCGGAGTCGAGCCAGAATCTCGATCGGCAGCGCTGAATCGTTGATGATCCGACTTTCCGTCACTTCGAAAATGACCTGCGCGGGCTCCACAGCGCATTCTTTACAAAGCGACTGCATGAGTTCTGGCAATTCGACATTTGTCAGCACGTCGCCGCTCAGGTTGACGGCCATTTTCATTGATGGGTGATACGTGGACCATCGAGCAAGCGCGACAAAGGTCTCGCGCACGATCGCGCCTGTTAACGCGTCGATGAGACCCTCCTGTTCGGCAACGGGAATGAAACTCACCGGCGGGATCGGTCCGAGATCGGGATGGGTCCAGCGGGCCAGCGCTTCGGCGCCAAACAGGTCGCCGCTATGCGCACAGATCTTTGGCTGGAAAACCGGTTTGATATCGCGGTTGACGAGCGCGAACACAAGGTCGTTTCGTGTGAAGGCCGGTGACGACGCCGTCGCATTCTGCACCATCGCTCCGTCTTTGAGGGCAAATGCGGTAACGGAATCGATATCGATGGGTTTTTGCATCGTGCACCGCACGGACAGGCCATATTTTTCGGCCATCATTCGGGCACTCTTTACGATAGATGCATCTTCGCCGCTGACGATTCCGACTTCGCCCTTGAATGCCTGGTCCGCAAGATGGCGAAGAAACTGCAGCCCGTCCATGTTCGGCATGTTTAGGTCCAAAAGGACAAACGCGGTATTGGGGTGGTCCTTCAGATAGCGGATCGCTTCTTGTCCGTTGGCCGCTTTAGCGACGATTGGGATCCCGCCCTGTCTGAAGGCAGCTTCCGCGATGGCGCAAATCAATGGATCATCGTCGACGATGAGAACCGAATCGAAGGGAAGGGTGCCGCCGTGCATGACTACTTCCAACTGGTTTCACGGGACCGGCTGAGCCGAAGCCGATGGGCGAAAAACCATCATACAAACAAAAAGTTAAGGGCTGACCAATGGGTCTGGTAAAGACCGCTGGCCGTGATGCCGAAGCTGCATTCTATTTTCGACGGCAATGTTCTCGTTGCCCGGTTCGCCGCAAGGCGGAAGCAGACATCGAAAATGCAAGTCCGCGGTGATTTGGTTTCGGAAGGTCCAAGCCGGCGAGCACGTGCCCCAGCGTCCATTGCCGATATTTCATGATCTGCCCCTTTCACGAAATCTCTCCAACCAAACAACGCAAGCGGTAGCAAGCCGGTTAATATTTGTGACGGTTGTATTTGCATTGCGAGGCAGAAAATTTGGTCAATACATTGGAATAACGAAGCAAAATTCATCAAATCAGCG
>JBCDLT010000040.1:0-56887 GCA_038745065.1 Pseudomonadota bacterium | reverse complement strand
GTAAGATATTTTTTTCTTAAGGTTGTACGAATGCTTTTTCAATCCAATTGTTGAAAGGAACCACCATTGCTTGCTATGTTTCGGGTGGTATTTGGGACGTGGGGATGGTCGGGACTGTAACGACAGATCGTATCGGGGCAAAGCGCCGAGCGCTGGCTGACCGAGCACGCGCGTTTCGTCGCGCACAGAGGCGTTACATTGCCGATGAAATCTCCTATCTCGTCCTCGTCCCGACCCTACGATGCAATCTTTCTTGCTCGTACTGCCAAGTCTCTCGGGTAGCGGAGCACGCCGACGGTTTCGACTGGTCTCGCGAAACTTTGGATGCCGTGTTGGGCTTCATTGAGACCCTAAGCACGCCTTACCTGAAAATTGAGTTTCAGGGAGGTGAACCGTTGCTTGGACTAAAACATCTTGTCGAAGTTCGGGAAACTTGTCGAAAGCGCTTTGAACGGGTTGAGTTTGTTGTCTGCACAAACCTTCAATTCGTTTCAACGGATGCTTGGGCATTCCTAGCCAACGACGACGTCAAAATTAGCACATCGTTCGACGGAACGATTGAAACGCATCGGAAGCAACGCAAGGTAAATGATGCCGAGATGCGGGCGTTTCTGGACAACCTAGATATCGCACGAGAGCGTTTCGGCACCCACAAGATTTCTGCACTTCCGACGTTGGACCCTTCCGCGCTGCCCACTCCGACGGATATTCTGGATTCATTTGCAAGTTGGGACCTATCCTCGGTGTTTTTGCGTCCTGTGGCGAACTACGGATTTGCGCGGAAAGCGCATGAAGCGTCACAAATTTCAGATGATTGGTATCGGTTCCATAAGGCGGTAGTTCAAGAGATGATTTCGCGCAATTATGCGCGGGGAACACGTTTCGACGAATTCTATCTGACACATTGTCTGCGAAGAATGTTGCGATCCGATACAAACGGGCATGTCGACCTACGCAATCCCAATCTGTTCGCGCGTGATTACCTACTGATTGATCACGACGGTACGTTCTATCCTACCGACGAAGCGCGGATGCTTACCAGGACAGGGCAAATCGACCTTTCGATCGGCCATATTGCCTCAGGTCTTGATATGGAAAAGCTATCAATCTTGAATGCAAACGCCTCCATGGATGATGATCCTCACTGTCTCCGGTGTAGGCACCAGTCCTATTGCGGTAGAGACGTGATTGACGATCTGAGCCGGTATGGAAGGATCGATGTACCACGCACTGAGACGGAATTCTGCAAACGCCATATGCACATGTTCGGGCTTGCGGAGGAGCTAATAGAGAGTAACGATCCCGCCGTTTGGCATTCGCTTGCTCTTTGGTTGGATGTACCCAAGTGGGACACGCTTCTAAAGAAGATTGTGCGATGATTGCACTTCGGGTCGCTGCAGAAGCCGATCTCGCCGGTGAGATCCTAGTTGCCCGACTGGTGATCAGTAAGAGGTCTGATAGACAATCGCAATATGGCCTCGACTACCGTTTCGAAAGGCAGATTGATAATTGGTCTGAATTCGTACGAGAAGGGCTAAGAATCCGACTGGAAGCATCGGCACAGGACCTTGATGGCGACGTTATCCTGTTAGCGCCGCGCGCCCAGAGCGCTCACCGCCTGATTAGAGCCAAGTCGCACCATAACTCTCTTTTGATTACAGAGCAGTGCGACCAGCTTTGCGTGATGTGCAGCCAACCGCCAAAACCGCATCACGTCGACCTGTTCGCGGCTTTCTTAAGGGCATGTCTTGTTTCGCCGCAGAACACAGTCATCGGAGTAACTGGCGGTGAGCCTTTATTGCACAAGGATCAACTATTCGCCCTTTTGAAAGAAGTGCACTCCGAACGACCTGATATACGGTTCCATGTCCTCACAAACGGACAGCATTTCACATGCGAGGACATCAGCATTCTAAATGAGCAAGCATTTCGGAACGTACTTTGGGCGATACCTTTTTACGCACCAAATCCAAGCGTCCACGACCATATTGTAGGCAAGCCAGGGGCTTTCGAGCGCCTTTTGGAGACGTTCGAGATCCTATCGCGTACGACTGCGCAGATCGAATTGAGAACGGTCGTGATGCGATCAAATAATCCTTTGCTTGCACAACTTGCCGACTTCTTGACCACTCACATTCCGTTCGCTTCTTGTTGGTCGATCATGCAAATGGAGCGTATCGGCTACGGCAGAATGAACTGGGATCAAGAGTTTCTAGATACTTCAGTCGACTTTGAAGAGATCGCTCGTTCGCTTTGCATTGCGCATACTAGGGGCCTAGAGGCCCGGCTCTTCAACTTTCCGCTCTGCACTGTTCCGAAGCCGTATCGACGTTTCGCCGTGGCGTCAATTTCCGATTGGAAGATGAAATTCGAGAAATTTTGTATTGGTTGTAGTCTTCGATCTCGGTGCGGCGGTTTCTTCAAATGGCATGATCAGAAATCAGGCTATGCGCGGATCGGTATGAATGAAGAGGCGTAGTTTTCTAATTCCATCTTTATTGGCGGCCGGCTTTATGCCGGTGCAATCATCTGCGACCACGATGTCGACCTTGGCACAGAATCCTGACTATGAGGACGATTCCGGGGCTATCGCGGAACGGCTAAGGCTTGACCATAAGTATACCCTTGCCGGGCACCGATCGCATTCGAGCCATAGGAGCCACAGCAGTCATCGCTCTTCTTCGGGTGGTGGCTACGTAGTCCCCAGAGCGATTGCTCCAACGCCTAACCGTTCCAACAGCACTCAACCGCGATCAGTGCTCCCATCGCTCCCTAGTGTACAGCCGTCAACACCGCTCCCAGGCAATTCCGAGAAGTTTAAGCGGATTGCGACGCGCGTGCAGATGGGGCTTGTCGCATACGGATATTACAACGGAGCGATAGATGGCATAATCGGGCCGCAATCCTCGGCTGCTTTGTCGAAGTTTCAAAGCGAGTTCGGCATGAAAGTAACCGGAACGATTACGCCGGAGGTTCTGAATGCGTTCGGCATTACCGCTCAATAGGCATCTCCTAATTGGCTGTGTCTCAGGCTTCATCTTTGGTGTCGCCGTTGCCTGGTTCGCCGCTCCAGTTTACCGATCGATGGTAATCGCCATCTATGAGAACGAGTTCGCAAGCCTCACCTTCAAATGTGATCAAGCCATGCGTGAGCATTGGATCAACAAAATGTCGCTTGCTAAAAAGCCTTCCAACGAGGCCGTTGCTCTACTGAAAGCGTCCGAAATCGCGTTAATCGATTGCCAGGACTACGATTTGATGCAGAAAAAGCTTGCTAGGCTCGGGTTGACGGAAACCGACTTGGGCGAACTGGTGCTGCGCGCCACCGAACAGAATCCCAGAGGACTAAAAACCGTCATCGACGTCCATGAAATCCGTTACTAGCTTCTTTGTATCTTTTTTTCTCATAACCGCGCCTGCAATCGCAGATGACTTGCGGTCCACTGTGCTTCGCAATGCTGCAATTGAAGCGGGGTTTTTACCGTCCTCGCAAACACGACCGCCAATCAAACGTCCGTTAGCCGATCTGGGCAAACTTGCGTTCGAGAGCAGGCTCATGTCGATCGGTCAAGATATCGCTTGTTCAACCTGCCATCTTGACCGCTTCGGATCAGGCGATGGACTTGCTAACGCAGTCGGAATCGGCGGTGCTGGAGCTGGCAAGGCTCGGGCGCAATCGGGTGGCCGGGTGATTCCACGTAATACGTTACCGTTTTGGGGCAGAGGCGGCATCGGCTTCGATACCTTTTTTTGGGATGGCAAGGTATCTGGACGTGGCAAAGTACTGCGGAGTCAGTTCGGACCAGATGCACCGTCAACGGATCCGCTGGTTATTTCGGCAATGCTGCCACCAGTTGAGATCGACGAGATGGTTGGCGACATCGGCCACTTGACCACCGAAACTTTCGAAACTGCCCAGACCCTCTACGACGAAATCATTCGCAATCTCGCGTCAGATAAAACGATCTCCGAGGCAGCAGAAACAGCATTTGGTGTGCCGGCTAAAGACTTGGAATTTGTCAACTTTGCTGAGGCGATCGCAGAGTTTCTTAGGTTCAATTTCGCGGTTCAAGACACACGTTTTCATCGTTTCGTCTTTGGAGATGGCGAATTGAATGACAATGAAATCGCTGGCGGACTAATTTTTTACGGCAAGGGACGATGTTCCCAATGCCACAACGGACCATATTTTAGCGATCTCGATTTTCATGCAATCCCATCGCCCAACTCCATGTTTGGGAAGAATGGTTTTGGCGTTGACCTCGGGCGCTTCAATGTGACTAACAATCCCGATGAACTCGCAAAGTTTCGCACGCCGCCTCTATACAACGTGACCAAGACTGCCCCTTACGGTCATTCCGGAGCCTTCGAACACCTGTCGGATGTAATAATCGCACACAGTGATCCGTTGGCTGTGCTTGATATGCGAGAAATCGGGGCCGTTCAACGCCAGGGTATCTATCAGCAACTGCGGCTTTGGGCCGGAGAGCCGGTCGCAGAAAGTATCCTAGTTGATGTAGAGATTGCGCAACTCGTTTCTTTCCTCGGTACATTGGAGTACCAGTCGCGCTTGGATATCGTAAGCCCAAATTTGGCAGACTAGTCTACTTGATGCGCAGCTTAGTCTTGTTTTCCGTCACGGCGGTCTCGGCCGCGGTTGTTGCAGTATTGCGAGAATGGTGGCGAGTTTCGCCTTTTTGTGGTGGGTGTCTAATTCGGCAGGTGGCGGGTTCAGCCATTCCCTTTCGGAATTGTCGAGCGCCTGATCTGGTCCAAAGTGTGCACATTCCGGCCCTCAAAGAAAAAGGCCACACCGAAGGATCGCCCTTTGCGATTCCAGGCCGTACATCCGGTCAGCGCGATACGGCTCCCGTAGATTGCGTGGCGGCCATACCAGCTTGCTATGCCACCTCAGCCACTACCGCTTCGGCCCAATGAGAGCCTTTTCGCTCAAACCGGAGCGCCTGCTCCGTGCGGGCTAACTGATCTTCCGTCTCTGTAAGCAGGTCGATCAATTCGCCGAACCGCGGGTCATCGTCCATTGCGTTCGAATAGATCATCCGGACAAGGCGGTCGACGGGGCCGCGCAGCGGCTTGTCTTTGGCCTGCTCCCAGTTTCCGACGTCCTGCTCTTGCTCACCAAGGAGCGCCGCGAGTGATAACTGGGACAGGCCGATCTCTATGCGCAGAAACCGAAGTTCAGCGCCTTCCAGCGGCGCGCGCTTCTTGATCAGGCTTTGGGCGATGAGGCGGTGAAGGCCGTCGACATCCTCGATTGAGACCGCCTCTCCGTAGGGCGTGTTTGCAACGTGAAACCCATTCATCAGCCACACATTGTCCAAGCCGCTTTCCTCATAGCGATTCATGGCCGTCCCTTTCCAGAATTCCGTTCTCAAAACGCTATGGTAACCATGACGCGCTCTCGCCAATTGATGGCCGCTGCCACGGTGACGTTCTCGCCCGACGCATAACGTAATACAACTGCCAGCGAGTTCCCATGCGTATTCAAGAACATTCCTTCCTGCACTGTTCCGTTCCGTTGGTAGCCGATAACCCCTACGCGGATGATGACGGCTTGTGTGCTCTGCTTGGCGGCTGCGAGCCTGCTGACCGGGTGCGCGACCACGCCGGCAGTGTCTAACCCGTGCGACGTCCTCGTCGCCCAGAACCCGAAACCAGCCACAAACACCTACATCGTGCAGAACGACAGGCCGTTCGCTCAGGCCGTCGCGGCGCACCGTGGAAGGTACTAGAAGTTCGGGTGCGGCGAATGACGGATTTTTCTGAAGCCGAACTAACCAAGATCGTCCGTGAAGCAGTTCGCGAAGAGCTAGCAGACGCGGGTCTCCGTGTGCATGACGAGCAGCATCAGGACGAGGCAAGGGCAGATTTCTTGTTCATCCGTCGCCTCCGCGGGGCCTACAACAGCCTTGCGAGCAAGGTTGGGTCGGCGATCATAATTGCCATTGCTTCAGGCGTTCTATGGCTGATTTGGGTTGGGTGGCAGTCCACGACGAAATAGCAGAAACCATACGTCGACCCGTTTGATGGCAACGCCGAACTCAACCCATGGACGAAAGGTCCCGCTGTCGTTAGATTCCTGAGCGGGAGCTCAGGGGAAGACGGCGGTCGCACGCATGGCCAAGGATGACGATAGGCAGAGCCTTGACGAATGGCTTGAAGGCAAACCCGTACATTTTGGCGTTGCAATAGCTTCACGGGCCGCATTGCGCGTTCTGCCCCTCTTAGGGTTCGGTGATCTGCCAAGCGATAAGTTTCGCAACACCATACTGCTTCCTTGTTTTCGTGCTACCGCTACAGCGTGGTTTGCAGGCTGTTGGGCAAACCGCGCTGTTGGCGATAGCTGGAATGACGCCGCCGAAGCCGCCAGCCGCGCCTCCACCATCGTTGCCAACGCCGCCTCTTATGCCGCCGCCAACGCCAACCTCAACAGCGCCTCCGCCACCCGCGCTGTCGCTGAGGCTACCCGCGCCTTCAACGCCACCGCCGTCGCAGCCAACTCCCGCCACTCCGACTCCGCCACCGCCGCCCGCGCCTCCTATGCCGCCGCCAACCGCACCTCCAACGCCGCCGCCTTTTGGTTAGAAATACAAAAAGACGCGTATACACTCGCCCAGACGATTGAGGTCGGCCGCGATCCAAGCGTTAAAGCGGCTGTACTTTTTCAAGAGCCGCTTTGGCAAAGCAGCAATGATCATTCTGACATAGAAAAAGCCTGGGCCGACCTGAAGGACGAACTACCCGAGAATGAAAAGTGGGTAATCTGGACTGATTGGTATGAAGCCATATTGCAGGGAAAATTGTGTGATCCGGATCTTGAACTGAAACGCATTCTAATCCCGAACAAAGACTGGCAAGAGGGGTCGGCACACGTCAACGCTTTGATCGCGCGTTTGATAGAAGAACACTCCGCCAGTTCATCTTCGGATGAGGTGAAATGGAATGAGTTGCAGTGGGCTGATGAACCCAAGGATAGAGCAGTTGGCTTACCGACGCCCGAGACTGTTGTTCCGGAGCAGCAGCCGGCCCCGATCGAGGCAGTCGTTGCCCGAGATAGAATAGTTCGGTCACATCGAGCGCTGGAAAACGTCGGCTTGGACGTTTCTGCCATGCACAGAGTTCTCATTAGTGAGGCTAGGGTGCTAGGTGCCCGCTTGGATCGCCAGGTGCCGGACGCACGCGACAGCCTTAACGCACTGGTCCAAGAGCTTGGCCCGGAGATTACTGAAACCCAGATCTATGGTGTCGGCTACTGGTACGACGTGCTGCTACGCATCTCATATCGCGTAGATGAAGCTGTGCTTGATGACGCGGCCGGCCGGTTTGCCGGGTTCATGGTCAATCTCGATCGTTTTTTAAAGCAATCGCCTGAATGGAACAGCTACGTACGCTCCGCCCAGAATACTGAATTGCAAGCCCTGACGGGTTCGGCCGAAGAGGCAGGGACACCTGAAATCATTGAGGCTTTCGACAGTGAGGATAAACTTGTCGGAGACGACATCACCGGGCCGCTGTTGGCGCTCAATAGGGCGCTGTTAGAAGCCCCGATGTACAATCCTGAGACGGCCTACGGATTCTATCGCAGCTTGGCCAACGTCCTTCAGGCGGTCGTGGAACTAGCTCTCAGTGAAGGCCTCGACGCCATTTCCTCATTTAGCGCCGATGTCTCAAAAGAACTGAGAAAGAAGTCAGTTGCTGCGGTTGCCACATCGATCATTGCTGGAATCGGATACCAACTTCTTGCCTTCGTCGGCGCAGTACCTTCGATGTTTGGGTTCTTGCAGCCGATCTTAAGACTGATCGGGATTGGTTGAGTGATCGCATAGCTGTAGATCGCGGACAGGTAGTGCCTCGGAGATCATACCGGCTCGATCAAATCACTTCCTTCGGTCTTCGACGAGTTCACGGCCCGCCCGACACGTCTTCCCACCAGTTCCCCACCTAGATTCTCCCCCAGCAACGCCTTCGCCTCCGGCACCGCCACATCCATGTCCAGCCACTGATCATAGAGTTCGGGCTTCAGGATTATCGGCATGCGGTGATGCAGGTGTTTGATGGCCGGATCCGCCGCGGCCGTCAGGATCGTACAGCTTGTGATGTCCAGGGTCTTGTTGACTTCCCACAGGCCAGCGAACGCAAACGGCCGGCTGTCACTGAGCGTGATGTGCCACGGGTCTTTGCCGTCGTCTTCTTCGTTCTTAGTCCATTCGTAATAGCCGTCCGCAGGTATGAGGCAGCGGCGGTTCTTGAACGGACCTCGGAAGCTGCTCTTGGTGTCCGCGTCTTCAGACCGGGCATTGAACAGGGTGTATTTCGGCAGCTCTTTCGCCCAGAACGGCACCAGCCACCAGCGGGCGTCGAATAAGCGCCGTTCGCCGTCGACGTTGGCGACCGTCAGAACGTCTTGCGTCGGCGCGATGTTGTAGCGGGCAGGGACGTTCCGGCCGATGTCCTCGGGCCGGACCAGGTTGTAGGCCTCGTGCATCTCAGCCCAGGTGTAATGGAGGGTGAAGCGTCCGCACATCTAGCATAAGGTATGCTGTCAGTTCCGTAATCCGCAATAGCCTTCTAAATTTGTGCTAGGAACCGACGGCAAAGCCTCTTCGATGTTCGACGAGTTTGAGGAAAATACGTAGGTTCGAGAGCCCGTACTGATGACGAGATACTGAATGTACTTGGGAAAACTCACACGAGGCGGTATTTTAGTTTGCGAGAATTACTCTTTTTGTGAAATACAAATTTCTAAAGCGCAATGCGTCTTTTTCGGACCTGTGACCTCTGATTTTGTTTATTGAAATCAAATATTGAATCCAAGAAGGTTACAAGTCTTGTAAAACTGTTTCTTGAAGACTCATTTGGGGGGAAAAACAAATGTTGAACAATCGTGAGAATTCAGAAAAGACATCGACTGGCTTGTTGGTTGAGATTGTAAGAGTATCCCCGCAGTATTTTTGGGCAATAATCTTGGGATTTTTGTTGTATATACTCCATGATCCAATATTTAATCTCTTAAATCAAGGAAAAATACAAGAAATAACAGCCTTCAGTTTTACGGTAAAGCTTGCAGGTGTGTCGGAAAAAGGAAATGGGGAGAATATCAAAGCTGAGGACCTTGGTATCCTTGATAGACGAGGTGCGCGAATTGCCCAAATATCACAAGGTAAGCGTATACTCTGGGTGGATAACAAACATCCAGTTCAGAATTTGTCAGAGCGTAAAGCGCTCGAGGAATTCGGGATCATTGTGGACTTGGCGAATAAAACCTCCGAAGCACTTAAATTCCTCGAAATTTACGATTATACAGTGGTCATAACAGATTTAAACCGAGAGGATAGTGGTAGTGGTAATGATACTGATCCGCCGGGTGACTGCGATAGTAAAAAGAAAGATCGTAACGGGTACGAATTCAAAAACGCAGGCTGCGCGCTACTTAATGCTATGGGAGAAAAGTATGGAAACAAAACTCCTCGAACAATAGTTTACTCGGCGAGCTCAGACATAGCGATTGGCATGCCACCATTTGCGAGAGGAATGACCAATCGGGCTGATGAATTATTCCATTTGATCTTTGACGCAATCGAGCGACAATCCACCAATTGATGTTCAGTTCATCGGTGATGTATTAGAATATTCAATCGGAAGGTTTGAGTTTGTCAGTCTGCCAACTTCGGCATCGGTTGCGATTTATTTAGCAACTTTTAGAAGGGTTTGGACCGGCCGCTCACCGCGTCTAATTCTATCCCAAACTCAACCTTATCCCCTGTCTCAGCACCGATGCCACTTTTCACGCGCTCGATGGCACTGCGCCAATCCCTCCTCGACAAGCACATCGCCCGCTGTGGAGCCATTCGGCAGTCTGATCGACGTCAGCCCACGGCTGGCATATCCGCGACCTTCATGAATTTGCAAGATGTGGCTAGCGACAATGCCAATGGTCGCTGCGCCTAATGCGACGCTCAAATTTTTTCAATGATGTGGATCGGATAGCGATTATGGAACATTCAGGGGCTGCAGCTATTTTAGTTTCATTTCTGCCGTTGCTGGTAATGTGGGCGGTCGTGCTTCTGATCGTCCGAAAACTGGGCCACATTAATAGAAATGTAGAGCGCATTGCCGACGCACTGGAAACGCGATCCGGAAGCTGATCTAAGACCGGAACGTTTTCCCCGGGAAGCCCGCCCTCCTAAGCAACCAGCGAAGTCGTAGGCTTTCAAAGTTGTTTAAATGGTGGCCGTAAATCGTGATCTTTTCCGAGCGCGCCCGACCCAACTTGTCGACCATTCGAAACACCGTTTTCCGGTCCGCTTCGAAGAACTCGACTTTGTAGTCCGGCTCAAGATTGCCGAGCTTTCGGACCAATGCCGTTCGGAACTGCGGGGTGCCGGGTTTCGGATCGCCTTTCATAACACTTAGCGTAGCGCCCACAATCGCGAGCTCGCAAGCGTCTATCGGAACCATTCCGAGTGCCCGTCCGACGATCTAGAACTGTACACCCGGGTAGCGCCGGCAAAAACTCTTGTGCCCGGGAGTGCCATAGATCCTGGCCAGCCGTTCCTCTACCAGCACCGCTCCAGCCTCCATCCCATTCGAAAGCTTGATCGTCGCCAGCTCGCGCCCATATGCGCCCTTTACGCCTAACGGAATGGTTTGGAATCCTCCTGACATCAACTCCTGCAGCCTGTCCCGCGCTAGGACCCCCAAGCGTCGTTCGATCTCGCAAAATGCGCCTCTTTTAGAAATCTCAGGCGCGTTGATCTGAGCGTGGCGGTATTTGACGCCGCGATCCCACCAAGTATCACCATCCACCACGCAAGTGACGCCGCGCGCTGCCCGATTCCCTCCCGAACATATCTCGATCGCTGCGGCCGACCCCGTGAAAAGAATTGCCACCACAAATGTGGTCGAAAATCTTAAAGGCATACTGACAGCCTCACGGTCAGAGCCCCGGCCGATGCGGCAGCCATGACAATTGCGGTTCTGAGGAATCGGATCATCTTCGGAGTATGCGGCAAGAACCTGTCACCGTCTCTACACTGGGCGACCTTCGCGATCGAGGGCAGCGTCTCGTGCTGTCGTGCGACCTGCGTCACTGCGATCGGCCGATAGAGGACGCTCTGGACGCGCTCATCACGCGGTTTGGTCGAGACCGGGAATACATTCCGTTGCGTCTATGCTGCCTGTCATGTGGCCGCAGGCTTATATCGTCAATCTCGACGCCTTGCTGAACCTGTTTTGCCATACTCGCTTTCGATTTTGCGGGGTCGGCGTCACCGATAGGGCAGCCACGAACTTCGCAAACGCCGGAAGCGATCCCCCCCCCTAGGAGGCCTCCCCCATGCCCACCATGCTCTACGAAAAAGACGGCCGCATCGCCCGCATCACGCTCAACCGGCCGGACATGCTGAACGCCATCGATCTCGACCTGCCGGCCGCGCTCGCCGAGTGTGTGGGCCGCGCCAATGCGGATCCCGGCGTGCATGTGATCGTGCTTTCCGGTGCCGGGCGCGCGTTTTGTGCGGGGTATGACCTTTCCCTGTTCGCGGAGGCCGAGGGGACCAATCCGGGCATCCAGGAAATGCCGTGGGATCCGATGCGGGATTATGCGTTCATGATGAAAAACACCGAACATTTCATGAGCCTGTGGCGCAGCCACCGGCCGGTGATCTGCAAGGTGCACGGCTTTGCGGTCGCCGGCGGCTCGGATATCGCGCTCTGCGCCGATCTGGTCGTGATGGCCGAAAACGCGGAGATCGGCTACATGCCGGCCCGCGTCTGGGGCTGTCCGACGACGGCGATGTGGGTCTATCGGCTGGGCGCGGAAAAGGCCAAGCGCATGCTGTTTACCGGCGACCGGATCGACGGTCGCGAGGCCGAACGCATCGGGCTCGTCAACGAGGCCGTGCCGGAGGCCGAGCTCGATGCCCGCGTCGAGGCGCTTGCCGCGCGCATGGCCTCGGTGCCGGTCAACCAGTTGATGATGATGAAACTGATGATCAACCAGGCGACCGAATCCATGGGCCTTGCCCAGACCCAGATGATCGCGACGCTTTTTGACGGCATCACGCGGCATTCGCCGGAAGGCGTCGCCTTCAAGAACCGTGCTGAGGCAATCGGCTGGAAACAGGCCGTCGAGGAACGCGATCGCGGCACCTATGACTGGACCGCCGGGCGACCGCTGCCGGGAGCGCCCTCGCCCGGATCCGACGGCTAAGGCGATGATTCCCTTTGAAAACCGGCATTGAATGGGGTATTGCGCTCGCGGTTCGATGACCAAGAGTAATACCAATGGAACGATACGGCACCGTTCTGTTCAACGGTGCGTCCGGGTACCAATACGCGTTCACTGCCTATCCGCGCGACACCGTATTCAATGCCGTCGGCGCCGTTTATTTGATGACTGTCCGCAGCGCCAAACAAAGCGGCGGATTCAAGCATTCAAGCGTCTATGTCGGACAGACGGGAGACTTGTCCAAGACGCCGCTCAATCCCGACCAGACGGAGTGTTTCGACCGGTGCGGCGCAAATTGCGTCTGCGTCTACCTCGAAGAGGGCCTGCATGCGCGGCTGGTCATCGAGGACGATCTCCTGCGAACCTACAATCCGCCGTGCAACCAGTCCTAGCGTCTGTCCGGAATCCACTTTGAACGAACCCATCGGCTGACCGATCGCGTCGGGCCGCGGTCGTCTGACGCCCCTTTCCTACCGGTCCTCCGGCGCGGGGCCGAGGCCGCGGCCGATGCGGGCGAGAATGCCCGGGATCGCCGCCTCCAGCGCCGCCTTGTCGATGTCGACGCTGTCGAGCGCATCGGAGTGCAGCACGCTGACGAGGCCATGAATGGCCGACCAGACAAACAACGCATCGAGATCGACCGAAGCCGGCAGGCCCTCGACCGGCGCCCGGTCGGGCAGATCGGCGAGCGCGGCGCGCAGGAGCGTGAAGGCGTGGCGCGCCTGTTTGGTCATGTCGGGATGCGCGTCGCCCGGCGGCAACGCAGTGTTGAACATCAGCCGGTATTGCAACGGGTGCCGGGCGGCATAATCGAAATAATGGCGGCCCATTTCCGCCATGTCCTCATGCGGATCGCCGGTGCGCGGGCGGCTGTCGAGATGATGTGCGAAGTCGGCGTAACAGCGCGCGACGATCTCGGCGAGGATGTGGTCGCGGCTTTGAAAATGTTTGTAGGGCGCCTGGTGCGACACGCCGAGGCGGCGCGCGACTTCGCGCAGGCTCAGCTTTTCGGTGCCGCTTTCTTCGATCAGCGCCAGCGCCTCGTCGAGACAGGCCTCGCGCAGGTTCTTTTTGGCCCTATCGGCTTTTGCCATTCTGATGCTTTGTCATTCCGCCCATCACACGCGCCATTATCTTCACCCGGGCGAAGCGGGGCAATGGGCTGAGCGCGGCTTCCAGGGCTTTTGCAAGGAAACCGGGTCTGACCGTCGTGCGGCGGCCGAGCGCCTTCAGGCTCTGGATGGCGACGGTCCTGGGGTTTTCCGCGTTGCCGAGCTGCATGTCGGCGCGCTCGCCGAAGCCGGTCTCGACCGGTCCGGGTGCCACGGCCAGCACATCGACGCCGAAGGGGCGTAATTCCTCGCGCAGGCCCTCGGCCAGCACCTGCACATAGGCTTTGGTCGCGGCATAATTCGCTGCCCGGGCGACGCCCTGAAACGCGACGATCGAACTCATCAGGATGATGCCGCCGCGCCGGCGTTCGGCCATGCGTGCCGCAAGCGGTTTGGTCAGCGCCAGCACCGCGCGGCAATTGACGTCGAGCATGTCCAGTTCGGCCGCGGCATCGGTCTGAAGAAACGGTCCGGACGTGCCGTAGCCGGCACAGGCCGCCAGCAATCCCACGTCGAGATGCACAATTCCGTCGAGCACGTGCGCGATGCCCGCCGCGCCGGAAAGGTCCGCCGCGATCACCTTGGTGCCGACCGCATGATTGGCCGCGATGTCCTCGGCCAAGGCATTGAGCCGGTCCTCGCGGCGCGCCACCAGCACGACATTGACCCCCTGTTTGGCGATCGCCCGCGCCATTTCGCGCCCGATACCGTCCGAGGCGCCGGTCACGACGGCCCAGGGCCCGTAGCGATGATGAAACGAGGTTGCGATCGGGGTTTTGATCGGGGCGTTCATGGCGGGTCCCTGGTCCGTGCGGACGCGATGGCTAAAAGCATCCGAATGAAGTTGACGCTGTCAACTTGACCCCAAAAGTAGACAGTGTCAACTCATTCGTCACGGATCGGTCCGTTTTTTGATCCGTGTCATGCCGGTTCCGCCTCAAGGGTTTACTGTCGAACCGAATGCACCCCGCACAATTGAATCGGAAACAGCACCGCAAAGGACGCCATGAGCGAAGCCTCTCCCCGCGAACTAGAACTGAAACTCGCGCTTGATCCCGCCGAGGTCGATCATGTGCGCACCTCCCCGCTGCTGCGCCGGCTCGGCCGCGGCCGGGCGGACGAACGCGGCCTGCGTTCCGTCTATTTCGACACGGCCGACCATGCCCTGCGCAAGGCCGGCATTTCGGTGCGCATCCGCACCGTCGACGATGCATTGGTACAGACGGTGAAAGCGCAGACCGCAATCCGCGGCGGCATTTCCAATCCGGTCGAAGTCGAGTTTCCCGTCGCCGAGGAAACGCCCACCATCGACGCGATCCCCAACAAGGCGTTGCGAAAACAGATATCCCGGCTGGTTGGCGATGCCGACCTCAAGCCGGTCTTTGAAACCGACATGGTGCGCCTGAAACAGGATATTTCGAGGGGCCATACGCTTGCCGAACTGGCGCTCGATTCCGGTCACATCCGAACCGGCGAGAAGGACGCGCCGCTGAACGAAGCGGAGCTGGAACTGATCGCGGGCTCGATGGACGACTTCCTGGCGATCGCCGACGACCTCTTCGCCGACGTGCCGCTGAAATTCAGCAATTCAAGCAAGGCCGAACGCGGCTATTCGGTCGCTACCGGCGAACCCGCGCGCCCGGCCGTGCCGGTACGCGCGGAAACGGCGCCGCTTTATCCCGACATGTCGGCGGCCGACGCGTTCCGGCGCATCACGGCGACCGCCTCGGACCAGATCCTGCGGAACTGGGCCGCGTTTCTGTCCAACGACGATCCGGAATGCATCCATCAATTGCGCATCGGTCTGAGACGCCAGCGCACGGCCTTGCGGGTGTTTCGGCCGCGCATCGATTCCGATGCCCTGCGCGCCCTCGCCGTCGATCTCAGGGATGCCGGCCGGCTTGTCGGCGAGATGCGGGACAAGGACGTGCTGATCGCCGACATCGTGCGGCCGGTGCTCGACCGGGTCCCGGAAACCAAGGCCGGCGCGGGGCTTCTCGACCGGTTGACCGCGGATTGCTCTGCCCATCGGGCGCATCTGCGTCGCGAGCTTTCTTCCGCCCGCTGGAACAGCTTCCTGCTGCGCGTCGCGCTGTTGCCGCACGGCGCCTTGTGGCCAGACGCCCTGCCGTCGCTTCGGGTCACCAGTCACGCCGAGCGCGCGCTCGACGCGTGCTGGGTCAAGGTGCGCCGCCGGGCGCGCCGGCTTGAGGCGCTCCAAGACGCGGAGCGGCATGAATTGCGCAAGGACCTGAAAACCCTGCGCTACACAGTCGAATTCTTCTCGCCGCTCTATCCGCCCAAACTGCGCGACCGGTTCCTGGAAAGCCTGAAAGTGCTGCAGGACAGTTTCGGCTATCTGAACGACGTGGTCCTGTCGCGCACGCTGCCCGAAAGGCTCGGCGAGGCATCCGAGCCGGACATGCATCGTGTGCTCGGTTTCGTCGTCGGCTGGCACAGTGCGCTCGCCGAAGCCGAATGGGCCGACGTGACACGGCGCTGGCGCCAGCTGAAACACCAGAAGCGTTTCTGGACCTGAACCCGGGCCAAGCCACCCGAACTATCCGCGGGGAAACCGCTCGCCCCTTGCAGAATCCGGCCCATGCGCCATAACGGCTGAAACAGCGGCCCGAAGCGGCGCGGCCTGCGACAAGACGCGCGTGACGAAAGTGTCTCCTTCGGGTTCAATCGCTTCTGACGATGCGAACCGAAAGGTCGAGTTTCATGGTTCTGCCCGAAAAAGCTGCGCCCCGGCGCAATCATGCATGGATCGGAGCGGCCGCGGCCGCCGGTCTCGCCCTGGCGCTCGGGACGGCGCCCGCCCTCGCCCAACAGGATGGCGCGGCTGCAAAACTCACCTATCCGAGCGTGTTCGAAATGCCGAACTACGCTGCCGGGCAGCACCGCCTGACGCTTTCGATCGTGGCCCTGTTTCAGCAGAAGCGCTATGCCGAGGCCGAGGCCGCGTTGCGCAAGGCCATCGAGCAATTCCCGATCTGGCCGGTTCACCAATACAATCTCGGGGCAGCGCTTGCCCTGCAGAACCGGCCGGACGAGGCGCTCGACAGCCTGGAAAAATCCGTCGATCTCGGTTTTGCGAGCCCGCGCACCTTTACCGACGATCCGGACCTTAACTCCCTGCGCGACCTGCCGCGCTTCAAGGCGCTGCTGGACCGCGTCAAGACCGATCCGGTGCGTACGCCGCTGAACAGCAGCCAGGCCAATGCCAAGGCCCGCCCCGTCGATAAGGGCATCGCCCTCGTCGATGCGGACAACACGGCCTGGATCCCGCAAAGCAATTTCCTTGCAAGCGCCTTCACCTTTCCCGATGCGCCCGCCAGCACCACCGTCCAGGAGGGCGGCGAAAACCGCGTCACCGAATTCCTCAATCTGGCCTATCGGCGCGGTGAGGTGGCAGGCCTGCATGGCGTGCTCTACGACAATCGCGACGAGGACCATTCAAGCCTCAGGCCGAAGGACTTCCCGCAACTGACCCATATCGAATATTCCGAGGCCGCGCGGGCGGCCAAGGTGCATTACGGCGCCAATGCGCTGTTTCTTTTCAACCAGATCACCATCGGCAATTCCTCGACTGCGGTCTCGGCCGGCCATTTGTGGCGCAGCCAGCCGCGCCTGATCATGACGACTCCGAACCTGATCGCCCGGTCCTGGCAGCATTATGCCAACAACCACCTCTACCTGTTCCCGGAACACCGCGATCACGACCCGACCCATGGCGACGTTTTTCCGGCGATGACGCCCTATGTGATCGTCTCGCAAGGATCGTCCAGTTCGGACCAGCCTTTCCTGAGGGCCATGCTGTCGCTGGTCGCCGCCTTCCCGCCGGACGTGCGCGAGTTCCTGAAGGAGAACCGTCTCATCGCGCCCACCATGCAGATGATCTTTCGCTCGACATTGAACAGTCTCGAGACGCCTGAGGACTACCTGACGGCGAAGGCACACCCTTCCGCGTTCGAGCCGCGCGACATCAACGGGGTCGGCATGGTGCGCAAGGCGCGCGAACTGAAGGCCGAGGAGGTGCCGCCGCAGGTCCGCCTAACCGTCGCTGAGGAGAAGCCGCTGCAGCCCGGCATCGACTATTTCGGACCGGGGCGCGGCGACGAGGTGCTGTTCACGACACCGGGCGCCATTGCCCGCATCATCCGCTCGACCGCACAGGACCGCAGGATGGTCGTCTCGGCATCGAACACCAAGGATCCGAACGACCGGCCGCTCTCATTCACTTGGCGGGTATTGCGCGGCGATCCGGACAGGGTGCGGATCGTGCCGCGCAGCGAGGACGGCGCGACCGCGGAAATCACGATCGCTTGGCAGGAACGCCGGGCCGTACCGTTCAATCCGAAACTCTCGACCGATCGGGTCGACATTGCCGTGTTTGCCGATAACGGCGCGCACATCTCCGCACCGGCTTTTGTCAGCTTTTATTTTCCGCCGACCCAGAAACGCGTCTACGACGCGGACGGCCGCATCCAGGAAATCGATTATGCGGCCGAAGACGTGTATCTCGACCCGGCCTTGTTCGGGACGCGGGACTGGAGCGACCGCTACCGCTACACGCCGGACGGCAAACTGATCGGCTGGGACCGGACAAACGCAACGGAAGTCCGGCAATTCACCCGGCACGGTGCGCTTGTCGTCGAGACCGATGCGCTCGGCCGGGCGGCAAAAGCGCAACAGGTCGTCTACCGGGCGGAATCCGACCCGAAAGGCCAACGCAGCATCGTCGAAACGCCGACGGGACGGTTTGTCGTCTATCGGTATGCCGATGCATCGGACCTGCTCGGCACCCCGGAAGCCGCGCCGGCTGAATAGGTCGCCGCGGCACGAAGCGGCCTGCGCGTGCGGATGACGATGCCGCTATCCTCACAGCCCCTGTAGCCGATCGGTAACAGTGGTCGCTCGACCGACATGCGCGCCGCGCGGCCCGATTCGTTTGTAACACCGGTGTCATACTGGCTGGATAGGCGTAGTCCGACATCGGGACAAACGTCATTCGACGGTGCGGTCGTCATCACTCCGGGTCTTGGAGCCGGCCGATCCCCTTCCCTCATCCGCGGCGCGCGACGCCGCCGGGACAGTTCAGTTCAGCGCAGGGGTCTGCGCAGAACGCTCAACAGGTCTCGCGTTTGAGCGATATTTCGACACGGTTTCCGTGTGAGTTCGAAAGCGTTGTATGTGCACCTGACTAACCCGGACGGCCCGCCGTCCGGGTCTTTTTGTTTGCGCCGGGCGACAACGACCCAACACGTTCCACCACACTAGGGATTTCGATAGCTTTTGTCCGGCCTGCGGATCGGGCCTTGTGGGTTTCTTTCAGCCGCACAGGGTCCGCTCATGGTTCTGCCGCACACTTATGCCCCGTCGAAATTCCAGGCCCACAAGTCCGCGCGTCGTCGCATCGCCTACCTGCATTCCGACGACGTCTACGACAAGGGAGAAACCTTCGGTCGACACAAGTCCCGTAAAGCCGACGTACTGCACCATATCGTGCCGTCCACCCAACCGATCGAAAACGCGTTCGACGATCTGGCAAAAAAGCTCGGCGGCGACGCGCTGGAGCTCCTGGTCGTGAACTCCCACGGCCAGTCGAGCTATTCGATCATCGGCAAGGGCAACATGACGCCGGACAAGGCAGTCCATTTCAAGACATTCAGACCCTTTTTCATGCGCGCGTCGAAGATCGCAGGCATCGAAATCCATTCCTGCCTGTTTGCTTCGGCCGTCGAGTGCTGGCCGAAGAAATATGGGTGGACCAGAGAGAATCTGATGCTCTTTGTCGACTCTGTCGAAGCCATGGTCGGCATGAACCATTTGAACTGGAAGGACGAAGACAAGGAAGCGCACTGGACGCCGGTCAAACGCGAGATCGGCAAGGGCACCGACACCATGCTCAAAATTGCCCGCGCCGCCAATTGCCCGGTGAAAGCCGGATTTGGCTACCAGCAACAGGACCAGACCGGCATATTCGACACGCCCTGGGTCTGCGCCAGGCCGAACGGCAAGATCACCTTCCACGCGGCCAAGATATCGCCCGACCTTGTCCCCTGACCGGCACCGGCCGCGCGTCCGCAGGTCTTGCGACTGCCATGGTCTGCGTCGGCTTCAGGCGCCTGCCCGTGTAATGGCGGGTTCCGCCCTGCCCGACCATGTGAACAGCCAGGTCTCGCCCTGGCGCACATTCTGCACGCTGTGCGGATGGAACGCGGCAAGGCATTGCCCGCCGGCGCGGCGGACCGAGGGATAGAGCACACCGCGGCTGCCGGCCTCGAAAAGCCGGCGCGCCAGCGCCTGTCCCGCGGGATAACCGATCGCCGGATCGGGGTCGAAGACGGAGGCGTCGTCGTACGCCGTCAGATCATGAAAACGCGTGGTGAAGCCGGCGATCAGCTCCCGGTACGCGGTGGTGTTTTCGAAAACGCCGGTCGCTTCCAGTTCCCGTGTTAGATGAAAGGCGATTTCGGATTGCGTCGTTGCGGCGGCGTCTGCGCCCCATCCGGCATACCAGGCGCCGCGATCCGGTCCGTTGAAGCGGTTGCCGCTTGGCCGGGTATAGCAGAAGGCGGCGTTCACGTAGGTCCAGCCGTAGCCGGCCCGCTCGCTCAGCAATTCGTCCGACGCAAGCCCGACCGGCAACGGCATGGTTTTCGACCGCCGCGGCGAGGTCTGCGCCTCCAGCTCTTCCAGGATGGCAAGGTCCGCCGAATCGTCGGCAAGCGGTGCCAGCGCCGGTTCGTCGATATAGGCCGTCGAGATCAACCGGATCGTATGGGCATCGGTGAAGTCAACCTCGGGAACGGCCTTGCCGCTCAAGAGCCGCCCCGCAGCGCGTCGAGATGCTGGCGCACCCGCATCATCGCCGGAATGCCGCCCTCGATCATGACCTCGACCGGCGTGCGCCCGTCGAAGCCGGGTCCGGTGTTCGCCGTGGTCGGCCAGCCGAAGGTCAAGGGCCCGTTGAACAACAGCCGCAGTCCCTTGTAGAGGCCGATCAAAAGGCTCGCCCGGGTCATCTTGTCCTGATCGAGCTTGCCCCGAAACGTCCCCGCCTTCATCCGGCTCCAGGTCGCGGTCGGCACGTCGAACAAGGCCGCTGCCTTGGCATTCGGCAGGCGCCAGGCCTCGGCGGCGCGGACCACGGCGCGGATGATTGTGGCGACGTGGTCGGGCTCGGGAGCGGTTACCGGCGGAGCGGGTTTGCGGAGGGGGGTGGGCATGGCGCGACTCTTTAGATCATTAGAATACCTTACCTTTATCATATGATAAGATATCCGGAATGTCAACCACGCCGTCTTTCCGCATGACGTTGCGCTGCTTGTTCACGCCGAACCGTCAAACCCAAATCCCTAGGGGAAAGCAGTTTCCCACCTCACCCGCTCCCCCGGCACTTCCTCACAAACCCCCATAAACAAAGCCCGCCAGGCATGCTCCGAACTGAACGTTGCGGCAGACCGCGTGCCGACGGTCACGCAGAGATCCGTGCCCGCAAGCACCAGCCGCCCGTCCTCCTGCAGGTCGAACGTCTGAAACTCCCCGGCCCGCAGGAAGGCTTTCGTAACGCCGCAGGGTTTCAGCATAAGGGCCGTGCCGTCCAGCGCGGTGCGATTGACGCCCATCACCGTGACGCATTGGTCGAAGGCCGGGAAATAGAGCGTGCCGTCGGCACGCAGGCTTATGAGACCGTCCGGCGCCCGGCCGGGTTTGCAATTGTGCGCGGTCAGCGGCATGTCGATGCGATAGGTGCCGTTGGCACCGAGCACATCCAGGCAATAGCCGTCATCCGGACGGTCGAGCCGGTCGAGGAGGCGCAGATATCCGGGCTCGGGCACGGCGTCGGGCGTTTGGGCCGATGCCGGAGCGTGCAAACTAAGGCTAACAAACGCCGCCAGAACCGGCAGCAGGACAGCTTTTGACCGCCGCATGCGATCGTCCTCCGTCGATCGTGTGGCCGCCGGCATCAACCGGCGGTCTCGCCCCACACGTCTTTCCTCCGTCTCCGCTTTCGGACCGTCTCAGGAGGCCGGCGAAGGGTTCGGTTTGCCGGCCAGGATAGCAAGGGCCAATGGGGATGGAGGACCGGCCGGCGGAAACGCGGCCGGCCTTACCCGCAGAAGTGGTCGACGGCCCGGATCGGTCAAGCCGGCCGGTCCGGGGCGCGCCCGGATGTCGCAGGGCGGTTTCGGCCCGCGCCGCGGTCCTGTTGGAGCCGGCCCTGGTGAAGATCCCCCGGTAGTGCCTTGTCGACACTCGCCCTTTCGACGGGCCGCCGGCGGCGTGCCCGCCATCAAGCCTGGAAGCGGAACGTCTCCGGCGCTCCGATTACCGGTCGGGCCGCAAGGCCGCGCTGGCGAGTGCCAGGCTCGCCTCGCGGGCAGCCGCCTCGTCGCAGGCCGGCGGCAGTGTATCGCCCGGTCGGCGCATCGCCATCCAGACCAGCATTTCCAGGATCGCGCGGGCGCCGGCGGCGTGATCAACGTCAGAGCGCACCAGGCCGGCACCGGCGAGCCGGCGGATCGCGGCCTCAAAGGCCGTCAGATAGCGGCGACGGGCGCCCTCGGCATAGAGCCGCTCCCAGACAGGCACTTCGCCGGCGCATTTGTCGAGCAAGGCGATCAAGATCCGCTCTCCGGCCAGGAGGTCGTACGCCTCGGCGAGGATGGTCTCCAGGCCGACCGCGCCCGGTGCCTCCTCCGCAGCCCGGTCCAGGACCGGCCAGACAAGCCGGGTGTCGACGGCTTCGGCGGAGACCGTTTCGAACCGCTCCGTATCAGGATTCAGAGCAGCGGAGCCAACACCTGCGCCGAGATCCATGCGGGCCGCATGGCGCAGGGCCATTTCGACAAGAACCGCCTTTTCGCTCGCATAAAGATAGACCGTGCCCGCGGCAATGCCCGCGGCTTCCGCAATGTGGGCGACCTTCGTCAAACGCACGCCTTGCGCTGTCAGGACCGTGCAGGAAGCCGCGGCAATAGCAGCGGCCTTTGCCGGGTCGCGTTTCGGTCCACGCCGGGCCGAACCGGTTGCGCTTGCGATCGTCTCTGACGGCAATTCCGTCACCCAGTGTCCTTTCAGATACAGCCGTTTAGCGTCCAACTCCCGGAGCCCATCGGAACCGACGGTGATACCCTTCGGCGCCCCGATGCTGTGCGAATGTGCGTCATCGTTTGCCGACCGCACCCGTCACGGCGAACAGCGGCCCATCCCGAACCGGCAGTCAGTTCCCCTGATCAGCCGATATCGGTTGAAGCCGATCGCATCACAAAGACTATCACGGACTCCCCTTGAACTCTCCGGTGCTAAAGCTTTAACATGAATGAACTGTTCATTCATTTTTAATCGGATGATGCTCGACTTGGTTTCTGCCGCCCGAAGACACGACATCGACGCTCTGCGCTCTATCGCCGTGTTGCTGCTGGTCGTATTTCACACCGCGCGGCTGTTCGATGCCGAACCCTGGCACATGAAGGACCTGTCCGTGCCCTACTGGGCCGCCGATCTGATCGTGCGGATCCTCAATGTATGGCAAATGCCGCTGCTCTTCCTGCTTGCCGGCATCAGCGCTGCCTATGCGCTGAACCGACGCTCCGGCTGGCAATTCCTGCGCGAGCGGGCGGCGCGCCTGCTGGTGCCGCTCGGCATTGGGATCTTTGTTCTGGTGTTACCGCAGGTCTATGTGGAGCGGATTAGCCGCGGTGTGCCGCTGCGCATGTCGCCGATTGACTTCGAAGACGGCCTTGCAGCCTTCCTGCCGACCTATCTGTCATGCTGCTATCCGCAGGCAAATTTTTCCTGGCATCATCTCTGGTTCCTGCCCTACCTTTTCGTCTATTGCCTGCCGCTCGCGCTGGTGGCGCGCAGTGCCGCCGCGCCGTCGTTGGCGGCCTTCGCCTTGCAGCGACCGATTTGTCTTTTCCTGCCCGCATCCCTTCTGATCGCGCTGGAACTCCTCCTCAGACCGACCTTTCCGAGCACACACAATCTGGTTGCCGATTGGGCCAACCACGCGCATTACGGATTTCTGGTTCTGTTCGGCTGGTGGCTCGCCCGCCATCGGGAACTGGATGCGGCCGTGGACAGCATACGCCGACCGGCACTTGCGACTGCGATCGTCTGTCTTCTTCTCTGGCTGGCGGCGCTGCCTTCGATATTCGGCGGCTTCGGTCTTGTCGAGCTTTCCCACGCTCTGCGCCACGGTACGCGCATTATCGCCGAATGGGCCGGGCTTCTGGCGGTGCTTGCTTATGGGCGCCGCCTGCTCGCACGACCGCTTACGGGCCTTGCCGCATTCGCGCCGTTGGCGTTGCCGTTCTATCTCTATCACCAGACAATCATCGTGCTTCTCGGATGGCTCTTGATTGACTGGCAGGGCCAGGCCCTTGCAAAGGCGCTTGCCATTGCAATCGGCGCTACTGTGGTCAGCCTCATGCTCTCCGCACTCGGAGCCCGGTTCGCCGTGACCCGCGCGGCGACCGGCATGAAGGTTCTCTGAACCCGGCCAGGCCCGGAAACGGCATCTGCCCGATCCTAGTCGACAAAGTCGACTTTATCGCCCGCGAGCAATTCCGCGATCGCATCGGGCACTTTCAGCCCGGCCGCGACCTTTGCGTCCATCTCCGCCTCCAGCGTCCGGACCTTGTCGAGCGCGCCAATGACGGTGTCGATCTTGTCGAACGGCACGACAACGACGCCGTCGCGGTCGGCGACGACCATGTCGCCGGTCTCGATCTGGCGGCCGCCGATCTGGACCGGCAGGCCGACGCGCCCGGGGCCCATCGTGAAGGGAGAGGCGGGCGTCAGGCCGGTACACCAGGCCGGCAGGCCGACGTCGACGAGGCCCGCATAATCGCGCATCGGCCCGTCGGTGACGAGCCCGGCCGCGCCGCTGTTCTTCATCATGCCGGCGACCCGGTCACCGACTGCCGCACAGCCCTGATGGCCATCGAAGGCGACGACAACCACGTCGCCCGGCGTGATGAAATTCAGGACCGCGAGCGTAGCCAGGATGTCGGCCGGGCCGCAATCGGCCGTCAGCGCCGGGCCGGCGGCCACGCAATCGATGTCCCGCCCCTCGCCGAGCGGGCGAATCTCGGAAGACAGCGCGCCGCCACCGTAAAGCGCGTCGACGACGAAGCCGGTCGGCACGCCCTGAAAGGCAGCGATCTGGTCTGTGCTTGGCCGGCGGCGGTTGCGGTTGACGGTGAGGATCGGCGGTTCTTCGATCATGGAATGCTCTTTTATAGAAGACAGGGAACGGTCGGCAGGACCGTCAAAATGCGGTACTTTGCGCATGCGCGCAATCGCCGGCGATCGCGGCGCCCCTGTCGGCGCCGGCAGGCTCGCGGTACACTCCTTTTTGTCGAATCCGAGCCCGACCGATCCCGAAGCCATCGGAGACCCAACGCGTGACCGCATCCTGGACCGTCGATGTTATCGCCTGCCGCGGCTCGTCCTACGATGTCGGCCGTCAGCTTGCGGCCGGCTTTCGAAAGACGCCGCGCGGCCGCGCCTTCAAGCGCCGCAAGGAACGCAAGCCCTTCGGCTTCAGCCTGAAAAATGCGGAAACCGCGCTCACAACCCATGCCCCGAACATTTGGGAGGAATTGCACGGTCTGGCCGATGGCCTGGAAATCCCGCTGGATCGCGCCGTCGCTGAATTCTCGAACGGCCGGTTACGGTATCCGGCGCGCGGCTGCTCGGCCGTTATGAGCGGCGGGCTTTACGGCCGCAATTACGATTTCAGTCCGGGCCGTTACGATCGCATCCTGGCCGCCGTGAAACCGGACGGGGTCCATGCCAGCATCGGCTTTACCGACCGCTTCACCGGGCGCGATGACGGGATGAACGAAAAGGGCCTGTGCGTCGGCCTGCACTATGTCAACGAGAAGGTCTGGCAGCCGGGGCTCGTGTGCATTCTGATCGTGCGCATCGTGCTCGACCAGTGCGCGACGACCGCGGAGGCGGTCGACCTGTTACGCCGCCTGCCGCACGGATTGTGTTTCAATTATTCGCTGCTCGATGCGACCGGCCATGCCGCGGTCGTGGAAGGCTCGCCAGCCGGTGTTGTCGTGCGCGAGGGCAAGGCGCTCGCCTGCACCAACCATTTCCAGTCGCCCGACATGACACGGTTCAACCCGCGCAATCCGGGCTCAAAGAGCCGGCTTGGGCCGCTCGAAGCCTGGGCGCAGGAGCGGCACGAAATGACGACGCTATTCGCTCTCCTCAATGCCTCGGACTCGCCCGTCTTTGCCCATGCCTATGCCCGCGGCGGCGGCACATTGCACACTTTTGTCTGCGATCCGAAAACAACGGAATACATAGTGGGCGTCGGCGGGGACACGGATCCGGTGACCCTCGACGTCGGCGCCTGGGCCCGCGACGACACATCCCTGCCCGCCAAACTGGAAGGGGTTCTCGGTGGGCGTACGGCACCTTTCGATGCCAAGAAGCGACGGCTCTTTCCCACAGAAGCCGGATCGGCAGGCGACAGCGCGAAAGTCTTTGCCGGCGCCAATCTGGCCAGGGCCGCGTTCCGGGACGTCGGTCTTAAGGACGCAACCTTCGACAATGTCGATCTCGGCGGCGCCCGCTTCGACGACATCAATTTCGGCGGCGCAACGATTACGGAAAACTGCAATTTCAAGGGCATGACGCTTGCCGGCGTGCCGGTCGCGGACCTGTTTGCGGCCTATCGCGCCAGCAAGGATCGCGCGTGAGCCTTTCGTTCAGGCCGGAAAGCGCTTCTACGCCGTAGCCGTCGCCGCACCTAATCGTCGCTGCTCGCCGCGGGTTTGCGCCTGGAATTGTCCACAAACACAATCGGGAATGGCTTTACATAGGATTCCAGCATGACCTGCTGTTGCTTTGCGAGCTCGTCGCGCTCTCGCAATTCAGCGTCGGTCACGTCGTCGTCTTCTTCCCAACAGGTTATCTGCTTTATTCTCTTTTCTAAGTCGTAGTATCGACGCTGTTCGGCCTCCTGCATCTTTGGTTTGCCGAGTTTGCTCGATCGCCCGATAGACCGCAGGTATTGAAGCGGCGCATAGTCTTCCAAAATCTGCTCGCGTTTTTTGAGGCATTCCTCGAGTTTTTGCAAATCCTCGTCGTCTGCCTCGCCTTCGATCTTCCAGCTCGATACCATATGAATAATTGTATCGGCTACGAGATATTCGTCTTCGACTTCCCTGGTCATTTTCGGTTTGTCAGACGGATATGTATCCAGCGACTTTCCGTTGTCGTCAGATGCCATTTTTATCCTCTTCCTCGATCTGCAACGCGCTTCGACCCAGCAATGCGGCGGACCCCGTTCCGCCCAATGCCGCCATCGAATTCAGGTGCAGCGAGCGGCTGAGCTTCGGGTTCTTGTTCACGAATTGACGAAGCCGTCCTGCGGTCCTTGGAAAGTGCTTTTTCATCGCGGCCGGGTTGCGGATATAGGAGCGGAGCGCTTCCGCGACATGTTCTTGGTCAACCTGACTGGGTTCGTAACCTAGTGTCCGCGGAGTTACAAAAATGTCGGGTAACGCAAAGTGCCTACCTGTATTCGCCGCATGATAGAGATAACGCAACTCTTTTTCCAGGCCATCTGTCTCAAATCGACCGCCTAGAAAGTCGATCGCATGAGCCATCTCATGGGCAAGAACCTGTGCCTTGTCGTATTCATTGAGGGCGCTGCTGACCACGATTCTGTCCGGCTTCTTGTGCCATCCTTTGGGGTATATCTTTCCGAAGTCGCCTCTTAAATCTTTGTGGTTTGGACTGACGTACCGCTCACCCCTCCTTGTCAGGTCTTTTGCAAGATTGCGGTATTGACCCTCTCCCAGTGCTTCATTCGATCCGTCGATATGACGTCTGCCGACCACACGTCGGGCCTCCGCATAGATCGGGTTTCCGTCCATGTCTCGTCGCAGATACCCGTGCACATCCGTTTCCGGTTTTCGGCCATAGGCAACCTCGATACCGGAATCCTCAACGGTGGGGAGATCGAACAATTTGGGCCTTTCCGCTGCAGAGCCAGTATTTGCTGTTTCGGTCGGAGCATTGAGCGCGCTTGCACGTCCGCTTGCCAATGACCCGAGCCGATCGGCGATACGACGACCGCCTTTGCGGGCCGCCTTCGCTACCGCATCGCCCACCCCCGGCAGCAGCCCAATTGCAGCGGCAAGCCCGCCGATGGTGCCTGCGGCATACCGGCCACCATACAGATCCCGGCCGGCCTCCTCGACGCCCACGGCGTCGCCGAGGACAGGCACAAAGTCGACAAGTTGCCGCGCCCGCCCCGCATAAAGACGTCCGAGGTTCGGCGCTGCGAAACGCTCCAGGACATCATATACACCCCAGGCTGCCCGATCCCGCAGCGACGGCTCATACGAACGCAGCGAACCGAATCCACGAAAGGTGTTCGCCGCCGGCGGTAATCGTCTCGAGCGCGCCCCAACACGATTGCGGACCGTGTAATTGCGGTCGGGCATAAAGCCAGGAACCAGCGGCGTAGCGGCTCTGGAGGGTGGATTCTTCGTCTGCCAGAGCAAGCGACTGACCGGATCCTCACGCATGCGCCACAAGCGGTCGGCTGCGGACCGCAAAGGAGGGAAGGCCGCCGTACCGATACCGGCACGGTCCAGCCCGACAGCCTTGCGGCGCGCCGACGGATCTGTGACTTCGTCGCTCATTTTCTACCTCACAGAGTGGTTCTCAGGCACTGTGCGCCCGTCTGTAGGGGCGTCTGGACCCTTAACGCCTGCAGGCGGCGCGCGATTCGTACCGGTTTGCGAACCCGCAAGACTGTCCTTCGACATCACATCCAGATCCGCGGCCGGTTCGGCATGCCGGGCACCGATCCCGTCCAAGGCGCCCAGGGCGTTCAGGGCGTCGTCGATGGTGTGTCCCTCGGCGACCTGGTGCCGGCCTTCGGCAATGACGCGCGCGCGGTGCCGGTCGAGGTCGAGAAGCAGGCGACGCCGCTGCGCCTCCAGATCGAACAGTTTCGATTGCAGGTCGATCTGGGCCTTGGCCTGGGCGTCGCGGGTATCGGGATCGGGTTCCGGCGGCGGCCCCGGCTCGTCCAGGATCTGCGGCGGGATCATGCGGCGCAACCGCTTGGCGATTTCGTCGGCACCTGGCCAGTCCTGTGCCTTTGCGATCAGGTCGGCAAAGACCTGTGCCTGCTGCGGCATGGTGCGGCCGAACTCGATCATGGAATCGCGCGCCTCCGCCCGCTTCGTGGCGTAAGACGGCCCGAGCGTCGTGACGACGTCGTAGCTGCCGACGGTTACGTCGTTCAGGATCGCGACCGCGTCGGGGGCTGCCGGATCGATGACCCGCCGGTTGATGCTCTCCCGGCGCTGTTCCCCGTCCTCCGCCGACAGGCCGATCAGCCGTTCGGTGTCGTAGATATGCGGGATGAGGTCGAGCACGATGCGGCCGGTATGGGTCACGGCCAGGCTGAAATTGTCGAGATAGACGAACGTGCCCGTATCGCCCTGACGCTGGCGTGCGGCAATCGCCACACCGCTCGTCTCGTTCGAGACCGCACCGAGCGACGGCGCGTATTTTCCCGTTACGCGCTTCATATCTTCGGCGGCGAGCGCCAGGCCCTGGCCCAACCCTTGCGAGGAGACCGGCGGCTGAACGCGCTGCGGCGGCACGCCGCCATTCTTCGGGTCCGGCACAAAGGTCAGATAGGGCAGGTTCTTTGTGTTCGCGTATTGCCATTCGTCGTCTTCGGAAAAGTTCGTCACCGTACCGAGCCAGGGTGCCTTCGGCTGCAGGGCGACGATTTCGGTTTCCGCCGAGACGAAATAATTATAGCGGCGCTGGGCGTCCTTCAGGTGCCGCACGACGCCGTGCCGTATGACCTTGCGGCCGATCCGCGTCTCCTCGCCGATCAAGGGGACGATCGGTATATAGCGTCCGCGCCACCGGTCGGCTTCCAGCACCGAGCTCTCGGTAAGCAGGTAGCGCATGACGCGATAACCGGGGCGTTCGCGAAGCGTGGCGCCGGCAGCGGCTGAGACCTTCAGCGCAGCGCTTTCCGGATCCTCATCTGTCAGATCGTCGATGCGCCCGTCTTCGGAGACCAGCAGCCGGCGGGTGATCGGCCGCTTCACCCAATATTCGGCAAGGCGGATCGTATCGTCCGTGCTCCAGGCACCGGCAAGACCGCTGTCTTCCGATCCGTCGAGCCCGATGCGCTCGAAATCGCCGTCCGACGCATGATCCGGATAGGCTTCCCGAAACGCTTCACGGTTCATGTCCACATAAACGAAGCAATAGGCGGCATCCTCGCGGGTCGGGGCGATGGCGTCCGGGTCCCAGAGCACCTGCCCGTCGATCGCCTCGATCAGGAGTTCCTGGTTGAAGGTCGTCGCATCGGCATAATCCGTCGCCACCCGCCAATGGCCGATACCCGCAATCACCTGTCGATCGGCGGCCCGCGTATAGGCATAACGGGCATTCGACCGGTTTTCGATGTAGCGCAGGTGATCGCCGATGATTTCAGCGATCTTCGCGTCGGCCGCGTCGTCGACCGGAACGGCACGCATGGCGGGACGCAATTGCCGGATGTCGCCGGTCGTAAGTTTCACAAATTGTTTGGTCTGATTGATTGTCAGGCACGGCCGGCCCTCGCGTTCCCGCAAATAGGCTTCCGGCCACTGATGGCCCGCCTCGAATTCGAGATCCTCGATCTCGGCTTCCAGATTGTGCCGATCCCGCTCGTAGGCGCGGTCAAACCGGTCGCGTGCTTCCTTCAGCAGGGCTTCCGGATCATGGGGGAACATCGTTCGGTCAGACACGCGATCTGTCCTCCGTGGCTTGTTTCGAGACTGAGCTGTCCGGCTCGGCCATCTGCCAGGCCGGCGCCCGAAGGGCTAGGAAGGCCAGCAAAAGGCCGATAACAAACGCCGCCAGACGGAAAATTCCGGCTGTCCGGTCGCTGCGGTGCCGGACAATCCCGGCCGGCCGCTTCCGGTTATTCAGATGCGCTGCCATGCGATCCGTTCCTGAAATCGTGTGCCGAGCATTGAAGTGAAGCGCGTTCAGCGCGCCATCCAGGACCCGCCGCGGCGCCCCGCGCCGGCCCTGCGTTTCGGCTTTTCCGGGCGGCGGATCAGATCGGGAAACAATTCGCTCAACAGCCACACGAGCGCATCGCAACGGTCGGGCGACCCGGCGCCCTCGTAACCGCCGGCGGTCATCTTGCACATCTGGTCTTCCAGTTCGGGAAACGTGCCGACATGCGATACCCGGCCAAGGCTGTAGAGCGCGGCGATCGGCTCGGCGCGCACATGCTTGCCGCGGCTCGCCCGCACTTCGATGATCGGCAGGCCCGGGCGCACCGTCTCCAGGGTATGGCGCACCATATCACCGCCCTGGTTGACCTCCACGACGATGCCATCTGCCTGGTAGCGATCGAACGCCGCCACGGCGCGCTCGGCCCATTTGCGTGGCGGTCCGCTGGTCGACAGGTCATCGATCACATAGGCGCGCCGGTCGGTTCCGAGACCGCCGACGACGATGCCGTGTTCGTCGGCGCCGCGTTCCGCAGACACCGCAGGATCGACCGCGACAAGAACGCGTCCAAGCTCCGGGGCGTCTTGCCGGCGCCCTTCGTGAAGCGAAACCCGGTCCCAGATCGCGCCGACCGCCATCGGCTCGTAATCACCCAGCCAGATATGGCCGTATCGGTCCGGCTTGGTGCGTCGGTCGAAACGCCGTTCGGTTTCCAATTCGGCGGGAAAAAACGGATTGTCGTCATAGTTCACCTTCCGGATAACGGCGTTTTCGGGACGCGCCGGACCGCGGAACAGGGCGTCCACCGGGTCCGAAGCGTGGCGGGGGTTCCAGGAAAACCAGAGTTCGGATCCGGGTTTACGGATCGTGGGGATCAGCACTTCCAGAGAGCGGGCGGATATCGTCTGCGCCTCCTCGACCCAGACGATATCGATGCCTTCAAACGACTTGATCTGGTCGACCGACATGTCCTGGAGGCCGGCGAACAGGAATTTCGAACCGTTCGCACCGCGGATTTCGTCGCGGGTGCTTTGGAAGAACCGGGCAAGACCGAGTGCCTCGATCTTGTCGTCGAGCAATTGTTTGACGGAATCCTTGATCGATCTCTGGACCTCACGGGCGCACAGGATCCGTAGCGGTTTTTCCGCCGCCCTCACCTCGGCCGCAATCGCGAAGGAATGGGACTTGCCGGATCCGCGTCCGCCGTAGAATGCCTTGTACCGGGATGGCCCGAACAGCTCCCGGAAGGCGTCAGGAACCTTGATCGTCACCATCGGACCCTTCGGCCGCGGGCACGAATTCGATACGGATGGTGCCACCCATTGACCCCAAAACCGCGTGTTCATGCTTTTCCCGCCAGAGGTCCGGGCGGCGGTTCTTCAGCCAGAACATGATCGCCGTTGTGTCGGGCGGATAGTGCTTCGTTGTCGGAACCACGACGGGGTTGCCGCCATTGGCAAAGATCCTGTCCTCAGGATGGCTGTACCCGACTGCCCGCTGAAACAGGCTTCGCTCGACACAGGCATCGGCCGCTTCCGAGCTTGTCGAAACCGCCTCATCGAAGGCCGGATGCCGGCGTCGCCAGTGATCCAGCTGGCCTTCGCCAATGCCGAAAAAGGCCGCCAGATCTTCCTGCGTCGCACCGAGCCTGCACAGCAGCCGCGCCTGATCGGCAAAGGCCGCCTGATAGCGACGGCGCGCGGGCGTCCCGTCACACACGGCTCCCTCTCAGCGCCTTTCGGCAAAAACCGCGCTTTTGGATTTTTCCGCGATAGCCCCGGGACGCCATGAGGGCGTCAAAGTCCTGGGCCATGGCATCAAGCCTGACCCGACAGGCCGACACGTCCGGATGCGGTCCGCGCCGGTCGACGAGCAGTCCGCATTGCGGTGCGGCCGATCCAAGATGCAGGCAAAACAAAAGCGTTGCAGCAAACATGGTTTGCTCCTTCCGTTGTCTGGCATGGGAAAAACGGGCGGCGAATGGATGCCCGACGCCGCAGTTTTCAGGTCTGTTCAAGCGCCATCGGCAAGCGTCTTGGCGGATCGGTCATGCGCGCCCGCAATGGTGCACCGCACGGTGAATTAAGGGGATACCGGGGAAACCGGAAACGGCGACCTCGACGCCCGGTCAGTCCCCAGCAATAGTGTTCTCACGCGGCCTCGAAAGGACCCGGGAAGCCAAACCGGACCTCCGCCGAGATAACCGCACCGTGCCGCCAGGCCGGCCCGATCGCGCGGGAGACCGCGTCCGGTTTCGACAGGCGGACAGGCACACGGATGCCCGGCAGTGCGCGTACGGCGCTTGTCGGGAGACCGATCTACCGGCAAACGACGGTTTATTCGTTGAGCCGGCGCGCCAGGGAGGCTTCGGCCGAATTGGATGCGGATCAAGAGCCCGGAAGCGGACTGTTGATCACTGATCGAAGTCAGGTTCGATCGCGGGCGTGGGTTTCGTTCTCGAAAAGTGCGCCATGCCGATGGACATGATTTGAACGGGGGGCGTTGGTCACCGCGTGGCCAGCGCCTTCCCCTTTTTTGCGACCGGTTCTCAATCCCCTCCCGCAGGTCCGTCATGGCCCGCCTTGCCGGCTTTGTTCTGCTCGTCAATACACTCCTGCCGGTGCTCGCGCTTGCCGGGGGTTATTGGCTGATGTCGGAAATCTGGACGGCGGTGCGGGAGGAAGCGGAAAAACCTGTCTCCCTTCTGATCGCCGATGCAAAAGCCCTGCAGGTGACAGTCACACAGGCCGCCGAGGCGGTGGAGGCGGCGATCGTATCCATCAAGGACGATGCGAAGGATGCGGAAGAAGCCGTCACGAAGCTTGGCGATGCGATCGCGGGTATCAACCTGACCTTTGCCACGGCGAAGTTCCCGACCGGGGTCAAACGGCTCTGCCGCAACAGGCGCGATCGGAATTGCTGCAGGTTCCGCTTGGCCGACGCCGACAGGAGCCTTGAGGCCTGTCTGACCTGGAGAGATCCGCTGGCTCCGGCAAAGACCGCAATCAACAACGCGGTCAACAATACGATTGCGCCGATCAAAGCCACGTTTGTCGAGGTGGATGCGTCAATCGCCAGCATGAAACAACAGATCGCCGGCCTTCAGGTACTCGGTGCACGCTTGCGCGATCAGGCGGCGACGCTTGGCAAACGCGCGGCAGATCTGCAATCCATGCTGACCGGGGCGCGTGATCGGCTCGCGCCCCTGATCCGGACAGTACAAACCGTCGGTCTGGCACTTGCCGCCTGGATCGTGTTTGCCATCCTGGTTCAGGCCTCCGACCGTTTGGCGGTGGGGTGGCACATGCTGAGGACAGGCGTGCGGCCTTAGTGCTGGATCGTATGGCCGTTCAGGCCGCGGGTGCCCGTGCGTCCAGATAGTCTCCTGCCTTGACGACGTTGGCATAAGCGAAGCCGAGCGACGACATATAGGCGGCATGAACCTCGGGCGATGCGATGGTTTTGTCGCCGAACTCCAGATCGCGCGTCGCACAAGCATCCTCGACGACCGTGACACCGTATCCGAAGTCTGAAGCCGCACGGGCTCCGGCGTCGATGCACATGTGGCTCATCGCACCGACGATGGTGACATCGGTGACGCCGTGTTTGTCCAATACATCCTTCAGGTTTGTATCCTTGAAGGCATTGACGTTGTGCTTGAGCACGACCGTTTCGCCCGCTGCCGGCGCAACGCTCGGGTGAATCTCGGCGCCGGGCGAACCCGGTGCGAAAAACGGCGCATCGTCGCGGGCGAATTCATGGCGGACGTGCACAACGAGGTCGCCGGCCCGGCGCGCGTCCTCCAGGACGGTTGCGGCTTTGCTCACGGCTTCGTCGGCACCGTCGAGGGTCCAGCGCCCGCCGGGGAAATAGTCTTTTTGAAGATCGATGATAATCAGTGCGCGTTTTGTCATGGTGAGATCCTCTGCTCCTTCGATGGTTCTTGTCCCAGCCGCAAGGGTAATCTGAGCTTTGGACCGGTCAATTGACATTGGCGGATCTGACATAAGACATGCTATATCCGACAAAGTTTTCGAAGGGGAGCCCCTATGCCGCCATCCTCGCCGTCATACACGATCGGTGTCCTTGCCTATCCAGGAGCGCAACTGGCGGCCGTTTACGGATTGCTTGATCTTTTCGCGACAGCGAACCGCCTGGCGCACCAGAACGGACATGCTGCACCGCAGGTGTCCGGTTTGATACTCGACAGGTTCGTCGACGCGAAGACCGAAAAGCTGGCGGCCCTGATCGTGCCACCCAGCCTCGACGGCGGCGCTCCCTATGAGGCTGTGCCGGGCCTTGCCGCCGGGATCCGGCATCACCACGCCGAAGGCGCGGTTGTCTGTTCGGTCTGTGCGGGGGCGTTCCTTCTGGCCGAAACCGGCCTTTTGGACGGTCGAACGGTCACGACTCATTGGGCGCTGGCCGACCGGTTCGCCGAGACCTATCCAGGCCCCCTCCTCGATATCGACAAACTGATCATAGATGACGGTGACATCGTCACTGCCGGCGGGCTCATGGCGTGGGTCGACCTTGGGCTGCGCCTCATCGACCGGTTTTCCGGTCCTGCCGTGATGCAGGCGACGGCCCGCTTCTTCCTGGTCGATCCGAGCGGTCGTGAGCAACGGTTTTATCACACGTTTCAACCCCGTCTCGACCACGGCGACGCACCGATCCGCAAGGTACAGCACTGGTTGCAGCGGCGCGGCAATGAAGCCGTCACGGTCCCCGGCATGGCCGCGGTCGCGGGTCTTGGAGAGCGCACCTTCCTGCGGCGTTTTCAAAAGGCGACAGGGCTCAAGCCTTCGGAATACCTGCAACATCTGCGCGTCAGTAAAGCCCGCGACCTGCTGGAATCCTCACCGCTTGCCTTTGATCAGATTGCGTGGCGCGTCGGCTATGAGGACAGCGGTGCTCTCCGACGCGTCTTCCAGAAGACCACCGGTCTCACACCCGGGGAATATCGAAAACGCTTTTCGCCCCTGATCTGACCCTGCAGTGAAATTACAATCCCTTCGGCGGCTGCGATCGCTTCAAGCGCCGGGGAAGAATGGACACGCCAGTGCACGGTCTCACGAGCGGCGCCTGAAACCATATTTGGCGAAACTTCTCCTGTAAATTGAAGCAATCATCCCTTTCGGCTAAAGTCGAAAAACCCGCTGAAGGTGAAAACATAAAATTTTTCGGCGATTTGGTACGGCAACAAACAATGTGGGACACGTCACAATGACTATAAGACTCCTCGCTGTTGGAATGATGTCAGCCTTTCTGGGACTTGGGTTGACGCTCGGGTCGGCAGATGCCCGGACAAAACGCGTCGAAGTCCCGGCCAACAAGACGACGATCATCGATTCGATCGGCGTTTATGACGCGAATTACTGCCACTCGCTCCTGTCTCCTCCGAAAGTAAAGAAGCAGGCTTCCCAGGGCCAGATTGTGGCCCGGTGGATCAACCACGAAATGACGCAGGGCAATTGCAAGGGTCGGCGTATCAAGGCCATCGTCGTCGAATACCGGCCCAAGGCAGGATTTCGCGGCAAGGATGAAGGCTCGATCGTATATCGCGGCCCGCAAGGCAGTCGCTATACGGAATCAACAATCAACCACCCGCTTTCCAGGACCTACAAGATCACGGTCAAATAAAGCGCGGGCGAACCGTTCCCCGTTTCAATAAAACTCAGCGAGTGCGGCCGCCCAATCTGCCTCTCGGGCGGCCGCACTTGCATTGTTGGACACCGATCCACTTGCCACGAGGTGTCCGTTTATCCCGATTGCCTTGTCCTCGCTCAATTCCGGTTTCCGAAAAAGCGGTAAGCGATTTCGAGAAGCGCCCCGGAACCGTAGCCGGAATGTCAAGTTCCCCCGATACGTTGACGCGTCGGCGCGTTAGGGTCGAAGGCTGGAATGTTCGTTCAGGGAAGTGGAATGACAATGCAAGACGACAAGACCAGAGAAAGAGATTGGATCGATCAGGAGCTAGAGGACAGTTTCGACGAAGAATTCGAAATGGAGATCGATGACGAGCGCATCAGCGGCGCCCTGTCGACCATTCCTCCGAAAAATCATAAATCCGCAATCGATAGACGGACCTACTTTCGCGAATTGCTCCGCCTGCAGGCCGAGTTGGTGAAACTCCAGGACTGGGTTGTCCATACCAATTACAAACTCGTCGTCGTTTTCGAAGGACGGGATTCGGCGGGCAAAGGCGGCGTAATCAAGCGCATCACACAACGGCTCAATCCGCGCGTCTGCCGCGTCGCCGCGCTGCCCGCGCCGACGGAGCGCGAAAAGTCGCAATGGTATTTCCAACGCTATGTGCCACACCTGCCCGCTGGCGGAGAAATGGTGCTTTTTGATCGGTCATGGTACAACCGCGCCGGGGTCGAGCGGGTGATGGGCTTTGCGTCACCGGAACAGGTGGACCAGTTTTTCAGGGATGTTCCCGAGTTCGAACGCATGCTCGTGCGTTCCGGTATCATGCTGATCAAGTACTGGTTTTCGATCACCGACGAAGAGCAGCAGATGCGCTTTCTGATGCGGATTCACGATCCGATCAAGCAATGGAAACTCAGCCCGATGGACCTGCAATCGCGGGTGCGCTGGGAACAATACACCAAGGCCAAGGAAGAGATGCTCGGGCGCACGAATATAGATGAAGCGCCATGGTGGATCGTCGAAGGCAACGACAAGAAACAGGCCCGGCTCAACTGCATCAGCCATCTTCTCAGCCAGGTTCCCTATGAAGAGGTCCCGCATGAACCGATCGACCTCCCCGACCGGGTCTTCAATCCCGACTACGAACGGGCGGTGCTGCCGGAAGGCCTTTATGTCAGCAAGGTCTACGGATCATGATCACGCTTTGATGCACGAGGCGCGCCGGAAACACGATCCGGTCGGGTTTTCAAGGCGGCGATCGAGGCCAAGAAGCCCAGCCCATCCATCCCGTGGGCGAACTGAAGGAGGGGTGGGTAGTCGGCAAACACCGCCCATCCGTCCTGAAACAGAGCGATCAGACGGCCGGCGAGGACGCCGCCGTACAGGCACACCAAAAGCATGAGTGCACTCGACGTGCGGGCCCACCCGATGACGCCGGCAAAGAGAAAGACACAAACGGCGGCAAAAAAGCCGCCGTACTGACCGATGATCTCGTTGCGTGCGGCAGCATCTGCCACACCCACGTTGAAGCTCTCCAGGAAGGCGACCGGTTCCACGATACCGCGCCAGGCAATCACACCGGCAATGATGCCGCTCACGCCCAGGACGATTCTCTGGAGCAAAGAAGGGGAATAGGTCCGCATTGCTAGCCCCGTTCGGGAAACCGTAAAACCGGGCAACAAAAAAGCCGGCAAGGCCGGCCTGAACGACACTTGTCACCCCATCCAGGATGCAATTGTCCGATGTACGGCCTTATGTGGGTTATGGTGTTCCTTCATACAAGGGGCGTGGCAAAATTTATTTCGCGGGGTCCGTCCCCCGTTGGTCGGAAACGGCGCCCGGCTCGATGAGATCCCATTTGTTGCCGAACGGATCCTCAAAAACCGCAACAGTTCCAAAGACTTCCACGCGCGGCTCTTCTAGGAAACGGACACCGGCCTGTCTGTACCGCGCGTGGTCGCGTGCGAAATCGTCGGTTTGCAGGAACAGGAACACGCGCCCGCCCGTCTGGTTTCCTATTGCGCTTTTCTGATTTTCGGTTTCGGCCCTGGCCAGCGACAAGCAGGTGGCGCCCTGCCCCGGTGGCCTGACACGAACCCATCGCTTGGTCTCCGTCAATCTCGTGTCCTCGACGAGTTGGAAACCAAGGCGAGCAACATAGTACGCGATTGCCGCGTCATAGTCCGGCACGACAAGTGTCACAGCAGAAAGCTCCTGATGCACGTCGAGGTCCTTCCCTGCGAGGCGGCGACCCTCAGCGCGAATCCCGGCGCGCCGTATAGTGTACACCCATCCGGCCGGCGCCCGGCCACAAGGACATGCGACGAAGAACCGGGATGCCGTCGATGCGGTGGTGTAGCGCAGCGGCCGCGGCGTGCAGAACGACCAGGCCGAGAAGGCAAAGAGCCACGCCGGCATGCGTGTCGCGTGCGACCCGCGCCAGCGACGGATCGAAAGGCAGACCGGGCAAAGGCACGGTGCCGAGGATGCGGATCTCGAATCCAAGCGACGCCAGCTTGACGTAGCCGGCCACGGGGATCGCCAGAAGACCGGCATATAACAATCCGTGCACCGTTCGCGCCAGGATGTGCAGCGACGTTCGCGCCCGATCCGATGGTCCCGGACCTGTCACGCCAAATCTGAGCGCCAGGCGGGCAAGCGTTGCAAGGAAAACAAAAAAGCCGAGATTGATGTGTACCACGACAAGCATTTCGCCGAGATCCGGCGCGGCCTCGGCAATTAGGCCGTTCCCGGCTGCCAGGGCGAACAAACCCGCTACCAGGATCACGGTCAGCCAATGCAGCACTCTGATTGGCAGAGGATAGGCCGGCAGGCTGTCGTTCACTGCGCGACGCCTTGTTGGTAAACCAAGCCGTCGCAGGGCGAGCGCCCGCCGCGTTCGCAGACGAAGTCCGAGGCACCGCCGCCGGCGGCAAAAGCAAAAAGGCTTGGCAGAGTGAAAACCAGATCCGTGTCGGCCGCTTCGGCATGGCATGATAGACAGGATGCCCGTGACCGGGTTGCCAAGTCCGGGTTTGCGGCCTGAAACGACCCGTAACGCCAGGATGATCCGGATTTTCGGGCGTGAAAAACCGTACTGACCACGCCGGGCCGGTAATAGGTCTCCATCAGAATCCGTGTTCCTTCGGGAACCGACCCTGCTTCGGCAATCGGCTCCAGTGCCCATTTCGAGACCAGCATGCGCCGATAGGTACCGTCGCTCCGGCGGACCGTCGCATAGGCGACGACATCTTCGCCGTATTGCGAAACGAGCGTCGTCGCCGCCGCTTCATCCGAACCGATTTCGGCCGCCCCGTCGGCATAGTGCGTGCCCATCACGATGAGCCAGAGCGCGACGGCCGTTCCAACGAACAGAAGGAGCACGGTAAAGGGTGTTCGGGCCGTCCCCTGCATGGTGAAACCTCATCCGGTATCGCGATGATCGCGATATGGACGGAATCCAGCGCCCGACCAGTGATGTCGACGATAAGTTCGATAAATTCGCTTTATGGAAACGCAAGGCCGGCGCGTTTTTTCCTAAGTCGCCGCCGCGCGTTTCAAGGCAGGGCGGCGACCCTCCTCCAGCGGTCCCCTTATTACCTGTTCGGCACCAAGAGTCATTAGACAAGCGGTTCCGGGTTAGCGGCCAGACCCGCGCCGGTGCTTGGCCTGTCGAGTTTGGACCCGTCTACGCTACGGATTGCTTGACGACATGATCCGGGAAATAGAGTTCGGCGATTTCCGACGTCGGCCGTGCCGGGCTGAACAGAAAACCCTGCATTTCGGTATAGCCGGCGGCTGCGACGATCTCCCGTTGCTTTTCGGTTTCAACGCCCTCGGCGGTCGTTTTCATGCCGAGGTCGCGGCTGAGATTGGCGACAGCCTTGACGATGACATCCGCATCGTCGCGATCCGACAGATCCTTGATGAAGGACCGGTCGATCTTGATCTTGTCGAACGGGAAACTGCGCAGATAGCTCAGCGAGGAATAACCGGTTCCAAAGTCATCCATTGCGATTCCGACGCCCATGTCGCGCAAGGCATGCAGCGTTTCCAGCGTCTTGGCATTGTTTTGCAACAGTGCGGTCTCGGTGATTTCCAGTTCAAGCCGATAGGCGGCAAGGCCGGATTTGGCCAGTGCGTTAAAGACGTTCAGAACGAGCGTTTCGCTGCGGAACTGGGCCGGTGACAGGTTGACGGCGACCTTCAGATGGGAGGGCCACGCCACGGCATCCATGCAGGCCCGTTCGATGACCCATTGTCCGAGCGGGACGATAACGCCGATTTCCTCGGCAATCGGAATGAACTCGCCCGGCGGCACGTTGCCCCGCAACGGGTGCTGCCAGCGCATCAACGCTTCAAAGCCGGTCACCGTGTCGGTCTTCAGATCGACAAGCGGCTGGTAATGCAGATCGAAGCCGCCGCATTCGAGCGCGCGGCGCAAATCGAGTTCCAGGTTGCGCCGCGCCTGCATGCGGGCATCCATCTCGCGCTCGAAGAACCGGTAGACGCCCCGGCCGTCGTTCTTGGCCCGGTAGAGGGCCATGTCCGCGTTTTTCATCAATTGGTCCGGATCGGACCCGTCCTGCGGCGCCAGGGCAATGCCGACACTGGCACCGACCACGACTTCATGGTGATGCAGCGTGAAAGGTTCGGCAATCACGTCGCATATGCGCGCGGCCAGCGCCTTGGCCGTTTCCGGGCTCGGGTCGGACACAAGCAGGATGGCGAATTCGTCGCCCCCGAGGCGCGCCACCGTATCCGTATCGCGTACACAGGACCGGAGCCGTTGCGCTGCCGCCTGCAGGAGCTTGTCGCCCATCGGATGGCCGATGGCATCGTTGACGTTTTTGAAGCGATCCAGGTCCAGACACAGCACGGCAAAGCCTTTGCTGCGGTGCAGGCGCGCGATTTCCTGTTCCATGCGCTCGCGCAACAGAGTCCGGTTGGGAAGGTTGGTCAGGTCGTCGTGATGCGCCATGTGGGCGACACGGGCCTGGGCCTGCTGCAATTCGGTGATGTCCTCGTGGGTCGAGACCCAGCCGCCATTTGCCATCGGCTGGAACGTGACCGCGACCGCGCGTCCGTTGTTGAATTCGAGGATGCGCGTGACCGGTTTCGCCTCGGCGATCATGGCAATCCGGTCTTGCAGGTAAGTCTCCTTGTCGATGCCCCGATAATCGCCGCGCTCGATCAGGAAGCGGATGATATCGTCATGCAAGGTGCCCGGTTCGGCAAAGTGCTCCGGAAGGTCGTACAATTGGAGCAATTGTCGATTGCACACGACCAGCCGGCGGTCCTTGTCAAACATGGTCAAGCCCTGGGTCATGTTGCTCAGGGCCGCATTGAACCGTTCGTTCTGTTCTGTCAGCGCCTCTTCGGCTCGGCGGCGTTCGGTGATGTCGGTATAGGTGGTGACAAAACCGCCTCCATCCGCCGGATTGCCGCGAACCTCAATGATTGATCCGTCGGGACGGGTCCGCTCGAAACAGTGCGGCAGAAACTGGCGGGCCAGTTCGACGCGGTCCCGGACGAGCGTTTCAATGTCTCCCTCGCCATATTCGCCGCGTTCCGCATTGTACCGAATGAATGACTCGAAAGGCGTACCGGGTACCGAAAATTCCGGCGGAAACTGCAGCAATTCCAGGAACCGCGCATTGGAGGCCACGCAGTTCAGATCCGCGTCCATCACCGAGATGCCCTCATCGATCGCCTCGAGCACGACATCCAGATGAGCCGCCTTAGCCCGGTGGGCGTCGAGCGTGGTCATGTCGACGTGGAGACTGACGACGCCGCCGTCGCGCGTCCGTTTCTCGATCGTGCGCAGCAGCCGACCATCCTGCAGACGATGTTCGAACGGTTCGCCGGGATTGCGATGGAAATCGAGCCGTGTCTTCAGCCAATCCGCATCTTCACGCCCGTTCCGGCTGACACCGCTGTCGATGAAGGCACGCAGCACATCCTCGTAGCGGGCGCCTGGACGGAGTTCGTGCTCCAAACCCGGGAAAAACCATTCCCGGAAAAGAGCATTGCAGACGACAATCCGGTCGTCGGCATCACACAACATGAACCCGGCCGGAATGCTGTCGATTACGTCTTCAAGCAGTTTGTCGGCGCAAGGCGTCGTGCCGTCCGCCTTTGCGGGCCGTGCCGTCTCGCCGGCCTTTCCTGTGCGCCCTTTGGCTGCCATGTCCACCCCCAGTACAGCAAGACCGGGATTGGAGGTCGTTCTGTCTGCCTGATCGACAGTATCGTATCGACTCTCACCCGGTTGCAGCCTTTGCACACTAGATCAGCAATGCTTAGAAAGCGTTGAAAAATTGAGTTAATTCCGGATTAAGCAGAAACCGATTACCTTGGTGGACCATCCGCTGCCCCTAGGTTCGGAACGACCTGGCACGCAGTCATTTACGTGACCCGGACCGCAGATACGGGTTCCACCGGCCGAAAGCCTGATGCGGCCCAGAGCAATGCCACGGCATAGGCGATGGCGGCGACCGCGAAGATGCCGGTCGCGGAAATCGTCTGCATTCCGAACCCCAACATCAGAGGTGCAACGATTGCTGCGGTTGCGTAGACCAGCGCGAAAGAACCGGTCGCTTCTGCAAGCTCCGACCCGCGAAACCGGTCACCGATCAGCGTCAAACCTGCTGTGTAAAGCCCGTAATTGCTGCCGCCCCAGACAAACATGATGAGGGACATGACAATCGGCGCCGGCGTCGGGTCGATCGCCAGGAACATCGGTCCGGCGCAATTGAGCACAAGACAGGCAAGAACCGTTCGCCGACGTCCGAGGCGGTCGAGCAACCAACCGACGATCGGCTGGCTGGCCACCAGTCCGACATGGAACACGGCGACATAAAGCGCGCCCTGGGACGCTGAAAATCCCGTCTGAACGGCGATGACCGGAAACAAGGTAATCATCACGGCGTCCACCGCCGAGGCGATGAACAAAAGCAAGAAGGCTGCCGGCAGTACGGTCACCGACCGCGTCAGACGTACGCTGCGGGCCGGCTCGATGAGCGCGTCCAAAGACCGACGCATGGCGAGATAGGGAAGAGTCGCCACACCGGCCATCACCGCACAGATCAAGAACAGGAGAGACGCATTGTCGCCAAAAAAGGCCACGAGTGTCGGGCCAATGACAAAGCCGAGCCCGGTCAACATCGCGTAAAGTCCGAAAACCCGGCCGCGGGAATGCGGCGATGCCAGGACGTTCAATCCGGTCTCGGTCATGACAAACATCAGGTTAGAGCTCAGGCCGAGCAGAAACCTGAGGCCGAACACGAGCCAGAAGTCGCGAACGACAGAAAGCGTGACCAGACACAGCGCCAGTGTGGCCATGCCCCCGGCCGCAACCGTACCGGCGCCGAAGCGCGCGCTCAGCCTTGGCAGAACCATCACGCCGGCGACGAATCCCAGGCCGGTCGCAGCCACGCTGACGCCGTTCCAGGCGGCCGAAACATCCTTAGCCATCACCAGGGCGAGAAGCGGATAGGACGTGCCCATCGCCAGCCCGTAGATGAGCACGCCCGCAAACAATGCTGCCAGTAGGCTTTGATTGGTCGATCCGCCGGTCATTGTGTCCGATCCTCGTATGAACAGGCCGGACGGAATGTGCTTGACTCACTCAAGTCACTCAAACGAGTATTTCTACGTCTTTGAGTGATTAGAAGTTACACAAATGCCCCGCAGACTGCCTAACCTCAACGCGATCAAGGCGTTCGACGCTGCGGCCCGCCATCAAAGCTTTACCCTGGCGGCTGACGAATTGTCCGTCACCCATGCCGCCATAAGTCGCCACGTCCGGAGTTTGGAACTGGATCTCGGCGTCGCGCTGTTCGAGCGGCGGCACCGTCAGGTGTTGCTGACACGCGAGGGCGCCCGCTATGCCGCCGTCGTCGAAAAAGCCCTTTTGTCGATCGCTCTGGGATCGGGTGACCTGAAAGACGGCTCCGACCTTCAGCGTATTGTGCTGGAAGTCGAATCCGATCTTGCAGCGCTTTGGCTGCTGCCGCGCCTCGATGATCCGGCGCTTGCGGAGGCCGGGATCGAACTCGACATCCGCGCCCAGTCGGGTGTGGCAAAGACCATTCTCGCCGAGGCGGACATGGCATTGACATGGGGCCATGTCGAAGCCCACGGTTTCCGATCGCAGCCTTTCCTCGATTTTCTGGCGTTTCCCGTCTGCGCACCGTCCTGGATTGCCGAGCGGGACCCGACGCGCGGGCTCGCCGGTCTGCTGCCCTGCCGTCTGATCCACGAACGCGGCCCGTTCTGGTGGACGGAACTCCTGAGCGCCGCTGGATTGTCGGATGATCCGCAGCCAGGCGACGGGCTTTACTTCAACCGATCCTATCTGTCACTCGAAGCCGCCGCCCAAGGCATGGGACTGGCGGTCGGCGACGACCTCACGTGCGCTGCCCTGCTCCGGCAAGGCAGGCTCGTACGGCCCTGCGGGCCGGATGTGGTGGGCAAGGGCCAATATTATCTGATGGTGCCCCGCAAATCGCCGTTACCCTACGCCACCCGATTCGTGCGGGACTGGTTGCACGCCGAAGTCAAGGCCCATCAGCAATGGCGTGAGGACTGGCGCAAGGAGCAAGGGATTGATATGCGCTGATGCTGTAAGGGCGCGACAGCCGGTTTCGATCCTGCGGAGTCCCGAAAGAGTTCCCGAATACCGGGCAGGAAAGCAATGGACGGCCAACACAGCAAAGACGTCGGTTTGCTCGCCACCGAGTCGTTCGCCGGCCGCACGATGCTTCTGCCGGAATCGCTGCACGACCTGAGTGATGCCATGGCCATCATGTCACACGGCGACGCGGCGATCTTCCACCGGTGCATTCGCAAGGACCTGTCGAACGTCGAGTTCTGCACGAACGTGCCGTGCCTGGCCTTCGTGCTCCGCGGCGAAGAAACCTTCACCACTCCGGACGATGAAATCATACCAGTCCGCCCAGACGAGATGATCCTGATCGGTCAACGGGTCTGCATGCTGTCCGACTTTGTCGGACGAGATGGACCGCTGGAGGCCCTGCTCTTCTTTTTCGACAAACCCACCATTGACTCCTTCCTGAGCCGCAGGCCGGTGGTAAGAGATGCTGGCCAGACGCGACACCGACCGTTTCGCATTGCCGCGAACCAGACCATCAGCCGTTACATGCACAGTCTGCGTATCGTCTATGATATGTTCGCCGGAAGCCCCGATCTGGTGCGTACCAAACTGCTGGAGCTTCTGTTTCTCATAGATGCTGTCGATACCGGCGGACGCCTCGACCGCTTCCTGACCGTCGAAAGCAATGCCCGCGCGAGACGCAACATCGCGCATCTCATGCGTCAGCATCGCTACCACAACCTGAGTGTCCGCGATTTTGCGGCGCTTTCGGGTCGATCGCCGGCCAGCTTCAACCGCGACTTCAAACGTGCGTTCGGCATGCCTCCGAGCCGATGGCTGACAGAGACCCGATTGGATCGGGCGCTGGATCTTGTGCGCGAAACCGACCTCTCCATTACCGCCATAGCTCTCGAAGTCGGATATCAGAACACGTCGCATTTCATCGAGGTCTTCAGGACACGCTTCGGCCGCACGCCTAAGAAGGTCCGCATGCAGCAATTCTGATCGAAATACCGCATTTCTTGCGGTATCTCGGCGGTTCCGGAGCGACAGCGGTTCTACGGATTCTCCACCAATGGAAAGGAGAAGCCTTATGTCCGTTTGGGTCACACTCGAAATGCACGTCAAAGAAGGCGCGTTCGACCGCCTTCTACCGTTCCTTGAGGACAATCTGCCTAACGTGCGGGGATTTGCCGGAGCGCGATCCGTGTCGGTCTACTTCGAAGCCGACAGCGACCGATTCCTGTTAATGGAAGAGTGGCACTCGCGCCGTCATCACGAAGACTACATCGCGTCGATTTCACAAAGCGGGATCATGACGGCCCTCATGGACTTCATGCGCGGTCCGCCGAAAATTCAGTATTATGAGAAGGTATCGATATAACCTGCTACTTTCTCTCATGAATCATGAAATCCATTTGCAGTCTGACGGACGGCAATAAATCGCCATCACCGCGGCGCCGGATTGGGGTGCTGACCCCATGACCAAGACGCGCCAAGTCTGATAGTCAAACGGGTTACCGGCGGTCGCTAACTCGCCTCGATGGCAGACACACGATCCCTGCTCCCGTTCAGGTATCCGGGCGTGACACTCGGGCGGACCGAACAGAACGGGGTCGCGTATGCCCGACGGGGCGACGCGGCCGCGGACAGGCAGGCAGCGGTGTATCTGTTGTAACCTGTTGCCCGATTTCCTTTTCCGGGCGACGCTCCAACCGGTCCCGGACTACAATTCGGGCGCTCGGTCGATCAGACCGTTTTTCAGGGCGACCGCCAGCAATTGGGCCATGGAATGGACTTTCAGCTTCTGCATCAGGCTCGTGCGATGTTTTTCTACGGTCTTCACGCTGATGCCGAAGGCGTCGGCGATTTCCTTGTTGGCGCGACCCGCCAGGATCATGTTGAGCGTCTGGCGTTCCCGGTCGGTCAGGGTCTCGTGATCCGGGCGGCTTTCGAGAAGGCTCAGGAATTCCGGAGCAATGAACCGGCCGCCGCGCAACACAAGCGGCAGTTTTTCATAGAGCAGACCCGTATCGCTCGATTTCGAGAACAGGCCCTCCACGCCGGCTTCGACCAGCTCGCCGATCAGGCCGGCTGCGGTCACGCCGGTAAAGATGACAATCCGGGTCCCGGCGCTCCAGCGCCGCGCCTCGACAACGACCTCAATGCCGCCGGCGTGCGGCATTTGCACATCGAGCAGCAAGAGGTCCGGTTGGTGGCGTTTGACGGCGGCAATCGCACTCAGCCCGTCCGCGGCCTCCTCGACGACGGCCAATCCGTTCGGTTCGACCAGCCCCGGCGTCTCAAGCGCCGAGCGAAGGCCGGAGCGCACGATCTGGTGGTCGTCCGCGACGACCACGCGATATTGCCCATTGCCGGTATCCCGGACCGATCGGCCGGTACTGCCCGTCACGCCCCTGCTCCCCTCTTCGGATCAAAGGCCTAACACGGATGCGAAGGCGGGCAAAACTGCGGCCTGGTCGAGCCGCGCTTCTCCTCCTTTCGCTTGTCGTGCTGACGGTGGCGGGCGCAAACCGGATCACGTACGCGGCAACGGTCGGCCTGGAACGCGATAATACGACGATACCGATCACATCTTCCTTGAGGTTCATCAGCGACGACAAAGGAGAAATCGACGCCGCAGAGGCTGTCGACCGGTTCAACGGCGATTTGGCTGAGACAGTCGGCAAACCGATCTTCGATCTCGGCAGCTTACGGAACCGGATCTGGTTGTCGGCCGTTCTGACCAATCTGTCGGACGAACGGGCGACCTGGCATCTGGCGACGGGCATCCCCTACATCCCGGTCTTTCGGGCCAGCGTGCTGCGCGTCGACGGCACTTCGGAACCGGTGATCGACTACACGTTGAGGCAGGCTTTCGGCGAACGCCCCCTGCCCGGCCGGTTTCTTGTCTCGGGTCCCATCCATCTACGACCTGCAGAAACGGCCCGACTCCTGATCGAGTTCTGGCCGGCCGGTCCCAGTCGAGCGGCCTTCACGCTGCAACGGCCTGATATTGTCTACGCGGATATGCTGTCGGACGGCATATGGACCGCCATCTTCTATGCGGTTTCGGTCGCCGTCCTCGTTTTGTTTCTGGTCTTCAACATCGCGTTGCGTAATCGTCCGGGGCTGCTCTTCACGGGCCTTTTTGCGGGCCTGCTTCTGCTAACGGCCCAGTTCGAGGGCGTCGCCTTCCAGGTGCTATGGCCCGATTTGCCGGAATGGAATGCCCTGGCCGCGTTTCCCCTGCTTTGCTGTATCTCCGCCTACGGGCTTGGCATTGCCTGGTACCTGTTGCGCCCGTCCGCCGGTTCGAGGCTGAAGCGCGGATTGGCGATTGCCACGATCGCCAGCGCCTTGCTTTCGCTGAGCCCGGTATCGACCTATGCGATCACCGTTCCGATCGCGTATTTGTTTTTTGTCGCCATGCTTGCAGCGAACAGTCTGGTGGTTTGGCGGGTGTTCGACGGCCAGGCGGGGCATCGCGGCGCGCTCACGACACTCGGATTGCTGGTCGTCGGCACGGCGTGCTTCCTGATCATGCGCTCCTACTTTCCCGCGCTTGATGTCTTCAGCAGCGACGATAACGACGCCTTGGCCGGCGACAGCCTGTTGCTGCGCGGGCTCTATGCCTTTGCCAGCACGATCACCATGGGGTTGATCGCTGCCGACGTCATGGCGTTGAAAAACGCTCATACGGAAGCGCTCGAGCGCGAAGTCGATGCCGCCCGCCGTGATGCGGAACTCAATCGGGCATTGTTCGATGCCGAAAGGAATTACGCCCAGGCGGCGCGCCTGGCTGCCGAGCAGCGTCAGCGTATGGAAACTGCCTCTCACGATATCCGACAGCCGCTGGCGTCCTTGCGTCTCAGTCTCGACGCCGCGATGTCGCGGTCCGGCGAAGACCGTGCCACGCGTGACCGGCTGTCGGAAACGTTCGATTATCTGGATCGTCTGACTGCCGGCTACGCGTCCGGTTCGAGCGAGGACAGCGAAGACGGCTTCACGTCCGCAGCAGAGACGAAGGCGCCCGATGGCAGCGAACCGATGGCCGAGGCCTATTCGATCGCCCTGATAACCGATGCGGTCGCGGCAATGTTTACCAACGAAGCACAGGCGAAAGGCCTGGACTTTCAGGTGTCCGTGGCCGATTGCCAGACACGGGTGCCTGTCATGGCGATGATGCGCGTTGTGAGCAATCTCGTTTCCAATGCCGTCAAACATACCGAAACGGGCGGCATATCGATCGATGCGCATCCTGCCGCCGACAGGGTCGTCATCTCGATTTGCGACACCGGGCCCGGCATGAGCACCGCCGAATTCGACATCCTGCGCCAGCGCCGTAGTAAGGGAGAAGGATCCGACGGCCACGGTTTGGGGTTGGCGATCGTCGACGATTTGTGTCGCGATAACGGTGTTGATCTTGAACTGAAGGACGCCGCAGACGGCGGCACATGCTTTGTGCTTAGCCTGCCCGGCATTGAGGTTTGAGGAAGACAGGCTCTTGGCCATCCTTCTTCATCGGGCTAGTCTTCAGCGCTAACCGATACGGATTTCCGAGATTTTTCAGCCACACCCCAGCGTCCCCGACACAGACCCTGACCCGAATGTAAGCCTTTGTGAGGCTCCCCGCTTTCAGCGCACGTCGGGTACAGGACGGTTGTCCGTTCGGCGGCGCGACGGTCGCACAAGGGTCGGCGGTCTTTATCAGGAAGGTGCCGCAAAAATCCGAACACCGCGCGTACATGCCGGGCCCGTGCTCGAAGCCGTGCTGATGAACACGGCCGGCGGACTGACCGGCGGAGACCGCTTCGACTGGCAGATCACCGTCGAAGAGGCTGCCTGCGCCGTCGTGACGACACCGGCCTGCGAACGGATTTATCGCACGCCGGCAGACAAGGCCCGGATCGAAACCAGGCTCGCCGTAGGATCGAATGCGGCGCTTGCCTACCTGCCGCAGGAGACCATCGTCTACGATCGCGCGGCCCTGCACAGAACCATCGATGCGGATCTGGCGCCGAACGCGTCCCTATTGCTTCTGGAAAGCCTGATTTTCGGTCGCGCCGCCATGGGAGAGATCGTGCAATCCGCAGATATCCTGGATTCCTGGCGGATCCGGATCGATGGACGTCTATTGCACGCGGAACAGTTCCGGTTTCAGGGCGACATTGCCGCCCTGTTCGCCAAAGCCAGCGTAACCGGCGGTGCCGCGGCCATGGCAACCTGCTTGTTCGTGCATGATCGGGCCGCTGACATTGTCGACAGCATTCGAGACGGGATCGGGTCGCATGGCGGCGCCAGCGCCTGGCGGGTTCTCGGGCGCGACAAGATGCTGATGCGCATGGTTGCCCGGGACAGTCTGACGCTGCGTCGCGCGCTCGTTCCGGCCTTGTTGCGGTGCAACAAAAACCTGCTAGGATCGCACTACAGCCTGCCTAAAGTATGGTCCTTGTGAAAGGAACGCGATGTACCTGACTCCCCGTGAGAAAGACAAGCTTCTGGTCGCAATGGCGGCCGAAGTCGCACGCAAACGCCTGACCCGAGGCGTCAAACTGAACCACCCCGAAGCTATTGCGCTGATCTCGGATTTTGTCGTCGAAGGCGCCCGCGACGGACGCAGCGTCGCAGACCTGATGGATGCCGGGGCACAGGTCCTGACGCGCAATCAGGTCATGGAAGGTGTCGCCGATATGATCCACGACATCCAGGTCGAGGCCACCTTCCCCGATGGCGTCAAACTCGTGACCGTGCACGAACCGATCCGCTGACCCGTTCCGGCGGACCGGTGTCACGCACCGGGTCCGCCTCCTGCCCCTTTTACCCCTCCAAACCGTTTCCATGCCGTCCGACAAGACCCAAGGCAGCGCCGGCATCCGCCAACAGAAAGGCCGATCCAGATGATACCGGGAGAAATCCGCACCGCGGAAGGCGAAATCGAATTCAATGCAGGGGCCGTTGCGGTCGCACTGACCGTCGCGAATACGGGGGACCGGCCGATCCAGGTCGGCAGCCATTACCATTTCTTCGAAACCAACGAGGCCCTTTCGTTCGCCCGCGATGCGGCGCGTGGCATGCGTCTCGATATCGCGCCGGGCACAGCGGTCCGCTTCGAACCCGGCCAGACCCGAACGGTCGAGCTCGTACCGATCGCCGGCAAGCGTGTGATCTACGGCTTCCAGCAAAAGATCATGGGAGCGCTCTGATGCCGGCCCGCATCAGCCGTGCCGCCTATGCGGACATGTTCGGCCCGACCGTTGGCGATAAGGTCCGGCTCGCCGACACGGAATTGTTCATCGAAGTCGAGCGCGACCTGACGACCCATGGCGAGGAGGTCAAGTTCGGCGGCGGAAAGGTTATCCGGGACGGCATGGGCCAGAGCCAGACGACCCGCGCCGAAGGGGCGGTCGATACGGTGATCACCAACGCCCTGATCGTCGACCATACCGGGATCTACAAGGCCGATGTCGGCCTGAAATCAGGCGAGATCCACTCTATCGGCAAGGCCGGAAACCCGGATACCCAGGCCGGCGTCGACATCGTGATCGGCCCCGGAACCGAAGCGATTGCCGGCGAAGGCAAGATACTGACTGCCGGCGGGTTCGACGCGCATATCCACTTCATCTGTCCGCAGCAGATCGAGGAGGCGCTGATGTCCGGCGTCACCACGATGCTCGGCGGCGGCACCGGCCCGGCCCACGGAACGCTGGCGACGACCTGCACGCCCGGACCCTGGCATATCGGGCGCATGATGCAGGCGGCCGATGCCTTCCCGGTCAACCTGGCGTTTTCGGCAAAGGGCAACGCCTCGCGCCCGGAAGCCTTGAACGAAATGGTGCTCGGCGGCGCATGCGCCCTCAAGCTGCACGAGGATTGGGGCACGACGCCCGCGGCCATCGACACTTGCCTTTCCGTCGCCGACGAGCACGACATCCAGGTGATGATCCACACCGACACGCTCAACGAAAGCGGCTTTGTCGAAAACACCGTGGCAGCCTTCAAGGGACGCACGATCCACGCATTTCATACCGAAGGCGCCGGCGGCGGACATGCGCCGGACATCATCAAGGTCTGCGGCCTCGGCAACGTCATCCCGTCGTCGACCAACCCGACACGACCCTACACGGTGAACACGATCGCCGAGCACCTCGACATGCTGATGGTCTGCCATCACCTGGACGGCAACATTCCCGAAGATGTGGCTTTCGCGGAAAGCCGTATCCGCAAGGAAACCATCGCGGCCGAGGACATCCTGCATGACATGGGCGCGTTTTCGATCATCGCGTCGGACAGCCAGGCAATGGGCCGTGTCGGCGAAGTGCTGATCCGGACCTGGCAGACTGCGGACAAGATGAAGCGGCAGCGCGGAACGCTGCCCGAAGAAACCGGCGACAACGACAACCTGCGCGTCCGGCGCTACATTGCCAAATACACGATCAATCCGGCCATTGCCCACGGCATGTCCAGCCGGATCGGTTCCGTCGAAACCGGCAAACGGGCGGATCTGGTGCTCTGGAACCCGGCTTTTTTCGGCGTCAAGCCGGACCTTGTCATGGTCGGCGGCACGATTGCGGCGGCACCGATGGGCGACCCGAACGCGTCGATCCCAACGCCGCAGCCGGTGCATTACCGGCCGATGTTCGGCGCCTTCGGCCGGGCGCTCGAGGCGTCCTCGGTAATTTTCGTTTCGAAAGCTGCGCTCGACACCGACCTGCATGAAAACCTGCAGATCGCCAAACCGTTCGTCGCGGTGGAAAACACGCGCTCGGGGATCAGCAAGGCGTCCATGGTCCACAACGATGCCACGCCGGAAATCGATGTCGACCCCGAAACCTATGAAGTGCGCGCGAACGGTGAATTGCTGACCTGCGAGCCGGCCGATAAACTGCCGATGGCACAACGCTATTTCCTGTTCTGAGGCCTTATCATGATCGTTCTTGTCGCAACGCTGCGCATCAAACCCGGATCGCTGGATGCGGTGCTGGAGGCTGCCCGTCCCTGTATCGACGCGACGCGGCGTGAAACCGATTGCATCTCCTACGACCTGCATCAAAACCTGACGGATCCGGACTGTCTCGTTTTCGTCGAACGCTGGGAAAGCCGCGAGGCCCTCGCCGCCCACTTTGAAGCGCCGCACCTGATCGCCTGGCGCGAAGCCGGCGGACCGCATTTCGTCGATCGCAAGATCGAGATCATCCATCCGGATTCCGTCGAAGTGCTGTGAGATGATAGCTAACGTGGTCGCCGTAAGGCCCAAGGGGCACTGGAAGGCGGACGATACGATCACGCTCGACGAAGCGGCCCGTTTCAGGCGACGCATGGTCATGCATTCGGATAATGGGGCCGGTTTCCTTCTCGACCTGCCGGAAGCACGTCTGCTTCGGCATGGAGAAGGTCTGGAACTGGACGACGGTCGCGTAATGCGCGTCTTGGCGGCGCCTGAACCGCTCTACGAGGTGCGCGGCAACGATCGCCTGCACCTGTTGCGCCTGGCCTGGCACATGGGCAATCGCCACCTGCCCGCCCAGATCGAAGAAGACCGGATCCTTATCCGGCGCGACCATGTTATCCGCTCGATGCTGGAGGGATTGGGGGGCCGTGTGATCGATACGGAAGCACCGTTCGATCCGGAAGGCGGCGCCTATGGCGACCCGCATGGCGCTCATGGACACTGATACGGATCAGACAGACAGCCGCGTGCTCCCGGACCAGGTCCGTATGCTCACCTGGTTTTCAGCCGCGTTCCCGACCGGGGCTTTTGCCTATAGCCACGGCCTTGAACGCGCCGTGCATGATGGCCTCGTCAGCGACCGGCAAACCCTGGAAACCTGGCTTGCGGATCTCATGGCCTACGGGACCGGCTGGAATGACGCGATCGTCTGCGCCCATGCCTGGAGAGCAGCTGTCGCCGGGGAGGATTGCCGCGCGATCAGCGATCTGGCCATCGCCCTGCACGGATCGTCGGAACGTGCGCTGGAGAGCTTGGCGCAGGGCAATGCATTCGTTGCCGCCGCACGGGCCTGGCCCGCGCCGGCCGTCCCGACCCTTCCGCAAGACTGCCCGCTTCCGGTTGCCGTCGGAGCAGTCACCGGCTGCCATGGGATCCCTCGTTCGGTGGCGGTTGCAGCGTTCCTCCAGAGTTTCGTAAACGGGCTCGTGCAGGGCTGCCTGCGCTTGCTGCCGATCGGTCAGCAAGCCGGTCTGGAGATCATCGCAGCGCTTGAGCCGCGATTGATCGCCATTGCCGAAGCCGCGTCCGAGGCGAGCCTCGACGATCTCGGATCTGCCACGCTGATGTCGGAAATCGTTGCCATGAAACACGAAACCCAGTCGAGCAGGATATTTCGGTCATGACCCTGTCGCCCAATGGCCCGTTGCGGGTCGGCATCGGAGGCCCGGTCGGATCGGGCAAGACGACGCTCACCGAAAAACTCTGCAAGGCGATGCGGGACACCTATTCGATCGGTGTGATCACCAATGATATCTACACCCGCGAGGACGCGGACGCGCTCGTGCGATTGCAGGCGCTTTCCTCGGATCGCGTCGTTGGCGTGGAGACCGGCGGCTGTCCGCATACGGCCATTCGGGAGGATGCCTCGATCAACCTAGCGGCCATCGACTCGCTCAACGAGCGTCATCCCGATCTCGACATCGTCTTCGTCGAATCCGGCGGCGACAATCTGGCGGCGACGTTTTCGCCGCAATTGGCCGACATCACGCTGTACGTGATCTCCGTCTGCCAGGGCGAGGAAATCCCGCGCAAGGGCGGGCCCGCCATCGTGCGCTCCGATCTCCTGATCATCAACAAATCGGACCTGGCACCGCATGTCGGCGCCGATCTCGACGTCATGCGGCGCGATGCGGAGACGATGCGGGCCGGCAAACCGTTTCTGTTCAGCGACATGCGCCGCGGGAACGGGGTGGATGACGTCGTCGCTTTTCTCGCAGAGGCTGGCGGCTTGCGGCATTGATTGGCGCAAAAGCCGTTTACGCGGCCAGGTCCACCGCTTTCAGGTCTTCGATGATCTTCAGGCCCAAAGGCTCGAAGGCGCGGACGATGTCCATGTCGAGGCACCCGGTCATCGAATAGAGCATCTGCATGGCGCCGCGCGGCGACATGGGGTCCTTGTAGGATCGCTTGTCCACCAAGGCTGAAAACACGTCCACGATGGTCAGCATGCGAACCGGATCGCAGATATCGTCGCCCGAAAGGCCGCGCGGATAGCCGGTGCCGTTCAGGTATTCGTGGTGTTCATGGACAAGTTTGAGTGTCAGCGGGTCCCAGTCTCCGTCGTTTTTAAGGATTTCGTAGCCGAGCGATGCGTGGGTGCGCACGATGCCCTGTTCTTCCGGCGTAAGCGGCGTCTCCTTGTCGAGCAGTTCGAGCGGGATCCGGGCCTTGCCGATATCGTGCATCAGCGCGCCCAGTACCATGCGGGTCTTGTCGCGCTCGCCGAACCCGAGATGGTCGGCGAATGCCATCGTGAGACCCGCGACGTGCATGCTGTGGCGATAGGAATAGGAGTGGTGGCCGTTGATGGCCGACAAAAACTCCAACGCGCCGCCGTTTTTCACGGCGTTGCAAATCTGCTGAGCGCTCCGGTCGAAGACGGCTCTCGGTAATGGCGATCCGGCCTGCACCGCCTTTGTAATCACCTGCAGGCTTTCAAGACCGCCTTGCGAGGCTTCGAGACAATGGTTGGGGCCGTTCCGCATCAGGGTCTGAAAGTGATCGGACGCCTTGCAGATGGCATCCAGCAGTTTCCTTGTGTCCGCCGGCCGATCGACGGTTGCGCGGGCCTTAAGCGTGCCGGCCTGGACAACGTCCTGGCGCGATCCGCGATCCACAAGGAAAACCTTGGGAATTTCAATGCAGCCCGCTTTTTCGCAATACGATCGGTATTGTTCGAGCAGATCCCGGTTTTTCAAATCGATGGCGACAATTGCGCCTGGAAAGTCCGAAAGATCAGGCACTTCCTTCGCGGTAATCGAATGCTCGACGAGCAGAAAAAACTTCCGCAGGGTCTGCCGAATTTTTTGAAGGTCTTCCTCACAGTCGGAAAGGAGCAGCAATCTGGTGTCCATCGCCCTGCCATCGCGGCGGCATACCGCCCGTCGTCGGCCCGCCGAAAGTTCGCCTCGCTCTTTCGCGCAACCTGTTAATAACCACAACAGACTGCGAATTTTGACGGATACATATTAAGAAGGGCTGAATCTTTGTCAGCCGCTTTTTCGATATAAATCCCGTTATTTTTGTTTTCTTTCTCCATCTACATATTTTTTGACTTTGCTGTCGACCGCGTCGGTGGCCGCGATGCCGAACCATGCCCGTACATGCAAGGCACCCGACGCTGATCTATCGACGGACAGCGCACCGTATCAGCCATCGGTATTGCATCGCGAAAGCCTTATATCATTGCCATGCGCCGGGTTCTGAAACGTATCCTTTTCACGGTTGCCGGTCTGGTCGCCGTGCCGGTAGTTGCCGTCGGCGCGCTCTTGCTCGGCGGCTGTTCGCAATTGTCGACCTTCAACGCGGTCATTCCCCATGATAACGGCGGCGGCCTTGTAGCGGAGGACATTGCCTATGGCCCCGAAGAACGGCATCGGCTCGACGTCTATCGGCCGGATGCAGCGGACGCAGCGCCGGTTCTGTTTTTCATCTACGGCGGGTCATGGAACAGCGGTTCGAAAACCGACTACGCCTTTGTCGGTCGCGCGTTTGCGGCGCAGGGTTTTGTGACGGTCATCGCCGATTACCGCCTGGTTCCGGAAGTCCGCTATCCGGATTTCGTTCGCGATGGCGCTCGCGCGCTTGCCTGGGCAAGAAAGTCGGCGACGCGCTTTGGCGGCGATCCGGAGCAGATTTTCCTGCTCGGCCACTCGGCCGGCGCCTATAACGCGATGATGCTCGCCCTTGAGCCCGACTTCTTGGATGAAGTCGGCCTGTCGCCCGACGCCGTTACTGCAGCGGCCGGACTGTCCGGTCCGTACGACTTTCTGCCGCTTGCCCGCGACAGCACGCGGGCCGCCTTTGCGCATGCACCGGAGCTGGAAAAGACGCAGCCGGTCAACCTGGTACGCCAGGATGCACCGCCGATCCTGCTGGCAACCGGAGCCGATGACAGCCTTGTCGGTCGCAAGAACATCGAGAACTTGACTGCGCGCCTGAAGGACGCGGGAATTCGCCATCGATCCATCGTCTATCCGGGTGTCGATCACGCC
>JBCDLT010000039.1:0-56954 GCA_038745065.1 Pseudomonadota bacterium | reverse complement strand
CTCGGCGCCCGGCTGCACGATCCTCGTCAAACTCTGGCAATTCGATCCATCGGACCGCACCCATGTCGTTATTGATACGAACAAGATGCCGTTCATCGACGCGCCGGCCCGGCAGGGGGTGGAGATCATGCCGCTGTTCAGGGACGGGCGCGAAGACGTCCGATTGGAGCGCTGGGCGCCGGGTGCAGAGGTTCTGCTGGACGGCCACGACGGTTTCGAGGCGTTTGTGTTGGACGGGTCATTCGAAGAGGGCGGCGAGACATTTGAAAAAGATTCCTGGCTGAGATTGCCGCAATCGACGCCGCTCAGTGCCAAGACAGGACCATCGGGTGCCAAGATCTGGATAAAAACGGCGCATCTGGCACGGCCACAATTGGCCCCGCCGCAATGACAATCGCCGCGGCGCGGCCTCCGGGTGCTCCTGCAATACCGTCGGCAGGCCGGCCTCGAGCAAGGCCCCACACCGCTCAAGCTGATGGATCATGGTTGGTGTGAGACGTGCAGATCGGGGTCAGTAAACAGGCCCTCAGAACCGCAATAGGCGCCCGGCAGCGTTCCATCCGATATCAGCTGCAGGACCGCGTCGTTCAGAGCGGTCGCAACGGCATTGACGGCAAGCGACGAACTGCGGTCCCGCCGCCGGACAAGGCAATGGGTGCGCGTAATTTCCGGCTCGACGATTTTGCGAATGTCGAATTGCGGGCGCTCCGCGGTGGGATGAAACACGGCGGCCTGGGTTATCGTACCCGCCAAGCCGGATTGCACGATGGCCCGGATGATTTCGATCGATTCCTGTTCGTAGCGGACATTCAGCGACCGGTCGGCGACAATCGCGGCCTCCTCGACGCGGCGGCGCAGGTCATATTTGCGGCTGGACAACACGAGCGGGCGGCCTTCGAGTTCGCAAAACCGGATCGGCTCGCGCGACGGCTTGCCGGAGCGCGCCCGCTCAATGAGGCACAACGGCTCGCGATACATCGGACGCGCCTCGATGTCCGGTATCTCGGCCGCATGCGGGACCAGTGCCAGTTCGACGCGTTCCGTCTTCATCAGTTCGGTCGCCGGGACGCTGCCGACGTCCAGGAATTTCACGCTGACCTGCGGATAGCGTTCGTCGACGATCCGCAAGAGCACCGGAACCAGGTGACGGGCCATCGTGACGGCGAGCGCAACAGTGACATTGCCGTTCGGAACCCGGACCTGGGCACGGATTTCGTGTTCCGCCTCGTCGACCCTGCGCAGGATGTCGCTCGCATGGCGGCTGAGCGTTACGCCGGACGGCGTCAGTTCAACACCCTTGTTGGACCGAACCAGAAGGCTCGCGCCGAACTCCTCCTCCAGTTCGTGGATGTGGTAGCTGAGCGCCGGCTGGGCGATGTTCAGGTCCCGCGCGGCGGCCGAGAAGCTGCCGGATGATACGATCGCCTGAAAATAGCGCAGGCGGTGCAGACTGATCGCCATTCTCCCACCGGCTCTCGACCATATAATTCCTTTATCTTCATCATAGCGAATATATATTTCTTATCTAGATCGGTGTGACGCTACGATCGGACGCGTCCGGAATGCGCTTGGCAGGGACCGATCCGATGCAGCCGAAAAACCTCCTGTTCATCATGTCCGATGAGCACAATTCCGCCTTCATGGGATGCGCCGGCCACGACGTCGTGAAGACGCCCCATCTGGACCGGCTCGCGGCGCGCGGGACGTTTTTCGAAAATGCCTATACCAATTGCCCGATCTGCGTTCCGGCCCGGGCGAGCTTTGCGACCGGGCGCTACGTGCACGATTGCGGATACTGGGACAATGCCGATCCCTATGACGGTGCGATCCCCAGTTGGGGCCACCGGCTGATGCAGCAGGGGCATCGGGTCGTGTCGATCGGAAAGCTGCATTATCGGGACGAGACGGATCCGAACGGCTTCGACGAAGAGATCATGCCGCTTCACGTGGTCGATGGCATCGGCGACCTGCTTGGGCTCATTCGCGACGACATGCCGGAGCGGAAAGGTGCGTCGAATTTTGCCCGGGATGTGGGTCGCGGGGAGTCCACCTACACCGACTACGACCGCAACATCGCGGCCGCGACTGCGCGATGGCTGAAAGAGGAAGCACCGAACCATTCCGACAGGCCGTGGGTGCTGTTCGTCTCTTTCGTCTGCCCGCATTTCCCGCTGATCGCGCCGCCCGACTACTACGACATGTACCCGGAGGCGGACATCCCCTGGCCGGCCCTGTACACGGAGGATGAGCGGCCGAAGCACCCCTATTTCGCGAAAATGCGGGCGTGCATCAATTACGACAAACATTTCGACGAGCAGAAAATCCGCAAGGCGGTGGCCGGTTACCTCGGCCTGTGCTCGTTTCTCGATGCCAATATCGGCGCAGTGCTTGCCGCGCTGGAAGCGACGGGACATGCCGAAGACACCAGGGTGATCTATACCAGCGATCACGGCGAGGCGCTCGGCAAGCGCGGGCTTTGGGGCAAATCGACCATGTTCGAGGAGGCAGCCGCCGTGCCGCTCATCATGGCCGGACCGGACATTGCCGCCGGCGCCCGCGTCAAAACCCTGACAAGCCTTGCCGACTGCCATCCGACGATCATCCAGTCGGTCGGTGCGGCGCCGCATCCGGACGATGCCGACCTGCCCGGCCGTTCGCTCTACGAAATCGCCGACGGTGCCGATCCCGACCGCGCTGTGTTTTCCGAATACCATGCAGTCGCCGCGATCGCCGCCACCTACATGGTGCGCGAGGGTGCCTTCAAACTTGTCTACTACGTGGGCATGGATCCGGAATTGTTCGATCTGGACGACGATCCGGAAGAGACTAGGAATCTTGCCGGCGATCCGGCCTATGCCGACGTGCTGGCCCGGCTGGAAGCGCGGCTCCGGACCATCTGCGATCCGGAGGCGGTCGACCTCAGGGCACGAGCCGAACAACGGGAAACCATCGACAGACACGGCGGTCGCGAAGCCATACTCGAGCGGGGCGACTTCGGCTATTCGCCGGCGCCCGGCCAAAAGCCGGACTTTGCCGCATAGGGTCCCTAATCTGGGAGACTGAACCGACATGAACGGAGAGGTGGCGGAACGGATCAAGGATCTCGCATTGGCCGCCGTCCTGGCTCTGGTCGGCATCGGCGGGTTTCTGTTCATCAATCCGACCGGCGCCGATTACAGCGCGGGCCCTGGCGGTCTGACCTGGCGCACATTGCCGTTCATCTATTCGGGTCTGCTGCTTTTCCTGGTCGGCCTGTTCGCCGCCTCAACGCTCTATGACCTGTTTCTGATCCGGCGCGGCGAGACGGCGCGTTCGCTGCTCGGCGAACGGCCCCGCGTTACGGGCACGTTCGTGTCGGATTCACGCAGGGTGGCGACACTCGTCTGCCTCGTTGCCTATGCCGCCGCCCTCAAGCCGTTCGGATTTGCAATCGCGACGCCGGTTCTGCTGTTTGCAATGCTGCGGGTGCTCGGACGACGGCGTTATGGACAGAACCTCGCCTTGGCGGTGATCGGCGGCCTGTTGCTTTGGATCCTCTTCGTCGGCGTCCTGAAACTGCCGATGCGCGGCGACTTTTGGGATCCGCTGACCCCGGCCCTCAACAGCCTGTACGCGATGACGGGTGCACGCTGATGCTCGAAGGGCTGCTGACCGCATTAGCCGAGATCGCCGCGCCGGCGCCGCTTTTTGTCATTCTGACCGGCACGGCCCTCGGACTTCTCGTCGGCGCGCTGCCGGGTCTGTCTTCGCCGATGGCGATCATCGTCCTCCTGCCGATCACCTACAAAATGGAAACGCTTGCCGCGTTTCAGTTGATGGTCGGGATCTATGTCGGGACGAAACTCGGCGGCTCCTACGCTTCGATCCTTTTGCGGACACCGGGCACGCCGGCGGCGGCCTGTACCGCGCTCGACGGTTTTCCGATGGCCGAAAACGGCCGCCCCGGCGAGGCGATCGGCTATTCGGTAATGGCCTCCACGGCCGGCGGACTGGTCGGCTGGCTGGCCGCGGTCAGCTTCGTACCGTTCATCGCCTCGGTGGCGCTGCATTCCGAACCGGCGGACATTGCGCTGATCGGCATCGCCGGGCTTGTGCTGGTGTCGGCGTTCGTCCGCGGTTCCATGGTCCGCGGCCTGATCGGCGTGCTGCTGGGTCTGTTGATCGCCAGTGTAGGATTCGACGTACAGGACGGCGTCGAACGCTATTCGTTCAACAATCCCATGCTGTCGTCGGGCATCTCGTTCGCCGCCGTTCTCGTCGGCTTTTTCGGACTGACGGTCGTGCTTGCCGACCTCGACATGGTCGGCCGGTCTTCCGAACTTGTATCGACGAAACTCGATACCAAACTGCCGCGGTTTATCGACTTTTTCAAACGCTGGAAGGCCTGGACGATCGGCACCGCCTACGGGGTCGTCGTCGGCGCCATTCCCGGCGTCGGCGCGGACGGTTCGACATGGCTGTCCTATGCGACCGTCAGAAACCAGTCCAAGGACCCGCCGCCGGAAGCCTTCGGAACCGGTGTGCCGGAGGGCATTCTGGCGCCGGAAAGCTCCAACAATGCCACCACCGGCGGCACGATGATCCCGATGTTGACGCTCGGCATCCCCGGCGATGCGTCAACCGCCATCATGCTCGGCGCCATGGTGCTGCACGGTCTTTCGCCCGGCGTGACCCTGATGCAGGACAACGCCCCGCTGGTTTACGGCATCCTGGCCGCGATCCTGGTCGCCAACATCCTCATGTTCCTGATCGGCTGGAGCGCGAGCCGAGCGTTCATCATGGTGCTCCGGCGCGACCGTGCCCTGCTCTTTCCCTTCATCATCGTGTTTGCCTCGATCGGGGCTTTTGCGGCCGACAATGACGTGTTTCCGGTCTACGTCGCGATCGTTTGCGGCGTCGCCGGATACTTCCTCGAAAAACGCGGGTTTTCGGTCGTCACGATCGTGCTCGGCGCCGTGCTCGGCCCGATCATCGAATACAACGTGCGTCTCGGCCTGGCCTATTCGGCCGGCGAATGGAGCGTGTTTACCGACACGTGGCCGCGCAAGGTGCTGGTCGCCGTAATTGCCCTTTTGATCGTCAACGAAGTTATCCGGGCCTTCCGCAGCCGCGGCGAAACGCGCCGGCCCGCCGCCCCGGAGGCCGGCCCCGAAGCCGAACGGAAAAAAGAGCTCCAACACACAGGGAGGAAATGAACCATGAGAAAAATCCATATGTTACCAGCGGTTCTCGCGCTCGCAGGTGTAATGGCCGCCCCCATGCCGGTCGTTGCCGGCGACTACCCTTCGGATACCGTGCGAATCGTCGTTCCCTGGCGGGCCGGCGGCGGCACCGACACGATCGCACGGGGTCTCGCAGCGGCGATGGAAAACATCGCCGGAAAGGCCGTCGTGGTCGACAACCTGACCGCCGGCGGCGGCAATGCCGGGCATGTGCATGTGAAAAAGGCAAAACCCGACGGTCTGACCATGCTGTTGAACGGATCGAGCGACCTGAACTCGCCGATCATTTTCCGCAACGTGCCCTACGCGCTGGAAGACTATGCCTGCGTCGGCGCGATCTACCAGACGCCGACCTGGATCCTGGCACACAAGGACCAGGACATGACCGATCTCGGGCAATTCCTTGAGAGGGCCAAGGCCGAACCGGGAAAGCTGACGGTAGGCGTCGGCTCCTTGATCAGCGCACACTATGTGATGGCCGCCGCACTGCTCGGCAAGAATGACGTCAACGCTCGGGTCATCCCGTTTGACGGCGGCGGCCCACTCAAGAAAGCGATCCTCGGCAATCAGGTGACGATCGGTGTGATCCACGCCCCGGTACTGCTCGACGCGGTAAAGAAAGGGGATGTGAACGTGCTGGCAGCGGGCGGAAGCCTAGAGGGTATCAACTACGAGCCGGTGCGCGGCACCAAGACGATCGATGCGTACAATACGCCCGTCAAGATCGGCGTCACGCGCGGCCTGTTCGTTCCCAAGGATACGCCCGCCGACGTTATCGCCGACGCCGCGGCGCTGCTGGAAAAGGCCGCGATGAGCGACGACTTCAAGGCGTTCGGCGAGAAGTTCGGTTTCGCCCCGATCTGGTGGGACGGAGAAACGTTTTGCGACTTCCTGCAAAGCGAGAACAAAGAATACCGGCAGATCAAGGCCGATTTCATCGACTGAACAGCCGGCCTATCGCTGCAATTGTGCGCTGCGCCCTCGAAGTGAGGCGCGGCGCATGATTGCAAGACCGGTTTTTCAACGCCCGACGGCGTAGCCCTGCATGCCGCGCGGCGTCGCCGCTGCTTTCAGCATGTCGCCGTCGCGGCTTGCCGCACACATGCGCCCGATGGTCCAGGGGCCGTCAACCGCCACGTCGTGGCCGCGCGCCTCCAGATCGGCAATGGTCTTGGCGCCGAGACGCTCCTCGACCACGAGGCGACCGGGCTGGGCCTGGCGCGGATAGAACGAACTCGGGAAATGCGCCGAATGGAACAGCGGCGCGTCGACCGCTTCCTGCAGGTTCATGCCGTGATCGGCGTGGCGCAGGAACTGGGTGACGGTCCACTGATCCTGCTGATCGCCGCCGGGCGTGCCCCAGACCATATACGGTTTGCCGTCGCGATGGGCGAGCGAGGGGCTGAGGGTCGAGCGCGGCCGTTTACCGGGCGCCAGGCTAGCGGGCAAACCGTCTTCCAGCCAGAACATCTGCGCCCGTGTCGTCAGCCCGAATCCGAGTTCGGGCACGACAGGCGAACTCTGCAGCCAGCCGCCGCTCGGCGTGGCCGCCACCATGTTGCCGTGCCGGTCGATGACGTCGACATGGCAGGTGTCGCCGGTTGCGGCCTCCAGGGCCCGTTTGGAATATTGCGCCATCGTCGGCTCACCAGCCCCGCCGACAGTGCCGGGAGCCGTCGCCGCGGCAATACCGGACAGATCGGGCAGCCGGGCCGTATAGCCGTCGATTGCGCCCGGCACGAGATCGTATGATGCGCGGTCCGACATCAGGGCGGCGCGGATCCGGTTGTAGTCGTCGCCGAGCAGCGCCGCGATCGGCACGTCGACCCAGTCCGGATCGCCGTAATAGGCTTCGCGGTCGGCAAAGGCGAGCTTTGCGGCCTCGATGATTGTGTGCACGAAGTCCGGACCGTTCGGGTCCATCGCGGCAATGTCGACGGTTTTCAGAAGTGCCAATTGCTGCAGGAATACCGGCCCTTGCGACCAGGGTCCGCCCTTGAAGACCTTAAAATCCCCGTAGGCAAGGCTGAGCGGCGTCTCGTAACCGGGTCGCCAGGCGGCCATGTCGTCCATGGTCAGGACACCGGCATGGGCGTGGCCCGAACTGTCGAGCACGGGTTCGCGCACAAAGTCGGTCATCGCTTCGGCGATAAAACCTTCATGGAAAATACGGATTGCTGAATCAATGCGCGCCTCACGGGTCGCTGCGCCGTTCGTTTCAGCAATGACCCGGTCCCACGTGTCGGCAATCACCGGATTGCGGAACAACCTTTCCGTCGAGGGCAGCGCGCCACCCGGCAGGTAGATCGCGGCAGAACTCGGCCAATGCCGACGGAACAGGTCCTCGACGCTTGCAATCGCCTCAACAATGCGCGGCACGAGCGGATAGCCGTCGCGGGCATAAGCGATGGCCGGCGCCAGCACATCCGCGACCTCCATCGTGCCGTAATCCCTGAGCAGCGTCATCCAGGCAGCAAACGATCCGGGCACGACAGCGGCAAGATGGCCCGTGGCCGGCATGATATCGAGACCCTCAGACCGGTAATGGGCAATGCTTGCCCCGGCGGGTGCGACACCCTGGCCGCACAACAGGCGCGGCATATCCTCGCCGGCGGCGTTGAACAGGATCGGCACGTCGCCGCCGGGACCGTTGAGGTGCGGCTCGACAATCTGAAGGGTGAAGCCGGCGGCGACCGCTGCATCGAACGCGTTTCCTCCGCGCTCCAGCACGGCCATGCCGACCGAGGAGGCAAGCCAATGGGTCGATGCGACGACGCCGAAGGTTCCCCTGATTTCCGGCCGGGTCGTGAAGTGACTCATCGTTCGATCTCCCCTGATGCGCCCGCGGCGCGGAATGGAAGCGATGGCGCCGGACGGCGCCGGGAAAAAGGTTCAGCCGATCTGGCCTTCCCGCTCGACGGTGCGCAGCAATTCCGGTGACCACCGTTCGAGAACGGCCTCGATATGAGCCTTGACCGCATCTGCGGCCTGTTGCGGACCGCCGGCTTCCAGTGCGTTCAGGATCGGTGCATGGGCTTCGGCGGGCGAAACCTCCTGTTTGCGCTCCGGATCGTTCGCGAACGTATAGCGATGCATATGCAGGGTGCATCGGCTGAGCACGGGTTCCAATACCGGCATGTCGGCCGCCTCGAACAGCGTCAGGTGAAACAGCCGGTCGAGCTCGCTCAATAAATAGGGATCGCCGACATCGTTGGCCGCTTCCATTCGATCCAGAATGGCCACCAAGTGATCGCGCCGTTCGGCATCAAACGTCTTTTGAGCCCGACGGATGGCACGGGATTCCAACCGGATCCGGATGATCGCCATCTCGGCAGCTTCCGCCATCGTGGTCTCGGACACGAATGTGCCGCGATAGCCTTGGCGCCGGACCAGACCATCGTCCTGCAGGCGCAAAAGAGCTTCACGCACGGTCCCTTGCGAACAGCCGAACTTGCCAGCCACCTGCTGCTCGCCGATCGCCTCGCCGGGGACCAGTTCGCGCAGAAGAATCGCGCTCTTGACGGCATGATAGACGGCGTTGCCCTTGCGGATCCGCAAGTCCGGAATCCCGTTATCGAACTCTGTCGCCATGTCTCCTACCGTCGCATTTCCAGCCCGTTGCCAGTCCCGATCGCCGGCCCGCTCAGGCCCGACACACGGCGCGTCCTCTATCATCCGGTTGCAGCCGGAACCAGACTTGCCGACCAGTCTTCTGTTGACAGGGTCGGGACCAGCGATAATTATCAATATCGATAATGATACTTATCGAAAGATGGCGACGATTCAAGGGCGGGATATCAGGCGCTGGAAATCGACAGGCGGCCTCAGGCACCTGCGATCCGGTGACCTTCGGCCTGATCGCGTCAGGAGATGGCGTTTGTGACTGACCTCCTCACTGTCGATGATCTGCATGTCACGTTCCGGACTCCCGCCGGGCTCGTGAAGGCGGTCGACGGTGTCAGTTTCAGCATCGACAAGGGTGAGATCGTCGCGATTGTCGGTGAATCCGGCAGCGGAAAATCTGTGACCGCGCGCGCCATTATGGGGCTTGTCCCGCAACCGCCCGGCAAGGTCGGTCCCGGCCGCATCCTGTTTGACGGCGACGATCTGCTGCCGATGGACGATGAGGCGCTCAGGCAGATCCGCGGCCGGCGCATTTCCATGATCTTTCAGGAACCGATGACCTCGCTCAATCCGGTGATCGGAATCGGCCGCCAGATGACGGAAGCGATGCGGCTGCATCTCGGCCTCTCCAAGGCCGAGGCCACTGCGCGGGCCGTGGAGCTGTTGCGCATGGTCGGCATCTCCGAACCGGCGCGCCGGATGAAACAATATCCGCATCACCTGTCGGGCGGCATGCGGCAGCGGGTGATGATCGCAATGGCGCTCGCCTGCGAACCCGAACTGATCATCGCCGACGAGCCGACGACCGCGCTCGACGTGACGATCCAGGCGCAGATCCTGACCATCATGCAGGATTTGTGTACGCGGCTCGGCGTCGCGCTGGTGATCATCACGCACAATCTGGGCATCGTGGCGCGTTACGCATCGCGGGTGAACGTGATGTATGCCGGCCGGATCGTCGAACAGGGGCCGGCAGAGGCGCTCTACCGCGACCCGCGGCATCCCTATACGGCAGGTCTTCTGAACTCGGTGCCGCGGCTGGATCGCTCGCGCGACGACCCGCTCGAGCCGATCCCGGGCAACCCGCCGGACCTTCTGCGACCGCCAACCGGCTGCGCGTTCGCCCCGCGCTGCGGTTTCAGGACTGAGGTCTGCGATGACAAACCGGGCCTTGCCGACGACAACGCAGGGCACGCCGCAGCCTGCTGGAATTCGGCCGCCCTCGCCCGCGGGAGAGCTGCATGACAGACGCACCGCTGGTGCAGGTGGACGACCTGCATATGCATTTTACCGTCGCATCCGGCGGCCTGTTCAACCGGTCGCATGACGTTGTCAAAGCCGTTAATGGCGTCAGTTTCGACATCGCGAAGGGCGAAACCTTCGGACTGGTCGGGGAATCCGGGTGCGGCAAGACCACGATCGGACGCTGTCTGCTGAAACTGGAGGAACCGACGGCAGGCAGCATCCGCTTCAACGGGCAGAACGTGCTCGATTTCGACAAGCGGGAAATCGCGGGATATCGCAAACAGGTCCAGGCCGTTTTCCAGGATCCGTTTTCCTCGCTCAATCCGCGCATGAGCGTGGAAGACATCGTCGGTGAGCCGTTCCTCGTGCACGGTGTCTGTCCGAGGGCCGAAATTCCGGCCCGTGTCCGCGATCTTTTATCCATCTGCGGCCTGCCGGGCCGACTGCTTGACCGCTATCCGCACGAAATGAGCGGCGGCCAGCGGCAACGGGTCGGCATCGCGCGGGCGCTCGCGCTGAAACCGGACTTCATCGTCTGCGACGAGGCGGTGTCCGCGCTGGATGTCTCGATCCAGGCGCAGATCATCTCGCTTCTGGAATCGCTGCGTGCCGAGTTCGGACTGACCTATCTTTTCATCGCCCACGACCTGAGCGTCGTGCGCCACATCTGTCACCGCGTGGCCGTCATGTATCTTGGCCGGATCGTGGAGATCGGCGAGAGCGAGAGCCTGTTCGCCAATCCCCTGCATCCCTATACGCGGGCCCTGCTCGACGCGGTTCCGACGCCGGACCCGCAGGTGGAAAAGACCCGGGCCTTCACCCCCATCGAAGGCGAAGTCCCAAGCCCGATGAATCCGCCGTCGGGCTGCGTCTTTCATCCGCGCTGCCCGACTGCCCGCGAAAGCTGCACGCAGAAGGCACCGGACCTATTAGCCGCTCCGTCCGCCGGTGCCGACCGGTCAGTAGCCTGCCCCGTCACGGCGCCGGCATCGGTCGCGGCGTGACATGCCTCACAACAAAATCATCCAGAGGCGGAACCGAAAGACCCCATCGATGACATCCAAACAAAACGGGAGACAGTCATGACAAAGAGAACCAGAAAGTCGCACCTCGCCGATCGGCAGAGGCTCGCAGAGACCCTTAAAGACGCCTACGATTTCGACCCGCGCGACCCGCTCGTCGGCCTGACGCGCGATCAGTTGAGCGGGTCTTCGCTCGACCGGCGAACCGTCCTGCGCCTGATGGCGGCCGGCGGCACACTGACGGCGGCCAGCCTGCTGCCGGGCATCGGCGGACCGGGCACGGCACACGCCCAGGCCGGCGGCACGTTGACATGCGGCTGGGCCGGTGTCGGCGAGTTGACGACGCTCGACCCGCACCAGATCAACCAGGTGCTTTTGTTCCAGATCTCGTCGAACATATTCGGCGGCCTGACCCATATCGACGCCAACCTCGTGGCTCAGGGCGACCTTGCGGAAAGCTGGACGATCTCCGATGACGGGCGGATCTATACGTTCAAGCTGCGCGAAGGCGTGACATTCCACAACGGCGACGCCTTCACCGCCGATGACGTCATCTACACCTATAACCGCGCGATCGACCCGGAGAAGTCGATCCACGGTGCTGTTGTCGGCAATGTCGCCTCGGTCGATAAGCTGAATGACCTGGAGGTCCAGTTTACGCTGAAAGCCGCTCAGGCCTCGTTCCTGGTCAAGTCCCTGGAACGCTCCAGCGGCCGTGCCATGGCGATCGTCAGCCGCGGCGCGATCGAACAGATGGGCGACCAGGAATACGGCCTGACCCCGGTCGGCACCGGTCCGTTCAAGGTGCTGCCCCGCCAGCTCGGCCAGGGCGTGACGTTGGAGAAGTTCGAAAACTATTACGATCCGGAGCGCCCGAAACTCGACAAGGTGGTCATCCGCCCGATCATCGACGCCGAACCGCTGGCGGCCGCCATGGAAGCCGGCGACATCCAGTTGATCGGCGGCAACCCGGTCGCCCCGGAACTGGTCGACCGGTTCCTCGCCAACCCGGACCTGGTGGTCGACGAAGTTGCGGCACCGGGCTTCCAGTCGGTCTGGATGAACCCGCATCGCGACCCCTTCAAGGTCGCCGACTTCAACAAATCCGTCGACGAGTTGAAACAGGAACCGGGCTTCAAGGTCCGGCTTGCCATCGCCAAGGCACTCGACCGCGAGCGCTACATCAAACAGGCCCAGTTCGGACGCGGCCGCCCGGCGTTCGGCACGATCAACCCGGCCATGGGCTTCTTCTTCGATGAGGCGCTGAACGAATCCAGCGAGCAGACTTTCGATATCGACGCCGCAAAGCAATTGCTGGCCGATGCCGGCTATCCGGACGGCCAGGGTTTTCCGGAAATCAAGATCCTGACCACGCCGGCACAGCGGCGTGAGGTCCAGGTCATCGCGAACATCCTGAGCCGCAACCTGAACATCAAGATTTCGCTCGACACCAAGGACTTCCCGGTCCTGATCGACGATTTTAACTCGATGCGCTGGGACATGTGCCGGCTCGGCAGCGGCGGCGATTTCGATCCCGACGACGGCCTGGTCGACTGGATGCGGTCGGATTCCAAATTCAACGGCCGGACCCGGGACAAGGAAGCCATGCCCTTCGGCTTTTTCGCCGATGCCAAGGTCGATGCCCTGATCGACGAACAGCGCATCGCGCCGAGCCTGGACGAACGCAAACGGCTCGTTCAGGAAGCCAACAAGATCACCTCCGACAAGGTGGCCTCGGCCTTCCTGTTCCACCCCGCCGACATCCAGGTGCGCAGCACGCGGGTGAACTTCCCGGCTGAAAGCCGGATTCCGGGTCTCGTGGACCTCGATCGCGTCACGATTTCCTGAGACTGACGATAGCGTGGTCGGCGGTCTCCTGACCGCCGGCCGCCTTCGGTTCGAACGGGGCCGTCCGCATGACACGTTATCTCCTGAACCGGGCCGCCGGGGCCGTGCTCGTGATGTGGGCCGTGGCAACGCTGGTCTTTTTCATGATGCGGATCGTGCCCGGCGATCCGTTCGCGGCGATGCTGTTCGATTCCGCCGACCCGGCCGCCGCCGAAGCGCTGCGCCAGAAATACGGCCTCGACCAGCCGATCTACGTCCAATACGTGAAATGGTTCTGGAACGCGCTGCAGGGCGATCTGGGGACCTCGATCTACGGCAGCCGGCTCGAGGTGAGCCGGCTTGTCATGGAGGCGCTGCCGCGCACCCTGTCGCTCGCGTTCGTCTCCTTCGTGATCGCCATCATCATCGCCGTGCCAGCCGGGCTGATCGCGGCGACGCGCCGGAATACCGGGCTCGACCATAGCGTGACCGTGGTTGCCTTTCTCGGCCTCAGCATGCCGGACTTCTGGCTCGGTATCGTGCTGATCATCCTGTTCGCGGCCAATCTGCAATGGCTGCCGGCGATCGGCTACGTTCCCTTATCAGAGGGCTTCTGGCCCTGGCTAAAACACCTGATCCTGCCATCGATCGCGGCCGGGACGGCGTTTTCGGCGATCGTCGCGCGCATGATCCGATCCTCTATGCTGGAAGTGCTGTCGGCCGATTACATGCATGTCGCGCGGTCGAAGGGCCTGCGCGAACGCACTTTGATCGTGCTGCATGCCTTTCCGAACGCCCTGATCCCGGTCGTCACCGTCATGGGCATTGCATTCGCGATCCTGATGTCGGGGACCGTTGTGGTCGAAAACGTCTTTGCCATCAAAGGTCTCGGCCGGCTCCTGATCGTCAGTATCGTCAACCGGGACTACGCCGTCGTCCAGGGAGCGATCCTCGTCGTCTCGGCGATCTTCATCCTGACCAATTTCCTCGTCGACATGCTCTACACGGTGATCGACCCGCGGATCCGGTATTCCAAATGACCGACACCACAACCCGCGATCCGGCCCCTCGAACCGCGCCGTCCATACCGGTCGCCGAAGCGGTCGACGACCTGCCGACCCGCCTCAGTGCGGCTACCCGTTTCCGGCTCACGCTGATGCGGGACAAGAAGGCATTGTTCGGGCTGATCGTGCTCGTCATCTTTTCGCTCGCCGCCCTGTTCGCTCCGCTGGTCGCCCCCTACGACCCGAACGCCATGGACTACGAGTTCATGATGCCGCCGTCGCTGGCGCATCCGCTCGGCACGGACGACCTCGGCCGGGATCTTCTGTCCCGGATCATCCAGGGCGCGCAGATCTCGCTTTTCGTCGGCGTGTCGACGGTCGCGATCGCGCTGGTCGCCGGACTGGCGCTGGGACTGGCTGCCGGCTATTTCGGCGGCTGGATCGACAACATCATCATGCGCTACATCGACCTGCAATGGGCGTTTCCGAACATCATCATTGCGGTCTATCTCGTCGCCGTCTTCGGCACCGGCCTGCTCAACATCATCATCGCCCTGTCGCTCGCCTTCATCGATGATTTCGCGCGGGTGGTGCGCGGCATGGTGCTGTCGATCAAACAGGAGCAATATGTCGCCGCGGCCCGCACGGTCGGCGTCTCGGACTTCCGCATCATGTGGCGGCATATCCTGCCGAACGCCGCCGCTCCGATCATCGTGCAGGCTACCGTCAGCATTTCCTATGCGATCCTCGGCGAGGCAACCCTGTCTTTCCTCGGTCTCGGCGTGGAAGCCGACACACCGACCTGGGGCCTGATCCTTGCCGAAGGGCGCAGCTTCATTTCCCGGGCGTGGTGGATCGGCGTCTTCCCGGGCCTTGCGATCATGCTGACCGTGCTCGCAATCAATTTCCTCGGAGACGCGCTGCGCGATTTCCTGGACGTCCGCGACACCGAAACGGGGCACTGAGCGATGGCCGAAGACATTTCGCAATGGCGCCTGACGGCGCTTGCTGAAGCGCTCGCGAACGGCGACGTGCGATCGGTCGACGCCGTCCAGTCCGGTCTCGACCGCATTTCCGAAAACGATGCCCGGACACGGGCTGTCCGGGTCCTTAACCCGGACGCCCTGGAAACCGCCGCCGAGCGGGACCGGGAACGCGGCAATGGATCGACATCGGGCCCGCTGCACGGCGTCCCGGTGATGGTGAAGGACAATCTGGATACGGCCGACGGCATGCCGACGACGGCCGGATCCCTGGCGCTCGCCGACACCCACGCCTCCGACGACTCGTTCGTCGTCAAGAAATTGCGGGCCGCCGGCGCTGTAATCGCGGGCAAGACAAACTTGAGCGAATGGGCCAATTTCCGCTCGCACAAATCCTCCAGCGGCTGGAGCAGCGTCGGCGGTCAGGTGCGCAATCCGCATGTGCTCGACCGGACGCCCGGCGGTTCCAGTTCGGGCTCCGGCGTAGCGGTCGCCGCCGGCTATACATTCGCCGCGATCGGTACTGAAACCTCAGGCTCGATCGTCAATCCGTCGCACATGAATTCCGTCGTCGGCATCAAGCCGACCGTCGGGCTCGTCAGCCGCACCGGCATCATTCCGATTTCCCACAGCCAGGACACGGCCGGCCCGATGGCCCGCACCGTCGCCGATGCGGCCACGCTGCTCACCGCGATTGCCGGCACCGATCCAGAAGACCCGGCAACCGCCGATGCCGACCGGATGCGGGCCATTGATTACGCCGCTTTCGCGGATCCTGACGGACTTGCCGGCAAGCGCATCGGTGTGGCGATGAACTATCGCGGGGCAGACGAACGCATCGATGCTCTCGTCGACGACATGCTGGCGGCGCTCCGCGATGCCGGCGCGACGATCGTAGAGGTGGATGTCGTCCGGGTTGAGACCATTCGTCCCTATGAGGCGGAAGTCATGCTGACCGAATTCAAGGCCGGCCTGAACGCCTATCTCGCCACCCGCGATGACAGCACGCCGGTCCGAACGCTCGACGACATCATCCAGTTCAACCGCGACCATGCCGACCGGGTGATGCCCTATTATCCGCAAGACCTACTCGAACGGGCGCAAAAACGCGGCGGCCTCTCCGACGACCTCTATCTCAAGGCCCGGGCCGAGTGTCTTCGCCTGACACGCACCGAAGGCCTCGATCGCACGCTCGACGACAACCAGCTCGACGCGATCATGACGGCAACGGCCGGACTGCCCTGGCTGATCGACCTTGCCAACGGCGACAACCGGCGCGGCTCGAGCGCAGCCCCCGCAGCCGTTTCCGGTTATCCGAGCATCTGCGTGCCGGCCGGCGCCATCTACGACCTTCCGGTCGGCCTGTCCTTCTTCGGCCGGGCCTATGCCGAACCGACCCTGATCGCGATCGCCGCCGGTTTCGAGTACGTTACGCAGGCACGGCGCGTGCCGCGCTTTCTGGAACACGCGGATTTCGACCAGCCGGCGCCGCCCTGCCTGTCCCGAACCCCGCCGTCGGAGACGCCGCCGCCCTGGTAGGTGTCGCTGGGTCAGGGGTGCGTCTCCTGGCGCGAAACCATGCGCCAATCGACGCAGACCGGTTTCCACCGACCAACGGTTGGGATAGGGTTAACGCTGTATTGAGCTAACGACGATCGGCATGACACACGCCGTCCCTCTTCGAACCTTTCTGGCGCGGTTTTTCTGCGCCCTCGCGCTGATCGCCGCATCGGCCGTGCATGCCTATGGTCATGGGCTGCCGCTGGTCGGGCCATCCGAGGATCGATCGGCCTATGCGTTGCCCGACGGCACGATCCCGGTCATCTGCTCGGTGTCGGGGTCCGGCGATGAGCCGGCCGGGACCGGTCTCCAACTGTGTGTCTTCTGCCTGACGGCCGGCAGCATCATCCTGCCCGCGCCCTGCGGGACCCTTTCGCATATCGAACGTGATGTCGTCGTCGCGGATGCAGTCCCGGCAGTCATCCTGCCGCCCGTGTCGCCGTATCTGATAGCAGGCCATCTATCACGCGGGCCGCCCGTCGCGTGATCCGCTAATCCCGGCGTCGAGCGACCTTCGGCACCCTTCGGAATTGGTCGCCCGGAACGTCCAGGGATCGTCGTCTCACTTCAAAACCTGAGCATAATCCGCCGTTGGAGGGTCGCTGACCCGCGGACGGCCTATCGGCAACAATACGGCCTCGGCTGAGTCCGATCCACCGGATCGTGCCTCCCGTTCCGGCCTGCATCATCGCGGGCGGACAACACAACGCAAAAAAGGAAACCACCATGTTCCGTTCCCTCTTTACCGCATTCCTGCTCAGCGTCGCCCTGGCGACCGGAAGCGCCTCCGCCGATGCCGTCAAGGTCGGCGATCTGACGATTGAATCCCCCTTTGCCCACGCCACACCGCCGCGCGCGCCGGTGGCCGGCGGATACATGGTCATCAAAAACACCGGATCGGAACCGGATCGCCTGATCGGCGGTTCGGCGGCGTTTGCGGGCAAGATCGAGATCCACGAAATGGAGATCGAAAACGACGTCATGAAAATGCGTGAAATCGAAGGCGGCCTGGTCATTCCGGCCGGCGGTACCGTCACGCTGGAGCCGGGCGGCTACCACGTCATGTTCATGAAACTGGCGGAGCGGCTGCAGGACGGCGAGAGCCGCAAGGCGACGCTCGTCTTTGAACGGGCCGGCGAAGTCGAGCTGGAATTCGCCGTGCGGAAAATGGGCCACGGCAAAGGGCATTCCGGCCACGACCATAAAAAACACGATCACGGATCGTAGCACCAGCCACCGATCTGTTCAGCCGGCCGCACCCGCCTAAGAGCGTCGAGCACCAAGTCTTGACGGGCGCGGCCGACATCCCGGGAAACCGGCAGACGCGCCGACGGGCGTCCGTCGTCTTCATTCGCGCCCCTCCTGCCGGAAACGCAAGCCGGACCGCCGTTGCAGGTCCGCCCCAAGGAGGAATTTCCCGATGTCCGAAACCCTGCCTACAAACGATGCCGACCCGGTTCATCGCAAAGCGGGCGATTCCGTCACCCTCAGCCGCAAATTCTATTTCGCCGCGTGGCGATGGCACTTCTATTCGGGCTTGTTCGTGGTCCCGTTTCTCATGATGCTCGCCGTGACCGGACTGATCATGGTCTATTTCAATTCCGTGGAAACCCGGTTCGGCGAACGCCTCTATGTGACGCCGTCAGGGGTGCACACGTCTCCGGATGCGCAAATTGCAGCCGCAGGCAAGGCGATCCCGGACGGCACTGTATCGCAATACATGCCGCCTCCCGCGGCGGATCGGACCGCCCTCGTTCAGGTGACCTCGGATGCCGGGTCGATGATCGTTGCGGTCGATCCCTACACCAACGCCGTACTGTCGATCGTGAACAAGGACAAGACCTGGTTCTCGTTTGCCAGCGACATTCACGGCACGCTGCTGATCGGCGATCTCGGCGACCGTCTGATCGAGATCGCCGCCGGGCTCGGCATCGTGATGATCGTGACGGGTCTCTTCCTTTGGTGGCCGAGGGCCGGGTCGGAGAGTGCCCGCTTCGTGCCCCGTATGGGGCTGCGCGGGCGCGTTTTGTGGAAGGACCTGCACGTGACGATCGGACTCTACACGTCCGTGGTACTCGTGTTCTTCCTGATTTCCGGGCTCGCCTGGGCGGGCGTTTGGGGCGGCAAGATCGTCCAGCCCTGGAACTCGTTTCCGGCAGAAAAATGGGAAAACGTTCCGCTTTCCGACACGACCCACGCCTCCATGAACCGGGGCGCCGTCAAGGAGGTTCCCTGGGGCCTGGAACAGACACGCATGCCGGAATCGGGGTCCACGGCCGGCGCTGACGGTATTGGCGACGGCGTACCGGTCACCCTGACGACGGTCACACAACTGGCCTACGGGATCGGTTTCGGACCGCAATTCCGCATCAACCTGCCCTCAGGCGAGACCGGCGTCTATACGATCTCCGCGGATTCCATGAACGGCGATACGGAAAACCCCATGGGTGACCGGACCGTGCATATCGACCGGTATACCGGCAAGATCCTCGGCGAGGTCACATTCGCGGATTATTCGCTGATGGCCAAGAGCATGGCCGTCGGAATCGCCCTGCACCAGGGCGACATGGGTCTTTGGAACACGCTCCTCAACGCGCTGTTCTGCCTGGCTGTCCTGTTCTTGTGCGTCAGCGGCATCGTCATGTGGTGGATACGCCGGCCGCGCGGAGCCTTGAGGCTTGTCGCACCCCCGATGCCGGACAATCTGCCCCTCTGGAAAAGTGCGGTCTTCGTCATGCTTTTGATTTCCATGGCCTTCCCGCTTGTCGGGCTGACACTGATCGCCGTGCTCGCCTTTGACCTGTTCGTGCTGCAGTCGATCAAGCCCCTTGGACGGGCGCTGCAATAATACCAACGGACAAAACTATTGCGGTGCCGGACTCCGGCGCCTTTATCGAGCCGGCGGAAGCGTCGCCTCGATTGTCATTCTAGAGCGATTCAAGTTACCTAATCTATTTACATAATATAGTATTTAATCTTTTATAATTGTCTTCGTTCGATTCTTTCATTGCAAATATTAGCTAAAAAATCATTAACTATAAGAATTAACCTTACCTATTGCTTTCTAATACTTGATCAGACGAAATCCAAATCCTGTTTTATATTGACGCCGGTGGCGCGAATTCTCCGGCAAGAGGTCCGGCAAAGATCCGGCTCTTTGTGCCGTTGAAGATACGGGACGAAACAGTGCTCAATTCAAACAGCGAGTTTTCCAGGTTCGACGAGCGGCGCGAAGAACAGGAAACGGTTCGTCCGATCCGCCGTTCAGCGCTGGCATTCATCGACATCAATGTCGGCCTCGACATTCTTTTTGCTATTGAGTTGATCGCCATCCTCGGGATCGGCCTGGCAAGCGCAGAGATCTATGTCGCCGGGACGCTCGGCGCACAAAACTATTTCCAGGAATATGCCAGCTACCTGATGCTGGCCCCGGTGCTTGTCGGCGTGTTCCTGACCGTCACAGGCTGTTATCGAACGGAAACGATCAGCCGGTATTCGCGCACGTTCGACCGGGTGATCCGCTCGGTCGCCTTCGCCTTTGTTTCGCTCGTCGCCATCGGGTTCGTCTTCGGCATCGACGACGATATCTCCCGCGTCTGGATTGCGGTCTGGTCGGTCTCGTCGCTCATTCTCCTTCTTCTGACGCGCGCGCTCGCGGCACGGGCGCTGGCCGATATCTCAGCAAGCGGCATGCCGCTGACGACGATTGCGATCTACGGCGACCGCCGGCCCTCGCAAAACCTGATTTCGGAATTGCAGCGGAGCCGACCGAATGCCCGGATTGTCGGCGTGTTCGGCCCTGCCGACGATCGGCTCGCATCGGGCAAGGCGCCATGGAGCGGCGACCTCGATGATCTGCTTGCACACGGACGCAGCCATCGCATCGATACGATCATCATCGCCAATTCCGCTTTCGACCCGGACGCCGTCGCCCGCCTGCTGGAACGCTTCAGCGCGCTGCCATCTGAGATCCTGGTCAGTTTCGGCCTGGAACGCAGCCATATCCCGATCCGCCGCGTTCAGGCGCTGGAGGATTCGCAGCTTCTGGAAGTGCAGCGCAAGCCGATTGCCGGCTGGGGCCGGCTGATGAAAATCGCGCTCGACTACACGGTCGCCGGTCTTGCCGTCCTGCTTCTGGCACCGTTGATGCTGATGATTGCTCTGATCCTGAAACTCGACAGCAAGGGGCCGGTACTCTTCAAGCAGCGCCGGCACGGGTTCAACCAGCAGGTCTTCCCGATCTGGAAGTTCCGCACCATGACGGTGATGGAAGACGGGGACAGCGCGGTTCAGGCGACACGCGGCGACGCGCGCGTGACGACGTTCGGCCGGATCCTGCGGCGCACGAGCCTCGATGAATTGCCGCAATTGTTCAACGTGCTGCGCGGCGAGATGTCGATCGTCGGCCCGCGGCCGCATCCAATGTCCCTGAACTCGGTCTACGCCGATCTTCTGAAAAAGTACGACAACCGGCTGCTCGTCAAACCGGGCATTACCGGCTGGGCACAGATCAACGGCTTTCGCGGTCCGACCGAAGACCCGGAGCTGATGCGCCAGCGGGTGCAACTGGACCTGGAATACATCGAAAATTGGTCGCTCTGGCTGGACCTCAAGATCATCGCCGCGACCCCCTTTTCCCTCATCCTCGGCAAGAACGCCGTGTGATCCGAACCCGGAGACGGAAGACGATGACGATCAACACGCCCCGACCGGACCGATACAGCCCGCTGCCGGCGCAACCCGAACGGTCGCTTGCCCGCCGCGTCCTGGTGATCGGCGGCGCCGGTTACATCGGCGGCGCTGTCGGCCCGCACCTCCTGGAAAAGGGTTTCGGCGTGCGCGACCTGGATCTTTTGGTCTACGGCCACGATACCGGCATCCTGCCGAAGCTGCAGAATCCCGGATATAGTTTCATCTTCGGCGACATGGGCGATCCGGCCACACTGGCCGAAGCGCTCGACGGCGCGACCGACGTCGTCATTCTGGCCGGCCTTGTCGGCGATCCGATCACGCGGTCCTATCCGGAAGCGGCGCGCACGATCAACGACGAGGCGCTAAAGCGCTGCATCGACATGCTGAACGGCCGCGGTCTCGATCGCGTGATCTTCGTGTCGACCTGCTCCAATTACGGCATGATCGGCGAAGACGAGACGGCAGACGAGACATTTGCGCTGAATCCGCTGTCGCTCTACGCAGAAGCCAAGGTCCGGTGCGAACAGCATCTTCTGTCGCTGCGCGGTGCCGTCGACTACAAGCCCGTCGTGCTTCGGTTTGCGACCGCCTTCGGCCTCGCGCCGCGCATGCGCTTCGACCTGACGGTCAATGAGTTCACGCGGGATCTGTTCCTCGACAAGGCGCTTGAGGTTTACGATGCGCATACTTGGCGGCCCTATTGCCATGTACGCGACTTCGCGCGGCTGATCGAAACCGTGCTTCTGGCGCCGGCCGAGAGCGTGGCCTTCGACGTCTTCAACGCCGGTTCCAATGCCAACAATTACACCAAGCAGGGCCTTGTCGACCTGATCCAGGATTTCCTGCCGGGACGCACGATCGCCTATCGCGAGAACTCGTCCGACCCGCGGAACTACCGCGTCAATTTCAGCAAGCTCAATACCGTGCTCGGTTTCGAATGCCGCACCAGCGTGCGGGACGGCGTCCAGGAAATCCTCTGGGCGTTGCAAAACCGCCTGCTCGACGGCGTCGACGCGCGACGGACTTTTCACGGCAATTACGAACTCGCGCGGGTTACTGCCCGTGCCGCGGAAGAAAGCGAGCCATGCCCGACAATCGCATAATCGTCCTGGCCGGCGGCAAGGGCACGCGTCTGCGTCCCTATACGGCAAGTTTTCCCAAGCCGCTGGTGCCGCTCGGCGACAAGCCGATCCTCGCCATCCTGCTCGGACAATTCGCCCAACAGGGCTTCAACCGCGTCACGCTGGCGCTCGGTCATCTGGCCGACCTGATCAAGGCCTATGTGGCCCAGGATCAGGCGCTCGCTCGCGCGCTCGACATCGACTTTATCGAAGAGCGCGAACCGACCGGCACGGCCGGTTCGTTGGCTTTCGTACCCGACCTTGAGGATACGTTCCTGGTCGCCAACGGCGACGTGCTCACCGACCTCGACTACCGGGCCCTGATCGAGGCGCACCGGTTGTCCGGCGCCGCGCTGACGATCGCGACCCATCAAAAGCGCACGCGTATCGATTTCGGCATTCTGGAAGCCGGCGCCGATGCGCGAGTGACCAATTACATCGAAAAGCCGGAAAAGCAGATCGAAGTCTCAATGGGCGTCTACGTCTACGAACCGCGGGTGCTGCGCTTTATCGACCATGGCGCCTATCTGGATCTTCCAGACCTGGTGCACCGGCTTCTGGCGGCCGGCGAACAGGTTGGCGTCTACCGCAATAATGCGTTCTGGCTAGATATCGGTCGTCCGGAAGACTATGCGCTCGCCCAGGACATGTATGAGACCGATCGGTCGCGTTTCGGAGATGCGGCATGAGCGTGGAATGGGCGTATACGCTTTCCGAGCCGATGCTCGGCGCGCCGGAGCACGACGCTGTGGCGGAGTGCCTTCAGTCCGGCTGGTTGTCCATGGGGCCAAGGACGCGGGAATTCGAAAGCCGGTTCGCCGCACGGATCGGCGCCGAGCATGCCATCGCCGTTTCCAACGGAACCGCGGCCTTGCACCTTGCACTTGCCGCGCATGGCATCGGCCCGGAAGACGAGGTTGTCCAGCCCTCCATCAACTTTGTCGCGGCCGCCAACATGACCCGTGCGCTTGGCGCCCAGCCGGTCTTTGCCGATATCGTTTCGATCAATGAGCCGACCCTGTGCCCGGCAGACCTTGAACGCCGAATCACGGATCGCACGCGGGCCGTTGTCGTCATGCATTACGGCGGCTATGCGGCGCGCATGCCGGCTATCGCCGAAATCTGCAGGTCGCGCGACATTCCCCTCATTGAAGATGCCTGCCACGCGCCGGCCCAGCATGACGCAGCGACCGGCCGCGCGCTCGGCACGATCGGCGCCGTCGGTTGCTTTTCGTTCTTTTCCAACAAGAACATGACGACTGCCGAAGGCGGCATGGTGGCAACCGACGATCCGGTGCTCGCCGACCGGATCCGGCTGCTGCGCTCGCATGGCATGACAAGCCTTTCCTGGGATCGGCATCACGGCCGCCCCAGCACCTATGACGTCGTCGCCCATGGTTTCAATTACCGCACCGACGACCTGCGTGCCGCGCTCGGACTTGCCCAGCTGGAGCGCCTCGACACCATCAATGAAACACGCCGTCGGCTCGCCGCGTGCTACGCGGCAGAAATCGATCGGCGGCTGGCCAACCGCGCGCACTTTCTGTATCGGGAACGTCCGACAGAGGGTACGGCCCATGTCGCCGGCATCGTCGTCGATGCAGCAATCCGCGACGCCGTGCGTGCGGGTCTTGCCGAACGCGGTGTCCAGACCAGCCTGCACTATCCGCCGATCCATCTGTTTTCCGCGTTTGCGGATCCGCCGCATTCCGGACTGGTGCAGTCCGAGGCCTTTTCCCGAAGCATGATCACGCTTCCCATGCATGCCGGGCTCGACGCAACGGCGATCGCCGACATTGTCAACCGTCTCGCGGAGGTCTTTGAAAGCCATGGCTGAAAACCGGGCCGGCAGAATCCTCTTCCTTGCACAGACGCCGCCGCCGCATCACGGCCAGTCGGCGATCGCGGCCCGCATGCGCGCCGTGTTCGAAGCGGATGCCGGCCGGATCGTCGATAAGCGCTGGCGCGGCGGCGCGCAGTCGAACGAGGATGTCGGACGTCGAAGCCTCTCCAAACTGCTCGCCTTTCTGGCCCTGCTCCTGGACCTTTCGCGGCTCTGGCTCAGCGGCCGCCGCTATGAAATCGCCTATCTCGGTCTGGCACCCTGGGCGCATACCGCCTTGCGCGACGCGCTGCTTGCCTTCGTTGCGAAGCGGCTGGCGACGCGCACCTGGGTGCATGTGCATGGCGACGGTCTGGAGGATCTGGTGACTGCGACCGGGCTGCGCGGCAGCCTGGCGCGGCTGGGCCTGTCGGGTACCGAACTGATTACGATTACCGACGGCGTCGCGCGGTCGGCCCGGCGCCTTGGCCTGTTTTCCCGGGTGCTGCCGCTGGCAAACATGGCGCTCGATCCCGGCGCGCCCGAAGTCAGCCGTGGGCTGCCGCTCAAGGTGGCCTTCCTTGGAAACCTCGATGCGCGCAAAGGCGTGCTCGATTTTGTCGATTGCGTGGCAGAACTCGGCGCAAACCGGCTCGATGTCGAAGCCGTGATCATCGGCGGGCCGACCGCACAGCTCAGCGTCGAGGATGTGCAGACGCGGGCCGCAGAACGGGGATTGCCGGCCTCGCGCCTCACCGTAACGGGCTGGGTCAGCGAAACCCGCAAGACAACGCTGCTCGCCGACGCCGACGTCTTTCTCTACCTGTCGCAGCACGACCTGGCGCCCGTAGCGCTGATCGAGGCCATGGCGCATGGCTGCGCGCCGATCGTGCTGGATATCGGCGGACTGGCTGAAATGGTCGGCCCTAAATTGCGCGATACCGTGCTGCCGGTCGGCGACCGCAACGCGATCCGTGCCGCCGCCACTTCCCGTATCCGCGGCTATCTCGACCATCCCGACCAGCTGGTCTGGGACAAGGCGCGGGCGCGGGAACGCTATCTTGCAACCTTCAGCCCGGATATCTTCCGCGCCAGCGTGCTCGGGCATCTGGCCGTCGACAACCGACTGGCCGCCGCACCTGCGACGGTGTCGCATCTTGCGGGGCTTTCGCCATGAAGGCCCAGGTTCTCGAGCTCCTGCGTCGCAGCCATGTGGCGGTTGCCCGCGACACGCTGCCGACCCGGATCGCGCTCTATTTCCATGCGCTGGAAGCGGTCGACCGCCCGGCCTTCAGCGCGGCCATGAAGACGTTCGCCACGCTCGGCTATCGCTTTGTCGATGCCCGGACCTACGCCTTCAATGCAACCGATGAGAAACTGGTCTTTGTGTCGTTCGACGACAATTACCGATCCTGGCATGACAGCCTGGACACGCTGGAAGCATGCGGCGTCACCGCAACCTTTTATGTGAATTCCGGCGTCCTGCGCGATACCTGTCCGCCAGACGACATTGCCGGCTATTTCGACCGGATCCGCCATACCGGCGAACGGGTCACACTGAACCGCGCCGAAATCTACGACCTTGCGGAGCGCGGCCACACGATCGGCTGCCATACCCACAGTCATCCGGTGCTGTCAGCTCTGCCGCCGGAAAACTGGCCGGACGAAATCCTGCGCTCCAAACAAACGCTGGAAGACCTCTCCGGCCGCGCCGTCCAGGATTTTTCGTTTCCGTTCGGCATGCGGCGGCATTTTTCCAGCGCGCTCAGGACCTATTGCGCCTCGATCGGATTTCGAACGATCGCGACCGGCCTGCCGGCACAACACCGCGCCGGCTTTATCGATCCGCTTGCGCTGCACCGCACGGAATGGAAGTTCGACCTGTCGCTGGCCGACAACCTCACCAATCTGCGGATCGACGGCCGGCTCTATGGCTGGTTGTTCGGGCGCAGCGTCATCGGCTGACAGGCCGGATCGATGATCGCGAGGTTGCAGGCCCTCCTTAACCGCGACGTCACTGCCTCGGTCATGAGCCAGGTGCTTGTGAGCGGGCTGAACTTTGCCATCGGCGTGCTGGCGGCCCGGTTGCTCGGCGTGGAGGATTTCGGCCTGTTTTCGCTGATCCTGCTGATGGCGAGCTTCACGACCAACATCGAAGCGCACTTTCTAACTCTGCCGATGATGACGCTGGCGGGCGCGCGGACGCGCCGGTCGCCGGCCTATTTCGCGACGATCCAGCGGCTGGGCCTGATGACCGGCTGCGTCAGTGCCTTGTTGATCGCCGGCTTTGTCTTTGCGCTTTTCGCCCTGCGCGGCGAAACCGCGGACATGGCGCTGATCGCCGCCGCAGCCTTCCTGACCTTTTCCCAGAACATCCAGGCGCATGTGCGCCGGGTTCTGTTTGCCCGCATTCGACCGCGGCAGGCGGTTGCACTCGACTTCGCCCGCCTTGTCCTGATGGCGCTTGCCGTCGGCCTGATCCTGGCGGCCGGCGTGACCCCGGACGTGCCGGGCACGCTCTTTGTTCTCGGCCTCGCCGCGCTCGTGCCGGCCCTGCCGTTCCTGTGGTCAGGCGCGCGTCATGCGGTCCGGCCCCGGCTGGTGCGCGTCGTGCTGGCACGGCACTGGCCGATCGCCTCCTGGCTGCTGCTGATGCTGCTGGTCGCCATCGGCCAGGAGCAGGCGCTCTGGATGATCGCCGGGGTCGAATTCGGCGATGCCGCCATCGGCGGCCTCAGGGCCGGTCAATACCTGCTCGGCACCACGCATTTCCTGATCTACGCGCTCGAAAACTTCATGCCGCGCACCGCCGCACAGGAAATGCGCAAGGACGATGTATCGGGTCTGTTGCGCTATCTCGGCACCCAGACCCTGTTCGTCGGAACCGCGTCTCTGGCCCTGATCCTGCCGCTGGCCGTTTTTGCCGGGCCGGTGCTCGGTCTGGTCTTCGGGCCGGATTTTGCCGCCTATGCCGACCTCACACGGATCTTCGCCGCGGTCTATGCCGTCACCATCGTGCGGATGGTGTGGCTTTATTACCTGCGTGTCGTGGAGCGTACCCGCGACGTCTTCGTCTCCTATGTGATTTCGTCGCTGACGGCGATCGCCCTGGTCTATCCGCTGATCGATCGGTTTGGCGTCGGCGGCATTCCTGTCACCATGCTGGTCGCCCAGACCGTGTTGCTTGCCGCCATCGGTGCCCACATCGCCCGCCACGCCATCGCCCAAATGCCGCGAAACCGGACCGCCGTTCCCGGTCGGGTGGCCTGACCGGGGGAGAAAGCGCATTACCGATCGTCCCGTCGTCTGTTTTGTCACTCTGGTGCTCAGCCAGTACCGCATCTCGTTCCATGAACGCGTGCAAGAGCTCCTGGCCGCCGAAGGCATCGACTATCGCCTGATCTACAGCGACCCGGTCGGCGATGCGGCGGCCAAGGGCGATACGCGCCGCCTGGACTGGGCGCGCTGCGTGCCGGTAAAGGCGTTCGATATCGCCAGACAACGCCTGTTCTGGCAGTCGGCGATGCCGCATCTGGTCGATGCCGATCTGACGATCGTCAGTCAGGAAAACAAGCTGCTCCTGAATTACTGGCTGCAGGCCCGGTCGCTCATCGGGCGGCGCAAGATTGCTTTTTTCGGACACGGGCAATCATCGGCTTCCAGCCGGTTCCCGCGCATCGCCGGAACACTCAAGCGGTTCCTGGCGACACGCGTCGATTGGTGGTTCGCCTATACACCCGGCGTTGCCGACCTGTTAGCGGCCTACGGCTATCCCGCCGATCGCATCACGATCAACTACAACAGCATCGATACCGAGGCCCTCGACCGGGAACTGACGACAGTCGGTGAAGACGAGATCGCGGCGTTTCGGGCGACCCATGGCCTGGGCGCTGGCCGAACGGGACTCTATGTCGGCTCGCTTTATGCCGACAAGCGGATCGCGTTTCTCATCGAGGCGGCGCAGCGTATCCGGCAAAAGGTGCCGGACTTTCAGTTGATCGTTGTGGGATCCGGGCCCCAGGCCGACATCGTTGAAGGCGCCGCCCGGTCGCACGATTTCATCCACGCGACCGGACCGCTCTTTGGTCGCGACAAGGCGGTGGCGCTTAGATCCGCGCATGTCTGCCTGCTGCCCGGAGCGGTCGGTTTGGCCGTGCTGGACACTTTCGTCGCCGGGTGTCCGCTGATCACGACGGAGGGGCCGGGCCACGGGCCCGAGATCGACTACCTGCAGGACGGCGTCAACGGGGTCCGCGTCAGAGACACCGACTCCGTCGATGCCTATGCGGAGGCCGCCGTCCGGGTCCTGACCGACGATCCCTGGCGCGACCGCCTTGCCGCTGGCGCACGCCGCTCCGCCGGCACCTATACGATCGACAACATGGCACGGCACTTTTCCGGAGGCGTGGTGCGGGCCGTCGGTCAGGCTCACGCAGTCCCGGCGACATTTGCGACGCCGCGGCTCGGCCGTTCGGGCTAGGCCTTGGGAATTTTTTGGCGAATTCGGCGGTTCAGGATGGCTGGTTATTCAGCGGCTGGCGGCAAGCGCATCGCGCAGTCTGTCGACATGCGGCCTGGCCGATGCCTTGGCCACATCCCAGACAAGCGGCAACGCGGTCATGCCCAGATCCTTTGAGACAAGCGACCAGGCATTGCGCCGGACAAGGACCGTTGTCAGTTCTTCCCTGACCGCGCCGAAATCGGACTTCCATCGGCTGTCACCCCAAAGGAAATTCACTTCGGTGCAACCCCGGGCCCGCAATTCCTGAAGCGTGAACGCCATGGCCTGGAGGCCCGGCGAGAACTTCTCGAAACGCCTGTCGTGGCCGAGCACCAGGACATAACCCCGTCGCCCCGCCATGCACACCACCGTGCCGGCGATCAGCTCGTCGTCAAAGCGCAGCAAGGTGGCATAGCCGATTTCCGCACAGACCTTTTGCAGCGCGGCCTGCTTGGCTTCGGTCAGGCGATAGGTGCGACCAGTGCTTTCCACGCGTTCCCGGTTCAATGCCGTAATCGCGTCGAGCGTTTCCGGCCCGCAGCGTTCGAAAACCAGGTCTGTTCCCTTTCCGCCGACATAAGCGTCCAGGCGACGCGCCTTGCGTCGCAGGTCGGACGCGCGTTTTCCGGTCAGGAAACGTCCGTCAGGAGGAACGCTACGGCGCCAATTCGCCTTGAAGCGAAACGCATGCAGGCGCGTCGTGCGGTCAGCGGTCGAAGAGATCAGACGAATGTCTTCGAACAGAATGAACCGGGCCCGTGTCCGGTCGAACAATCCCGCCGCATGGGCCAGGAGCGCCTCGGTAGTCAGGACGTCCAGACGTCCGAGGTGAACCAGATGCGAGCGCTTGTCCGAAAACAGGGCCGGCTCGATCCCGGCCGGGTGGGAGAGTACCGGATTGTCGTGTCCGTGGGCGGCGCGATAGGCGGTATGCGAATAGAGGTTGCCGTTGAACAGATCCTTCGGGATATCCGACCCCGGCGTATAACGGAATGCGGGTTCTGATCCGCATGACGCACGGCCGACGGCTTCGTGATCGAATGTCAGATGCAACCCCGCTCTCCCCTTCGACCGTCTCAAATCTGTTGAAATTACGCCAACCGAAGACGTGCCATGCCAACACCAAGACTTTAAGTAAATTTATCAGTGTTCGCGCGTTATCCTTAATAATTAAAATTTTATCTAAATATCCGTCGCGTAGTTAAGGTTAATCGAGCTTTAAAAAAGACATTCAATTTCGAAATCCCTAATAATTCTGACGTTCTTCGCTTTAAATCGATTGCGCTGGCGGCGATCGCGCCACGCCCCTTCCTGGAGTGAGCCATGCTGACCAAGACGACACCGATCTGCCCGGAAACGCGCCGTATTCTGATTACCGGGGCCGCAGGCTTCCTGGGGTCGCACTTGGCGGATCGCCTGTTGCGAGACGACAAGGGTCTCGACGTCATCGGCGTCGACAACCTGTATTCAGGTTCGAAATTCAATATTGCGCATCTGCAGGACGACACGCGGTTCGAATTCGTCCGCCACGACGTCACGCTGCCGCTCTATCTGGAAACCGACGAAATCTACAATCTCGCCTGCCCGGCGAGCCCGGTGCATTACCAGTTCGATCCGGTCCAGACGGTGAAGACCTCCGTGCACGGCGCCATCAATATGCTGGGTCTGGCCAAGCGCACCAAGGCGCGCATCCTGCAGGCCTCGACCAGCGAGGTCTACGGCGATCCCAAGGTCTCGCCGCAAAGCGAACCCTATTGGGGCAATGTCAATCCGATCGGCCCGCGGGCCTGCTACGACGAGGGCAAGCGTTGCGCGGAGACGCTGTTCTTCGACTATCACCGACAGCACGGCGTCGACACGCGGGTGGTCCGCATCTTCAACACCTATGGCCCCCGCATGCATCCGAAGGACGGCCGGGTGGTCTCCAACTTCGTGATACAGGCCCTGCAGGGCGAACCGATCACGCTTTACGGCGATGGTTCGCAGACACGCAGCTTCTGTTATGTCGACGACCTGATCACGGTGATGATCCGGTTCATGAATGCCGAAAATGCCGGTCCCGGTCCGATCAATATCGGCAATCCGGCCGAAATCAGCATCGCCGAACTGGCCGAGACCATCATCGACCTCACCGGATCGCGGTCGCGGATCGTTTACCGCTCGCTGCCGCAGGATGATCCGCTGCAGCGCCGTCCCGACATCAGCAAGGCACAACAGCTTCTCGACTGGGAGCCGCAAGTGCCGCTGCGCGAAGGGTTGCGCCGGACGATCGACTATTTCGACGGCATCCTGGTGCGGTCCGGACACGTCGAGCTGGAATCGGCATAGGCGGCGGAGGGCACGATGAAGGATCTCGTTCTCATCACCGGTTCTGCAGGGCTGATCGGATCGGAGGCCGTGCGGTTCTTCACCGAGCGCGGCTACGACATCATCGGCGTCGACAACGACATGCGGGCGCGCCTGTTCGGTCCGGACGCGTCGACGCAATGGAACCGGCAGGCGCTTGCCAAGGATTGTTCCGGCTACACGCATATCGATGCCGACATCCGGGACAAGGACGCCATGGCGTGCGTCTTTCAGACCTACGGCAACCGGCTGGCCCTGATCATCCATACTGCCGCGCAACCGTCGCACGATTGGGCGGCAACCGATCCGGTCGCGGATTTCACCATCAACGCGAACGGCACGCTGGTGCTTCTCGAGGAATGCCGGAAGTCGACGCCGGACGTGCCGTTCATCTTCACGTCCACCAACAAGGTCTACGGCGATCGGCCGAACGACCTGCCGCTGGTGGAGCAGGACCGGCGGTTCGAAATCGATACAACCCATGGCTTTCACGCCCATGGCATCGACGAGACCATGCCGATCGATCGCAGCCTGCATTCCCTGTTCGGCGTCTCCAAGACGGCGGCCGACCTGCTCGTGCAGGAATACGGCCGGTATTTCGGCATGAAGACCGCGTGTTTTCGCGGCGGCTGCCTGACCGGCCCGGGCCACAGCGGCACCGCGCTGCACGGTTTTCTGGCCTATCTGATGAAATGCACGGCGACCGGCGCCGCCTATACGGTGTTCGGCTATGACGGCAAGCAGGTGCGCGACAACATCCATTCCTTCGATCTGGTCAACGCGTTCTGGCACTTCTTCCAGAAGCCGCGCTCGGGCGAAGTCTACAATATCGGCGGCGGCCGACGTTCGAACTGCTCGATGCTGGAGGCGATCGGCCTCTGCGAGGACATCACCGGACGGCGCCTGTCCTGGGAGTACAGCGAAACCAACCGGACCGGCGATCATATCTGGTGGATCTCCGACACAAGGCGCTTCGAGGCGCATTACCCGGACTGGACGCTGACCTACGATATCGGCGGCATCCTGGAAGACATCTATCGGTCCAACCGGGCACGCTGGACCGAGGCGGCATGACCAGACGGGCGGACCGGCGGATCCAACCATGATCAATCACGGCAAGCGCAACGTTCTCGGAATCGGCATCAGCGCCATCGACTACGAGGCCGCCGTCGATGCCATCATCGACGCCGCGCACAACGACCGGTCGTTCAAGGTCTCCGCGCTCGCCGTGCACGGCGTGATGACGGGCGTGCTCGACCCCGTCCATCGCTGGCGGCTCAACAATTTCGATGTGGTGGCGCCGGACGGCCAACCGGTCCGCTGGGCCCTGAACGCGCTGTACGGCGCCGGCCTGCAAAACCGCGTCTACGGCCCGACGCTGATGCTCAGTGTCTGCCAGCGCGCGGCCGAGGAAGACTTGCCGATTTACCTCTACGGCAGCCGACCGGAAGTGCTCGCCCCGCTTGCCGACAATCTGATGCAGCAGTTTCCGGGCCTTCGGATCGGCGGGACCCGACCGTCGCTGTTCCGGCGCAGCACGGAGGCCGAAAAACACAGCATCGCCCGGGAAATCGCCGACAGCGGCTCCAAGATCGTCTTTGTCGGCCTTGGCTGTCCGCGCCAGGAAGTATGGGTGCACGAATATGCAGCGGTTCTGCCGCGCCCGGCGATCGCGGTCGGTGCGGCGTTCGATTTTCACGCCGGCCTCCTGAAACAGGCGCCAGCCTGGATGCAGGACGCCGGCATGGAATGGATCTATCGCCTTGCCCAGGAGCCGCGCCGCCTGTGGCGTCGCTACCTCCTCTTGAACCCGCTTTACCTCACGCTGTTCGCCACCCAGGCGATCCGGCCGACCGCCTTCGCCGATCAGGGCATCGAGCCGCAAACCAGCGAGGACTACGCGTAGGCCCGGCCATGACACGAGACCGCTCGACGCCCTCTCTCGCTTCAGAACAATCCGTCCGATCGGATGGGCATGCCGCCTCGGCAGGCGGCGGCTTCGACGTGACAATACAGGACGTGCTCGGCATCGTGATCCGCCAGCGCAAGCTGGTAATCGGGATCGCGGTGATGTGCATCGCGGCCGGGCTTCTGTTTGCGGTCAACCGCGACCGGCACTACGTGGCCAATACCCGTATCCTGATCTATCCGAACGGCGTGCAGGTGCTCGATCGCGACGTGATCAGACCCTCGGAATCGAGCGAGGGCGGCGTTGCCGTCGTTGAAAGCCAGATGCGGGTGCTGACATCGGAAAGCGTGCTGAAGGACGTGGTATCGCGCGAAAACCTGATCGCCGACAGCGAATTTGTCGGCGAAGGGGGCGGACTGCTCTCGGAGATCCGCGGCCTGTTCGCGAGCCGCTCGGCCGGGGGTCCGGATCCGTCCATCAAGGCCTTGTTCAAGCTGGAAAAGGCCGTCAGCACCAGCCGGCCGCAACGCAGCCATGTTATCGATCTCTACGTGAAGACCCGCGACGCGGCAAAGTCGGCTCGGCTCGCCAATACGATCGCGCAGACCTACATCGATCTGGAGACGGAATCCCGCTCCCGCATCGCACGCCAGGCGTCCGGAACGCTGAGCGCCCGCCTGTCGGAATTGCGGGACGAACTGACGGCGGCGGAGAACGCCATCGAACAGTACAAACTGGCCAACAACATACTGGATTCCAACGGCAGCCCGATCAACGAGCAGGAACTGGAACAGCTTAACCGGCAACTCGTCGACGCCCGCGCCCGCACCGCGCTGGCGCGCTCGGCCCTGGAACAGATCCGTCGTGCCCGGCAGACGACATCCGATCTCGACAACATTCCCGAAGCCCTCGGCTCGTCGACGATTTCGGGCCTGCGCATTCGGCTGGCAACGGCCCTGCAACGCCGCTCGGTGTTGGCCGCCGACCTGTTGCCGTCGCACCCGAACATGGCCGCCGTCGACGCGGAAGTGGCGGTCGTGCAACAGCAGATCGCCCAGGAGCTGACCCGGATCGTCGGCCGCGCGGAAGCCGATCTTGACCGCGCGCTTACCGAACAAGAACGCATCGAAGAGCGGCTTGAAGCGATTAAACAATCGACTTTCGTGACCAATGACGCGCGGGTGCGCCTGCGCGAACTGACCCGCGACGCGAGCGCCCGTCGGGACGTCTACCAGACGTTCCTGCTGCGTTCCAAGGAGCTCGGCGAGCAGGAAAACGTCAACACGATGCAGGCGCGCATCATCTCCGCCGCGATCCCGCCGCTCAGACCGTCCGGCCTCGGATCGGTCCTGATCCTCGCCTTTGCGGGCATTGTCGGTGTGGGTCTCGGCATCTGCACGGCTCTCGTACGCGGTTTCCTGTCGGCCGGATCCGCCGCCGGGCAGCCGGCCCGCCCGGCGGCCGAACCAGCCCGCCCGGTAGCCGCTCCGGCGCGCCACCGGCCGTCCTCGGAGCCGGCCCGACCGGACCGTTTGGCGCCCGTCGAACAACCAATCGCTTCCCGCCTGGCGCCCATTGCGCCGCCGGCCCGGTCGCGCCGGGTGCGGGCGACGCGGGCGCCGATGCGCCGGACGGGTTGAGGCAGCGCGGCGCGCCCGGATCTCTTTCCCTAGCGATCGCAAACCCTGTACGGCGTCCCCAACGCCGTCTTCGCCGGGTTTGTCCGGATGATGCGGCGGCGCCAGCGCCAGCACCTGGCATCCTGGATCTGCCGGACAGACCAACACGTCGTCTGATGACGGAGCGGGAATGGCCAGCGCCGTGGCCGTGCCTGCGGATACCCTCGGCCCGCACCGCAAAAAATGCAAAAAATGCGGATAAGTCTTCTCAATCATTGACAATCAGGACACGAATAGCGTCCTGAAAACAACAAAATTAGATCGAGTGAGTTGAATGAAAAAACTTATCGTAGCCCTGACACTGCTCTTGACGCTTGCCGCCTGCGCCGGATCGGGGACGCGGACCGTGGCCGGCGTAGACACGGTCCTTGCCAACACGGACGGAAACAGCGTCGTCATCGTACGAAAGACCGGTTACGCCGGAGTGGTGCCGCGTATCAGCATCTTCCTTGACGGAGAGAAGGTCGCCACACTTGCCAATGACGAGGTGATCTCCCTGCAGGTCCCGCCGGGAGAGCGCGTGCTTGAGGCGCAGTTCGAAGGACCCTCCATTATCGGCGTCAAGCGGGGCGAAGCCCGCTTCACAAACGACGGCACCGCACCGCAATACTTCGCGCTGACGCTCGATACGACCCTATTCAGCGCGACCTTGCAACTTCGCAAGGTGGCGGCCGGCTATTTCGCTTCAACGGCACGCGAGGGGATCTGAAATCCCGGCTATGGCCGGCCTGCACCGTAGCGCTCGCCGGCCGCAAAAAACGCATAGAGCACCAGGAAAGTCGGCAGGGAATTGTGGAACAGGATCGAGAAATTGGTCATTGAATCGACCAGCGCGATCTGAACCAGGATGACAAGGATGCAGCGGGACGGCGCATCGATCGACCGGTTCCAGGCGATCGCGACGGCGCCGGCGCAAAGGCCGCAAAACATCAGCACGCCGGCAAGGCCCAGGGAAATCGCCATGTCGACCGCCGAATTATGGAAGGAATCCGTCAGGAAATACCGGAAGTTCTCCCAGAACGACCAGGCCGGAGAAAACGGATCGCCGCTGAAGAAGGCGTAATAGCCGTAGCCCAGCAGGGGACGCTCGGAAAAGTAATCCCGGGCCAGCAGCCAGAGCTGGTCGCGGCCGGTCAGCGTGCCTTCCCGGCCGATCAGTTCGAAGATCTGCAGACTGCCGAAATCGATGAAAGGCAGGGCGAGCACCAGCGCCAAGAGGATGAAGCCGGCGGACGCCGCCAGTTCAAGCGCCAGGAGCCGGACATAGAGGATCCACAGGGCAAATCCCGTGGCCATGACAAGCACGACCGCTGCCGTCGCCGCGTTCGACAGCAGGACGCCCAATAGAGCAAAGCCGCCGACAAGCAGCCGCCAGAACCGCCCGATACCGAGACCGCCGCCGAGCAGCGCCAAAAGGAAGGCCGACGCGAACACCATGCCCGCCCGGTTCTTCGTGGTCGTGATGCCCTTGAACTGATCGCTGCTCAGCCAGCCGGCATCATGGCGCGGGCTGGTCACCAGTTCCGGAGCAAAGGCCAGGAACAAAAAGGAGGCGGCGATGAAAAACGCCATCATCCAGAACAGGACCTGCAGGAAGATAGCCGGACGCAATACCGAGGCGAACAGCCAGGCGGCGACGATAAGGTAGGTCAGGATCAGGCCGTGCAGCAGGGTCGTGCGCGGGTCGACCGACCACAGGACCGATCCGAGCACCAGCGCGACCATGCCGGTGCCGGCCAGCATGCGCGCTGATAACGGCCGGGTCAGCCCCCTGATCAGCGCAAGTCCGGCGACCAGTGCAAACTGCACCAGGACAAAAAGCTGATAGACCGGATTGCTGCGCACCGAGGCCCGTTCCACCAGGCCTTCGGGATCGGCTTCGGCAAACAGGAAGTTGAACGACTGGGTCGCGAACAACAGGACGAGAACGAGCGCGGCAACCGACAGCATAGTCAGTGCGCTCGTCCTGTCCCGGATCGGGACACCTGGTTCGGCAATCGTCGTCAGGGCCATGGATTCCGGCTCGTTTTGGCGTTCTGCCACGGTAACAGGCAAAAACCGGGCCGAATGGCGCGGGACGCGCGATCAATCGGGGCACGCTCTCCCGGCCCGCAACAGGTTGGCCCAGCCGAGCATCGGCCGCGCCCACAGGACGCCCGCCGGGGCGTCGGGCGGATAATGCGCGGCATAGATTGCCAGCGCATTGTCGGCGACAGCCGGATCGAAACGGGCGAGGCCGAACCAGCCGAAGCCGGCGTTGAAGTGCTCGGAAAAATCCGCGTCGCTCGAGCCGTCGACGAACTTGTTGAGACCTCGGTCGCCATCGTATAGGCGAGAGCGGAACGTGCGTACGAGCCCGGTCATGTGCGCCGACGTCAGATCGGTGCGGCCGGACAAGAAGGCGGCCACCAGGAATTCCAGGTCGATCGTGGCGTGGCCGGCATCTTCGGGATCGGTGTTCGATGGGATGAGGATGTAGCGCCAGGTCAGCGAACCATCCGGCATCTCCACGGCGTAATCGGCGAGCCAGTGTCTTACCAGGCGCCGAACCTTGTCCAGCCGGCCGGGATCGGGGCGCCATTTGTGGATCATCAACTGGGCCGCAACCATGGTGGCGGACTGGTTGAACGCGGTGCGGGTCGTGCCGAGCTGACCGCTGCCTTGCGAGTCCCGGTAATGGTAAGCGCCCGTGTCGCCGATGACCTGCCAGTCATTGTCAAAGGCATCGGCCGCTTGGATCGAAGCCGCAAAGGCCTGGTCGGCCACCGGGCGATAGGCCGCCCATCGGTGCGGCGCCCGATAGACCGCATCAACGAATTCCATCAGACCACGGATTACCTGTCCGGTATCGAGCACGCTCGCCCAGTCGCCCCGCTTCCAGAAGGGCCCGCCGCGGCCGGTGCGGCGCAAGTAAAGCGGATCGCGCACGTAGCCGCCGGAAATCTCGCCACGGGCCACCCGCTTTTCGTCGGTATTGTCGAGGATGATATGGATGAAGGAGACGGCACTGTCCATGTAGCGGGCCCTGCCCGTCAGGTCCGCCATGACGATAAAGGCGCGAAGCCAGTAATGCACGATCCAGGCGAACACGGCCTCGCTATCGTCGTAGAGACCGTTCTTGGCGTGGATGATGCGGTCGACCTGGTCGCGTGTGTGCGTCCCAAGCGGCCCCCAATTGCGTTCGTAGATGCGGTCCCAGTCGGCGGGCGTGCGCACCGGCGTGCGGGAAAGATCGAGGCCGCATCCGGGCCAGGGATCCGGCCGGAACGCGGCCGCCGCCATGCCGGGAGCCGCGCCGGGCAGAAGGGCGATGCCTGCGAGCACCGTCCGGCGGTCGATGAGCGCCGGGGAGGACAGCGCGGAACCGGTGGATGCCCGTCCTCTCACCCGGCAATCACCCGGATCCAGTTTTCATGGACCCACCCCTTGCGGCCGCGATGCGGGACCGGCCGGCTTTCCCGGATCGGGCTGCACGACAATTCGGCCACGCCATAGACAATGCCAAGCCATTTGCCCTTGCGGTCGAACAGCAAGACTGCGTCGCCGTTATAGAGTTGATCGAGCTTTCGATACTGCGTGCCCGGCCCAGCCCGGACCGCCAGAAAGCCGTCGCCGTCGGCCTTCAGGCCGGTCACCTCGCCGAGCGCGCAAGTGTCGAGGTCCTCCTGGGCGTGCTCGATGATAGGGCGTTGCAGGTTTTGGGCTTCGGCATGGAATGGGGGCACGGACACTGCAAGGCCGAACAAGATCGCAGCGATGCCCGCTGCATAGCCTCCAACGACCTTCGTCATGCATGCTCCGCTGCGACACTGACCATAGGCAGGTGTGATTGAGTGGTGCTGCCGGAGAGAATTGAACTCTCGACCTCTCCCTTACCAAGGGAGTGCTCTACCCCTGAGCTACGGCAGCGCTCGCGCGATTTCGGGCGGATTGGCGCGGAATTAGGCTGATTTTCTGGGGTTTGGCAAGAGGGTTTTTTCCGGCGTGCGGGATTCCCGGCAAAACGTCCCCGGCCGCGCGCGCGTCAACCCACTGCCAGGGACTGCTTTCCGGCAAAGCGAAACGTGTCGCGTTCCTTCAGAACGGCGCGTTCCAGGTTCGGTTCGAGCTTGCGCATGACGAACAGCACGTCCTTGCCGTCGGCCTGACGAATGAGGTCGTTGCGCAGCTCGGCCAATTCAGATGCCCCGGTGACATTGCAGCAATCCAGCGTCGCGATGACCGCGGCCGCGCGCGATCTGACGAACTCGGAAAAACTCGGCGCGGTGTTCTCGCTATGAAAATAGGAAACCAGGACGCGATTGAGGACGCCGTCGATCATGCTGACCGCCGCGTCGATGTCGCGGACCCGAGCGTTCGGCGGTACACGCACAATCGAGGCCTCGATGTCGGCCAGAACCGCACTCGGCATGTCGCGCAAGGCGGAAAGATAGCGTTTGGCGAGGTTTTCGTCGCGAATGTTCGAGTAGTTGAATTCGACACAGGCCTTTTGCCCGGATTTTTTGGTGCCCAGCTTCGCCACAATCGACTTCTTGGCCTGTTCCAGACAATGCAGTTCGGCATCGAGAACGTTACGGGATCTCTGAAAGTATTCGTCGTCTCCCGTGAAGCGGTTCTGGATATCCAGCCGAAAGAATTCATGTCCACGCAGAGCGTAGGTGTTCAGGTAATATCGGTTCTGATCCGGCCCGTCTTCGCCCTCCTCGCTGCTGACAAGGTGCAGCGCGTTGTTCGCGTTGTAGATTTTCTCGAAATAGAAGTTGATGATCTCGACGAGATCATGGATCGCCGCGGAATTCTTGGCGTCATCCCGGTAGTGAATCTGGATCTTGTTGGACTCCTGATTGAGCGCGATGCGCTCGACAATCGGGGAGTCGGAAAGAATGCGAATGACCGAACGCATCGGAGAGGCTGACATCGATCTGGTCCCTATCACCCGCGGCACGCCGGAGGTACCGCCACAACTCAAATTTCCCTGCTGCAACCCTAGAAGGTTTTTTCGCGTAGATATCGAGGATTTCTTCAGAATTCGGCTGAAAAATCCTGCAAACGGCCGAAAAGACCATTTAGGAGAGTATATAACCTTTGGTGTGTAAACGATCCGATAATTCGAACCCTCGGTTGTCTATCCACAAGTCCGAAATGCCTTTCCCACCCGAATAGGACATCTGAGATCAAAATGGCGGTGCCCACTGAAAATCCGCCGTGTCAGTCTGCCGCTTCGCCGACGTGACATGTCCCCGCAACGAAAATTCGGCTGATGGCAGGCGATCGAGCCGATACCGGGACCGTTTGTGACCTGCCCCGTCCGCGCGTCGGCGGGACTCCATAATCAGAAGTTTATATTTCTGATTTTTGTAAAAATATTTGCCTCTACTTTATTTCCAATACAAACAAAGTATCTAGACACGGCAGTGCTTCTTGTCTATGAGTTTTGGCAATTAGAATTAGCGTATAACGCATTCAATATCTCTGCCCGCCTCATTTTTTCGGAGTAACACAATATGGTCCTTGCCTCGCCGCGCTTCAGCAACAACGAAACCCTCATCGCCGCGTCGAACAACAATCCCCCGTTGCGACGCGGGTCGCGTGGCGAAGGCGTGCGTCTTGTGCAGCAGGCGCTGATTGATCTGGGATATCCGATGCCGGCCTCCGTCCGGCGCTACGGCAGCCCGGACGGCATCTACGGCACCGAGACAGTCACTAAAGTCCGCGCCTTCCAGTCCGACCAGTCGCTCGGCCGCGATGGGATCGCGGGGCGCAACACCATGCACAAGCTCGATGAATTGCTGCCCGGCGCAGCACCTCCGCTGCCGCCGCTGCCCGCCGGCACGAACGTGCGGATCGTGCATAGCGTGCCCATGGTGCGTCAGGGACCGAACCCGATTTGCTGGATCGCCTGCGCCGCCATGATCATGTCTTTCAAGCAGCGACGCTCGGTGACCGTCGGGGAAATCAATAACGGCTTCGACACCACAAATTCATCGATGGGAAACCCGGCCACGACCTGGCCGATTTTTTATCAGCTTCTTGACGATCTCGGCTTCCGTTCGATCGGACCAGCCATGTCACCGGGCACGGAGTATCTGGTCGACGTCATCCGCCGCCATGGGCCGTTCATCCTGACCCATTATACAACGACGCTGGCCCCAAGCAGTACAAGCGTCGGCACGCACGCAGTCGTAATCACCGGCATCGATATGAATGCCGGGACGTGTTTCTTCAATAATCCCTGGGGTACGCGCAACGACACCACGACCATTACGACGATCCTGGGCTCGATGGAGCGGCTGTGGAACCAGAACATCCGGTCTGTTGCCTATATGTAACCATCCCGCAGCTGGCGGCCTGCGTCAGGGCTCGTATCGGTTCAAAAACGCTCGTTTACGATAAATTCAGGTAGTTGCCGGCCCCGCTTTCCGCGAGCCGGACCTTTCCGTAGACTGCTAAGGAAATCCGGCGCCCAGGCCGATTTCCAAGACCCTGAAATCAGGCTTCTTTCTCGACACTCTGGCGCCGGCCGGGTTATCGGATTCAGAAAGCAAGCCCTTGAACGCGCCGCTCGCCTCGGACCAAGACATCCCGATCCGATCCTTCACAGGACGTGTGTTCGACGACCTGCGCGCGGTGCGCGCTTTCGATGTCCGCACGGTGATTGCCGGCGGCGGCGTCACGGTGCTGCTGGTTGTCCTGCTCGCCCTCGATTTGACGGCAATCGTCTCGGATGTGCTGGCGACGGCGGCCAAACACCTCGACCTGCTCAGCCATGACGATGCGGCCAACCTGTTCCGTCTCGATACCGAATACGGAATTTCGGCCTATTACGGCTACGCGAAACTGTTCGCGACCGCCGGACTGCTTGCGCTTTTGTCGCGCCAGAGGCAGAGCCGGGCCTTCGCACTCCTGGCGACCGTTTTTTTCTACGCGGCGCTCGACGACAGCCTGCTCCTGCATGAGCGCGCCGGCCGGGCGCTGGCGAGCCTTGATCCGATGGGGTTGTTTGCCGGGACTTTCGGGCACGGACTGGCAGAAGCGGCGTATTTCGGCGTTGTCGGACTGGCGATCCTCGGCCTGCTCGCCGCGGCGGTGCGCACGGTCGCGGGTCCCGACCGACCGGCGGTACTTATTCTGACAGGCCTGATGCTGGTGATCGGGTTCTGCGCCGTTGCGGTCAACCTGATGGAAGCCGCCCTTGCCGATATCTCGCGGATCGCAATGAAAGCCCTCTCGCTTGCCGATGACGGCGGCGAACTCGTCGCCTCGACACTGGCGCTGGTTCTGAGCGCAGGCCTCGCCCGTGCAGCCCGCGTGGACCGGATGCAAAAGCCGCCTTCGGCGTAACCGCGCCTTGCCAGACCGCCGCCGCCGGGCTACCAGAACCGCGGGAGACAGGCGGCATGGCACGCGACGACAAAAAGCCCGATAGCGGGCAATCCGACAAGCCGGATGCGGCGGAAACATCCGCGACAAAATCGGACCGCGCCGATCGTCTCGCCGCCGCCCTGCGCGAAAATCTCAAAAAACGCAAAGCCCAAGCCCGCCAGCGCAAACAGACGGGCAGCGATCCGGGTCGCAACGCGGCCGATTAGGGAAATCTGCAACACCTTCCGGAAATTTATCATGTTTCCCGGTTCGGGGATGAAGCGGCCATCAGAATTTGGTATGGGGCAGGTTCGCATTTGTTACGCGTCGGGACATCACGCACCGCGCTCCGGGGGGACGGGGCGATTGGTATGCGCAAACTGCATTTTAACGGGGACGATACGCCAGAATGGAAAAGATCAAAGTAACCGGAGGCGGACCGCTCAAGGGCACGATACCGATTTCGGGTGCCAAGAACGCCGCCCTCCCGCTGATGATTGCCAGCCTCCTGACCGACGAGACCCTGGTCCTGGAAAACGTCCCGCGGCTGCGTGACGTACGCCAGCTGACCGCGCTGCTTACGGACCTTGGCGTCGACTATACGCTCTGCGGCCGGCGCATGGGCCAGGACGCGCTGACCGGCCAGACCATCAAACTCAACGCCGGTTCGGTGATTTCGACGACGGCGTCCTACGACCTTGTTTCCAAGATGCGCGCCAGCTTCTGGGTGATCGGCCCGCTGCTCGCCCGGTTCGGCAAGGCGAAGGTTTCGCTGCCCGGCGGCTGCGCCATCGGGACCCGTCCCGTCGACTTCTTCATCGAAGGCCTGGAAGCGCTTGGCGCTGCCATCGACGTCGACGCCGGCTATGTGATCGCCAACGCCCCGGACGGGCTTACCGGCGGCACGTATCGGTGCCCGCGCGTTTCGGTCGGCGCGACCCATACGCTGATGATGGCGGCCGCGCTCGCCAAGGGCACGACCGTACTTGAAAACGCGGCGCGCGAACCCGAAGTCGCCGATCTGGCGATCTGCCTGTCGGAAATGGGCGCCCGCATCCGGGGAGCGGGCACGGACACGATCGAGATCGAGGGCGTCGACCGCCTGTCCGGCACCACCCATTCCGTGCTGCCCGACCGGATCGAGACCGGCACCTACGCCATGGCGGTTGCCATGGCCGGCGGCGACGTGCTTCTGGAAAACGCCCGGGCCGACCTGTTGCGGGAACCGATCAACGTGCTCGGCCGCGCCGGGGTGACGCTCACAGAGACCAATCAGGGCGTTAGGGTGCAGCGAAACGGCGCCGGCATCCAGGCGGTCGACATGGAAACCGAGCCGTTTCCGGGGTTCCCGACAGATCTGCAGGCCCAGTTCATGGCCCTGATGACGCGGGCCTCCGGCACATCGGAAATCAGCGAAACGATCTTCGAGAACCGCTTCATGCACGTTCAGGAACTGACCCGGCTCGGCGCGCGGATCCGGCTCGACGGCCAGAAGGCCTATGTCGAAGGGGTGGACACTCTGAAGGGCGCGCCGGTGATGGCGACCGACCTGCGCGCCTCGGTTTCCCTTGTCATTGCGGGGCTTGTTGCGGAGGGCGAGACGGTCGTCAACCGGGTCTATCATCTGGACCGCGGTTTCGAGCACTTGGAAGTCAAGCTCGGAGCCTGCGGGGCGGCGATCGAACGTCTCGCCTCCTGATTTGGCCAAACACGACCCGGCCGTCATGCCGTCCGTGTATTTTGCAGTGCGGCACGGAAACCTTGCCCTTGACGGCCGACTTGTGTAACAGACCAACATCAGGCAAGTCGGGTGCCACCCAGCTTTTCACGGACAATTTGCGATGGACCTGCTGAAGCTCGCCGCTTTGGATCAAGAAGACCTTGACGTGCTGTCCGCCCATGTGCAGGACGCCGTGCTGACGGTTGGCGATCTGGTGTTCCTCAAAAAGGAAGGCCGCTTTCTTGCCACGCTCAATCGCTTCGCCTGGGAAAACGACGGCGAGAAGAAGGAAAGACGGCGCGCGGCCGTCCATTTCGACCGGGTGACGCGGGTCCGGTCCCACAATATTCGCCAGGACGCCAAGGACGGCGTTCTGTCGCTGCTTTCCGTGCGCTTCACGGCAAAAGCCGAAGAGGATCCGTCCGGCATTGTCGAATTGGTCTTCTCCGGTGGCGGCGCCCTGCGTCTCGACGTGGAATGCATCGAAGCGCAACTGACCGATCTCGGCGCCAGTTGGGTCACGGATTCGATGCCATCACATGACCTGTCGGGTACGGAAGACATGGCCCGCGACAGGCTCGATGATGCGTCGGACGACGCTACCGGGACAACGCCCGAGGACGCGACCGGCAAGGCCTGATCCGGATATCCCGGCAAGTCCGTACCGCAGCCCGCATGGCACCAGCCTGCAAGCCCGTTCCCAAACCCGGAAGGAGACACCCTTTGGTTCTGCGCCTCGACGACAGTGCCGCCGATTTCGACTCGCGGTTCCATGCGCTCCTGACTGCCAAGCGGGAAGGTGCCGAAGACGTGGACGCCGCCGTCCGGACCATTGTCGACGCGGTGCGCGCCGACGGCGATGCGGCCCTAATCGCGTACACGCAGCAGTTCGACCGCTTCGATCCCGCCGAGACCGGGCTTGTCATTCCGCCGGAACGGGCGCAGGAAGCGTTCGAGACCGTGCCGAACGAAACGCGCGAGGCGTTGCGGTTCGCGCGCGACCGCATCCAGGCGCATCACCAGCGCCAGCGGCCAGAGGATAACCGCTACACCGACGCGATCGGCGTTGAACTGGGAACGCGCTGGACGGCGGTGGAAGCAGCCGGGCTGTATGTGCCGGGCGGCACCGCCAGCTATCCGAGTTCGGTGCTGATGAACGCGATCCCGGCCAAGGTCGCCGGTGTCGACCGGCTGGTCATGACAGTGCCGACGCCGGACGGCACGCTCAATCCGCTGGTGCTCGCGGCCGCTTACCTTGCCGGCGTCGACGAGATCTACCGGGTCGGCGGCGCCCAGGCGATCGCGGCGCTTGCCTACGGAACCGACACGATCGCACCGGTCGACAAGATCGTCGGACCGGGCAATGCCTATGTCGCGACCGCCAAACGCCAGGTCTTCGGTCGGGTCGGCATCGACATGGTGGCCGGACCGTCGGAAGTGCTGGTGGTGGCGGATTCAGAGAACGATCCCGACTGGCTGGCAGCCGACCTTCTCGCCCAGGCCGAACACGACGTCGCCGCCCAATCGATCCTGATCACCGACGATGCCGCGCTTGCCGATGCCGTGGAGGCCGCCGTCGAGCGGCACCTGGCGACCCTGCCGCGGGCGGAAACCGCGCGGGCCAGCTGGACCGATTACGGCGCGATCATCCGCGTGGCATCGCTTGCCGATGCCTTGCCGCTGATCAACCGCATCGCACCGGAACACCTGGAGCTGGCCTGCGGAACGGCAGAAGACCTGCTCGACGGGGTCAGGCATGCCGGCGCCGTTTTCATCGGCCGGCACACGCCGGAAGTGATCGGCGACTATGTCGGGGGGTCCAACCACGTTCTGCCGACCGCGCGTTCGGCCCGCTTTTCCTCCGGACTGTCCGTGCTCGACTTCATGAAGCGCACGTCGCTCCTGAAATGCACGCCAGACACGCTGGCCGTGCTGGCGCCGTCGGCCATCAGTCTGGCCCGGTCGGAAGGGCTTGACGCCCATGCCCGCTCGGTTTCTATACGCCTCAACTCGGGATAGGGGCTTTCCGGCGGCCGTCCCGCACACACGATCGGCCGGCGCAGGGCGACACGGTATGGCGCGCGACACGGCGGATCCGGAAACCGACAAGAGACGACGCCTCGTGGCCGTCGACCTGGATGATACCTCCATCGGCCGGGCGACACCGGATATCGAACACGAACGCGCGGTCGCGATCTACGACCTGATCGAAGAGAACTCGTTTGCACCGGTCGGCCACGACGGCGGGCCGTACAAGCTGATGCTGTCGATCGTCGAAAAGCGGCTGGTCTTCGACGTGCGCGACTCCGAAGATGGCACGGTCGCGACGCACATCCTGTCGCTGTCGCCGTTCCGCAAGATCGTCAAGGACTACTTCCTGATCTGCGAAAGCTATTACGAAGCCATCAAGACCGCCTCGCCGAGCCAGATCGAGGCCATCGACATGGGCCGGCGCGGTGTGCACAACGAGGGCTCGGAAACCCTGATGGGGCGGCTCGACGGCAAGATCGAGGTCGACTTCGACACGGCGCGGCGGCTGTTCACGCTGATCTGCGTCCTGCACTGGAGAGGATGACCGGGTGCCGCGTCGGCCCGACCTGCCGGGTGCGGTGCTGTTTGCCTGCGGCCGGAACGCGATCCGCTCGCCGATGGCCGAAGCGCTGGCCCAGCGCCTGTTTCCCGGGCAGATCTACGTCGAATCCGCCGGCGTCCTGAAAGGCGATCCGGATCCGTTCGTCGCCAGCGTCATGGAGGAGATCGGCGTGGACATGAGCCGCCACACCCCCAAGACGATCGACGAACTCGCCGACAGCAATTTCGACCTCGTCATCTCGCTGGCTCCGGAAGCGCACCACAAGGCGCTGGAAATGACCCGTACGGAATACATCGACGTCGAATACTGGCCGACAATGGATCCGAGCGTGGTGCATGGCAGCCGCGCACAGATCCTGGATGCCTATCGGTCGGTGCGCGACCGCCTCAAAAAGCAGATCGAAGACCGGTTTGGCTGGAAGCCGGCGGCGCCGGATTGAGATCCGGTCTTTCCAGTACACGGCTTTCTGCGTGGCGGATTTGTCTTGTGTTTTGGCCAAGCGGCGCCTAGTACCTAGGATCAGAGGTGATGATCCTAGGTACTAGGGTCCGCCACACTCCACCGCACTGGCACAACAAAGATCCGCATGGCGAAAGAAGAAGTCCTCGAATTCCCGGGTGTCGTCACCGAACTGCTGCCCAACGCGACGTTTCGCGTCAAACTGGAAAACGAACACGAGATCATCGCGCACACCGCCGGACGGATGCGCAAAAACCGGATCCGCGTCCTGGCCGGCGACAAGGTGCTCGTCGAGATGACGCCCTACGACCTGACGAAGGGCCGGATCACCTATCGTTTCAAGTAAAACGCCGGCAAAGCGAAAACCCGGTTGGCGCAATCTGTGCGCCTCCGCTCCGTCGCCTTGCCCGAATCGCTCCCGTCTGTGATGGTCTCCAGCGTTCAGCTTTTTCCATCCATCGTTTGCAGACCGATGACTGGATTCCTTATTGTTGGGTCGGCCCTTGCCGGTTCGCGCGGCGGCGGTCCGTTCGTATATCCATGCAGTGATCCTGCCGATCCGCACGTTTCGCATCCGTTATCGCATTCCGGGGCCCGCCATGGTTGACACGCCGCTTCTCATTCTCGCTTCGGCGTCGCCGCGCCGGCTGGCGCTGTTGCAGCAGGCCGGCATCGAGCCCGACAAGCTCAGACCGTCGGAAATCGATGAAACCCCGCAAAAACGGGAATCCCCGCGGATCCTGGCAAAGCGGCTGGCGCGCACCAAGGCCGAAGTGGCGCGGCTGTGGGCAGAAAGCCACGACGATCTCGCCGGCTGCTTCATCCTGGCCGCGGACACCGTCGTCTCCGTCGGCCGACGCATCCTGCCGAAACCCGACACGCCCGAAGTGGCGGAAGACTGCCTGCGGCTCTTGTCCGGCCGGTCGCACAAGGTCCAGACCGGGGTATGCATGATCTCGCCTGCCGGCAAGGTGCGGCAGCGCCTGGTGGAGACCAAGGTCCGGTTTCGCCGGCTGCAGGCGGGCCAGGACATCGCCTATTACATCGCTTCCGAAGAATGGCGCGGCAAGGCCGCCGGCTATGCGATCCAGGGGCTGGCCGGCTCGTTCGTGACCAAGCTGGTCGGTTCCTATACCAACGTGGTCGGCCTGCCGTTGTCGGAAACCGTCTCCCTGTTGAAAGGTGACGGCTATCCGATCTATTCGCACTGGCCGGAAAAGGCGGTGCCGGTCTAGAGCGGGAGACGAAGGGAGCGCGCGACGATGAACCTTGCTGCCTGGCTGATCCGCGCCGCGCAGTCGTTTCCCGACCTTCCCGCCGTCGCGCGCGGGACCGCACCGCTCCTGACCTATCGCCAGCTCGGCGACAAGGCCGCCCGGCTCGCCGGCGGCCTCAGGCACCGGCTCGGGCTTGCCGAAGACGACCGGGTCGCCATCGTTTCGAAAAACACGCCCGAATATATCGAAATCCTTTACGGCATCTGGCAGGCGGGGCTCGTCGCCGTGCCGATCAACGCCAAACTGCATGGCGCTGAAATCGGCTGGATCCTGGAACATGCGGGCTGCAAAGCTTTGTTTGCCGGCCCGGATCTCGAAACCACGCTTGAGGCTCATCGCCCGGACGGTCTTCAGCATCTGGTCCCGATCGGCGGCAGCGACTACCAGGCTCTGCTTTCTGCCGATCCGCTGCCGGTGGTGGCCCGGGGACCGGACGATCTTGCCTGGCTGTTCTACACGTCCGGCACAACGGGACGGCCCAAGGGCGCGATGCTGACGCACCGCAACCTGGCGGCCGCAACCTACGGTTACCTGATCGACGTCGACCCGACCGCGCCCGGAGATTGCCTGGTGCACGGTGCGCCCATGAGCCACGGATCGGGCATCTACATCATGGGAACGATTGCGCGATGCGGCCTCAATGTGGTGCCGGAATCCGGCGGGTTCGATCCGGCGGAACTGTTTGCCATTGCCGCCCATTGGCAGCGCGCCTCGATGTTCGCCGCGCCGACCATGATCAAGCGCCTCACCGATTTTCCCGGCGATACCGATCCGACGGCCCTGCGCACCATCGTCTGGGGCGGTGCGCCCATGCATGTCGCGGACACGGAACGCGCGCTCGACCGGTTCGGTCCGTGCTTTGCCCAGATCTACGGCCAGGGCGAAACGCCCATGACGGCGACGGTGCTGTCGAAATCGGTGATCGCGGACCGGGCGCATCCGCGCTGGCGCGAGCGGCTTGGCTCGGCCGGCATCGCCAACGTGGCCGCCGAAGTGCGGATCGGCGATGCCGAAGGGCGACCGCTCGCGACCGGCGAAACGGGCGAGATCATGGTGCGCGGCGACACGGTGATGGCCGGGTATTGGACCGACGCGGCCGCGAGCGCTGCTGCCATACGCGACGGCTGGCTTTACACCGGCGATGTCGGCGCCATCGACGCGGACGGTTTTCTTACCCTGAAGGACCGCTCCAAGGACGTGATCATTTCCGGCGGCAGCAATATCTATCCGCGCGAGGTGGAGGAAGTGCTCCTGAGGCATCCGGCCGTGCGCGAAGTATCAGTGATCGGCCGGCCGGATCCGGAATGGGGTGAGATCGTCGTCGCCTATGTCGCCGGCAACGCGGCACCGGAAGAGCTCGACGCGCTCTGCCGCGACTCCATTGCCCGCTTCAAGCGGCCGAAGGATTACGTGCTGACCGACGCCCTGCCGAAGAACAATTACGGCAAGATCCTGAAAACCGAATTGCGCGACCGGGACAAGGCAAAGATCGAAACGACACCAGAGGAAGGAAACACATGACGGGACGGCTTGCGGGCAAAGTGGCGCTGGTTGTCGGCGCCGGCTCGATCGGTCCGGGCTGGGGCAATGGCAAGGCGACCAGCGTCCTGTTCGCCCGCGAGGGTGCGGATGTGTTCTGCGTCGACATCAACGGTGCGGCAGCGGAAGAAACCGCCTCCCTGATCCATGAGGAAGGCGGCCGTGCCGACGCCTATGTGGCCGACGTCACGAGCCACGACGCGATCCGGGATATGGTGGCCGCCTGCGTCGACCGGTTCGGACGCATCGACGTGCTCGACAACAATGTCGGGATCGCGGAAGTGGGCGGCGTGGTGGAACTCGAGGAGGCGAATTGGGACAGGGTCTTTGCTGTCAACCTGAAGAGCGTCTTCCTGACAATGAAACATGTCATCCCGGTTATGCTCGACCAGGGCGCCGGGTCGATCGTCAACATCTCGTCGATCGCCTCGATCCGCCATACCGGCGTGCCCTATGCGACCTATTACACGACCAAGGCCGGGCTTAATCATCTGACACGGGCAACCGCCGTCGAATACGCCCCGCGTGGCATCCGCGTCAACGCCGTGCTGCCCGGCCTGATGAAGACGCCGATGGTGGAAAAAGGCGTCGGCCTGGCGCAGGAATATGCCGGCGGCGATGTCGATGAAATGTGGCGCGTGCGCGACGAGCAATGCCCGATGGGCCATATGGGCGATGCCTGGGACGTCGCCCATGCCGCCCTGTTCCTGGCCAGCGATGAGGCCAAATACGTGACCGGGATTGAGCTCGTGGTCGATGGGGGGATTACGCTGAAATATTCATGAGGGAATAGAGCGCGCCATGTCGCGGCTCGGGCCGCCTGACGAGGTGGTCGATGAGGCGAAGGTTGGTCATTGAAACCGGCCTGGAAGACGCCAAAGCCACACAGAAAGGCGTTCCCCCTGCCCCACACCGTCGTCCCACGGTTTAACCGGGGGACCCAGTTCACCGGGCACAACGGTCGCCGCCCCTGGATCGCCCGGTCAAGCCGGGCGAAGACGGGAAATCTGGACCGTGGAGCCAGTCTGGAAGACGCCAATCCCGGACAGAAAAGCCTCCCCCTGCCCCCGCACCGTCGTCCCATGATTTATCCGAGGGATCCAGTTCACCGGACGCGGCGGTCGCCGCCCCTGGATCGCCCGGTCATGCCGGGCGAAGGCGGGGAGTGGATTGGTCTGAGAAGTCGGCCTGAAAGGCAAAATGGCCACACAGTAAGCGTCTACCTATGCCCCCACACCGTCGTCCCACGGTTTAACCGGTGGACCCAGCGCAGCGGTCGCCGCTTCCGGATCGCCCGGTCAAGCCGGGCGAAGACGGAAGTGAGGGTGTATCTGCGAGCCCATTTTACGGTCACCGATGCCATAATAACGGGCGCCGCCAATCCTGGATCGCGCCCTCCACCGCTTCATGCGCCAGATCCGAAATACCCACGCATCGCGGATGGGACCCCGAGCCGGATGTCATCTCTTCCCGTCCTGCCGGCCCGATTTGCCTTGCACTTGTCCGTCATCCGGTCCTAAACAGCCAAACCGAAACGACGGATGGCAGGATGACCGGCGTGAACAGCATTCCCAAGACTCCCGACCGTCGTGCCCGGCCCTGCCCGATCTGCAAGAAAATGGCCGTGAAGGAATATCATCCCTTCTGTTCGAAACGCTGCGCCGATATCGATCTGAACCGATGGCTGTCCGGTTCCTATGCAATTCCGGTCGTAGAAGACGACCGTTCGCCCCGCGAGGACGGCTCGGAAGACTGAGCCCAGCCCGAACGCTTTCGGAAAGACGGTTGCGAGCCCGTCGACTCGATCCCTTTGATGGCATTGATGCGGAACGCAACCATGCGGTCTCGGAATCCTTGTGGCGCCCTATTCAGACCCCGCGCCATAAGTAGGCCGAATGCCAAAAACTTTCCGCAAAACCGCCCCTTAAAGGCACTGGACAGCCCTCCGGCAAATCACTATAACGCGCAAGCCTTTCGAGCGGAGCCCGCCCGCGCCGGCACCATATGCCGGGAAAGCGCATCGCCCAGGTAGCTCAGTTGGTAGAGCAGCGGATTGAAAATCCGCGTGTCGGTGGTTCGATTCCGCCCCTGGGCACCACTCTACCATGTTGTTTCTCCTCAGCTTTTGAGTTTCGGGTTAAAGCTCTCACTCTTCGGTTTGACACTATCGTCAGCGCGGTTTGACAACTTTTGTGCGTCGTTTGTTCAATTCGGCGTCGAACTCCGGCACGACCTTTGCCAGTTTTTTAGACTTGTTGGCGTGTCGGGAGTAATGGCGCGCCATTTCGGTTGTCTTCTGGCCGAGCATGTCCGCAATCGTGCGTTCATCATGGCCCATCTCGGCCAGGATCGTCGCTACGGTGTGGCGCAGACCTTTCAGCGTGAGCCCTGACCCAATTGCACCTTCGGCTTCCAAGCGCTTTTTGATCGGTCGCCACGAAGCCCGGAACCCAGACACGGTCCAAGGGCGACCGCGGCTATTGGCACACACGGTAATGGCATCGTGAGTTGGAGCTATGCCCAGCGCGTCGCGAACAACCCGCGGCAACGGCACCCAGACAGCCTCGCCGGTCTTCTGGCGCGACGTATTGAGGTTGCCGTCCGAGATCGCGCTCTTTTTCAACGAAATCGCATCTTGCGGATCAAGGCCGCAGAACATCATCAAAGCGACCGGAACGATCATATGACTGGGTAACGCTTCGAGCACAGCATGCCGCTCATGGTCGCGCCAGGGTCGGTTCGCCTCGGGTGCTGACTTAGATCTCTTGATGGACTTTATGCGTGCGGCCGGGTTGTCCTTCAGATATCCCCGTTCCCGTCCCCATGAGAACAGCAATGCAAGTACGGTACGAACATAGTTGCCAAAACGACGGCCGTGTGTGTCCGCTGCCTTATCTCGGATCTTGACGACGAGAGGTGTGTCGAACTTGACAAGGGGCGTATCCGCAATGGGCTTCAGATAGTCGAATGTGCGTTGATAGTCCTTCCGCGTTCGTGAAGCGAGATCGCCGAACGCAGGGTGGGCCCGATACTTCGAAATCAAGAGACCTAAAGTTCCGGGTTTCGCTTGTTCAACAGTTTCGACCAGCTTGCATAGCCGTTCGCACTCGACGAAAAACTCGACGGATCCAAACGGAAACCTTTCAAGGTCGACAGGCTTTCCAGACCGACGATGGTAACATCGCCGCTTGCCGTGCCGATCGCTGAACACCTTGAAGCCTTTGACGCGGACGAGGGTCACTACGACAACCTTGAAACGATTGCATCGTCATCGGCCGCAGCCTGTTTCAAACCATCAATCCATGTGTCCAATTCATTGACGTCCCAGAGGCGCGTCCCGTCGGCAAGGACTATGGGCGAGACATCGCATGCCGCAGCAAAACGCCGTTGGCTGAGACCACAATAATATGCGGCCTCGCTCAGTTTCATCAGGCGCCTTTGTGTCAGTTTGATACTCAAGGTCGCTTTTGACATGATGGTCATTCCTTTCGTTCCGGCTTCACATCGGTTCAGTGACGGGACGGTTCAGGTTTTGCTTGCAAATACCCAACAGATCCGTGCCTCTATGCGCGCCCAAGGGAAATGAACAATTTTTGCAACAGGACTGGAAGCAGGTAAGTCTGCTTCGTTGTTGGTCGCCAAGTCGGAGTGTCGCTGTACGCGAGAGGCTTGGCGTCATTCGTCATCAGACGGTTTGCCGAGATCGCCAAACTGTTTTCGCATAGCTCTTCTCAGTGCCTCGTTCGCTGGGACGATCGTCGGCGGGTCTAACTCTCTCAAGCCGCTGGTAACAAACATGAAAATCGAGTCCAGGCGGATTGCCAGCTGAAGTCCGGATAGATCACCCTCAATCGAAGCCGCATCGATTTGTTCGGGGTCAACGAACTTGACTGCTATGTCGTCGCGCGTGTCGTTCGGACCATAACTAACGAGATAAAGGACCGGGGGCATCAGTTCAGACTCAAGCATGTCTCGGAACTTGACGCACATTCGCATTGCTACATCGCACGCCCGCTGTGCACTCAGCCCCCTTTCGGTCAGAACAACAACGAGCCTCAAGACACAGATATCGACGACGCTGAAAAACTGCCATTTGCCCTCCGTGCGATCCTCGTCAAACAGCCCGTTGTTCGATCTCCATGCGCGTCCAGTGACCGGTTTGGCTCCACTTACCAGATAGGCCGTTGAGGACATGTGGCGCTTCTCGCTTGCCCAATGGACCATTTGAAACTCCGCGGAACTGAATCGCTAAGCTACTAGCGTTTTTTAAAATGTCAAATTCTTAGCGTTTTATGCTGATCCGAGCTTTCATTGCTCATGTTTATCATTGTCATGCGTTTTCAGGTTCATCGCTAACCGCGAACGCCGGACCACTAAAGTCGATTGAGTTTTTAAGGGATTTCGGATTCCTGATTACAAATTGGGCGTTTAAGAACCCAGGCTCATCAATTTCGACATACATCTTCTGTGTTAGGCTCTCGTGTTCGCGACCAGCATGCACGCTAAGTCCCGGCCCTCGAATTGGCTTAAAGTTTTCCGGTTCTAGAATTCGGTCTGGGAGGGTGAGCGGAAGCTATGAAGGCATCGAAGTTCTCAGGCCCTTAGACGTTTTCATCATCAAACAGGGCGAGGACGGAAAGCCGGTTGCTGAGATCTACCGCAAGGCCGAGATCAGCCTAGGCACCTACTTCAGTTGGAAGAAGAAGTATGATGGGATGATGCCGTGAGAGATGAATCGGATGCGTGATTTGGAGCAAAAGAATGCGCGTCCGGAGAAGATCGTTGCGAACCTGTCTTTGAACAAGGAGATGCTTCGGGACGTGATCAAACGAAGCTCTCCAGCCCGGATGGGGCGTTCGTCCTTTGAAAAGGTCCACCGGCCTTTTCATAAACCAGTCCTCACCCTGGCTGGAAAAGAACGCTAGTCGACGAGATGCGATGGAATGAGCGATCTCGATCCGCCGGCCCTGCTCGGTGATCCAACTCAATCCCAAGAGCTACCGGAACAAGTCCCGTCGACCCGGCCAGGCCACCGTTGAACAGCGCATCAAGGATGATGGGCCTATCGACGTGGGATCAAGAACTACTTTTTGAAAACTGGGCAAGCTGACCGAAAATGCGTTCATTGAGGCATCCAATAGCCTGACCCTGGCTTGAGCAGGGGGGGGCGGCTTCGGTCGGCATGTCTGAACGACCACTGGTTCCTGAACCTTGCTGATGCCAAGGAAAAATTGGAGACTTGGCGCAGAGACTAATTCGAACGACGCCCACACAGCGCGATCGGGAACAAGTTCCCGGCAGCGCTCACGAAATCGGCGCACGCAGTCAGCCCGCGCCGCTGATCAAGGCTCGAAAACTCATACACTTGCCGACGGCGTGTTGGGGAGTGAGGCAATTCATTTGCTGACTCTCCTCAAAGGTAAGAGATTACTTGAGTCTCAGGACAGAGTGACATTGTATAAACAAATAAATCAAATGCTCGAGGTGCTTTCCTCAGTGTCGGTATCGGTTAGTCTATAATCTTGCCGCAAAAAGTATTCAATTGATAGCGTTGTTCAGCAGGCAATCGGCAGCCGGAAGTTGCGCATGTTTTGCTACTATTGATTATGCTGACGTTACAGAGGGCTGAGCCGCTGGGCACCATAAGAGCGTAGCACGCAAGCACGACCTCATCTGCGGCGCAGTCAATACGCTGGTTGCTTCCGGATGCCGTAGATTGGAGCCCTCGCACTTCGATGCGGCGACGTGATCGCTTTTCCTCTAGATCAGCGAGTCTCTTGGTCAGTGCATCCAAATCACTGCGTAGCGCCTGAAGTGTTAAGCTTTGGGTCGCAGTCTTGTCACTCAGTGCATTCAACCGGTCGATAATGCTCTCCTGAGCCATCACCTCTCCGGCCATTAGAAGAAATGCGCTTGCCGTGTACAGAACTATCGATGACATAACCTGTCCCCCTTTACTTCAACTGCCACTAAGCCACAGCGCAGACTGTTGCCGGATGTGCACCCGACTCGCGCCCGCTAACCATTTGCGTTCAAACGCCGACTTTAACCCTTCATCCAGGAACGCACATGAACAAGAACTGCCTCCCAATCACCCTTAACGGCGGCGCGACAATGACGTCGAAAACCTCCTTTTCGCCCACCTGGGAAGCATTGGGGCTTCATCTAGCAAACCTTAGGTGGACACAGAGTGCCAGATGATCGAGCCGCTGGCTACTGCCGCACTAGGTGTTCAGTCCCGGCATTTGATGGATTGGGTCTATTTTGAATCTTTGGGATTCGATTGTCCATTGCTTGCAGATGAACTCGTATGGCGTGAGCCCTTTGAGGGTCTTTAACCGGCGGCCGAAGTTGTAAGCTGAGATGAAGTCTTCGAGATGCCGTCTGAGCTGGTTGTGGTCGTCGTAGTGGAACCGTTTTGCAGTGGCGTCTTTGATTGTGCGGTTCATGCGTTCAACCTGACCGTTGGTCCAGGGGTGTTTCGGCTTTGTGGTGCGATAATCGATGTCGGCCTGGGCGCAGGCATATTCGAACGCGTGGGCACGGAATAGCTCGCCTTTTGCCATTGCCTCTTTGATCAGAGGGACGGCTGATCCTCCGGCACCGGGCGTTGTGAACTGGATGCCATTATCGGTCAGAACGGTGTGGATCTTATATGGTACGGCTTCGATCAAGCGGCCCATGAACTCGGCCGCGATCCGTGTTGGTGCCTTCTCGTGGAGTTCGGCAAAGACGAACTTCGATGTCCGGTCGACCGCCATGAACATGTGCAATTTGCCCTCGGCGGTGCGCACCTCGGCGATATCGATGTGCAAGTAGCCGATCGGATAGCGCTTGAACTTCCGCTTCGCCGGCTTGTCGCCCTCGACATCCGGCAGCCGGGAGATGCCGTGGCGCTGCAGGCAACGATGCAGCGACGAACGCGTCAGATACGGGATGGTCGGCTGCAGCGCGTACAGGCAGTCGTCCAACGGCAACAGCGCGTGCTTGCGGAAGGCGACGATGATCGCTTCCTCTTCAAGTGAGAGCACGGTCGAATGCGGCTCTTTCGGTCCCGTCGGAAGATCGGCGACCGAGTTCCGATTCTTCTATTTAGCGACCGTCTTGGGGTTGATGCCGTAGCGCTTCGACAGCGCTCTCAGGCTCTTTTGACTATTTTGTATTGCTCGACGCACCGCCTTTGTCGTTTTGGCGCTCCCGTGCAGAACCTGTCCCATAGTGCCTCCCTCCATTCTGACGAAAAGACTGCACCATCAAAACCTGGAATCAAACATGTTGAACGCCTCGATAAACGCGTTGTCGGTCAGCTTGCCTGGCCGTGAGAAGTCGAGGGTGATCCCGCGTTGATAGGCCCACAGGTCCATGTCGCGGGAGATGAACTCGGATCCCTGATCAACACGGATTGTCTTCGGATACCCTATCCGTCCGCACACCCGATCCATTGTGG
>JBCDLT010000038.1:0-57780 GCA_038745065.1 Pseudomonadota bacterium | reverse complement strand
GTGCCGTATTCCTCCGAATTCACCGTCGGCAGCTGGCCCCAGCAATTGAAGTCCTTGCGGTTGATGACGCCGCGCGCGCCGAGGCTCATGACATAGTCACGCTTGTCTTCGTCGGAGATGACGCCGATGGCATTGGCGCCGGCGGCGGCACAGAGCTGGATGCCGAACACGCCGAGACCGCCGGACGCACCCCAGACGAGCACGTTCTGGCCGGGATTGATCGTATGCGGCGCGTGACCGAACAGCATGCGATAGGCGGTGGCGAGCGTCAGTGTGTAGCAGGCCGCTTCTTCCCAGGTCAGGTGTCTCGGCCGCGGCATCAATTGCTGCGCCTGAACCCGGGCAAACTGGGAAAACGAGCCGTCCGGAGTTTCGTAGCCCCAGATCCGCTGGCTCTGCGAAAACATCGGATCGCCGCCATTGCAATCCTCGTCGTCGCCGTCGTCCTGATTACAGTGGATGACGACCTCGTCGCCGACCTTCCAGCGCGAGACCTTGGAGCCGACTGCCCAGACAATCCCCGAGGCGTCCGAACCGGCAATGTGATACGGCGATTTGTGTGAATTGAAGACGGAGATCGGTTCGCCGAGCGCGGCCCATATGCCGTTGTAATTGACGCCTGCGGCCATGACGAGCACGAGGACTTCGTGGCTGTCGAGCTCCCAGGTCGGGACGACCTCAAGCTGCATGGCGTCCTCGGGCGGGCCGTGGCGTTCCTTGCGGATCGTCCAGGCATACATCTTTTCCGGCACGTGACCCATCGGCGGGATTTCGCCGACTTCGTACAGGTCCTTCGTGTCCGCCGAATAGCTCTCGGTGGCAGGTGCGGCTGCGGCCATCGCATTCATGGTGCGATCCTTCTGCAAGTCGGCCGGTATTTTCGGCCAGATCCGAATTGTAGCATACGGATCACAGAAGAATTGTGTTCGCAAGTGCAAAAAAGTCTATGCGGCGCGGCGTCGGAACCGCCGCAATCGCCGATTGACCCACTCAGATTTTAGAATGTGTCCCGTCGCAGAACGGCTGGCCGTCGGTCATCTTGCAGCAGCAAAAGAACTTTTTGCCGGTTTCCTCCGATTTCCAGGGGATCGGCGAAAAAGCGGTGTCCTTGTGGCTGCCGTCGCAGAACGGCTGGTTGGCGGAGCGGCCGCAGGAGCACCAGAAATAGGTCTTGCCGGCTACCACCTCGACAGGCATGGGGGATTTCTGGGCGACGACTGGCTTGTCCATGGAACCTCCTGATGCGGACTGGCTTGCGTCATTGCGCTCCAGGAGATAGTGCGGCGGTACGAAATGGCAAAGCCGCGATGCCCGCGGCGAACCGTCAACGGTGGCGCTTTGCGCGGTGTCCGACGAGTTTCAGACGCAGCGCGTTCAGATTGATGAAGCCCTGAGCATCGTGGTGATCGTAGGCCACCGCGCCTTCCTCGAAGGTGACGAGGTCTTCGTCATACAGCGAATAGGGCGAGGCGCGACCGACCACATTGGCCGACCCCTTATAGAGCTTAACGGTCACGGTGCCGGTGACAAATTCCTGGGATCGGTCGATGGCGGCCTGCAGCATTTCCCGCTCCGGGGAGAACCAGAAACCATTGTAGATGAGTTCGGCATAACGCGGCATCAATTCGTCCTTCAGATGGCCTGCGCCGCGGTCGAGCGTGATGGATTCGATGCCGCGATGCGCCTCCAGCAGGATCGTGCCGCCCGGAGTTTCGTAGATGCCGCGGGATTTCATGCCGACAAAACGGTTTTCCACCAGGTCGAGCCGGCCGATGCCGTTGTCCCGGCCGTATTCGTTGAGCCGCGTGAGCAGCGCGGCGGGTGACAGCTTCTCGCCGTTTATCGACACCGCATCGCCGCGTTCGAAGCCGATTTCGATGAGCGTCGGGCTGTCGGGCGCGTCTTCCGGCGCGACCGTGCGGGAATAGACGAATTCCGGCGAGGCTTGCGCGGGATCTTCCAGGACCTTGCCCTCCGAAGAGGTGTGCAGGAGGTTGGCGTCGACCGAAAACGGTGCCTCGCCGCGTTTGTCCTTCGGGATCGGGATCTGGTTCTGTTCGGCGAAATCGACGAGCTTCGTGCGCGAGGTCAGGTCCCATTCCCGCCAGGGGGCGATGACTTTGATATCCGGATTGAGGGCGTATGCGGCCAGTTCGAACCGGACCTGATCATTGCCCTTGCCGGTGGCGCCATGCGAAATGGCGTCGGCGCCGGTCTCCTCGGCGATTTCGATCAGCCGTTTGGAGATCAGCGGCCGGGCGATCGACGTGCCGAGCAGGTTGAGCCCCTCGTAGACGGCATTGGCGCGGAACATCGGGAACACGAAGTCACGCACGAATTCCTCGCGCAGATCCTCGATATAGATCTCGCTGACGCCCATCATTTCGGCCTTGCGGCGGGCCGGTTCCAATTCCTCGCCCTGCCCGAGATCGGCAGTGAACGTCACCACCTCGCAATCGTAGGCGACCTTCAGCCATTTCAGGATCACCGACGTGTCGAGCCCGCCGGAATAGGCCAGCACCACTTTCTTGATGTCTTGCGTCATGTTTGTTCTCGTTGGAAGCCGCCGGACACAGCCGCGGGAGGGACGTAAACCGGCGGCACATTAGCGATGTGCGCCGCGACCGCAAGGCCCGGCTCACCCGCGGGACGGCGATTGCGTCGAAAATACCGCAGACACTGCGCGCCCGATCGAGACAAGGGCGGCGTCATACGGGTCCGGCGTGCCCGCCGGACGCAGGAACAGGACCCGCATGGCCAGGATGACGACGAGAGTAAGACACCAGGCAATCAGAACGTCGGACACAAAGTGACCGCCGAAGGCGATGCGGTTCAGCGAGACTGCGCCGGCGAACAGTGCGACAGCGGCAAACAGGGCCCTGCGCATGTCGCGCGGGACCAGAAACACAAAAGCGAACAGCCAGAAGGCCGACGCTGCTTCTCCGGACACAAAGGAACAATTGCCCTGGCAGTAATCGGTGATCTGCCAGACCGGTACAAACGGCACGTCACCGCCGAAGAGTTCGACCATGTGCGGGCGCGGGCGTCCCCAGACTTCCTTCAGGAAAATGTTGACGATCAGGCCGGGGCCGAGCGCGGCACTCGACAGGAGAAAGGCGAGCGATCGCCCGCTGAGTACTGCCGGGCCGCGCCAGAACAGAATCCGGATGACGACCAGCAGGACAACGCAGATCGTGATGCCCCGTGCGGCATCGATACCGATGCGGCGCAGCAGGACCAGCGCCTCGTTGGTGCGGCCCGGAAACCAGTCGTCAGGGGAGTAGTAAAGCCCGGTGACGGCAAGGTCGATGCCCGGGGCGGTCCAGAACAGGGCGCTGACGGCGCCCAACAGAAGCAACGAGGCAAGGATCGGGCGCGCCAGAACGGTGCCGAACATACGAATGCGCCATTGCCGACGCTTTTCTGCCGAGGCCGTCATAAAGATTGATTCCGATCGGTCGCATGTCCCATAACCGTGCCGGTGATATCGGGTTTTGCCGGCTATCGGCAATCAGAAAGATCGCGCCAAGAAACCACAGGGCGGCCTCCAGGATGACGGGACAAATCCGGTTTTTCTACGAATTTGCGTCGACCTATTCCTATCTCTCGGCGATGCGCATTTCCGAGCTCGCCGCAGAACGGGGGCGGGGCGTCGAATGGGTGCCGTTCATGCTCGGACCGGTGTTTCATGAGCGGGGCTGGACCACCTCGCCGTTCAACATCTACCCGGACAAGGGGCGCTATATGTGGCGCGACATGGAACGGCTGACGCAGCAAGCCGGGCTCGCCCTTGTTCGTCCCGATCCGTTTCCGCAACACAGTCTGCTTGCCGCCCGCCTTGCGGTGGTCGGGCAACGTCAAGGCTGGACGGAAGCCTTCAGCCGCGCCGTCTTTGTTGCCGAGTTCGGCGAGGGAAAGGACATTTCGCAACCACCGGTCCTGGCCGCGATCCTCGAAACGGTCACACCCGATGCCGAGGCGGCCATGCAGGCAGCCGGCGACCCGGCCGTTAAGCAGCGCTTGCGCGACAACGGTGAGCAAGCGGCCCAGTGCGGCGTTTTCGGTGCGCCGAGCTTTGTCACGCCGGATGGCGAATTGTTCTGGGGCAATGACCGCCTTGAAGCCGCGCTGGACTGGCGCGGGTCGGCCGCCTGAACGAGGTACTCGGTCAGGAATCGGTGCTTTCGGACAGTTCCGCTTCCCAGACCCGGCGTACGACGCCGAACAGGAAGGCCGTGCTCCAGCCGAACAACAAAATACCGTTGCCCGCCTGCACGGCCGATAGCAGGCGCCATTGCCGATCGAGGACGATGTCGCCATAACCGAGCGTCGTATAGCTCACGGTGGAAAAATATAGCGCCGTTTCGAAATCCGGCAGTTTGGACAGATAATAATAACAGGCGGCCCAGAGCCAGATCTGGGCCGTGTGCAGAAAAAACAGCCACAAAACGACGAGGATCACGAACTCCACCCGCCGCGCATTGCCGCGTGAGCCCATGGCGACCCGCGCGCCGCGTTTCAGATAGGGAATGGCCGTGATCGTGCCGAGCGCGTGAATCACAACGGTGGCGGCAATCAGGGTGGAACCCAGCAGCAATTGATAGATCATCGGTCGCTCGGCCGCCTTCGCTCCACATTGATGTTGAGAAGGTTGCCGGCCAGGATAATCGCGCCGCCTACAAAAACGGCGATCTCCAGCGATTCGCCGTACATCAGCATGCCGACGACGGCCAGCACCGGCAACCGCAGGAATTCCATCGGCGCGACGACCGAGGCCGGGGCATTGGCCAGCGCGGACGTCAGGCTGTAATGGGCGGTCAGACCGCATATGCCGACAACGACGACCCAGGGTGTCATGGCCCAGGAGAACAATGCCATGCCGCCGAACGCGGCCAGCGCGAAGCCCATCGCCGCCTGGCTGAGCGTCATCCAGAACAGCACGCACAACGTTGAATCCGTGCGGGACAATTCCTTCGTGAAGATCGTGTTGAGGGCAAAGCCGAGCGCGGCGCCGAGGCCGGCCGCATGGCCCCATTCGAACGGAGCGACCCCGGGCCTGGCGACAATCAGAACACCGACGAAACCCATGATCGCGGCAAGGATCCGCCATTTTGTGATGCGTTCCGACAGGAGCAGCGGTGCCAGCAGCGCGACCCAGATCGGGTTGGTGAATTCCAGAGCCACCAATTGCGCCAGGGGGATCACGGCAACGCCATAGAACCACAGGTTCTGACCGGCGAAGTGAAACACGTTGCGCACGACATGCAGGCCGGGCCGGCGCGTGGCGATCTGTGAAAAGCCTCTGGCGCTGCCAAACACCAGAGCGCAAACGATGATAAAGCCGATTACCGAGCGATAGGCCATGATCTCGAACGTATCGAGTTCGGCGGACAGTTCGCGTCCGGCGACGGCCATGATCGCAAAAGAGGCCACCGCACCCCCCATCCACAACGCCGCCGTGAGCGGTCGCGCACCCGCAAGGGCCGTTTGTGCGGCCGCAATGGTCTTGGGAGAGGACGCGGTCATGGCTTCAGCCTTCGGTGGGTCGGGCGGGGCTGCGCCCGGCCTTCGGTACGGCCCCTACATGTTGGGGTAATTCGGCCCGCCGGCGCCTTCGGGAACCGTCCAGTTGATGTTCTGGTTCGGATCCTTGATGTCGCAGGTCTTACAGTGCACGCAGTTCTGGGCGTTGATGACGAATGTTGGGTCACCCGGTCCGTCCTCGGGCTCGACCCATTCGTAGACTCCGGCCGGACAGTACCGGTTGGACGGACCGGCATAGACGTCGTGTTCGCTGGACTTCTGCAGGCCGGCATCCTGGACCTTCAGGTGGACCGGCTGGTCCTCCTCGTGGTTGGTTGCCGACAGGAAAACCGAGGACAGTCGGTCGAAGGAAATCTTGCCGTCCGGCTTCGGATAGTCGATCCGTTTGCATTCGGCTGCCGGTTTGAGGGCCGCATGATCGGGCTTGCCGTGAGCGAGCGTGCCGAACATCGACCAGCCCATCAATTCGTTGGTCCACATGTCGAGCCCGCCAAGCGCGACACCGCCAAGCGTACCGAATCTCGACCAGAGCGGCTTGACGTTGCGCACCGCGTAGAGATCGCGGCCGATATCGCTCTGGCGCCAGGCTTTCTCGTAGCTTTCGATCGCGTCGTTGGTGCGCCCGGCTGCGAGCGCTTCGCCGACACTATCGGCCGCCATCATGCCGGACAGCATCGCATTGTGCGATCCCTTGATGCGCGGCACGTTGACAAACCCGGCCGAGCAGCCGATCAGCGCGCCGCCCGGAAAACTCAGCTTGGGAACCGACTGGTATCCGCCTTCCGTGATGGCACGCGCACCGTAAGATATCCTTTTGCCGCCTTCGAACAGCGGCGCAATCGCGGGGTGGGTCTTGAACCGCTGGAATTCCTCGAACGGCGACAGGTACGGATTCTGGTAATTCAGGTGAACCACGAAGCCGACCGATACGAGGTTGTCTTCGAGGTGATAGAGGAACGATCCTCCGCCGGTTTTCATATCCAACGGCCAGCCGAACGAGTGCTGGACGCGTCCGGGACGGTGCTTTTCCGGATCGATTTCCCACAATTCTTTCAGGCCGATGCCGAATTTCGGCGGCTCGCATCCCTTCGCCAGGTCGAATTTTGCGATCAGCTGCTTGGCAAGCGACCCCCGCACGCCTTCACCGATCAGGACATATTTGCCGAGCAGTGCCATGCCCCGCATATACGTGTCCTTCTGTTCGCCTTCCTTGCCGATGCCCATATCGCCGGTTGCCACGCCGATGACCGCGCCCGCCTCGTCGTACAAGATTTCCGCCGCCGCGAAACCGGGATATATTTCAACGCCCAGCGCCTCGGCCTTTTCTGCCATCCAGCGACACACATTGCCGAGTGAAACGACATAATTGCCGTGGTTCGACATCAGGCCGGGCATCATCAGGTTGGGCAATTGCAGGGCGCCGGCCGGCCCGAGGAACAGGAAGATGTCGTCGGTGACTTCCGTCTTGAGCGGCGTGTCCTCTTCCCGCCATTCCGGCATCAGCCGGTCAAGGGCAATCGGGTCGACGACCGCGCCGGACAGGATATGCGCTCCGACCTCGGACCCCTTTTCAAGGACCACGACGGAGATGTCTTCGTCTCTTTCGGCGGCGATCTGCTTCAGTCGGATGGCAGCGGCAAGCCCTGCCGGACCGGCGCCGACGATCACGACATCGAACTCCATCGATTCCCGTTCCGGCAAATTCTCCATTCCGTCTTCTTCCTCCAGCGCCGCCCGGCAGACCCGTTGAGGTTGCCTGTCCGACGCTCGTTCGATGCTCGTCCGGTTGTGGACAGGACATCGGTTCTGGTTCATCCTGAAGTCTGAAGCCGGCAAGCTCCGCGCCGCAGATTTCTCCTCGGATGTGCCTGCTTTATACGGTGTCGTCAATACATCCGATCCCGTCGTCCCTGTCCGGTCCGCCGCCATCCGATGTCCCGATCGATCGAAGCCATACTGGAATTTTACGTTGCCGCCGGCGTCGACCTTCCCGTGGACGATGTGCCGCGCGACCGATTTGCCGATCTTCGCAACGAGCGGGACGCCAAGGCGGAACGCGATCGGGCTCAGGCGGCGGCCGTGCTCGAACGGGTCCAGGCGTCCGGGCGAAGCGAGCCGTCCCGATCGGCGCCCGCGATCGCGCGGCCGCCGGCCGACCCGATTTCGGCGGACGAGGCGGTTATGTCAGCGCGACAGGCCGCGGCCAGCGCGCAAACGCTCGACGAATTGCGGGATATCCTGTCCCGTTTCGAAGGCTGCGGTTTGAGAAAGACGGCCAAGTCGCTGGTTTTTTCCGATGGCGATCCGAAGGCCCGCCTGATGCTGGTTGGCGAGGCTCCCGGACGTGACGAGGACATTGCCGGCAAACCGTTCGTGGGGCGATCCGGCCAATTGCTCGACCGTATGCTCAAGGCGATCGGGTATGCGCGCAGCGATATCTACGTCGCCAACACGGTGCCCTGGCGGCCGCCCGGCAACCGAACGCCCAGCCCCCAGGAAGCCGAGATCTGCCGGCCCTTCATCGAACGACAGATTGCGCTTGCGGATCCGGACGTACTGGTGCTGCTCGGCAATGCGCCGGCGCAACAATTGCTGCGCAAGCGCGAAGGTATTACGCGGTTGCGCGGCGTGTGGCGCAGCTATGAGACGGACCGCCGCACCATCCCGGTCATGGCAACCTGGCACCCGGCTTATCTCTTGCGCCAGACGGCCCAGAAACGGAATGCCTGGCGTGACTTTCTGGAAATCAAGGCCAAACTGTCGGCATCGGCGGCCTGAACCACCTGTGATGTCGTCGCGATCCGTGCCGGGCTTTCGCGCCGGATTGCAAATTGATAATCAAGGCCCAGATACCGTCCGGACAGTTTCCATCCACCTTCTTGAAAGGGATGTCGCCCGTGTTCCGTCGCCTTCAGGCGTTCCTGCCGAAACGTTTTCGCTCTGACGAGACGATCATCCCCACCGTGCGGATGTCCGGCGTCATTTCGCCGTCGTCCGGCCTGCGCCCCAATCTCAACCTAGCCGGCGTCGCGCCGGCCTTGGACAAGGCCTTCAAGATCAAGGAAGCGCCGGCGGTTGCGATCCTGGTCAATTCGCCGGGCGGGTCGCCCGTGCAATCGCGGCTGATCTATCAGCGGGTGCGCAGCCTGGCCGAGGAAAAGGAAAAACAGGTCCTGGTCTTCGTGGAGGATGTGGCGGCGTCCGGCGGCTATATGATTGCACTTGCGGGAGACGAGATCTTCGCCGATCCGACCTCGGTGGTCGGCTCGATCGGAGTCGTGGCGGCCGGTTTCGGGTTCGTCGACCTCATCGAAAAGATCGGCGTCGAACGACGGGTCTACACGGCCGGAAAGAACAAGGTGATCCTCGATCCGTTTCAGCCGAAGAAACAACAGGATGTCGACCATCTGCTCGGCCTGCAGGAAGATATGCATGAGATCTTCATCGACATGGTCAAGGAACGGCGCGGCGATCTGTTGCGCGAGGACGAGGATCTGTTCTCCGGACTGTTCTGGACCGGACGCAAGGCCCGGGACTTCGGCCTTGTCGATGATCTCGGCGATCTGCAATCCGTCTTGAGATCGAAATTCGGCGAGGACGCCAAGCCGAGACTCATCACCACAGAGCGCGGTTTTCCGTTCCGCCGGTCGGGCGTCGGCGGGGTCCGGCCTTACATTTCGGCCGACGATATCCTATCTAGCCTTGAAGAACGGGCGCTTCTGGCGCGTTACGGGCTTTAACGCCCGGCGCCGGCCAGTCTCAGGCGGGATCATTGCTGCCGCCGCGCCCGACTTTCAGACCGGGGACCTTGGACACGACCATGCCGCAATTAATCGGACTAGCCGTGATCGGAGCGGCAGTATATTTCGGATACCGCTTGCTGTCGCGCGAAATGGCGCGGGTCGGCGCCGAACTCGATGAACGGACCGGCATGAAAGAAAAGGCCGAACAGATTCCGACACTCGTCAAGGATCCGGAAACCGGCGTTTATCGTCCCAAAGACCGTACCTGACCAGGTCGTGTTTCGCGCGACCGCGCGGCAATCTTCGATAAACGGTGCGATCAGCCGCAGCTTGACCTGAACGGCGGGCGCGCTTAAGGCTCGCCGCACCGTCGCTTGAGCTTTTTCCGGACACCTGCCATGACCGCGCCCGAACCGCATCTCGACCCGCGCCGATCGTTCCAGGGCCTGATCCTGACGCTGCAGAATTTCTGGGCCGCGGAGGGCTGCGTGATCCTGCAGCCTTACGATATGGAAGTCGGCGCCGGCACCTTCCATCCGGCGACGACGCTGCGCTCGCTCGGTCCGAAACCGTGGAAGGCCGCCTATGCCCAACCCTCCCGTCGGCCGACGGACGGCCGGTACGGCGAGAACCCGAACCGGCTGCAGCACTATTACCAGTACCAGGTGATCATCAAACCGTCGCCGCCGGACCTGCAGGATCTCTATCTGAGGTCGCTCTATGCGATCGGGATCGACCCGATGGAACATGACATCCGTTTTGTGGAGGACGATTGGGAAAGCCCGACGCTCGGTGCCTGGGGACTGGGATGGGAAGTCTGGTGCGACGGCATGGAAGTGTCGCAATTCACCTATTTCCAGCAGGTCGCAGGGTATGAGTGTGCGCCGGTTTCGGGGGAACTCACCTACGGACTGGAACGGCTCGCGACCTATATCCAGGGCGTCGACAGCATTTACGACCTGAATTTCAACGGGCGCGAAGGCGCCGAGCGCATCAGCTACGGCGACGTCTTCCTGCAGGCGGAACAGGAATATTCCCGCCACAATTTCGAACACGCCAATACCGACATGCTGTTCCAGCATTTCAAGGATGCGGAGGCGGAATGCCTGTCGCTGATCGAAAAGGGCCGGGAAGAAGAGGGCGAGGGCGACAATGCGCGTCACCTGATGGCGCTGCCCGCCTATGACCAGTGCATCAAGGCCAGCCACGTCTTCAATCTTCTGGATGCGCGGGGGGTGATTTCCGTCACCGAACGCCAATCCTACATCCTGCGCGTCCGCGACCTTGCCAAGGCCTGCGGCGGCGCCTGGCTTCAGACCGAGGGCGGACGGGCCTGAGAATCTTCACGGCTGGCATCACTTTACGAAGCGGCGTTTCAGGCGTTCCGTGTCGGCTGCCGTCCAGCCTTCAGGATCGGTGACTTCGACCCAGGCATCGATATAGGCCGCCGGCGCATAGTTGTGGCCGTAACCGATCGGCACGCTGGTTGCCATCGGCAGGTCGAAACCGATCTGCAAAAAGCTCACGATCGGCACCCATTGCAGATAGGGCGAGACATCCGGTCCGCGCGCGCCGATCAGCCAATCCGGCCGCTTGAAGAGCAGGTCCGGCGAAAAGAAGACCATCGGGTCGCTGGCATGCTGGATATAGACGGCGCGTACCGGGCCCCATTCCGCACTCGGCAGGTCGAGAGCGTTTTCCCGCGCCGTGAAACGGATCAGCGAGCCGTCGCGAAAGCGCGGCAGCCAGGCGGGCGAATTCGGATTGCGGGCCCTTGTGATTGCCGACCAGGTCCGGCTTGGAAATGGCGGGCCGCTCCAGACCGCGCCGTGAATCAGATCCTTCAGCATGAAAATCAGGTCTGCTGCCGCTTCGGATCCAAGCGAACCGAGGCTGAGGCCATGCAGATAGAGCCGGGGCCGGTTTTCTTTCGGCAACGAAGTCCAATAGGGGTAGACGACGTCGAACAGGGCGCGTGCTTGCGACCGGGAGCGGTCGGGATCGATCAGGATGGTGATCCAGCTCGGCAGATAGGAATAGGCCATCGTAACGATGGCGGTGTCGCCGTTGTGGATGTATTCCAGCGTGTCGGTTGCGGACGGGTCGAGCCAGCCGGTGCCGGTCGGACTCGCGACAATCAGGACCGACCTTTCGAAGGCACCTACCCGTTTCAATTCAGCGAGGGCCAGTTCGGCGCGCGCCTGTTCGCTTTCGCGCGACTTCAGGCCGACATAGATCCGAAGCGGGCGCTCGGCCGGTTTCCCGGAAAACGCGCTCAGGTCTTCCGGGCTCGGTCCCCTGGCAATGAAGTCCTTGCCGCGCCGCCCGATCGTATCCCAGTCAATCAGCGAGGCCGGGCTGCCGGACGCAAGCGGATCAGCGGGTTGCTCGACGCCGTACTCGACCAGCGCGTCCAGATCCGCAAAGGCCTGGTCGGCGAGATAAAGGGCCTGCCTTACGACCACGCCGTTGATGAAGGTCAGGAGCAAGGTGCCGATGATGAGCACGCCGGCGACGTTCGATATCCGACGCGGAACGACCCGATTGAGCGTTTGGGCCGCCCACCGGCAGGCATAACCAAAGAGGCGACCGCAGGCGACGAGCAGGATCGCGACGATCCCGGCAATCAGGCCCACGCGCCAGGGATGCGCCGTCTCAAGCAACGGCATTTCCATCAGGTCGCGGATGGAATTCTGCCAGATTGTCATGCGCCACAGGAAGAACGCGGCAACCAGCAGGGCCGCGACGATCGTGGCCCAGCGACCAAAACGGACGATCCGTCCATTCGGTTTCGGCAATTCCAGGTAGTGCCACACCCAGACGCCTAGAACGCCAAGACCATAACCGACGGCAAGCGCCAGTCCGGACAGGGCGCCCTGAACGGGATATGTCCGGGGCAGCAGCGAGGGTGTCAGGGACAAGGCAAAAAACAGTGTCGCAACCGTCAGGCCGACAAACGAAAAGGACGCGACATACGAACGCAAGAAAGACGGAAAAGGCAATTTCGGCTCCAGCGATCGATAGGCTCCGGAGCGATCAGTCAAACGATCTCAGGCGGCGCTGTCCAGAAGGTCGTACGCATCTTCGACAATGTAGGGGCCGCCGCCGACCGAAGCGCGTGAGGATAACAGGACAAAACGGGTGATGGGAAAGCTTACCGGGCCGAATTCACCGCGCAAGGCGAGCCAGCCGGCGGTTTCCGCCTGGGTGGCGCCCCGCAGCCGAGCCAGTGTGATGTGCGGTGTGTATTTTCGGCCTTCCGGCGGCAGGCCCGCGCGCTGGATAACGCGCTCCTGTTCGGCCTGCAATTCAAGCAAGGCGGTGTCGGGAACGACGCGGGCCCAGAGCGAATGCGGCTTTCTTGTCCCGAACGAACCGAGCCCGTCGACGGTCAGATCGAAACGCGGCCGGTCGATGCGGGCAAGCGACTCGGCAATCGCATCGGCCACGGGACCTTCGACATCGCCGATGAAACGCAGCGTGATGTGAAAGTTGTCCGGAACGATCCAGCGGGCGCCACGCAGGCCCCCTTTCAGGAACGACAGGCGAAGAGCCAGATCGGCGGGGACTTCCAACGCGGTAAACAGGCGAGGCATGGCGGTCTCCGATCGTCAGGCTACCCAGATTGACCACGCTTTTTTAAGTCGCACAATCGTTCCGTGCATCAGTCCGGTGTTTTCCAGAGGTGAGGCCGGCGTGCCGACTCCCGGTCAGTCAGGGTCGGACTGGGCGCTGTTGCGCCGTGCCGTCCGGCTCATCCTCTCCGCCCTGTCGAGCCGATCGGCAACCGGGGCGATTTCTCGGGCAAACGCACCGATGCGGTCGCCCATCGTGCCCTGCAGGCGAACGGCGATTTCCGGAAACTCTTCCAGCATCCGGCGGAACAGCGCCTTGCGAATCTGCAGCAATTCCGTGCGTTCAAGCGCGACCGCGCGCATCGAGCGGCGGGTTTCGATCAAAAGGGCCAGTTCGCCGAGCAGCGTGCCAGGCTCGGCGACGTCGTCGGGCGGTCCATCGGCATTGCCCTCATTGTAGAGGCCGATGGCGCCGGTCTTCACGAGGAAGCCGCAATCGGCGAAATCGCCTGCTCTGAACAGGGTTTCGCCTTCGCGGGTTATGCGGAAGTCCGCCCCGAATGCCAGCAGCCGCAACTGGTCCTCGGACAGGTCCGACAAAAGGGGCAGATTTCTGAGAAAGCCGATATCCCGTTCAAGGCTCATTGCATGGGTCCGTAGCGTTTACGGAACCAGCTTATAGCCTCCGGATTCGGTCACGAGAAGCTCCGCGTTGGACGGATCCCGCTCAATTTTCTGGCGCAGGCGATAAATGTGGGTTTCCAGCGTGTGTGTGGTGACGCCGGAATTGTATCCCCAGACCTCGTGCAGCAGAATGTCCCGGGTGACGGGTTTCTCGCCGGCACGGTAGAGATACTTGAGGATCGCCGTTTCCTTCTCGGTCAAACGGATCTTGGATCCGCTGTCCTCGGTCAAGAGTTTGCTGGCCGGCCTGAACGTGTACTGGCCGATTGCAAACGTTGCATCCTCGCTCTGTTCGTGCTGCCGCAAATGCGCCCGGACCCGGGCGAGAAGCACGGCAAACTTGAAAGGTTTGACAACATAGTCGTTGGCGCCGGCTTCCAGTCCGAGGATCGTGTCGGAATCGGTGTCGTGACCGGTCAGCATGATGATCGGCGCCTTGAAGCCGTTCTTGCGCATCAGCTTCACTGCCTCGCGACCGTCCATGTCGGGCAGGCCGACATCCATGATCAGAAGATCGATGAGTTCGGAGCGGGCGAGCTGAATCCCCTTGGACGCGGTATCACCCTGGATCGTCTCGAATTCGTCGTACAGCGAGAGCTGTTCAACCAGCGCTTCGCGCAATTCATTATCATCGTCGACGATCAGTATTTTTCTGGCTGTCATGCCGTATTCCTCAGTTTGGCGTAGTGTCGAACCGCAGTCATAACCATCGGTATTACGCGGGGTTTTCTCGTTGCGCGCATCGCACAAATGGGGATGAACGTGAGAACTTGAACGGGTCTCAAAGCGGTTTTTTGGACTATATAGAACACAATTCGTTCACGTCGCGGTGAAGACTTGCATGCCTTTGCGGATTATTTCTCCGTTAACCTTTCCAGTCGCAAGACCCGGCAAGACCTGCTGCCCTGCTCTGGTGCGGGTTTTCCCCAATCCACTGGACCGGACACGCGGACGATTGTGCGTGGGAACCCTCACCCATGCCTGTGTCCTCGGATCAGGCGGTCCCGTGCAGCGCAAGCGCGAAGGCGATGGCGGTACGCCGATCGCCCGGATGACCCTGCTTGCCGGCCGGTATCGCAATGATCGTCTCGTGCGGCCGCGCACACGGCTTCCGTTGACCTGTCTAAAGGAAACAGATGGATGGTGCGACGATCCCGGCGACGGGCGCTACAACCAGGCGGTGCGGCTTCCCGTCGCAAGCGGGCACGAACGGATGATGCGCAGCGACGGGCTCTATGATGTCGTCCTGGTGCTCGACTGGAACATGCTGCCGCGGGTGCGCGGGCGGGGTAGCGCGATCTTCTTCCATCTCGCCCGCGCCGACCGCCGACCGACCGAAGGCTGTATCGCGGTCGATCGCGCCGTCATGCCCCGGCTTCTGGCGCGGCTCGGGCCGGGCGCGGTTTTCGAGGTGCATGGCGTCACGCCCCGCAAGGGCACGCGACGGCAATAGGCTGCCACGTCGTGGAGTGAACGGATCCGCATATCAGCCATGCACTGAACGTATAGCTGAGCCAGGAAGCCTCGGTCCATACTTCCCCTCAGGGAGTGAAACGGTCCTCAATGGAGTCCCCGTCCGATCAGAAAGCAGCGACGCAGGTGGCCGCCCGCGCCACCGAAACCCGTGTGCTGCGCGACCCGGAAGGCGTGCTAGCCGGCATCGGCTGGATGATCGTAACCGGCTTTCTGTTCGTCATCGTGACCTGCATCGTGCGGTATCTCGGGTCGGACATGCCGGCGATCGAAGCCGCCTTCATCCGGTACTTCATCGGTCTTTTGATGGTCCTGCCGGCGTTGATTGCCTATTTCCGCCGGCGCCCGGACCCGCGCAAGACAATGCTGTTCGGCGCCCGCGGCCTAGTGCACGGGATCGGCGTCATGCTGTGGTTTTATGCCATGGCCCGGATCCCGATCGCAGAAGTTACGGCGATCGGCTACACGGCGCCGATTTTTGTCACCATCGGTGCGGCGTTGTTCCTGTCGGAAAAACTGCACCTGCGGCGCATCATGGCGGTTCTTGTCGGCCTTGTCGGCGCGCTGATCATCCTGCGTCCGGGTTTCCAGGAAATTTCACTCGGGCAATTGGCGCAATTGCTGGCCGCGCCGTTGTTCGCGATTTCCTTCCTTTTGACGAAAAAGCTCACGGAAGACGAAGATCCGGCGACGATCGTTGCGCTGCTGTCCCTGTTCTGCACACTGACATTGCTGCCCGGCGCGATCTGGCAATGGCGCACGCCGACAATGGAAGAAGTCTTCTGGCTGGCCATGACCGCAGTCGCGGCAACGGCGGGACATTACACCCTGACGCGGGCGCTGGCCGCCGCGCCGATCACCGTCACCCAGCCGATCTCTTTTCTGCAACTTGTCTGGGCTTCGATCCTCGGCATGCTGCTGTTCGGAGAAGCCGTCGATCCGTTCGTGTTCGCGGGCGGCGGCGTGATCATTGCGGCCGCGACCTACATATCGCATCGTGAAACCGTCGTTGCACGACGCGAGGTCACGCCGCCGCCGCAGGCAACAAAATCATGATGAAAATGTGTGGGGGTCGTTATGCCCGAACTGACGCTTTCGCCGGGCAACAGCCTGTCCTATGACTACAGCCCGCCCGAAGACGGCGGCTTCACGTTCGTCTGCTTCAATGCGCTGACCGGCGACAAGGGCATGTGGCACGCCTTGTTCGGGTCAGTGCTTGAGGGCACGGGCCACGGGCTTCTTGCCTACAATCTGCGAGGTCAGGCGGGCAGCGCTTTCACGTTCACCGACCTGGACGTGGCCGGCATCGTCGCCGATGCCCGGGCCCTTATCGATCATGTAAGCCCGCCGGACCCGATCCACGTTGGATTGTCGATCGGGGGTCTTTTCGGGATCGAGGCGCATCTTGCCGGCGGTGCGGCGACCGCACGCGGGCTGGTGCTGATCACCACGGGGCGCCGGGCCGGCGCCCGGCTCGACTGGGTCAACGAGGCGGTCGTGACGGCGGCGCGAACCGGCGGGCTCGACCTCGTGCGCGATCTTTATGCGCCGCTGCTCTTCAATGAGGAATGGCAAGCCGAGAACCGGGCGAATTTTCTGAAGCCGGGCGGCTATACACCCTTGCCAGACGGCGACGGTTCGCTGCTTCTGCTTGCAGCCGGCGGCACCGCGAACTGGGATATTGCCTATGAATCGCTGACGCTGCCGGTGCTTTCGGTCACCGGCCTGCAGGATCGGGTGTTCCGGGACGCCGATGACATCGACACCCTGACGGCACGGCTGCCGGATGTCGATCGCCTGGATATGCCCAATGCCGGGCATATGGTGCCGGTCGAACGGCCGGCCGAACTGGCCGGGGCCATCCTGAATTTCGCCGACAGCATTCGGACCGGGAGGCGGCGCTGATGGCCGATCCGAAAGCCGGCACCCAGACGGGCCTTTGGCATCGATATGGCTGGGTCGCCTATCTCGCCGTGTTCATCGGCGTGTGCGGCCATGCCTCCTCTGAATTCGTTGCCAAGCTGATTTCCAACGCATCCACCATTAACGGACCGGAAATCTCGGTCTGGCGCTTCGTGCTTGGCGGTGTCGGACTGGTGATCGTCTCGCTTCTGATACCGTCGTCGCGCGATCTGATTACGCCTGTCCGGCGGGATGGGGTTGTCCTACTCTTGTTTTCAGTCTTTGGCGTGGCAATCGCCTACCTGTTCTTTCACTGGTCGCTCGACTACGCCACCGTACCGCAGGTCGCGACCGTCGTGACGACGGCGCCGATCTTCGTCGGCCTGATCAACATGGTCGCCAACAAGGTGCCGATCGGCACCGCGAAGATCGTCTCCGGATTGGGGGCGATCGCCGGCGTCGCCTTTCTGGTGACAGACGGAGCCATCCTGGCGCTGGCGGGCAATGCCGCAAACCTGATCGGGATCGTGCTCGCGATCCTGTGCGCCCTGTTCATGTCGGTCTATCTGGTTTTGATCAAACCCTACATCGCCACCTACGGCGCGCTGCGCATTACCGCGATCACGCTGTTTTTCGGCGGCGCGATCCTGTGGGTCGGCGTCGGACTTTTCTTCGGTCGCTGGGTCGACTTCACCACCCTGCCGACGCTGTCGCTGACAGCGGCCAGCGCCATTCTGGTGCTGGCGCTTTACAACACCACGCTGACCCAATGGCTGTGGATCGGCGGCCTGGCGGCCGCCCGGGACATCACACGGGCCATGTACCTGTTCTTTCTGAAACCGGTCATGGCGGCCTTCCTGGCCGTGATTTTCCTCGGCACGCCCCTGTCGGTCTGGCAGATCCTGGCGATTGCCGTCATCTGTCTGGCTGTCGCGGCGGAGGCGTCCTGGGACCGCCTATTCGCGCGGGGTGCGAGGCAGGCGGACCCCACCTGACACCCCGGCGCGTTCCTCAGGCCGAGGTAAACAGGGTCGCGTAAGTGTCGCGCAGCGCGGCCTTTTGCACCTTGCCCATCGTGTTGCGCGGCAATTCCTCGGAAAAGAAGATACGCTTGGGCTGTTTGAAGCGGGCAAGCGAGGTGCCGAGCGATTGCAGGAGCGCCGATTCGTCGATGGCGGCGCCTTCATCGCGCACCACGATGCCGACCACGCCTTCCCCGAAATCGGGATGCGGCACGCCGATCACGGCGGATTCCGTTATGCCGTCAATGGCGTCGATCGCGAGTTCGATTTCCTTGGGATAGATGTTGTAGCCGCCCGAAATGATCAGATCCTTGCCGCGTCCGACGATCGTGACATAGCCGTCCGGATCGATGCGGCCAAGATCGCCGGTGATGAAATATCCGTCGTCACGGAATTCCGACTTGGTCTTTTCGGGCATGCGCCAATAGCCTTTGAAGACGTTGGGTCCGCACACCTCGATCATGCCGATCTCGCCATCGTCGACAGGCGCTCCGGTTTCCGGGTCGGCAATCCGGACGTCGACGCCTGGCAGCGGGAACCCGACCGTGCCGGCGCGGCGTTCGCCCTCGCAAGGGTTGGACGTGTTCATATTGGTTTCCGTCATGCCGTAGCGTTCCAGAATCCGGTGGCCCGTGCGCTCCTCGAAGGCAATGTGGGTATCGGCGAGCAGCGGCGCGCTGCCTGAAACGAACAAGCGCATATGGGCGACGCGCTCGCGCGTGAATTCCGGGCTTGCGAGCAGCCGCGTGTAAAAAGTCGGCACGCCCATCATTGCGGTGGCGCGCTTCAGGCCGTCCAGAACGGGCTCGAGCTTGAAGCCCGGCAAGAAGATCATCGAAGCGCCGACAGTGGCAATCGTGTTGGTTGCCACGAACAGGCCGTGCGTGTGGAAGATGGGCAAGGCGTGCAGCAAAACGTCATCCGCCGAAAACTGCCAATAACGGGCAAGAGTCCTGGCATTGGACAGGAGGTTTTCCTGGGTCAGCATCGCGCCTTTCGACCGGCCGGTCGTACCCGAAGTGTACAGGATGGCGGCAAGATCCCCCTTGTCCCGGGCGATCGTTTCGAATGACGCGGGTGCGGTTTCTGCGGCATCCGCAAGAGACCCTGTCCCAGCGGTTCCGAGCGTCATTAGAGAGGCACCGGTCTCGGCGGCGATCGGCGCAAGCGCGGCTTCAGCCGCGGGGTCGCAGATCACCAGACGCGGTTCGGCATCGCCGACGAAGTATCCGATTTCGGCCGGCGTATAGGCCGTGTTGAGCGGCAGAAAAACCGCCCCGGCCCGTGCACAGGCGGCATAGAGCGCTAGCGCTTCGGCGGATTTCGGGACCTGGACGGCCACACGGTCGCCAGGAACGACGCCGTTTGAAACAAGCGCATTGGCGATGCGACCGGTCAGGGCATGAAAATCCGCATAGGAGACTGTCCGGTCATCGTGCAGAAACAGGAAGGGGCGGCTGTCGGCGGCCTTGTCGGCAAACAGGGTGTCGAAAAGCGGGTTGCGGATCGTGTCGGTCATGCCAGTTCGAGGTCTTCTCCGGAGGGCAGGAGCGCGCGCACCTTGCGTGAGGCGATCACTTCGCGGTCCGTCGCATAGGCTTCGTGATTGAGTTCGATCCGATCGAGATCATAGAGGTAGTTCACCATGATGCCGGCCGACTGGGCGTAGCCCTTCCCGGACGTGTCGCCGAGCCAGTTGACCTGGTGCAGGGCGGCGCCGTTTCCGAGATGGAACCGGGCTACCGGATCGAGCGGCTGGTTGTCGGGCCGCTTGGCGTTGAGGAAGTATTGCGCCGCGATGCCGAGGAGCTGTTTGCGGTCGGCTTCCTGCGCATCCGGATCGGACTGCCATTCCGGCGATGCGACCCGTTCCGACAAAGCGGCCAAGGCCGATTCCGGATTGTCGGCGCTGCGCCGGCGCATGTACTCGGCCAGACCGGGTACCGGCGACAGCGTAACGAAGGTCTTGATCGCCGGCGCCTCGCGCTTCAGATCCTCGGCAACCTGCTTGATCAGGAAACTGCCGAAGGAGACGCCGCGCAGGCCGACCTGGCAATTCGAGATCGAATAAAACACAGCAGTCGAAGCCCGCTCGACCGGCAGCACTTCACGGTCTTCGGCGAGCAGTCCCTGAATGGAATCCGGAATGTCCCGGGTCAGTGCAACTTCCACGAAGACCAACGGTTCTTCCGGCATCGAAGGGTGGAAGAAGGCAAAACAGCGCCGATCGGCAGGTTTCAGGCGGCGCCGCAACTCCTCCCAGGTGCCGATTTCGTGCACGGCTTCGTAATGGATGATCTTGTCCAGGACATCGGCCGGCGTGTGCCAGTCGATCGGTTGCATCACCAGGAAGCCGCGATTGAACCAGGACGAGAACATGTGGATAAAATCGGCATCGAGACCCCGCAGGTGCGGCTTGTCGCGCAGGTGCCTCAGCAGACTTTCGCGCATCCCCACCAGCGCGGCCGTGCCCCCGGGGGCCTGATTCAAACGACGGAGCAATTCCTGGCGCGGCGGTTCCGTGGCAGCGACCAGCGCCGCGAGCGTTTCGGGCGATCGGTCGTCCGCATAGGCGTTCGCCGTCGACCGGACGCGTTCGGGATCCGGATCGTAATCGGCGGCCAAATTCTCAAAGAACGCGACCTGCCCGTCTTCGTCGAGGTCCTGGAAGGCCTCCAGCGCGCGGGCCGCAAGTGCGGTTCCGGAGGCTTCTCCGCGGGTCGACATGAGGGCGGAACAGATCGCCTCAATGGTCTTCGGTCCGCCTCCCAGGAAGGAGTCGGGCAGCCACGTCCGTCGGTCGACAAGAGTCGACAGAAGATCCTGCAAGAGGCTTGTTCGGCTCACAGCTTTCGTCCCATCAGGAAATCAAATCGCATCGTCGGGAAAGATGCACAAAAGGACAGCCCCCACAACCACGCAAACCGTCAAAATCTCTGCGACGAGGTACTAGTGTGCACTTCTCACTTCGTTGCGTTTCCGATGGCGTAACTGCGCGCCGTAGCCGAAGACGCCGATCACGATTCCTGGGATTCGGCCTCTTCCAGCGAATGTTTCTGAATCAGCGGGATCTGAGCAAAGGTGAACACCAGCGTCATCGGCAGCACGCCGAACGTCTTGAAGCCGACCCAGAAGTCGGTGGAATAGGTGCGCCAGACAAATTCGTTGACGACGGCCAGGAAGAAGAAGAATAGACCCCAGCGCATGGTCAGCTTGCGCCAGCCCTCCTCGTCGAGCGCAAAGACGGTATCGAAGATGAACCGCAAGAGCGGTTTACCGAAGGCCAGACCGCCAAGCAGGATCGATCCGAACAACACATTGACGATGGTCGGTTTCAGCTTGATGAACAATTCATTGTGCAGCCAGAGCGTAAGGCCGCCGAAGACCAGAACCACAATACCGGATACCAGCGGCATCACCGGAATGTGCCGGACCAGCGAATAGGAAATGCCGAGCGACAGGGTGATGGCCACCATGAAAGCGCCGGTGGCGATGAAGATCGGCTCCACGCCGTCCAGGCCGCCGATCATTGCGGCCAGATCCTCGCCGCGTGCATTCGCAAAAAAGAATATGCCGAGCGGACCGATCTCCAGGATGATCTTGAGAAGCGGCGGAAGCTCCTTCCTGACTGCAGTTTCCGTCATGTGTGTCGTTTCCTGAATTCCCATGCCACGCCCTTACCCTTCAGGCCGGCGTCCGATTCGGCTGCGTTCGTCAAAGGCCGGCGATCGCGTTGGCGAAATCCTCGGCCGAGAACGGCTCCAGATCCTCGATGCCCTCTCCGACCCCTATATAATGCACCGGCAGACCGTATTTCGAGGCGATCGCGACAAGAATGCCGCCACGCGCGGTCCCGTCCAGCTTGGTCATGACAAGACCGGTGACGCCGGCTGTCCTGGCGAAGATCTCCACCTGGCTAAGGGCGTTCTGGCCGGTCGTCGCGTCGAGCGTCAGGAGGACCGAGTGCGGTGCCGTGGAATCGATCTTGCGGATCACCCGCACGACCTTCTCAAGCTCGGCCATCAGTTCGGCACGGTTCTGCAGGCGCCCGGCCGTGTCGATCAGCAACACGTCGGTTCCGGCCGCGCGTGCCTGTTCCACTGCGTCATAGACCAGGCCGGCAGCGTCCGCACCCGGATCACGCGCCACGATCGTGGAGCCGGTACGCTCCGCCCAGATCTTCAACTGATCGATTGCCGCCGCCCTGAACGTATCGCCCGCTGCCAGCATGACCGAGCGGCCCGAGGCGCGCAGTTTGGCGGCCAGTTTGCCGATCGTGGTGGTCTTTCCGGTGCCGTTGACGCCAACAACGAGCACGATGTGCGGGCGCCGGTCGCGCGCGATCTCAAGCGGTTGCGCGACAGGTGCCAGAACCTTGCAAACCTCGGAGGCAAGCACCGTCCTGACTTCCTCGTCGGAGATTTCCTTATCGTAGCGGCCTTCCGAAAGACTGTCGGTGATCGCCATGGCCGTATCGACGCCGAGATCCGCCTGGATCAGGATGTCTTCCAGGTCCTGGATGGCGTCGGCATCGAGCTTGCGTTTGGTGAAGATCGACGTGATGCCGTCGGTCAGCGACGACGACGACCGGCTGAGCCCCTTCTTGAGGCGCTGGAACCAGGACAGATTTTGCGTCATGCAGGGACCAAGGGAGCATCCGCCGCGCACACTATGCCGGCCAGTCCGGTGTCCGTACGTGCATTGATCCGAACTGCAACGATCTCGCCTGGCGTGCCGCCTTCGAACATCACGCCGGCAAAACCCTCGGTGCGTCCGAAGCCGGTTTTTTCGACGAGAACGGTCTGTTGTGACCCGATCAGACGGTCGAGATAGGCATCGCGTGCCGCCTCTCCCGTTGCGCGCAGCCGGGCCGCGCGGTCGCGGATCACGTGCCGGTCGAGCTGCGGCATGCGTGCCGCCGGGGTTCCCGGCCGCGGCGAAAACGGAAAGACATGCAGGAAGCTGAGACCGCAGGCTTCGACGATGGACAAGGTATTCTCGAACATGGCGTCCGTTTCCGTGGGGAAACCGGCGATCAGGTCCGCACCGAAAACCGCATCCGGTCGTGCCGCGCGCACGGCATCGCAAAACGCAATCGAATCGGCGCGCAGATGCCGGCGTTTCATGCGTTTCAGGATCATGTCGTCGCCGGCCTGCAATGACAGGTGAAAATGCGGCATGAGGCGTGGTTCGTCCGCGATCGCCGCCATCAGATCCGGATCCACCTCGATGGAATCGATCGACGACAGGCGCAGCCGGTCGAGGTCCGGGACCAACGCCAGAATCCTGCTCACAAGCGTGCCGAGCTTTGGCGCGCCGGGCAGGTCAGCACCATAAGACGTGATGTCGACGCCGGTCAGGACCACCTCGCGGTAGCCGTTTTCGGTCAGCGTACGGACCTGGTCGACGACGCGACCCATCGGAACGGATCGTGAATTGCCGCGGCCAAAGGGGATGATGCAGAACGTGCAACGGTGGTCGCAGCCGTTCTGGATCTGGACGAAAGCGCGGCTGCGTCCCTTGAGGCCGTCCACCAGATGGCCGGCTGTTTCCGTCACCGACATGATGTCGTTGACCTTGACCCGTTCGGTCTGCGCAACGCCGAAATCCGACGCAGCGCGATAGTGTTGCCGATCGACTTTCTCGCTGTTGCCGAGCACGAGGTCGACTTCGTCCATGTCCGCGAACATGTCCGGATCGATCTGGGCAGCGCAGCCGGACACGATGATGCGGGCGGACGGGTTGTCCTTGCGGGCGCGACGCACCGCCTGGCGGGCCTGCCGCGTGGCTTCCGCGGTGACGGCACAGGTGTTGACAAGAACGGCATCCTGCACGCCGGCGGCTTCGGCCTCGCGCCGCATGACTTCGGATTCGAGCGCATTGAGACGGCACCCGAAGGTCAGGACCTCGACACCCATCTCACGCCGCCCCGTTCAGAAGAGCCGGTGCAATCACGTCCTCGTAGTCGATCTCGAACGGGCCGGTCATCAGCACATGGTTGTCGCGCTCGCGCCATTCGATCGTCAACGGACCGCCCGGCAGCACGACTTCGGCGCGCCTTTCCGCAAGGCGTTTGCGGAAGGCAGACACACCGACGGCGCAGGCCGCCGTGCCGCAGGCCCGGGTCTGGCCGGCGCCGCGCTCCCAGACGCGCACCACCATGCGTTCGCGGCTATCCACCCGGACGACGGAGATGTTGGCGCGTTCGGGAAACATCGGATGATTTTCCAGCATCGGGCCGATGCGCTCAAGGTCGAGATCCTCGATGTCGTCGGTAAAGAAGATCGCGTGCGGATTGCCCATGTTGACGACGGCTGGAGAATGCAGGATCGGTGCGTCGATCGGCCCGATCTGCAATTCGATCGCGCGGGTGTCGTGAAACGGTTCCGCGACCGGGATCTGGTCCCAGCGCAGTTTCGGTACGCCCATATCGACCGTGATCGCGCCCTGTTCGGCTGCCGGATAAGCCAAAAGCACGCCGGCCACCGTTTCGATAGCGGCATGATCCTTACCCGTTTCCTGCATCACCGTGTGTGCGATGCAGCGGGTCGCGTTGCCGCACGCTTCGACCTCTTCGCCGGCGCCGTTATAGATCCGCATGAAGATGTCGGACCCCGGACGCGGCGGTTCGAGGATGATGAACTGATCGCAGCCAATGCCGGTCTGCCGGTCGGACACCCGGTTGATCTGCTCGCGAGTCAGCCGAATCCCGGACGTGCGTGCGTCGACAACGATAAAGTCGTTGCCGAGCCCGTTCATCTTCGTGAAGGGAAGGCCGTTTTCCATTCCGGGACCGCAAAAGCATCAAATCGCGGCTTATATGACGGATCGGGTGCAGAAATTCCAGTCTTTCCTTACCTGCGCCCGCAACGGACGACGTGGTTTTTGCCGACGCTCTCCGATTATTTGCCGTCCGTCCGGCATTGCGCTCCGGCGCTTGAAGCCGGACCGCAGGAATCCCTTTTCACAACCGCGCCGGTCCGGTCGTCCTGTCCATTGGGCGCCCCGGAACCGGCGCGATCGAAACCAATGATTGTGAAAGGGATTCTTCATGTCAAAACACCTCGCCGTTTCCACACTCGCCCTGTTCTGCGCCTTGTCGACCTTGCCTGCTCTCGCGGCCGACGAGGTCAATATCGTGCCCGGGCTGACCGCGGCCGGTGCGCCGCTCGGCCTGCACGGCGTCGATCCCGTCGCGCTTCTGCGGGATGGCAAGCGGCTTGCCGGCACGGCCAAGCACACGGTCGTTCACGACGGTGTCGCCTATTATTTTGCGAGCGCCGCCAACGCGGCTGCGTTCAAGACCAATCCGGCGCCCTACGTGCCGCAGAACGGCGGCTTCTGCACATACGGCGTTTCGGTCGGCAAGAAGTTCGACGGCAATCCGTCCTACGCCGCGGTGATGGACGGGAAGCTCTACGTTTTTCTGAACCGGGAGATCTATGATCTTTACCGGAAAGACGAGCGGGGCACGATCGCCCGCGCCGCGGAAAAATGGCCGCAGATCGCCGATATCTCGGCCACGGATTTGTAGGCGGCTGGCCGCTTCATTCGGCCCCTCTCCCTCGTGAGAGGGGCCGTTCCGGCCGGATTTTGACTTCTCTGGTCCATTGTCGAACGATGCTGATAACCGAAACAGGAGAGGTTCGCATGTCCGTCTTGCCGCTACTGCCCGACCGTCCGGATGACCCCGACCTGCGGGCCATGTTCGACGAGGTTACGGCGCGGTGGCCACATGTGCCCAACCTTTACCGCGTGCTCGGCCATTCGCCGGACATGTTGCGGGCCTGGCTCGACATGGCCTGGCCGCTGCGCCTCAAACCGACGACGTCCCGGCGGCTGCGCGAACTGATCATCCTGCACCTCGCCCGATCCGTCCGGTCCGGTTACGAATGGGCGCATCATGTTCCGCTGGCTCTGGAGGCGGGTGTGCTGCAGAGCGAGATCGATACCCTGGAAACGGGGCACGTGCCCGACAGTCTGGCGCCGGCGGAAAAGGCCGCGCTTGCGGTTGCCGGTGAAATCGCCATCGGGCCGGAGGCGACACCGGCGGCGATGGCCGGTCTGGAGCCGCACTTTGATCCGTCTGAAATCGTCGAGATCGTGCTGACGGCCAGCTTTTACGTCTGCGTTGCGCGGGTGATCGGGTCCTTGCAGGTGCCCCTCGAGGAGCGACATAAGGCGCCGTGGTGACGGCCGTCAGAGACTGTCGGCCGGCGGCGATTTGGGTACCGGTTCCCGTGCCTGGCGCCGCAGATAGGCTTCCCGGCGGGCGATGTAGAGGCTGGCAACAAAGATGATGCCGGCACCGACCCAGGTCCACAGATCGATGATTTCGCCGAACAGCAGATAGCCGTAGAGCACGGCGAAGGGCAGGCGGGCGAAATCGAAGCCCATCACAAACGACGCCTCCGCCGCCGCAAAGGCGCGCGCCAGCGTGATATGACCGATCGTTGCCAGCGGGCCGAACAGTGCCAGGTAGGGCCACAGGTCAGGTTCCGGCCATTGCCAGACATAGAGCGCCGGAACCAGCATGATGGGTGTCATCAGCGCGGTCGATATGAACACCACCTTGTCCGGATCGTCGCCGTCTGTCAGGCGCTTGATGAACATGGTCGACAGCCCCATCATCACCGCGGAAAAAATCGTGATCCAGACGCCCAGCGTGATTTCCGAAAGACCGGGCCGGAGGATGATCAGCGCGCCGCAGAACCCGACAAGGGTCGCCATCCACCGGCGAATGCGCACCACTTCGCCGAGCAGGAACACCGCAAAGACCGTCGCAAACAAAGGCGACAGGAAGCTGATCGCCGTCACATCGCCGACGGGCACCATGGACAGCGCGATGAACCAAGTGCTCATGGCACACAATCCGATCGCGACACGGATCCCGTAGGTGCCGATCTGGTCGGTCCGGACAAGATCGGAGCCCCGCCACAGAAGCAACGGCGCCATGGTCACAAGCGCGAAAAACAGCCGCAGGAACACGACCTGCATGGGCGGTACGCCTTCGGTGGTCACGTAACGTCCAAGTGTGGCAACGGCCGCGATCAGGGCGCAGGAGACCAGCATCCAGAGCGCACCGGTCAGGGGATCGTTGCGCTTCTTGCGGGGGGTGTCCGGCATCGACGGCGGCGGGCTACAGCGAACCGGAGATCGCGCGGGCGGTCTCGACGGCCAGCGGCACAATCTTTCGGCGGGCGTCCGCCAGGCTCCATTGCGGCGAGTAGACCGGGATCTGGACGGCGGCGACGACCTTGCCCTCGGCATTGAAGACCGGTGCCGCGGTACTGATTTCATGCATCATCGCCTGATTGACGCCGATGTCGAACATGGCCCGGCGGGCACGCGCAATGCGACTCCGGATCGCCGTCGGATCGATGATGGTCTCATCGGTCAGAGGCCGCAGCGGAGAAGCATCGAGGATCGCCTGGCGCTCGTCGTCCGGAAGGTGCGCGAGAATGACGTTGCCGCCGGCCGCGCAGAACGCCGGGACGCGTCGCCCGGCAATCGTTGCTTCGAACCTGGCTTTTTCGTGCGGGATGCGGATCGTGTAGATGATGTCGGTGCCGCACAATTCACACAGGTTGACCGTCGTATCGTAGACCTTGCCGGCCTCGATCAGGCGCGGCATGGCGATTTCGGCAAGCCGGTTGCTGATCACATACGTGAAATACAGGTCGGCAAGCTTCACGGCCGGCCGGTAGCGCCTGGTGATGGGATCCTTCGCCAGATAATCGAGCGCCACCAGAGTGCTGGTGAACCGTTGGGCCGCGCTTTTGTCCATTCCGGCCAGGCGGGCGATTTCCGACAGCCCGAGATCGCGCAGGCCGAATTCGGCCTGGCCACGCCGAAACGCCTTGAGAACATCGAAAGCCTTTTCCACCGATGCCACGTAGAGCGGGTTCGGTTCGGTCCGGCGGGCCGGCGTCGGGGGTGCGGTTTTCTGGCTGTCCATGAAGACGATGGCTTGACGGTGTGCGAAAGGCGTCGCTACCATATCACCAATTAACATGTTGTATCGCATAATAATACGGCAGCCGCACGATAGCGGCGCATGCCGAGGTCCGTCTGGGAGAGATGCGGCGGTCCTGTGGGCAAGAGAAAAACGAAGGAGATGGGGTTGATGACTGTTACCAGACTGATGATGACGGCCGCGATGGGCGCGCTCCTGGCGCTCGGCAGCACTGCCGCCTATGCCGGAAAAGCCGACGATACGCTGAACTGGTCGACGAACCGCGAAATCGCCGTTGTCGATCCTTATTACAACAACACCCGTGAACTGGTGATCATGGGTCATATGGGCTGGGACGGCCTGGTCTATCGGGACAGCGATACCGGCGAATTCAAACCGCTGCTGGCGACGGCCTGGGATTGGAAGAGCCCGACCGAGCTCGAGGTCGATCTGCGAACCGACGTGACGTTCCACGACGGCTCGGCCTTCGATGCCGACGATGTGGTCTATACGCTGAACTTCGTGTCGAACGAGGACAACGGAGTTTTGACATTTCGGAACGTGAGCTGGGTAGACAGCGCGGAAAAGCTCGGCGACCACAAAGTCCGCATCAACCTGAAAAAGCCGTTTCCGCCGGCCCTTGCCTATCTGTCCAACGCGGTCTTCATGATGCCGTCCGGCCATTACGACGCTGCGCCGGAAAAGGCGGATGGCAGCAAGGATTTCGCCGCGGTCGCGCCGGTGGGTACCGGTCCTTACAAGGTGGCCGACGTCAAGGCCGGCGAATATGTCATCATGGAAAAGAACACCGATTACATGGCTGACAGCCCGAAGGGTACGCCGCAGATCGGGACGATGCGGTTCCGCACGATCGCCGAGGCGAATACCCAGATCGCCGAACTGCTGACCGGCGGGCTGGACTGGATCTGGGACGTGCCGAAAGACCAGGCGGAACGCATGGATGGCATGCCGGAAATCACCATCGAAAACGCCAAGACGTTCCGGGTCTCCTATATGGCGTTCGACGTTGACGGGGATTCCGGCACCGACGTCTTTACCGACAAACGCGTCCGCCAGGCGATTTCACATGCCATCAACCGCGAGGCGATCGCTACCAATCTGGTCGGACCGGCATCGGAGGTCATCCACTCGGCCTGTCATCCGGATCAGTTCGGCTGCACCCAGGACGTAACGCAATACGCCTACGATCCGGAAAAAGCCAAGGCCCTTCTGGCGGAAGCCGGTTATCCGGACGGGTTCGAATTCGACATCTACGGCTATCGCGAGCGCGCATTCACCGAAGCCGTGATCGGCGATCTCGCCAAGATCGGTGTGAAGGCGAAACTGAACTGGCTGCAATACAGGGCGCTGCGAGACATCGTCCGCAATGGCGAAACGCCGGTCAACCACATGACCTGGGGCTCCTATTCGATCCCGGACGTGTCGGCGATCGTCAGCCATTTCTTCACGCACGGGCCTGACGACCCGGCGAAAGACGATGAGACCAAGGCACTTCTTGAAGTGGCCGACAATTCGCTGGAGGCCGAAAAGCGTCAGGAATATTACCAGAAGGCGTTCGAGCGCATTGCCAGCGAAGCCTATTGGCTGCCGATGTTCACCTACGCGAAGTATTACGCCTTCTCAAAGGACCTGAACTTCACGCCGACACCCGACGAAATTCCGCGGTTCTATACGGCAACATGGAACTAGCGGGTGCCCGGCCGGCGGTAGTACCGTCCGGCCGGGTTTCGGTTTGACAATCACGTCCTGACGGCCAGGTCGGCCGTCAGCGTCTTCCGGGCGCGGCGGATCCCTGCATTCGCTCGTCCGACACCGTTCTACAGGTCCGGCACCGTCGAAGGTGCGCGTGCGATACCTGCGATCAAGGGGTGAGAACCGCAGCCGATGCTGGTCTATGCCGTTAAACGTCTCGGGGTCGCCGTCCTGGTCGCGCTGACCGTTTCGATCCTGTCGTTTTCGATGATCTATCTGTCGGGCGATCCCGCCATCGCCCTGGCCGGCGAGGGATCCTCCCAGGAAGACATCGAAAATGTCCGCCGGGTCTACGGCTTCGACCGGCCGATCATCGTGCAATACGGAGACTGGCTGTGGAGCGCCCTCCAGGGCGATCTTGGCCATTCCAACTACCTGAAATCGGATGTGGCGAGCGTCATCTTCGAACGGCTGCCGACAACGATGCTTCTGGGTGCCTGTGCGCTCGCGTTTGCGCTCGTGCTGTCGATCCCGCTCGGCGTCTTGGCTGCCATCCGCCCGAACAGCCTGATCGACCGGATCGCGCTGACCGTCGCGGTGATCGGCCAGGCGATGCCGAGCTTCTGGTTCGCGCTGACGCTGATCCTGTGGTTTTCCATCACCTGGCGGCTGCTGCCGATCACAGGCACGGACAGCTGGCTGAACTTCATCATGCCATCCATCGCGCTCGGCTATTACGTTACGCCCGCGGTGATGCGGCTGACCCGGGCCGGCATGCTGGAAGTGCTGTCGGCCGATTACATCCGGACGGCCCGGGCCAACGGCCTCAGGCCGTCCAGCGTCCTGTTCAAGCACGCTCTGCGCAACGCGATCATCCCGGTCGTGTCGCTGGCCGCTGTGCAATTCGGCTTCATGCTCGGCGGTTCGATCGTCATCGAGACGATCTTCGCGATCAACGGCCTCGGCTTTCTTGCCTGGGAATCGATCCAGCGGGCCGATCTGCCGATGATGCAGGCGATCGTACTTGTGCTCAGCGTGTTCTATATCCTGCTCACGTTCTTTGCCGACATGCTGAACGCCTTCCTCGATCCGCGCATAAGGGTTTCTTGACATGACCGATGTGGCCAGTTCCGACCGCGCCGTTGTCGTGCCGAGCGTGGAACCGACGCCCGGCATGCTGCTGCGCCGGCGCATATTCGGACATGCGGGGTTTGTGATCGGCGCAACCGTGCTCGGCATCATCGTGCTGATGGCCCTGTTGGCACCGCTGATCTCCCCGGCCGACCCCTACGACCAGGATCTGTCAAACAAGCTGATCCCGCCGATCTGGAGCGACAGCGCCAAGGCGACATGGGAGCATCCGCTTGGAACCGACCTGCTCGGCCGGGATTATATGAGCCGGCTGTTCCACGGCGCCCAGATCTCGCTCCTGATCGGATTCGCCGCCATGCTGATCTCCGGCGTCATCGGCACGACGCTCGGCGTTCTGGCGGGCTATTTCGGCGGGCGCGTCGACATGGTCGTCAACTTTATCATTACCACGCGGCTGTCCATGCCGGTCGTGCTGGTGGCGCTTGCCGTCGTCAGCCTGGTGGGATCGTCGCTGACCATGGTGATCTGGGTGCTCGGGCTTTTGATCTGGGACCGCTTCGCCGTCGTCATGCGCAGTGCCACGCAACAGGTGCGCAATCTCGACTTCGTCACCTCCGCGCAGGCGGTCGGTTGTTCGACCGGACGGATTCTGTTTTCAGAAATCATGCCGAACATCGCCAATTCCCTGATCGTCATTGCGACGATCGAGATGGCGCACGCCATTCTGCTGGAGGCGGCCCTGTCGTTCCTCGGCCTCGGTGTGCAGCCGCCGGAGCCGAGCTGGGGCCTGATGATCGCCGAGGCCAAGGGCATGATGTTCTTCGACGGGTGGCTGATCGCCATACCCGGGGCGGCGCTGTTTGCGCTCGTGCTGGCCATCAACCTGCTCGGCGACGGCATCCGCGACGTGACTGCGCCCGAAAACCGTAACTGAGTTCCCAGTCCGATGAGCGACCGCATTCTCGACGTTGAGGCTTTGACCGTCGACATTCCCGTGGCGGCCGGCATGCTGCATCCGGTGCAGGGTATTTCGCTTTATGTCGAGCGCGGCGAGACCCTGTGCATTGTCGGGGAATCCGGTTGCGGCAAGTCGCTGACCTCGCTGGCGATCATGGACCTGTTGCCGAAAAAGGCAAAGCGCGGCGCAACGCGCATCACGCTTGCCGGCGAGGACATTCTCAATGCCAGTGAACGGACCATGGCCGATATCCGCGGCAACCGGATGAGCATGATCTTCCAGGAGCCGATGACGTCGCTCAACCCGTCCTACACGATCGGCAATCAGCTGACCGAGGCACTGCGCCGGCACAAGCCCGTGACCATGAACGCGGCGCGCGACCGGGCGGTGTTTCTCCTGGAAAAGGTCGGGATCACCGCCGCCGCCAGCCGGCTCGGACAATATCCGCACCAGTTATCGGGTGGACTGCGCCAGCGGGTGATGATTGCCATGGCATTGATGTGCGGCCCGGACCTGATCATCGCCGACGAACCGACAACAGCCCTCGACGTGACGATCCAGGCGCAGATCCTGCACCTTCTCGCCGACCTGCAATCCGAATTCGATACCGGGCTCGTTCTGATCACGCACGATCTCGGGGTCGTGGCGCGCATCGCCGATCGGGTTGCTGTGATGTATGCCGGTGAAATCGTCGAGACCGGGTCGGCGGACCAGGTGTTCACCCGCCCGGCCCATCCCTATACGCGTGGCCTGCTTGCCTGCATCCCGATCCCCGGCAAGACGGAGCCGGGTGCGCGGCTCGGCGCCATTCCAGGCATCGTGCCGTCGCTCGTCGGTGATCTGCCGGGCTGTCACTTTTCGAGCCGGTGTCCGCTCGCCCACAATGTCTGCGGATCCGGGTCCATCGCTTTGAAGCCGGGGGCCGGGGAGGGGCATGCCTTCCGCTGCGTCCTGCCGATGGAAGAAACCGCCGGGGCACGCTATGAGGGCGCGGCATGAGCGATCTGGTGCTGGAAGCCCGTGACGTGCGCCGCACCTTCATGGTGTCGGCCGGCTTCATGCGGGGCAAGCGGCCGCTGCACGCCGTAAACGGCGTCGACCTGGCGGTGGGGCGCGGCGAGGTGCTGGCCCTGGTCGGGGAATCGGGCTGCGGCAAGACCACGCTCGCCAAGATGCTGCTCGGACTGCTGCCGCCGACGTCGGGAACGCTCGAAATCGACGGCCAACCAATCGGATCGATGGACCGGCTGACGGTGGCCAAGACGGTGCAGCCGATCTTCCAGGATCCCTATTCGTCGCTCAATCCGCGCAAGTCGATCGGCAGCATCATCACCCTGCCGCTCAAGGTCCAGGGGGACCCCAATCCCGATACCTGGCGCCGCCGGGCCGAAGAGATGATGGAACTGGTCGGTCTGCCGCGCCGGGTCTTCGACAATTTTCCCAGTCAATTGTCCGGCGGCCAGCGGCAGCGGGTGGCGATCGCGCGGGCGCTAATCAACCGGCCGCGCATGGTGATCTGCGACGAACCGACCTCGGCGCTCGATGTGTCGGTGCAGTCTCAGATCCTCAATCTCCTGCAGGATCTGCGCGCCGAGCTGGGTCTTACCTATCTGATCATCAGCCACAACCTCGCCGTCGTGGAACACATGGCGACGCGGGTCGCGGTCATGTACCTCGGCCGGATCGTCGAACAGGGCGATGCGCGAGCCGTGTTTACCGCTCCGAAACATCCCTATACCGGAGCGCTGCTTGAATCGGTGCTGACGCCGGATCCGCATCTCGGCGTGCCCGATACGCATCTGGGCGCCGCCTATCCGAACCCGCTCGACATGCCGTCCGGCTGCACGTTCCATCCCCGGTGCGCCAAGGCCCTGCCGCAATGCAGCCAGGCGGTGCCGCGGCCGATCGGCACGATCGGCGGACATGTGGAGTGCCATCTCTACGATGAAACCGAAGGGCAACTCGCGTCATGACGCAATCCGGAACACGGGACGGCGCGATTGCCCGCGCCCTCGATTACTTCGACAGCGGAACGTACCTGGAGGATCTCGGCCGGCGGGTGACCTATGCCACGGAAAGCCAGAAACCGGGCAATCTCGAGCCGCTGCACCTCTATCTCGATACCGAAATGATGCCGGCCTTCGAGGCGATGGGTTTCACGTGCCGGAAATACGACAACCCGCTGGCCGGCGGTGGTCCGTTTCTTCTGGCGGAACGCCAGGAGGCCGACACATTGCCGACGGTGCTCGGCTACGGCCATGGCGACGTTATTCTCGGTCTCGACGACCAGTGGACACGGGGCGCGGGGCCGTGGACCCTTGCCGAGGACGGCGACCGGGTCTATGGCCGCGGCACAGCCGACAACAAGGGCCAGCATACGATCAACATGGCGGCAACGCGCTGTGTGCTTGAGGAGCGCGGCCGGCTCGGCTACAACGCCAAATTCCTGATCGAAATGGGAGAGGAAAACGGTTCCCTCGGTTTGCGGGAAGTGATTTCCGACAACCGGGACGCCTTTGCCGCCGATGTCTTCATCGGTTCGGACGGTCCGCGGGTCAGTCCGATGCGCCCAACGCTGACGCTTGGCGCGCGCGGGGCGGAAAACTTCGACCTTCTGGTCGCCCTGCGCGAGGGCGGCCATCATTCAGGCAATTGGGGCGGTCTGATCGCCGATCCGGCGACGATCCTGGCGCATGCGATCGCCAGCATCGTCGGACCGAAAGGCGAAATCCGGGTGCCGGAATGGCTGCCGCCACCGACCCCGGAAGCGGTCAAGAAGGCATTGCAGGGCATCGAAATAGAGGCGGGACCGGATGCGCCGGCCATCGATCCGCATTGGGGACAGCCCGGCCTGACGCCCGCGGAAAAGGTCTACAGCTGGAACAGTTTTGCCGTCCTGGCGATGAAATCCGGCAATCCGGACAATCCGGTGAACGCTATCGCGCCCTGGGCCAAGGCGCATTGTCAGCTCCGCTACTTCGCGGGCACCGATGCGGCGGCGATCCTGCCGGCTTTGCGGCGTCATCTCGATGAAAACGGTTTCGACATGGTCGAAATCGGCGCGATGCCGGCGGAAAATGCGGGTGGATTTGCCGCCTCGCGTACCGAGCCCGACCATCCCTGGGTCGATGCCGTACGTCAGTCCATGGAACGCACGGTCGGCGCACCGCCGGCGGTCATTCCCAGCATGGGCGGATCGATCTGCAACGACCTGTTTACCGACCTGCTCGGCCTGCCCGCCATCTGGATCCCGCATTCCTATGCCGCATGCTCGCAGCACGCCCCCGACGAACACATTCTGAAATCCGTCACCCGGACGGCCCTGCCGGTGATGGCCGGTCTTTACTGGGATATCGGGGACGGCCAGGTGCCGAAAGCCGCTTAAATGCCCGAACCTTGTGAACTCGATGCCATCGAAGCCCGCCGCCTGATCGGTACGAAGGACCTTTCGCCGGTCGAACTGCTGGACTCTTGCCTGGCGCGCATCGATGCGGTCGACGGTCCGCTCAATGCGGTCGTGGCACGGGATGACGAGCGGGCACGAGCCGAGGCAAAGCGGGCGGAAAAGGCAGTGCTCGACGGCGAGGAACTTGGCCTGCTGCACGGCCTGCCGGTCGGTGTGAAGGATCTGGAACAGGTCGAGGGCATGCGGACCACGTTCGGCTCGCTGCTGCATGAGCACCACATACCCGACGCGGACGACACCATGGTGGCGAATGTCCGCCGGGCCGGCGCGAACCTGTTTTGCAAGACGAACACACCGGAATTCGGTGCGGGCGCGAATACCAAGAACAGGGTCTACGGTGCCACCGGCAATCCGTTCGATCCGGAAAAGACCTGTGCCGGCTCGTCCGGCGGATCGGCCGTTGCGCTGGCCGCCTGCATGATGCCGCTCGCCACCGGATCCGATTACGGCGGCAGTCTGCGCACGCCGGCGGCCTTCTGCGGCGTGACGGGCTTTAGGCCGTCGCCCGGCCTCGTGCCGAACATCGAACGCGCGATCGCGCTCAATCCGTTTTCGGTCCTCGGTCCGATGGGCCGCACCGTTGCAGATGCTCATCTGCTTTTGAAGGCTCAGGCGGATGTCGACCGCCGCGATCCGTTCTCGAGCGAGGACAGGAGCAGGTTGCCCGACAATCTGACGGGCGCCGACCTGGGAAAGCTTCGGATGGCCTGGTCGGTCGATCTGGGGTGCGCGACGATCCATTCGGGCATTCGCACGACGTTTATGAGCCGGCTTCCAACGATCGCTTCCGCGTTTGCGGAGAGTTTCGAACGGGCGCCGTTCATGGAGGATGTGCACGAAAGTTTCGAGATCTTGCGCGGCGTCAATTTTGTGGGGGCACATCGCGAGCGTCTTGAACACAGCCGCGACCTTCTCGGTCCGAACGTCATCGACAACACCGAACGCGGCATGGCCTATTCACTTGGCGACGTTGCCTGGGCACACACCGCACAGACCCGCATCTATGATGGATTTTTCGAGTTTTTCCAGGATGCCGACATCCTGATCTGCCCGGCGGCTGCGGTATCGCCTTTCCCGCATGCCTCTCTTTCCGTTGAGGAAATCGAGGGTGTGACCATGCCGACCTATATGCGCTGGCTGACGCCGGTCTATGCACTCACCATGGCGTTGCCTTCATCCTGCGTCCTGCCCTGCGGTGTCGATGACGCGGGTATGCCGTTCGGGATCCAGGTCGTCGGGCCGCGCGGGTCCGATGCCCATGTCTTGCAAGTTGCGCATTCGCTCGAAGCGGTTTTGTCTGCAAAACCGGAAACCCGGCGACCGATCCCGCGCGTGGCTTAATCGGAAGATTTGCCGACAAAATATAGCCGGCTAGATTTCATTGTGCATTGTTATAGGAGTATTGAGAAATGCCGTCCTCGACCGATCCGGAAACTTCGGTATGCACCTGGCTCGCCGAGCATCATGATGCGATGGTGGATCTGCTTCGGGACCTCGTAGACACGGACAGCGGCACCTACGACAAACCGGGGGTCGACGCGGTCGGCGCACGAATCCGATCATTCCTGACAGATCACGGCGTCACCTGCGAGATTCTGCCGATCGAAGAGCGCGGCGATGCACTCCGTGCGACCCTCAGCGCGGGCGGTGGCGGCGGAAACCGCCCGATCCTGCTGATGGGGCACCGGGATACGGTCTTTCCCAAGGGAGAGGCAACGGCTCGCCCGTTCACCGTCGAGGACAATATCGCCTACGGCCCCGGTGTCGCCGACATGAAGGCCGGCCTGGTCATGAATGCGTTCGTGCTTGCCGCCTTCGCCGATCTCGGCAGCGCGCCGGCCCCGATGGTCGGCCTGTTCACCGGCGACGAAGAGATCGGGTCCCCGACATCGCGACCGATCATCGAGGCAGAGGCACGCAATGCGGTTGCTGTGTTCAACTCCGAACCAGGTCGACCCTCCGGCAATATCGTGACGGCCCGCAAAGGCGGCGTTTTTTTTCGTTGTGAAGTCACCGGCCGGGCGGCGCATTCCGGCGCAAACTTTCAGGACGGTGCGAGCGCGATCGAAGAACTGGCCCGCAAGATCCAGTCCTGGCATCGGCTGACGGACTTCGAACGCGGTCATACGATCAATGTCGGACTGATCAGCGGCGGGCAATCCGTCAATACCGTGGCGCCCTTCGCGCAGTGCGATATCGATCTGCGATACCGCGAACCGGATGACCGTGATGCCGTGGTCGAAGCGATCACGACGATCGGAACGACATGCAGCGTGGCGGGAACATCCGGATCAGTCACAATTCGGGGGGAATTCCGACCGATGAAACAATCGGCGGCCTCCGCCCGGCTGTTCGATCTTTACGTGTCCGGCGCGACCGCCGCCGGGCTTTCGGTCGACGGTGAGTTCTCAGGCGGTTGTGCGGATTCCGGGTTTGCCGCCGGTGTCGGGGCGCCGACCCTGTGCGGTCTTGGACCGGTCGGCGGCAAGGCGCACAGTCCGGAGGAGTATCTGGAGTTGAATACGATGGTGCCGCGCGCCCAGGCGCTGGCCCTTACGATCCTGCGCATGAAGGATGCCGCATGAAAGCCGGTGCCGTCGAAACGCCGGCCGTCCTGATCGACGACGGAATCGTCCGGCGCAACATTGCCCGGTATCAGGCCTATTGCGATGAAAACCGATTGGCGCTGCGCCCGCATATCAAAACACATAAGCTGCCGGACTACGCCAAACTCCAGGTCGCCGCCGGCGCTGTGGGCATTACCTGCCAGAAGCTCACCGAAGCCGAAATCATGGCGGAGGCCGGGCTTTCCGACATCCTGATCACCTACAATATTCTTGGCGCGAGCAAGCGCGATCGGCTTCGCCGCCTGGCGGACCAGGTTTCGCGGCTTGCCGTGACGGCGGATAATGCGGCGACGATCGACGGTTTGTCGCAAACCTTCGCCGGCAGCGGTCGGACACTCAACGTGCTGGTGGAATGCAATACCGGCGCGAACCGGTGCGGTGTCGAAACGCCCGGCGACGCGGCTTTGTTGGCTCGCAGGGTAGCCGACAGTGCGGGGCTCTCTTTCGGTGGCCTGATGACCTACCCGCCGGTTGGCGGCGGTGCAACGGTCGCCGCCTTCATGGCCTCGGCGAAAGATCTGATGGCGGCCGACGGCCTGGATTGCGCCGTCGTTTCCAGCGGCGGCTCACCGGACATGTGGCAGGCCGGCGCCGTCGAAGGCGTCTCGGAGCATCGTATCGGGACCTATATCTACAACGACCGGTCGCTGGTCGCGCGCGGCGTCTGTACCTGGCAGGATTGCGCCCTGACCGTGCTTTCGACAATCGTCAGCACCCCGGCGCCGGGACGCGCGATCATCGATGCGGGCTCGAAGATCCTGACCACGGATCTTTTCGGACAGGAGGGCTTCGGTCATGTGCTCGGTCATCCGGACGTGGCGGTGTCCGCGCTCAGCGAGGAACACGGCACGCTGACCTGGGACGGCGGAGAGGTCTTTCGGATCGGTGACAGTGTGCGCATCGTGCCGAACCATGCCTGTGTCGTCAGCAACATGGTCGACCATGTCTGGATTGTCGACGAGAGCGGAGAGGCGGTAGAGACCGCCGTCGCAGCGCGCGGCGGCGTCACTTAAGGATCGGCCACGGGCCATCACGGGTACAAGTCGCAGGCCGCTCCCAGTTAGAACGGGAGACCGTGTAGGCATGAACGACTATGACATCGGATCCCGCTCCCGGCGGCAGCGCCCGGCAAAAACTACAATGAGTCTGTCATGCCTGGTGTTCGGGATTTTTGCGCTCGCGTTCGGTTCGGACACCATCCCGTCGTTTGCCGCTTCGCCGACGGTGGAGGCTCCTACCCGGCTTTCCTTTCCGCGTCTCGACGGTAAAACCCGCCTTGCTGCTTTTTTAAGGAAACCCGGCGGCGGGGGACCGTTTCCCGCAGTCGTTTTCCTGCATGGTTGCAGCGGTGTGGGACCGGGCGGCGGCATCTCTTCGACCTATTCGGCCTGGGCTCGGCATCTTGCGCAAAACGGCTTCGCCACTCTGCTTGTCGACAGCATGGGGTCCCGCGGCCTCGGTTCGACCTGTGGCCCGAATCCGAATCGCCGGACAATGTACCGGGAACGGCCCGGAGACGCGTATGCGGCGCTGGCCTTCCTGCAATCGCGCACCGATATCCTGGCTGGCCGGATCGGACTGATGGGATGGTCCCAGGGAGGCGGCATCACGCTTTTGACGGTCTCCGGCGAAAGCATCGGCAGACCGCGGCCGCCACCCGTCGATGATTTTAAAGCCGCTGTCGCTCTTTATCCGAGCGCCTGCAGCGAGCGCCTGCAATCCAGACCCTACACCACCGTCGATCCGGGAAGCTGGTCCACGATTGCTCCGCTGCTGGTTTTGCATGGGGCGCGGGACAATTGGGCACAGCCGGTGCCCTGCCAGCACTTCATCGAAGCGGCGGCAAGACGGGGCGAGCCTGCCCGAATTATCGTCTATCAAGAGGCGGCCCATTCTTTCGACGCGCCTAATCTGCGGCTCAAGAGGCGGTCCGGCCCCCGCCTTCGCGACGGATCACTGCCCTTGATCGGCACACATCCTGTCGCCCGCCTCGACGCTATGCGACGGGTCGTGGATTTTTTCGGTGAGCATTTGAAACAGTAAGAGCGGCGGCGCCGCTACTCGAACACCGCCCAGGCGATGGCCGAAAAATGCAGCGCGGTCGCGACCAGCACGAAGAGGTGCCAGATGGCGTTCTGGTAGGGCAGGCTCGACCACAGGTGAAACACCACGCCGACCGTGTAGGTCACGCCGCCGATTACCAGCAGAACAAGGCTGACAAGCGGCAGGGAATCGATGACCGGCCCGATCGTCAGGACGCCCGCCCAGCCGAGCGCCAGGTAGAGCACCAGGCTCGTGCGGTCCCAGCGCCGCGACAGGGCCAGCTTGCCGACGATGCCGAGTACCGCGACCGACCAGACGCCCACCAGCAGTCCGGTCCCGGCAAATCCGCCGATCTTGGCAAAGGCGAGCGGTGTATAGGTGCCGGCAATCTTGGCGAAGATCGCCGCCTGGTCATAGCGGCGCAGCGTTTCCTTCCATTGCGGGAAGTCGATCACATTGTACGCGGCGGAAAAGCCGAACATGGCAACCATGGCAACCGCATAAACGGCAACACTTACGGTTTCCGACACGGGCAGCGTCATGATCGCGACGGTGACCAGAGCCGTTGCGGCAATCAGGCCGCCGACCACGCCAATGACGTGGATTGTGCCGTCCGCAACCCGTTCCCCAACCGAATAGATGCGTTGCATTGCCGCTTCACCGCGCCTGATTCGCTCAGAATATACCGGCATTTCGATGATTTCGTTAACCGTGGTTTTCCGCACTTCACAGTGTTTTCAGGCACTCTCGACCGGCCCCTTTGAACGCGGTATGCAGGGCCGCCAATCAGATCTTCGGGAGGACGGGATGGACGAGACGCGGTTTCAAAAAGGCCTTGATATGCGCAAATCGGTGCTGGGCGGGGAGTATGTCGACAAGACGCTTGCCCAGGCCGACGGGTTCTCCCGGCCTTTCCAGGAAATGATGACGGAATATTGCTGGGGGTTCGGTTGGGGCGACGATGTGCTCGATAAGCGAACTCGCTCGATGCTCAACCTGTGCATGATCGCCGCGCTGAACCGCATGCACGAATGGGAATTGCACCTGCGCGGCGCCCTGACCAACGGTGTAAGCGTCGTCGAAATCCGTGCCTGCATCCACCAGGTTGCGATCTATGCCGGGGTCCCGGCCGGCGTCGAGTGCTTTCGTATCGCCAAGCGAGTCCTGGCCGAAGAGGGCGTCGATACGACCGGTCTGGACTGATTTTCCAACACCACCCGGCGTTTCAGATACTGCAACCTTGTGCGGGGTTCAGGCCTGCTTCTGCCATGTGCAGGGCAGGTTGAGGACTCCGCGGAACGCCCACCCGCCGAGTCGGACGGGTTCGTCCGGATCCAGGGCGAGGTCGGGCAGGCGCTCGAAAATGCGCGGCAGGGCAACTTCGGCGATCAGGGATTTGGAGGCCGCAGCGCCGGCGCAGAAATGCGGGCCAGCGCCGAAGGCGATGTGCTTGGAGGCATCGCGCGCCATGTCGAAGCGGTCTCCGTCGACGTAATGGTCCTCGTCCCGGTTCGCCGAGCCGAACATGAAAAAGATCCGCTCCTCCGGTTCGAACGCGACATCCCGGACGCTGTGCGCACGCGCCACGCGCCGCGGTGACATGCCGATCGGCGAGATCCAGCGGACATATTCATCGAAAGCCTGCGCCCAGGTGGCTTCGCCGTTCTTCACACGATCGAATTGGTCGGGATGGACAAGGAGCGCCCATATTGCGCCGGCAATCGCGTCGCGCGGTTCGTTCTGGCCGCCGCTGATTGTCAGCTTGATGTTGGCCCGTACGCTGTCCATCGGCAGGCCGGCTTCCAGCATGACGCTGAGCATCGAATAATCCGGGGTCTTTTTCAGGACCGGGATCATGTCGTCGATGGCGGCGTCTATGCGGGCGGTCGCCTTGTGGCAGCGGGCTTCGACTTCCTTGTCGCCGATGTAATTGGCGATGCCGTCGATCATGCCTTGCGAGCAGGAATCCATCTCCTGCCAGTGGAAGTTCGTCAGCCCGGTAATGTGTTTGAGCGCCTCGCCGGACAGCCGCATGGCATAGGAGTGGAAAAGGTCGGACCGCCCCTCAGGAGCCAGTTCATCGAGGATTTGTGCGGCATCGGCTTCGAACAGGGATCGCCAGTGCTCACGCACGGTGCGCGGTGAGATCGTCGGAAAGATCGCCTTGCGCTCGGCCAGATGGTTCTCGCCGTCCTTGCGCATCAGGTTTTCACCCATCAGGACGCTCATAAGGCCCTGAGGCTGGTAGGAACTGAAAATGTCGATCTGCTTTTCGCAGACGACGATGTCGTCGCGCTTCGTGAACAGCGTCGCACCCAGTTCGGGGACGAACGCGATCGGTGCCTCCGTCCGCATTCTTGCAAGGTCCGGATAGGGATCCTGCCAGAAGGCCGCCATGTCGACGGACATTTCGGGTGCATTCGACATCGGTTCCGCTCCCCGTTTCGCCCGGACTCTTCGGCCCGGGTCGCGATCGTTCAGGCATGGCCATCCCATCATCATTGAGTTGACTTGTCAACTCATATGGGTGAGTCTGGTTTCGGTCGGAATGGAAAGGCGTGCTGATGGCGGCGGATTTGGAAACTGGCGAGCAGGCGACAGATACGCTGTCGCTTGACGATGACATCTCCGTCCTTGTGGTGCGCGCGGCCAACAAGCTGACGGCTCATTCCAGTCGCGTCATGCGGTCGCGATACGGCGTCGGTGCCATCGAATGGCGCATGCTGGTGATGCTGACGCTCGAACCGGATATTCCCGCTTCACGAGCGACCGAAGCGGTGGGCATCGACAAGGCTGCGGTCAGCCGGGCGCTCGCCAGCCTTCACGACCGCGGTCTGGTCGCCGCAGTGGAAAGTGCCCGAGACCCGCGGCGTAAGACGTGGCGCCTGACCGAAGCCGGCGCGTACCTGCACGATGCCATCCTGGTATGGGCCAGACATCGGGATGCGGCCATGCTGGCCGGAATCCCAGAAGCCGACCGGGAGGCCGCAAAGGCCGTCATGCGTTCGGTCGTGCGGTTCTTCGAGCGCTCCGACGCCGGATCCTGAATGCCGTTGCGGCATGGCCGGAACGGCCATTTTCCCGGCCAAACTTCGCCATAATTAGCTGTTTTTAGAACGTCGCTTCGGTTCGGCGCAACGCTGTTGCGTGGAGCCGACTTCCCCGAAAGGGGATACGTGATGCTGCGGGGGGCGCATCGTCGGATTCAATTCGAACGATACCCAAAGCCAAAGAAAAACTCACAGGAACTCGACAAGAACATGAACTGCCTTGAACGGCGGGAATCGCGGATTCCCGTTAACGGACCGCTTTGCGCGCGATTCCGCGCCGGCGTGTCGAAACAGGTCGCTGCAACATTGGCCTTCGTGCTTGTTGCCCTTGCCCTGGTGCTGCCGTCGCCGGTGCTTTCCCGCGGCGAAGATGCCGACATCATGAATGCCGGCCCTCCCGAGGCCGGGCGACGGGGCGCGATCAAAGAGCGGACAATTGCGACCTATGCCAACATCGTCGCCTTGCGGCCCAACGTCACCACAAAGTGTTTTCCGAAGAGCCTGAAAAAGGTGCTGAGCGAGATTCAGGGCCATTTCGGCAAGGACGCAGTCCTGGTCAGCTCCGGTTTCCGCTCAAAACAGGAAAACCGGCGACGCGGCGGTGCACGGCAATCCTATCATTTGCGCTGCATGGCTGCCGACATCCGCATAGACGGAGTGCCGAAACATCGACTGGCGCGGTTCGCGCGCACGCTCGACGGCGTCGGCGGTGTCGGAACCTATTCGTGCAACGGCATTGTGCACGTGGATGTCGGGCCGAAACGCACCTGGCACAAAAGGTGCGGCCGTCGATAGAGCCTTTCTGGTCCAGATAGAACCATTCGATGATCCAAATCAGCCCTCGAGACCGAGCAATTGCGCGACCCGCTCGGGATCCGCGCGCAGCTCCGAACTGGGGCCGTCATGCACGATCCGGCCCCGGTTCATCACAATGCATCGCCCGGCAAAGGCCAGCGCCAGTCGGCTGTTCTGTTCGACGAGAATGATTGTCAGACCGGTTTCGTCGCGCAGGCGCGTCATGCCGGCCGTCAATTCTTCCACAATGACGGGGGCCAGACCCTCGCTCGGCTCGTCCATCAGCAGAATCTGCGGATTGCCCATCAGCGCCCGGCCGATTGCCAGCATCTGCTGTTCGCCGCCGGACAATTGATTGCCGCGATTCGAACGACGGTTCTTCAGATGCGGAAAAAATTCGTAGACGCGCGGCACGTCCCATTCGCCGGGCCGTGCGGCGACACGCAGATTTTCCTCAACGCTCAGCGACGGAAACACCTCCCGTTCCTGGGGAACGTAGCCGATGCCGCGGTCGACGCGTCGGTGGACCGGATCGTGCGTTACATCGGTTCCCGAAACGCTGATCGTGCCTGCATGCAGTGTCGTGTGGCCCATGACGGTTTCGAGCAAGGTGGTCTTGCCGACGCCGTTGCGCCCGAGGATGCCCACCGCCTCGCTACGCGCGACGGCAAGGTCGATGGCCTCCAGCACCACCGTTTCTCCGTAACCTGCATGCAGGCCGGTACAGGCGAGCGCTGATTCAGACATCGGTGTCCTCGCCCAGATAGACGGCCCTGACCTTTTCGTCCCGGGCAATGTCTTCCGGCGGACCCTCGACGAGCACGCCGCCCGAAACCAGGACCGTGATCGTCTTGGCGAACCGGAAGACGATGTCCATGTCGTGTTCGATGATGAGGATGGCAATGTCGTCGTCGAGTGCTGCGATCACGTCCAGGATGATATGGCTTTCGGCAGACGGTACGCCGGCAGCCGGTTCGTCGAGGAGAAGCACCGATGGGCGCTGGCCGAGCGTGATGGCGATTTCGGCAAGGCGCTGGCGGCCATAGGGCAGTTCGCGGATCGGGGTCTGCGCATCGCCGGCAAGATCGAGGGTCAGGAGGATATCGACCGCCTCGTCGATGACGGCGGAATCGACGCTTGCCGGGCGCCACAGGCGGCGCGCGGCACCGGTGCGTTCCGCTACCGACAGGGCGACGTTCTCCAGAACGGTCAGGTCGCGGAACAATTGGTTGATCTGAAAGGTGCGGGCCATGCCGCGTTTGACCCGGTCTTCCCGGGACAGGCCGGTGATGTCGCGGCCGTTGAGCAGGATCGACCCGCCATCCGGTCGCACGACACCCGTGATCAGGTTGACCAGCGTGGTCTTGCCTGCCCCGTTCGGTCCGATCAGGGCATGGCGCGCGCCGCGCGACAGGCTTAAATCGACGTCCCGCGTAACATGCAACGCGCCGAACCGTTTCGACAGGGTCCGGGTTTCCAGAACAGGGGCGTTGTCGGCGACCGGGGTCGTCATGGGCGTTTCCCGGGAAACAGACGTCGCGTCAGTGCGTCAGCCGCGCCAAGCAATCCGCCGCGGAAAAACAGCACGACCAGGACCAGGAGGAGGCCGATGCCGAATTCCCAGAATTCCGGCGACAGCTTGGCCAGTTCGTCTTCCAGGATCAAGAAGACCGCGGTGCCGACAAACGCGCCGTAGAGCCGGCCGACACCACCGACGACCAGCATGATGAGGACCGCGCCGGAGCGAGCGAAACTCAGCACATCCAGCGTGACAAAGGCATTGGATTCGGCAAACAGCCCGCCCGCAATCCCGGCCATGCCGGCCGAAATCGTATAGATCGTTACCAGACGGCGGTGCACGGGCGTGCCGATCGCGTGCATGCGCGCCGTGTTGTTCTTGATGCCGACGAGCGAACGGCCGAAGGGCGAATGCACGATGCGCCGGCAGACAAGAAAACACAGGAACAGGACCGTGAGCGCGTACCAATAATAAGTGTGGCCCCACAGGTCGTATTCGAACGTGCCCAGGAGCGGCCAGATCGAAATCCCGACCAGCCCGTCAAATCCGCCGGTCCAGGCTTCCAGCACGTTCGCAGTCTCCATCAGCAGGATCGCGGTGGCCAGCGTGAGCATCAACAAGGTCAGGCCGTGATAGCGCAACAGGATCCAGCCGGACACGAAGCCGAAGGCCGCAGCCACCGCGCCGCCAAAAAGCATGGCCGAAATCGGCTCGCCCCAGCCGAGATGGGCGGAGAGCATCCCCGTCGCATAGGCCCCGGCACCGAAATAGGCGGCATGGCCGAGCGTAATGATGCCGGCATAGCCGAGGATCAGGTCGAGTGAGAGAGCGAATAAAATGGCGATCAGGATCTGCGTGCCGAGCGCCATGTAATCCGGAAACACAAAGAATGCACCGACGGCCGCGATCCAGGGCAGCGCTTCCGTCCAGCGCCACCGCTCGCTTCGTGCGAAGGCCTCGTGGGCCGACCGGCGGGCGGTTTCTGTCTCGTCGGATGCGTTCATGCCCTGCCGAACAGCCCTTCGGGTTTGGCAAGGAGGATGGCGATGGTCAGCGCATAGATGAAGAATGCCCCGCCGTCCGGCCACAGATACTTGCCGGCCGTATCGACAATGCCGAGCACCAGCGCGGCAACGAACGCGCCGCGTACGCTGCCGAGGCCGCCGACGGCGACGACGATCAGAAAGAACACGAGATAGGTAAGGGCAAAGGTGGGAGACATGCCGATGATTTCGATCGCCAGGCCGCCGCCGAGGGCGGCCAGCCCGCTGCCGACCGAAAAGGTGAGAACGAACAACCGGTCGACGTCGATCCCGATCGATTGCGCCATACGGCGGTTGTCGACGGCTGCGCGGATGCGGGCACCGACGAGGGTTTTTTCGAAGGCGTACCAGAGCGCGACGATCATCACGATGCCAACCGCAATCGTGAACGTGCGATAGGCCGGAAAGGTGCCGAAACCGAGATCGATCTGACCGGTGAGAAAGGCCGGCACGCTGATCGCGACCGTCGACGGTCCGTAGAAATAGGTGATGCCGGCGGTCGCCATGAATACGAGGCCGATCGACAGGAGCACCTGGTCGAGTTCGCCGGCCCTGTAGAGCCTGCGATAGAGGAACCGTTCAAAGGGAATGCTGACAAGCGCAACCACAAGGGCTGCAAGCACGAGGGCGAGCAGGAACGGGATGCCCGCGTTCAGCATCAGCGTGACGAGCACGTAGCCGCCGAGCATGGCAAACGCGCCGTGGGCGAGATTGGCAAAGCCCATCAGGCCCATCGTGATCGACAGACCGACCGAAATGATGAACAGCAGCATCGCATAGGCGACGCCGTCGAACAGGATCGAAATGGCTGCCTTCAGCGCCTGTTCCATCGCCTGGCCGCCGCCTCCCCTGATCGCGGATCGGTAAGCCGGCCCGGTGCGACGGAGCGTTCATGCCGCCGTCCGGGCCGGATTGTCGGTGTTGCCACAAGCAGGATTATTTGCACTTGCCGATGGCGTTGGCTTTGCAGGGATCCTTGACCTGCGGGATGGTGCCGATGACCTCGATCCCCAGGCGGTCATCTTTCAGGACGACCTTGTGGATGTTCGCGTCGTGCACGATGTCCCGGGTTTCCGGATCGATGGTGATCGAACCGCGCGGGCTGTCGAACGACCAGCCGGCAAGGGCTTCCATGGTGCCTTCGGCCGTGATCTCGCCGTTCTGCGCCTGGATGGCATGAGCGATCGCCGCCATGCCGTCATAGCCGGCAACACCCATGAAATCCGGCGTCGTGTCGGCGCCGTAGGCGTCCTTCCAGGCCTTGACGAAGGCCTGGTTGACCGGCGTCTGGTAGTCCGCCGAATAATGGTGGGCGGTGATCATGCCGGCGGCTTCCTTCGGCATGTCCTGCAGCTTGGTGTCCTGGGTGATGTCGCCCGGGCCGATCAGTTTCATGCCGGCATCGCCCATGCCGAGGCTTGTGTAGGTCTTGACGACCGCGACCGAATGATTGCCGGCCGGCACGAAGACGTAGAAGCAGTCCGGGGCGGCGTTCTTGACGCGCTGGAAGAACGGCGTGAAATCCGGGACTTCCCGAGGTCCGCCCATCGGCAGCGCTTCCAACACCTTGCCGCCGGCCTTTTCGAAGCCGGTCGTGAAGGCGTCGCGGCTGTCTTTGCCGGGCGGGTAATCGGTGAAGCCGATGGCGGCCGTCTTGCATCCGAGCGTGTTGAAGGCGTAGTCGCCCATCGGATAGCCGGAATGCCACATCGTGAAGGACACGCGGGCAATATACGGCGACAGGCTCGGGATCCACGCGGTACCGGCATTCATGATGACCATGGGCACCTTGCCTTGGGTCACGAGCGGTGCGCTCGCCATGGCGTTCGGCGAAAAGACAAATCCTGTCAGGAGTTTAACGCGTTCCCGCGTGATCAGTTCTTGCACGGCATTCTTGGCGATGTCGCCGCCGGGCCGCTTGGAATCGCGTTTTATCAGTTCAATTTCATGACCGCCGAACGCGTCCTTGTTCTGGCTGATGAACAGGTTCATGCCGCGATCGATCTGTTCACCGAATTCCGCGGCGCCGCCCGAATAGGGCAGCACCACGCCAATCTTGATCTTCTCGGCGGATGCCGGGCCCGCCATGAGGCAGGCGGCGGCAAGACCCGCCAGAATGCTCAGTTTCTTCATCATGTTGTCTCCCAATTTTGTTCTCGGTCGCAACGGGTCCGTCCAGCGGACCTTCTGAATCTCGTCCCGCGCCAGGGCAACCTCAAATCTGCCGCAATCCTTGTCAGGTGCCGGTCGTCCGGCCCATGAGCCGGTCCCAGCGCACCGCCATGTGGCCATTCAATTTCATTTTGACAGCGTCGGCAACATATCGATCCGGCCGGATGATGAAAACGATGTCACGCTCGCCCTTGACGAAGGTATCCAGGTAGGAATCGACGTCGCGCACCACCAGCAGGCGCCCGGCAAAATGCGGCAGCACAGAAGTCGGGGTTACGCAGAGGCGCGTGAGATCCGGCGGCAATCCTTCGAAACAGGTAAGGGCGCGATCCGGATCCGCGGAATAGGCCACGAGACAGAAACCGCCGCCAAGCTTGCCGTCGAGCGGAAACCGGGAGCCGGATGCGGTTTCGACCAAAGGCTGCGGGAACATCCGGCCGATGACCGAGCCGGTCGTGTCGTCCTCCGGAACGGCCAGGAATCCTTCCGCGTAGACGGGCGGTGGTTCGTTGCGAATGTGGTCGAGCTTGCGCCGTCCGCCGGGTACGAGCGCCGGCAGTTTCATCCCGATCCGGTCGACCCAGGCCGACAGGGCCATACGCGGCGCGGCCAGATGCGCGAGCGTGCGCGAACGTTCCAGAAAGGCGGCAGCATGCGGGCCGCGTTCGCGTTCATAGGAGTCCAACAGGCTTGCCGGCAGAACGTTCTCGATGACGGCTGCCAGTTTCCAGGCAAGGTTATGGGCGTCCCGAATGCCGTTGTTCATGCCCTGGCCGACAAAGGGCGGCGCCAGACAGGCCGCGTCGCCCAACAGGAAGGTTCGCCCGGCCCGCCGTCGCGCCGCCATGCCGGACTGACCCGTATACACCTTGCGATGCAATAACGGCTGGCCGCCATCCGGTCCGCAGGCATGCAACAGCGTGCGGCAGAAGTCCTCGCTCTCCGCAGTTTCGTCTGTTTCTCGGCCCCGCAGCTTGAATGCGTAGCGGCGGTTGCCGTTGTGAATCGGGATCGACCACATGGCGCGCTTTGCGCTGGCCGTCACCCGGACCGCACGGTTCCTGTCGCGCGTATTTTCCAGATCGATGACGATCCAGCGTTGACGGAACGGTGTTCCGTTGAAGGGGATATCGAGCGCGGTCCGCACAAAACTGTCGCCGCCGTCGCATGCCGCAAGATAATCGCAGGTCGCGGTCACATCCCGCCCGTCCTGGCGGCGCAAGGTGACTCTGACACGGTCCCGGTCCGGACTGACGGCGGTGAGTTCGAAGCCGAATTTCAGGTGCAGCGGCGGGAACCGATCGAAGCCGCGAATCAGCACGGCTTCGAGGACCGTCTGGCGAAAGCCGTTCTGGCGCGGAAACCCGTAGGACCGCGAGCCTGTCTCCGCCGAGGCCAGCCGCTGGCCTGTTGCGCTGTCGTAATGCAATCCGCAATCGAGCAATGTCGTCGGCAAAAGGGCGTCGATCAGGCCGGCGGACTGCATCGAGCGCAGCGCCTCATCGCCGATCAGTGCGGCCCGCGGTTCCTGAACCGTGGCCGACTTACGGTCGACCACAAGGGTATCGATGTCGAAACTGCCGAGAAGATTTGCCAGCATCAGACCTGTCGGTCCGGCGCCGCAGACGATGACCTTGTAGTGGCGGGCGATGGGCATGGTCAGGAGGCAGTCCGCGGCGTGCCCGACACGGAAACGTAGCGCAGGCCGTCGCTGATTTCAGCGGCCGCCGAGCGGGCAAGTTCCGTCAGGCGGTACAATTCCGCGTCGTCGATGGCCGTCGCCCGACCGACGATCGAAAGGCTTGCAATGACGGCTTCCTGGTCGTCGAAGATCGGGGCGGCTGTGCCGACAAGTCCGGTGTCGACCTCACCGCGGCTGACTGCGATACCGGTCCGGCGAAGCCGGCGCAGCATGTCGAGGAGAGCGCGCCAGTCCGCGATACCCATCGTTTCGGCAATGGCCTCCTTGTTGGCATCATAAAGTCGTTTCAGGCTGCGGCGCGGCAGGTTGGCAAGGATGATTTTCGAGGTTGCGCCCTGGAACATGGGCATCGGCCTGCCGCGCTCGAAGCTGATGGATTTCGGCGCTTTCGGGCCTCTTTCGGCCAACACACACATGACGCGGTCGCGGAACAGGCGTGCCAGAAACGTCGACACCGCATCACCGGCAATCGTCTGGATCCGGGCGAGAACGGGCGCGCCGGCTTCGATCAGCGGGTCGCTCAGGCGCAACAGGCGGTCATATTTCAGTACGGCCGGTCCGATCCGATATCCGTCTCCCGAGACGGGTACGAGCAGTTCGGCCGCGCACAGCGCACGGATGTACCGATAGGCCGTGCTGACGGAAACGTTCAGGTCGCGCGCCGCTTCCTCTGCGGACCAGACCGGGCGGCGTTCGTCGAACAGGTCGAGGATCGCCAGAAGGCGGCTGGCGGAGCTCATGATTGCCTACGCCCCGAATCCGCAGCCGCCGCCCGTCCCGATGGGCCGTTTGCGGCATCCGATTTCCGGGTGTTGGTCATGGTCGGGCAAGGGAATTCTCGGGCAGATCAGGTAGACGGCCGGATCCCGGAACGAACTGCCAATCAGGCAGGCCGGCGGGAACCGGAATGCCGAACGATAGAATAATAAAATACCGGTTTATGCAAACATGATTGCCATCGGATCGGCATCGACGGCGATGCGGACGGCGCTTCGCAGAAGCGCGTCGGCAATCCTCACAATCCAAGGTCCTTGCGGGCCTTGCGGGTCAGCTTGCTGGCAACCAGAGCATGAGCGGCGCCGATATAGTCCCGCAAATCGGCGTCGCCGAGGACCGTCGGATCTTCGACCTGAACCCATTTCGCCCGCGCGAGATAGGGCGCCGGGACGATGCCGGGCTGGTCCGTCAGCACCGTGTAGGCCAGGTCGCTGCACTTGAAACTGATCTTTGTATGGTCGCCCTTGCCCCAGGCGGAACAGATGGCGAAGATCTTGCCGCCGACTTTCCACACCGATGCGCCGCCCCATTGCACGACATTGGAGGTGCCGGTGAGACTGTCGCAAAACCCGTTAAACTCGTCGCGTGTCATTGTGGAGGCTCCGGTTCCGGTGATGGCAGGTCTGACAAATGCAGGCTAGCCGTCAAGCTGCGCCTTGCGGCGTTTGAAGCCAGTGGCGGCCAGCGCGAAGCCGCCATTCGCTCCGTCGATGAAATGGACATGTTCGCCGCGGTCAAGATTGAAGACGAGACAGGTCATCAGGGCCCGATCCGCCCGATGCACGCCGTAGACGAGGCGGCGTTCCGCGTATCCGGCTTCAAGGTAGGCTTCAATCGCATCGGCCTCGGCCTTGCTGACATCGAGGACAGATCGAAAGAGGCCGTCAAACTTTCGAAAATCGGTGTTGGAGCGCAATTCCGACCGATAGACCGGTGCATTGTAGGATCCCATCCGCCAGTCGAACCGTTCGCATAGGGATTGCAGAAAGGATTCCAAGAGGAGGCCCGCCATGTGCCGCCACGCCGGGCGCGTTCCCCTTGTGGCCCGGGCTTCCAGACCGAGGTCGCGGGGCGGCCAGCGAAACCGCATGGAAAAGCGACTGGCCGGCGCCGAATCCTCCAGGCCATGGCCGAGAATTTCGGCAAGGCCGTCGAGGATCTCGCCCAGAACGATGCTTTCGACACGCACATCTTGCGCGATCGGCAACACCATAAGGGTCATCATATGGCCGTTCTGCGGAACGAGCGGTTCCCAGCGGCACGAAAGCCCGGTGAGGTCCGGTGCTGCCGCCGACGTATCGGCCTCAAGCACATAGGGATTGTCCGGATCCGGCTGCTTTAAAAGAGCGTCGGCCAGTTCGGCGCCGCCGCCGGAGATCATGGCCAGGTGGTTTCCGGGGCTGAGTTCATACTTGCGCAGCCGGATATCGGTCCCGCGGCGGCGCAGATCCGCAACCGGGATTGCCCCGACGCGCAGCGTCAGGCCGAAAAGCGACTCGCTTGCCGCCTGCAGGTCGAGAAGGGCCCGGGTCGCGGCGCCGACAAGGCCGGACGGCACGACCAGGGTGGCGCCGTCACCGCCGAAGACGAACGGGATTTCGACGGTGCCGCTGATGTTGAGGACGGCCGTGATCGACGCTGCACCAACCATGTTGACGTTTTTGTATCGTCCGGCCTCGATCGCCGCCGTCGACCCGCGCACGTCGGTGATCAGGATGCTCCAGTCATCCGGAACCGGTGCATAGGCCGCCATGTCGGCAATGTCGGCAAAACGCCGGAACGGCGGTAGCGCGGCATAAAAGGTATCGGTGCCGGTTCGGTAAGACATGCGCGATCACGGACGGATGGATGAGGGGCGCGTCCACTTCTGTACCACAGGTTCGAACGACCGGCGTCGCGCGGTGCTCCGCAACCGGTTAACCGGGCGCGGTCGGAACTATGTCTGAAGGGCAACCGGTTTGTCCGCGACCGGACCGCCGGTCGCGGGCTCCGCAGCGTCATCGGCGAAGCAGGGAATCGCGCCGTGGCGCCACGCAAATAATTCGGTCGTCTGATTGTTGCCGCTCACATTATGGGCACCGACGGATTCCCAGAGATCGGGGTTGAAGGCGACGATGTCGGCAGTCGCCAGGACCGGTCGCTTGACCACTTTGGTGATCTTTTCGACGCGAGCAACCTCGTTGACGGTGGGCCCGATGACCGAAAAGGTCAGGCGTTCCGGAACGCCGATATTGCCGAAGACGACGTCGCCGACGCTGAGCGCGACACCGAAATCAAGGTCGGGCAGGCCGCGGGTGCGGCGGTCGTCGCAGGCGGCTTTTGCCCGGGTGAAGGCTTCGGCAACGGCCGCCGTCGCGTCGCGGACCGCGGCCTCAATTGCGGCCTCGTCGGCGATCGGGAAAATCGCGAGCACCGCATCGCCGATGAAATCCAGGACCTCGCCGCCGGCGGCAATGGCGGCGCCGGCCACGCAGTCGAAGTAGGAATTCAGATGCGCGATGAACAGGTCGCGCGGCAGCGTCTTGGCCAGGTGCGTGGATCGCCGCAAGTCGGAATACAGGACGACGGCTTTGGTGGTTTCGCCGTCGCCGCGCCGGATCTGGCCGGAAAGCACCCGGCGGCTGGCGCTGACGCCGAGATAGGTGTCGGCAATGTTGCGCGCGATCCGGCTCTGGATGACGGTCTTGCACGCCACGGCGAAGCGGCGCTGTACGCGGCGCAGGGCAGCGATGTCCTCATCGGTGAACCCGCTTTCCCGGTCGGTCGCCCAGGAGACCAGGATGCCGCGCGGATCATGCTCGTCGCGGGTCGAGGGCATGTTGAACTCGGTCGCCATGGCCAGGTAGTCGGTGAAGCCCTGGGACGCGAATGACTCCAATACCTGGAAATCAAGCATGCGGCCCGGGCCCGTCAAATGGCGGCGCATCACTTCGGTGCGGGTGTCGAGCATGTATTTGAAGGGGCTGTTCAGCCAATTCTCGGTCGCCGCCGATTCATGGTAGATCTGCTGGAAAGAGACCTTCTCGCCACGCCGCCAGACCGCGGATTCGACCTCGACCACCGGGTGCAATGTCGGCCATGTGACCATGGCGCGGGCCACGGGAATGCCGACGGCATACAGACGGTCGCAGGTTTCGGAAAACATGTCGACGATGTCCGGCGACCCGAGCGCCTGACCGACCAGCCAGTCGCCGATCGAACTGATCAGGTTCGATTGCGAAGACGTGGATGCCATGTCGGACCTTCTCGATGCTGCACGCGCGACCGGGACAAAAGTCCGGGACGGATGCATGGTGCCAGCCGGCGAATCCTAGCGCATGGCGGACAAAAGCAAAACCCGCAAGGGTTGCTGCTTCCGGCGGGCCAGCTCGCTCAGGGTGAAAAGGCGGCGAAGATGCCGATCAGGAGAATGCCGACCTGGAGCACGAACCAGTAGACGAACTGGTTTCGAAAGCGCACGCGCGCCAGCACCGGGGATTCGGACTGAAACGTGCGCTCGGCGCGTTTCCAGACCTGGTCGGCGAAATAGTCCTGCTCGACAAAGGAGCGGCGGATCTTGACCGCGAGTTTCTGATTGTATTCGTAGCGTGACCAATAGGCGGCCGTGGACAGGATCGCCGCCGTTGCCAGTAGCATCAGCAGCAATCCGTGGATCGGGGCGATGTCATCGCCGGCAAAGCCGATGATGGCTCCGGACAGGAGGACAAGGACCAGATTCACTTTCGTGGACTGGTCGTGGTAATGCCGCGACCAGACGGAATATTCCCGGAACAATTCCCGCAGGAAATCCCGGTCGGTATTGCCGAGGCGGTCGGACGGCTTTTCGGAAGTCTGCGTCATCGGTTCACTGCTCATTTGTTTCGCCCGGTATTCAATCCGATTCGCGCGGCTGTCCAAATCACGGCGTGTTCACACTGGGGTGCGGGCTGGTCCCGGCCGACCGGTTGGCGAGAGCGATATCCGGTGCCGCCATGCGGCCGGCAGGGCATCCGCGTCCTCGGGCGGTCTGCCCGGGATCGCTGGGGCATTCCCGGGTATCGATAGGAGTGGCGGTTCCCCGGGCCCCGGGAAACGCGCTGCAACCTATTGGCTGGCGATCATATGGGAATTGCGGGCGCGTTCAATCAGCGAATCGATCCGGTCGCGTTCCCGCTCGAACGCGTCCTGGGCTTCCGCTTTCAACACCCGCCCGCGCGGCAGGCGGATACGCATCGGATTGACGTGCCGTTTGTTGACCATGACCTCGTAGTGCAGGTGCGGCCCGGTCGACAAGCCGGTGGATCCGACATAGCCGATGACCTGGCCCTGGCGAACGCGCTGACCGGCCTTGATGCCGCGGGCGAACCTGCTCTGGTGCGCATACGCGGTTTCGTAGCCGTTGGCATGGCGGATACGGATCCAGCGGCCGTAGCCGGAGCGCCACTTCGCTTCGGTGACAACGCCGTTGCCGGCGGCCATGATCGGCGTGCCGCGCGGCGCCGACCAGTCGACGCCGTTGTGCATCTTTCGGTAGCGCAGGATCGGGTGGCGCCGCATGCCGAAGCCCGACCGGAACTTGCCGGCGCTGACCGGTTTGCGCATCAGGAATTTTTCAGCGCTCTTGCCGGTTTCGTCATAAAAGCCGACCGTGCCGTCGTCCGGCGACTTGAAGCGGTAATAGGTGCGCTTCAGTCCGTTTTGTTCGATCGCCGCGTACAGGATTTCCGGGGCTGACTGGGGTTCGTCGTCCTTTTCGTCGAGACCGTAGAACAATTCCAGCGTGTCGCCCGGCTGAACGCGGCCGCGAAAATCGAGGTCGAAGGTGAAGATGCGAATGAACTCATCGACGAGGTCGCGCGGCACGTCGTTTTCGAAGCCGGTCTGATAAATGCTTTCATAGACGGTCGGCGTCGGCCCGCCCTTCGAAATGGAAACCGCGGAATCCATTTCTTCAAGCCAGGCGTCCTCAAGATCTTCCGGCGGGTTCGCCGCCACAAACGTTCCGGCGTCGGCCAGCGCCACGGTCGCGTTGTGCTTGGCTTCTGCATAGAGGCTCACCCGAATCACCTGCGATTCGTGGTACGCGAATTCGGGCCGCTCATAGGCGATCCGCACCTGATGCCCCCGGTCGAATTCGGCGATCTTGAAGTTTTCGTTGAACGCGGCCGCGATCGCGGTGCTGACAACCTCGGACACGCCGCGCTCCTGAAGAACCTCGGCAACCGACATGGATTTCAGAACAGGCACGACCTCTTCATCATAACCCCGTGCGCTGGCAGCGTTCGTCTGGCGCTTTTTAATGACGGACATGTTTTCCGCCACAATGCGTACCGCCAGATCGGATTCCAGCTTGGAACGTGCCATTTCGAAATCGAAGCGCGCGGGGTCGACGGCGGCAATCGCCGGCGCGTCGATCGGCGGCAATTCGTCTGACGCATGCGCCTGTATACCGGCGATGATCGTGCTTGTGCTCTGCACATCGTCGGCGTGGGCGAAGGCGGCGCCGATCGGAAACGGCGACCGGCTGATGGCCACGTCGCCGTCGACATCGGCTTCATAAATCGCTTCTTCGATGCTGATCGGTTCGGGCGGCCGCGTGTCGCTGGAAAAGATGCGCACGGGATTGAAACGGGGCACGTCGGCAATTCGCTCGTCCACCCTGAAGGTCAGGGGCGTGGAGACGAATACAAAGGGACGTTTGCGCACGAGGTTCCGGTCACCGACCTTGCGTACGGTAGAGACCTGGATCACGTTGCGGCGGGCGGGCGTCCGGATCTGCTTGCGTACGATCTTGTCGCCCTTGGCAATGGCGTTGCCCGTCGGCCGGGGCGGCGCGGGCAGGGCGCCGATGTCTTCCGGCTTTGGCGTGCGGGCGAGCGAATGCTGGCCCTCAAGGGCTGCAAAGAGCGCACCGCCCATCAGCGTGAAGGATGTCACACCGGTAAGGATGGTGCCGGCGAGCCAGCGGATGTTGACGCGCTTGCGGTCGGGCGGGCCGTGCTTGTTCTCGCCGGTCAACAGGGGCGGTTCTTCGCCCAGATCAACCCGCTCGGTATGCGACGGTGTGAACGCGCCTTGCATTATATTGTCGACCTCTTCGTCGGACGTGGACCGAGACTCTTATAGCAGGCCGGTCTCGTGCGAGCCGCGACGGCGCTTCAGCGAAGGCCCGACCGGTTAGCAGCCGGATGCCCGGAAGACGCATGAGCGGCGCGGCAATGCGGTTAACGCTCCGCATTCCAAATATCCGTTTGGCGCCAAGCCTGTCAATGCGGGCCGCGTCTGGCAAGACAGCTGCCAGATTTGCGGATCCGGAGCGCGTATCGGACCGGCCCGAAAGACGCTTTGCCGGCCAACCTGTATGCGGGTCAGCGGCAGCAAATCTGCGGTAGCGGCGCGGCTGAAAAAAACTATCCAAAAAAAACCAAAAAGGCTGTTGACAGACGAGCCGGCCGCCGCCTATATACCCCCCACAACGAGGGCGGCGCGCCGCTGGCGCCGAAGTTGTTCGCTCTTGTGCTTCTCTGAAATGTGAAGCGTTCCTTCGGGAAAAGTCGGCCGTTTCGGCGGTTGAGCGGATTTTGGTCCGTGTTTTTTGACAAGTGAATATGGAAAGAGAAACGTGGGCGGCGGAAGTCCCGCGGAGCCGAAATTCGGCTCAACAGAGACTTCGGCGGTCAACGTTTTGATACTCACACAACTTCGTTTTGGATGGCGTTTCGGCGTCGTTGAAAACGATGGTGTGACCTCGTCAAGACAGTGACTTTTAAGCCGATCAAAATCTCATGAAACTTGAGAGTTTGATCCTGGCTCAGAACGAACGCTGGCGGCAGGCCTAACACATGCAAGTCGAACGATATAGTGGCAGACGGGTGAGTAACGCGTGGGAATTTACCTTTCGGTACGGAATAGCTCAGGGAAACTTGGATTAATACCGTATACGTCC
>JBCDLT010000037.1:0-58989 GCA_038745065.1 Pseudomonadota bacterium | reverse complement strand
TACAAATTAGAAAAAATTTTATCTTTTTCTTTAACATAATAATGATTTAGGTGTATTTTTTCCATTTTTCTTGTTTACAGTCTTTTTGTTGCGTGTTACACGTTTTTCCGAGATGGAATTCTGGCATACAGGAGGTATATCATGCCACGTCTTTACGCAAGTGACGAAGTTCTTCCGCAAATCGGTAAAGTGATTGCGGATGCGTCCCTGGATGCTTCTGCTAAGGCAAAATTCGAGGCAAATCCGGCCGAATACTTGAAATCGGCAGGGATTCCGGAAGAACAATTGGCCGGCAAGAAGATCGTGGTCCATGCCGACGACGCCGACACCCTGCACGTGGTCGTGCCGAGCGCCGTAAATGCCGATCTCGTGGAAAGCCGCGACGAAGACTACCTTAGCCTGCTCGGCGCGGTGACTGTACGCGGCTGCCGCTAAGCGGCAACCGGTTACGCCATCGCCGGTTCCGGCGAGGCTGCGCTGTCGGGCGGAACGTCAAGTCCGCCCGATCGCAGGCCGTCGAAAAACATGTTCCGGGTGTTCGGCTCGAAGAACATGTTTATGTCCGCCAGCCAATAGCCGATATCCGTCTTTGAAAATGGATTGCTGCGCTGGCTGGAGCCGGAGGCCATGGCAAGGAATTCCAGGACCAGGCTGCGCGAACGCTCGGTCTGCCCGATACACGCATAGGCGGCAGCTTGGAGAACCATAAGTTCCAGGCTGTCGGGCGGCCCGAGGTCGCACATGTTGATGCAGGATTCATAATCGCCGCGTGCGAAAAAGATCGTGGCGAGATACCCGAAGTAATAGGGCGGGGTCGACGTTGACCGGAAAACCCGGTCTGTCAGGGACATTGCCCTATCGGTTTCGCCGGCATAAGCGAACGCCTCGGCGCACGCTATGCTGACGATTGAGGACACCGAATTGAACTTGTGAGCTTTTTCGAAAAGCTCCTTGCCCTGCTTGACGTTGCGCTGCTGGTAGTAAACCCAGCCGAGCGTCTGATAATTGACGGCATCGCGCGGATCGAGCCGGATCGAATGATGCGCGTTGCGTCGGGCGGAATCGAGGATTGTCTTGTCCTTGACGGCGTTCGGGTTGAAGAGCCGTTTCTTCACCTGAATAGACGCCAGGGACGAATAAATGCGGCTGAAATCCGCGCCACAATCGACAAGATTAAGCAGTATTTTTTCCGCCTTGCGATCGGCGTCCGGATGGAACGATTCCGCCAAGCTGTCGGCATCGAGCCAGAGGTCGTAGGCGGTTCGCGTGTTTTCCCGATAAGAAAGCTTGCCGCGCCTGATCTCGCTGTCCACGACATTGGAGATTTCAGAAATCAGCGTGTCGTGGGCGTCATCGTCCTCAAGATCGGGAAAGCTGAACGTGTCCGCCCACAAGACGGTGTTCGACACCTTGTCGACGAGCATCAGATCGACTGATTGCCGTCCACCCCGTTTTGTGATCGCGTAGTCGACCCGAAAACGCGGCGGCGAAGAGTGCATCTGGACCAGATTGTCTTCATTGACGGTCGAACTGGCACTGACATCGAACGTCCGAAACTTCGAAAGCGCGGCCGAAAGCCGTTTGTCGAAGGTCCGCAAATCGTCGAAATTCGGGCCGACGCCGTTGGCGCGCACCATCACACGGGGCTTTTCGAACTCGTCGATCAGGATCGGACGATTGCTGGTGGTCGCGGAGCGGCTGACACTGTGCGCGGAGTCCGAGCGAACCTTGGCGACGAGTTCCTCGATTTCCTGACTCGGACCGGCACCGATCTGACCGTCGAGGATTTCGCGGCACCGCTGATATTGCTTGAGTGCCAGCGGACCCTGATTGGTCGCGGAATAATACTCGATCAGCCGCAAATGGGCATACTCGAACGTCGGCTCGAGCCGGATGCACAATTCGCTGAGATACCGGATCAGCAGCGAATCCTCGCAATCCTCAACCGTAAGGTCACGCAGTTTGCGTTCCGCGAGATTAAGGACCGTCTGGCGGATCCGCTCGCGGGCGCCGTCGAGCCATTCCGCCGTCTCCGGTTCCTTTACAACAAGTCCTTCGGCGATTTCGCTCTGGACGAGTTCAAGGGCATGTGCGGCGGCCGTGCTGGTTTCGTCGTTGACGAGGTCCTGTACGAGATCGACGTCGATCGTGACCTGATCGCCGCGCAGAAGCAGCTGAGAATTCGACGATTCAAAGAACGTTTCCGCGTCTTCTCCAAGCGCCTTGCGGAACGTCCTGAGACTGGTGCGCAGCGAATCCTGCGCGCGTTTGTCGGTGGTGCTCGGCCACAACAGGCCGGCAATCGTCTGGCGGTCGGCAACATGGCCGGGTCGGGTCGCCAGATAGACGATCAGCCAGGCATGTTTGGAATTGTTGATGGCAATATGGCGCCCGTCCGGCCGGTACACAGACACGGGTCCGAATAAATTTATCTTGTACCGATCGCTCGCCGGATTATCTGCGTGCGCGCCCAAGTCCCATCCACCGCCTGCGGGCACCGTGGCGCCCGAACGTCAAACGATCATCTGGCCATACCGGTCCGCCGCCGGTCGAACGGATGATCTCGACCTGGCTGACACGATGTCGAGCAGGCCGAAAGTGGCGTGTTTTATAACACACCTCAATCACTACTCATAAACCAGACAGGGGCCCGCGGGCAAGGTCGCCGCCCGGAACAACGTTAAGCCGTGGCGTGACAGCCCATTAAAATAAATGAAATCGCTCGGCTGCGACCCGGTTTCGATTTATTTTTTCAAGCGGCCGAACTACAAATTCCGCTACGCTCGGCACCGGCCCGGGCGACTACATCGCGGAGTGCCAATGACAATCAATCCCTTTGAAACCGCGCGCGAAGACGTGGACTGCACCCCTGATGTGGCCGATGAAGTAAAGACTACAACCTGCTACATGTGCGCCTGTCGCTGCGGGATCCGGGTCTATCTGCGCGACGGCACGGTTCGCTACATCGACGGCAATCCCAATCACCCTGTGAACAAGGGCGTCATTTGCGGCAAGGGGTCGGCCGGCATCATGACACAGTATTCGCCGGCCCGGCTTACCAAGCCGCTGAAACGCATCGGCCCGAGAGGGTCCGGCGAGTTTGCCGAAATCGAATGGGATGAGGCGCTTGCGCTGGCGACGGAATGGCTTGGCAATGTGCGCCGGACGGATCCGAAACGCCTGGCTTTCTTTACCGGGCGCGATCAGAGCCAGTCGCTGACCGGCTGGTGGGCGGGTCAGTTCGGCACGCCCAATTTTGCCGCACATGGCGGCTTCTGCTCCGTCAACATGGCGGCCGGCGGGCTTTATTCGATCGGCGGGTCGTTCTGGGAATTCGGCGAACCGGACTGGGAGCACACCAAGTATTTCATGCTGTTCGGTGTTGCCGAAGACCATGATTCCAATCCGATCAAGACCGGGCTCGGCAAACTCAAGACCCGGTCCGGCACCAAGGTGGTCTCGGTCAACCCGGTCCAGACCGGCTATTCGGCGATCGCGGACGAATGGGTGGGGATCCGTCCGGGAACCGACGGTCTGTTCATCCTGTCGCTGATTCGGGAATTGCTGCTCGCCGATGCCGTCGACCTCGATTACCTGGTGCGCTACACCAACGCGCCCTGGCTGGTCATTGATGATCCTGAAGCGCCGGATCACGGTCTTTTCGCACGCGGCGAAGACGGCGAACCGCTGGCCTATGACCGGACGGGAAACACGCTGGTCAGCGCGATGCGCGCCGACATCCAGCCGATGCTCGTCGGCGAGCATGCCTTGCCGGACGGCCGGGTCGGCGTGCCGGTTTTCCAGCGCCTTGTGGAACATTGCCTCGACGAGGCCTATGCGCCTGAGGCGGTTGCCGCGCAGACCGGTATCGAGGCCGATGCGATCCGTCGGATCGCCGCCGAACTGGCCGATGTCGCATTCTCCCAGTCCGTTACCATCAACCAGAAATGGACGGATTGGGCCGGCCGCGAGCACGACACCATGGTCGGGCGGCCTGTCTCCTTTCATGCCATGCGCGGGATTTCCGCCCACTCCAACGGTTTCCACACCTGTCGCGCGCTGCACCTCCTGCAGATCATATTGGGATCGGTGGATGTGCCGGGCGGCTGGCGCTACAAGGCGCCGTTTCCGAAACCGATTCCGCCCGGTCCGAAGCCGGCCGGCAAGACCGTCGCGCCGGAAACCGGAATCGGCGGCATGCCGCTCGGCTTCGTGAAAACACCGGATGACCTTATCGTCAACGATGACGGGACCCCGATCCGCATCGACAAGGGATATTCCTGGGAATACCCGATTTCCGCACATGGCCTGATGCATGTGGTGCTGCACAATGCCTGGGCGGGCGATCCGTATCCGATCGACGTGCTCTTTATGTACATGGCCAACATGGCGTGGAACTCGGCCATGAACGTGCCGGATACGCTGAAATATCTAACCGACAAGGCGGAGGACGGATCCTACAAGATCCCGAAAGTGATCTATTCCGACGCCTATTATTCCGAAACCGTGCCCTATGCGGATCTTGTTCTGCCGGACACGACCTATCTGGAACGCTGGGACTGTATCTCGCTGCTCGACCGGCCGATCTCAAGCGCCCACGGTCCGGCCGATGCCATACGCCAGCCCGTGGTTGCGCCGGATCGGGATGTGCGGGCGTTCCAGGATGTGCTGATCGATCTCGGCGGCCGGCTCGGCCTGCCGGGCTTCGTCAACGATGACGGGGCAGCGAAGTTTCCCGGCGGCTATCCCGATTACATCGTGAACCATGAGCGGTCCCCCGGCATCGGTCCGCTTGCCGGCTGGCGTGGCGACGGGGACCGGCACGGCACCGGTCCGGCCAATCCGAAGCAATTGGATTCCTATGTCGAAAACGGCTGTTTCTGGCAGGACGCGTTCCCGGACGAAGCCTTGTACTTCAAGCACGCCAATCGGGCCTATCTCGACTATGCGCAGCGCATGGGCTGGATGCCGAAAGCCGACCCGATCGTGTTCCAGATCTATTCGGAAGACCTGCAGCGGTTCCGGCTCGCGGCACAGGGGCATGGCGAGCGGCAGCCGCCGGACGCTCTCAGGGAGCGCATCCGGACCTATTTCGACCCGCTGCCCATCTGGTACGTGCCGTTCGAGGAAGCGGAGGTTGAGACGGAGACCTATCCGTTGCACGCGCTGACCCAACGGCCCATGCATATGTACCACTCATGGGGTTCGCAGAATGCGTGGCTGCGCCAGATCACCAACACCAACCATCTGTATGTGCACGCGGATCTGGCCCGCGACCTGGGCCTGAAGGACGACGACTGGGTATGGGTCGAAAGCCATCACGGCCGGGTCAAGGCACCGATCCGGACGATGACCGGCGTCAACCGGCACACCGTGTGGACCTGGAATGCGATCGGAAAGCGGCGCGGCGCCTGGGGCCTCGATGAGGATGCGCCGGAGGCAAAGACCGGGTTCTTGCTGAACCACGTGATTTCCGACCTGCTGCCGGAACGCGGCGGCGGCTACCGCTACGCCAATGCCGATCCGGTCACCGGCCAGGCCGCCTGGTACGACTTGCGCGTCCGGTTGCAAAAGTGTGCACGAAGCGAAATCGGCGAAACCGACCCAAGACCAGAGGCGGTCCAGACGCGACGCACCAACGAGGTACAGCCGGACGTGCTCCGGTTCGGACAAAAGATCCATGACCGCCGGACTGGTGCCCCGGCGCTACCGCACAAGGAATGGATCGCGCATCGCAACGAAACGGCGGAGACCGTTGACGGTATCGCTCCCGGACACGGCAATGCCGCGCTGGAGGGTCAGGCGGATGGCGCAGAAGGGACGGGGGGTACATGACGTCGCTGCCGACACACACCAATAAAAAACTCGGGCTGGTCATCGACCTCGATATCTGCGTCGGATGCCACGCCTGCGCGGTGAATTGCAAGGAATGGAACGCCAGCGGCCATTCCGCGCCCCTGACCGACATCGACCCCTATGGCGCCGAGCCGGAAGGGGTTTGGTTCAACCGTATTCACGCCTTCGAAGTCGTCGACGAAGAGACCGGCAGCAGCCGGACCGTGCATTTCCCCAAATCCTGCCTGCACTGCGATGACGCGCCGTGTGTGACCGTCTGTCCGACCGGCGCATCCTACAAGCGCGAAGAGGACGGCATCGTCCTGGTGAACGCGGATACCTGTATCGGCTGCAAACTGTGTTCCTGGGCCTGTCCCTACGGCGCGCGGGAATTCGACGAGGACGAAGGCGTGATGAAAAAATGCACGCTGTGTGTCGACCGCATCTACAACCCCAATCTCAGCGAGGACGCCCGGGTGCCGGCATGCGTCTCCTCGTGCCCGGCCGGCGCCCGGCATTTCGGCGATTTCGGAGACCCCGATTCCGATGTGTCGCGCCTCGTGGAAGCCCGCGGAGGCTTTGCCCTGATGCCGGAACAGGGCTGCAATCCGGTCAACCGCTACCTGCCGCCGCGGCCGCGTCAGGACGGGGTCGCAGACGGCGACGCGGTGGCGCCGCGCATGCTGGACACCAGTATTTCCGAGACAACCGACAAGGCGGGCATCCTTGCCCGCTGGATCGACCGGGCGCTGAGCCGCTGACAGGCCGATCGGTTGATGTCCCCCTTTTGATCGTCGAGAAAAGACCGCGTCATGCATCCCGCTAAGTCCGTCATCTTTTTCACCACCGCGTCCGGCGCGGGTTATGGATTGCTTGTATGGCTTGCATTGCTTGCACCTTTCGGCCTGTTGCCGGAAGGGGCCTTGTTCGTCGTGATCTCCTTTGCGCTCGCAATCGGCCTGGTGGTCGCGGGCCTGCTGTCCTCCACCTTCCACCTCGGTCATCCCGAGCGGGCCTGGCGTGCCATGAGCCAGTGGCGAACGTCCTGGCTATCGCGTGAAGGGCTGGCTGCGATCTTCACGTTCGCACCGGCTTTCCTCTGGGGTATCTCGGCTCTTTGGTCAGGCTTCGGCTCGCCGGCAAGCCTGACCTTCGGTTTTCTGACGGCGGCCCTGTCCCTCGTCACCGTATATTGCACGGGCATGATCTATGCCTGTCTCAAAACCATTCCGGCTTGGCACAACGATCTGACCCGTCTGGCCTATCCCCTGTTTTCGTTGACGACCGGCGCCGGGCTCGGCCTGTTCATCCTGTCTTCCTTCGGGGCGGCGGACCTGTCAGGTTTCCTGATCCTTGTCATCATGCTGTTCGCTGCGGGCGCGGTGGTGAAGTTGAGCTATTGGGCATCGATCGACGCTGCGGCGCCCGTGAGCACTGCAGAAAGCGCGACCGGTCTCGGCGATATGGGCGCGGTCCGGCTGTTGGAAAAACCGCATTCCGGAACAAATTACCTGATGCGGGAGATGGGTTTCGAGATCGCCCGCAAGCATGCCGTCGAATTGCGCGGCTTCTGCATGTCGCTCGGTTTTTTGGCGCCGGTGCTTTTGTTTCTCGTCGGTCTGGGCTTGCCCGAAGACCTGCCCCTGGTTTCGTTTGTCGCCGCGGTACTTGCCGGTGTCGGGATCGTTCTGGAACGCTGGCTGTTCTTTGCCGAGGCCAAACACGTCGTCACGCTCTATTACGGCCAATCCGCGGTTTGACATCAACGTGAGGCCGGAACTGCGGGGATCGGCGGCAATCGATGGACATCGCGTTCGGCGCGCAATAAAACCGATGGCACCCGGTCGGCGACCCGCCGTCGGGCAGGTGATCACACTTCGTGAATTGGGGAATCACGCGACCGGTGCGCCGCAGCGTTGGTGCCGCGTTCAGCCCCCGCCTTCCGTATCAACATCGATCCTGGCCAGGAGGGCGACATGGCGCTCGTAGACAAGATTGTCGGATACTCGGACGAATTGACGGCGTTGCGCCGCGATTTCCATGCCCATCCCGAACTCGGCTTCGAGGAGACGCGGACCTCCGGGATCGTCGCCGATCTCCTGGAAAAATGGGGGATCGAAACCCATCGCGGCATTGGCGGTACCGGTGTGGTCGGCGTGCTTGACGGATCCGGGCCCGGCCGGACCATCGGCCTTCGGGCCGACATGGACGCCTTGCCGATCCATGAAGAGACCAATCTGCCGTATCGATCGACCAATCCGGGCGTTTCCCATGCCTGCGGTCATGACGGTCACACGACCATGCTGCTCGGGGCGGCCCGGTATCTTGCCGAAACCCGGGACTTCAAGGGCAGGGCGGTATTCGTTTTCCAGCCCGCGGAGGAGGGACTGGGCGGTGCGCGCGCGATGCTCGCCGACGGGCTGTTCGACCGCTTTCCGGTGGATGAGATCTACGGATTGCATAACGCTCCGTTCGACGCGCCGGGCAAGGTCGCGATCAAACCGGGCGTGGCGATGGCCGGCGCCGACTTCTTCGACATCACCTTGAAGGGGAGCGGGTCGCACGGGGCCATGCCGCATGAATCGCGCGATCCCATCATCGCCGCGACCGCCCTTGTCCAGGCGCTGCAAAGCATCGTCAGCCGGAACCTCAATCCCAAGGAAACCGCTGTCGTTTCGGTTACGCAGATTCATGCCGGTTCCGCTTACAACGTCATTCCCGCAGAAGCGGTCATCTCCGGGACGGCACGCATGTTCACGCCAGCGGTCCGTGAGGAGATCCGCCAGCGGATCCGAACGTTGTCGGACGGGGTTGCCGAGATGTTCGGCATGTCCGTGGAGGTGGATATCCGCGACATCTTCACCGTCCTGGAAAACGACCACACGCTCTCCCATGAGTTCCTCAAACTCGCTGTCGAGACGGTTGGCGAGGACAATGCCAGGCTTACCGAGGATCCTGTAACCGGCAGTGAGGACTTCGCCGACATGTTGCAGGCCGTGCCCGGTGCCTATTTCACGATCGGGCATGAGGGCGATGTGCCCTTGCACAATCCCGGCTTCGTGCTCGATGACGGCATTTTGCCGCTCGGCGCGAGCTTGTTTGCCCGGATCGTCGAGACACGGGCCGCCGCCTGATGGCCGCTTCGTTCGATCCGGCGGGCCTGCCGTTCGATTCCGATGCCATGCTTGCCGGGTTGCAGCCGTGGATCGAATGTGAAAGCCCGACCTACGATGTCGCGGCTGTCGACCGCATGATCGCACTGGCGGCCGCCGATCTTGCGGCGATGGGCGCGCAGATCGAAATGGTGCCGGGGCGCGGCGGCTGTGCCGGATGCGTCAGGGCGCGTTTCGGGCACGCGCGAGCCGGAGAACCCGGCATCCTGATCGCCGGGCATATGGACACGGTACACCCGATCGGCACGCTCGACATATTGGCGTTCAGACGTGACGGCGCGGTCTGTTACGGGCCTGGCATTCAGGACATGAAAGGCGGCAATTACCTGGCGCTTGAAGCGATTCGCCAGCTGGCTGCCGCCGGGATCGCGACGAAGCTGCCGGTAACGGTGCTGTTTACGTCCGACGAGGAGATCGGCACGCCGTCGACGCGCGGGCTCATCGAAACCGAGGCGCGCGCGAACAAATATGTGCTCGTGCCGGAACCGGCGCGGCGCGACGGCGGACTGGTGACCGGGCGGTATGCGATCGCACGGTACCGGCTGACGGCGGAAGGACAACCCAGCCATGCCGGTGCCTATCTCGCCGAAGGCCATTCCGCCATCCGCGAGATGGCCCGCCGGGTATCGCAAATCGAGGATATGACCGGTGACGATTGCACGTTTTCGGTCGGCGTGATCCGGGGCGGTCAGTGGGTGAATTGCGTTTCGTCCCTGTGCGAGGCCGAAGCGCTCAGCATGGCCAAGCGCCAGGAGGACCTGGATGACGGCGTCCGGCGGATGCTGGCCCTGACCGACACCGACGGTCCGGTGCGCTTCCGCGTCGAACGCGGTGTGACCCGACCCGTTTGGCCGCCCGACCAGCCGGGCACGCTGGCTTTGTTCGAAACCGCGAAGCGGATTGCGGGCGGGCTCGGCTTCGATGTGACCAGCGCCAGCCAGGGCGGCGGATCGGACGGCAACTTCACCGGTGCACTCGGCATCCCAACGCTCGACGGCCTCGGCCCGCGCGGTGCCGGGCTGCATACCTTGTCGGAACATATCGTCGTCGACAGTCTGGCCGAACGGGGCCGGCTGATGGCCGGGCTCCTTGCCGAGCTTGAATAGGTAAAAAACTTCGGATCCCGTCTTATGCGTCTCCTGTCTAACCTGTTGCGCACCTTCATCAAGAAAGGTCAGCTCGATATCTATGACGCGGCCGGAACGCTGCATTCCTTCGGCAGCGGCGAGGACGGCCCGCATGTCACGATGCGGCTGCATGATACGAAGCTGTACTGGGAACTGTTTTTGAACCCCGAACTGAAGGCCGCCGAGGCCTATATGGACGGCCGCATGACGTTCGAGAACGGGTCCGGTTGCTACGACCTGATCTTCCTGTTCTCGGTGAACCGGTCCGGGCTCGGCAGCCATGCTGTTCAGGGATTGTTGCGACGCGGGTGGAAGGCGTTTCGCAGGCGCCAGCAGATGAACGACGTCGCCAATGCCAAGAAGCAGGCGCGCCATCATTATGATTTATCTACAGACCTTTATCGGCTTTTCCTCGATGATCGCTTGAATTATTCCTGCGCCTATTTTGCGTCACCCGACATGACGCTCGAACAAGCGCAGGAGGCCAAGCTGCGGCATGCCGTATCCAAGCTCAACCTTGAGCCCGGAATGCGGGTCTGTGAGATCGGAGGAGGGTGGGGCGCCTTTGCCATCGAACTGGCAAAGGCCGGTGCGGACGTCGTTTCGCTGAATGTCTCCCCGGAACAGGTCAAGATCGCCCAGGAAAAGACCGACGAGGCCGGTGTCGCCGACCGCGTCTCCTACGTTCTCAAGGACTATCGGGAGTATACGGGTCAGTTCGACCGTGTCGTGTCTGTCGGCATGATGGAGCATGTCGGCATCGGTCATTTCGATGCCTATTTCGGCAAGGTCAAGGATCTGCTCGCCCCGGACGGCTATGCCTTCATTCATTCCATCGGCCGGATGTCACCGCCCGGGACCACGGCGCCGTTCTTTCGGAAATACATCTTCCCGGGCGGCTATACGCCGGCGCTGTCGGAGACGTTTGCCGTGCTTGAACGTCTGGGCCTGTGGGTGGATGACGTCGAGATCCTGCGCCTGCACTACTATCACACGGTGCGGCACTGGCGGGAACGCTTCGCGGCGAACCGGGAAGCCGCCGCCGCGCTCTACGACGAGCGGTTTTGCCGGATGTGGGAATTCTATCTGGCGGCGGCCGAACTTGGCTTCCTGCACGGGTCTTCGATGGTGTTCCAGCTGCTATTGTCGACACAGCGGGACGCCGTACCGATCACCCGTGATTTCATGTTCGATGCGGAACGGGCGCTGGCAGCGGAATAGCGGCTGCCAGACAGCAGCCGCTTGTCCGCTCTGCCCAAAAAGATCAGCCGCCGGTTACCCTCTGGCGCTGTTCGCCGAGCCCGGCAATGCCAAGATGCATCTCGTCACCGGCTTTCAAGAAGCGCGGCGGCTTCATGCCAAGGCCGACGCCGGGCGGCGTCCCGGTGGTGACCAGATCGCCGGTGCGGATCTCGAAACGATGCGAGATGAACGAGACGAGCGTGGCGATGTCGAAGATGAAGGTGCTCGTCGATCCGGTCTGCATGCGCTCACCGTTGACGTCGAGAAACATTGCGAGGTCATCGACATTCTCGACTTCGTCAGGCGTCACCAGCCATGGTCCGACCGGACCGAAAGTGGGGGCGCTTTTCGCCTTGATCCATTGGCCGGTGCCTTCATTCTGCCAGGCGCGCTCTGAGACGTCGTTGCAGATGCAATAGGCGCTCACATGCGACAGGGCATCTTCCTTGGCGATCCGGTAGCCGCCCTTTCCGACGACGAAGGCCAGTTCCACTTCCCAGTCCGTTTTGACCGAACCGGGCGGCAGCACGACGTCGTCATAGGGCCCGGACAGGCAGGACGGTGCCTTCGAAAAGACAACGGGTTCGTCCGGAATCGGGTTGCCGGTCTCGGCAGCATGGTCGGTAAAGTTGAGACCGACCGCGATGAAGTGGCCCGGATCGGCGACGCAGGGTCCGATCCGGACGCCGTCGGGTGCGCGCGGCAGACCTGCCGGATCGACCTTCGCCAACGCGGCGAGCGCATCGAGCGACAGCGCGGTGCCGGCATAGTCGGCGGTCACCGAAGAGGCATCCCGGATCGCGCCGTCCGCATCGAGCAGTCCCGGCTTTTCGCTTCCCTTTTCGCCAAATCTTACAAGTTTCATGAACGTTCCTTTCCCGATTCCGTCGGGATCATGGCCGAGCAATGGAGAATCAGCAAGGCAGTGCCGCACGGTCACTCCGGCCGCCGGTTTGCCTGATGCCCCGAAAACCTGTTGCATTTTGAAAACACTCACAAAAATTGCGTGGCCGCGCCATCGCTTCAGGGGACGGTTCGCAGCCCCGCCAAAGCGCGCCGCAACCAGGACCCGGGTTTTTTCCGCCGGCTAACTGCTTGCCACTTCTGCAAAAACGGCACGCCTGCACCGTGCCGAACGGCAAATCGCGTATCGGACAGCGCGTTGCCGCTTGAAGCCGGTGCTGGAAAAAAGCCGTTCACGGGTCGAACGGACTGCGCAATGATGCAAAAAACGTCGATCGCAGGTCCATGCGGCGGCACCTTCAGGAGGGAAATATGTCTACTTCACATCGGGATTTTGCGCGTGTTGCGGGTGCGGCCGCGACCGGCTTCATCGGCCTGATGCTCAGTCTCGACCAGGCAAATGCGGGGGCATTTGCAATCCGCGAACAGAGCACGGTCAGCCAGGGATCGTCCTATTCGAACGCGGCGACCTGCGGGACCGGTAAATCGATCTCGCACATGTTCTTCAATCCGGCGGCGGTCACCTGTTCGAAGAGCAAAAGCGTGACGGAATCGTCCAATTCGCTGATCCTGCCGAAATCGGAAGTCACAACCAACGCGGCCGGGACGAATCCGTTCACGGTCGGGCTCGGCAGTCCCGGCGATATCGCGATCGATGCCTTTGTCGGGTCGAGCTTCGGTGCCACGCGCCTGACAGACAATATCTATGTCGGTCTCGGGGTTTCTGCCCCCTACGGTCTGCGGACCAAGGCCGACAATCCGCATGCCGGCATTTTCTATGGCGCGACGTCGGAAGCTCTGTCCGTGAACCTCACGCCGACGGTCGGCTTCAATTGGGGAGACAAGTTCTCCTTCGGTGCCGGATTGCAGATGCAATATCTCGATGTCCGGCTGACCAATGGCATCCCCGGATTGCCGGGCGTGCCGCCCGCCGCGGTGGGCACTGTCGAGCTCAATGCCGAGGACTGGGGTTTCGGCTTTACGCTCGGTGCCATGTTCCGGCCCTTCGAGGGTACGGAGATCGGTATCGGCTACCGGTCCCGGATTGGTCATGACCTGAATGGAGCGCTGCGCGGACCGCTCGGGTTCTTTGCCGGCAATCCGTTCCTGGCTCCCGTGGCCCTGACAAATGCCGGCGGCCTCGCAGCTGAGACCGAAGTCACGACCCCTGATGTCGTGACCATATCGCTGTCGCAGAAGGTGACCGAACAGGTAACGCTGTCGGCCAGCTACGAATGGACCAATTGGAGCGTCTTTGACACGTTTGCGGTCACGTCGCCCCAGACCCCGACGGGCCTGACGGGCATCACCTTGCCATTCGAATATGTCGACGGCCATTTCTTCTCGGTCGGCGGCGAGTATCAGTACAACGAAAAGCTCGCCGTGCGTGCCGGCATCGGCTACGAACTATCGCCGATCGAAGACGACACGCGCGCCATCCGGTTGCCGGACAACGATCGGCTCTGGCTCAGCGCCGGCGGTACTTACGATCCGACGGAATACCTGTCGATTTCAGGCGCCTATTCCTTCCTTACCGCGTTCGATACGCCGATCGACATCAATGCCGCCAACGGCAACCCGGTGTTCAACGCCGCGGCGTTCGCCGGCAATTATTCCGGCGATGTCGACGCCAACGTGCACATCTTTTCGGTGTCCGCGAAAGTGAAGCTCGACAAGGTGCCGTTCCTGAAAGGTCTCTTCGACAACGGCAAGAAGGGCATCTTCTGACCCCGCCGAGCTTTCTGTTCGGCGCTGAACGCTAAAAGGCGCTGGGGAACAGGCCGCCGTCGACCAGCACGTTCTGTCCGGTGATGTATCCCGCCTGGCGGGAGCACAGGAAGGTGCAGATCTCACCGAACTCGGCGGCCGTTCCAAAGCGTTTGGCGGGAATCTCCTCCGCCTGGGCAGCAGCGACGTCGGCTTCCGTGCGCCCGGTCTTTTCGGCTGCCATCCGCAGACCGCCGCGCAGCCGGTCGGTGTCCATCTTGCCGGGCAGCACATTGTTGATGGTCACGTTGTGGTGGGCGATGGTCCGGCTGACACCGGCCAGGAACGCCGTCAGACCGGCGCGGGCGCCGCTCGACAGGTCGAGGCCCTCTATGGGCATCCGTACGGAAAGCGACGTGATGTTGACGATCCGGCCGAAATTGCGGGCGCACATGCCGTCGACCACCTGCTGGATGAGTTCGATCGGCGTGACCATGTTCTGGACGACGCCGTTGACCATGGAATCGCGGTCCAGTTCGCGGTAATCGCGCCGCGGCGGACCGCCATTGTTGTTGATCAGGATGTCGGGTTCCGGACAGGCGTCGAGCAGCGCTTTCTGACCTTCCGCGGTCCCCACATCGGCAATGACCGGCTTTACCGACACGCCGGTGGCGGCGCGAATGCTCCCGGCCGTGGCCGCAAGCACGGTTTCATCGCGCCCGTTGATCACCAGATCGCATCCGGCACGCGCAAGCGCCTCTGCGCATCCGCGACCGAGCCCGCGGCTCGATGCGCAGACAATGGCTTTACGCCCCTTAATCCCCAAATCCATTCCTGTTGCCTCCTTTTAGACTCGGTGCGCCTTTGCCGACTTTGCCGGCCCGACGGGCCGGCTTGACAGGTCGACGCAGCCGGCACCTGCATGCTCCGCGGCAGATCTGGACAAACCAAAAACTGGCGTCGATTTGGTCGCGAATCGGACCGTCGAGCATAAGTCCTTGTTATCCGTTTGGGATTGTTCGGCGTTGCCGAAAACCGCGGAGAGATCCGCGACTTTACGCCAACCTTGCAGCTTGTCATAATTGTCACAAGATTGAGATGTGAATCAGCTTATGGTTCGGCAATTCTGCTAGATTGGGGTAAGTCCGATGGCGGATCCGGCTCAGCGTCACTTCAGGACCCTGTTCCTTTCAGACCTGCATTTGGGGACGCGCGGTTGCCAGGCGCACCTGCTGCTCGATTTTCTGAGATATCACGATGCGGAAACGATATTCCTCGTAGGCGATATCGTTGACGGCTGGCGTCTGAAACGCAGTTGGTACTGGCCGCAGGCACACAACGACGTTGTGCAGAAATTGTTGCGCAAAGGCCGAAAAGGGGCCCGGATCATCTATCTTCCGGGAAATCACGACGAGTTTCTGCGCAATTACATCGGCACGCATTTCGGCGGTGTCGAAGTGTTTGAAGACTATATTCACGAGACCGCGGCCGGCGAGAAATACCTGATTATCCACGGGGACCAGTTCGACATCGTCGTGCGCCATGCAAAATGGCTCGCGTTTTTCGGCGATTGGGCCTATGTGACGGCCATCCAATTCAATACCGGCCTCAACCTCTTCCGCCGCAAGCTCGGTTTTTCGTACTGGTCGTTGTCGGCCTGGGCCAAGATGAAGGTGAAAAACGCCGTGAACTTTATCGGCGCGTTTCAGGAAACCCTGACAAACGAAGCCCAGCGACGGGGCGTCGACGGCGTCGTTTGCGGGCACATTCACCATGCCTGCGACGACGACAGCGGCGGTGTACGCTACATCAATACCGGTGATTGGGTAGAAAGCTGCACGGCGGTCGCGGAACACCAGGACGGGACGTTCGAGATCATCGAGTGGTCGCAGATTGCGGACACCCAGTCCCGGACGGAAGAAGACGCCGACGATGCGCGGATCGAAAAGTCCGGCAGCCGGGTGGCCGCGTGAACAAACTTCTCCTGGTTACCGACGCGTGGCATCCGCAGATCAACGGCGTGGTGCGCAGTCTGGCCAGGACGATCGATCAGCTCGTCGACATGGGGATCGAGGTCGACGTTCTCAGTCCCGGCGAATACTGGACCGTGCCGTGTCCGACTTATCCTGAAATCCGTCTGTCGCTCGCCAAACCCGGCAGCGTTCGCGAACGGGTCGAGGAAAGCGGTGCGCATTTCTTCCATCTGGCCACCGAAGGGCCGCTCGGACTGCTCGCAAAAAGAGCGATCCTGGGAGCCGGCAAAACCTTTACGACGAGCTACCACACGCGGTTCCCGGAATATGTGTCGGCGCGTGTTCCGATTCCGGAAAGCTGGTCCTATTCGCTGTTGCGCCGGTTTCACAATGCGGGCACCGGATGCATGGTGGCCACCAAGAGCCTTGAGGACGACCTGCGGTCCCGCGGCTTTCTGAATCTGATGCGATGGTCGCGCGGAGTCGACCACACGGTCTTCAGACCGGTTACACCGGCGCCGTTCGACCTTCCCAAACCGGTTTTCGTCTATGTCGGGCGGGTGGCCGTCGAAAAGAACATCGAGGCGTTTCTCGATCTCGATCTGCCGGGCTCCAAACTGGTGGTCGGCAGCGGTCCGCAACTCACCAGTCTGGCCAGACGGTATCCGCAGGCCGTGTTTACCGGGGCCAAACTCGATGAAGATCTGGTCGCACATTATTGCGCGGGCGACGTCTTCGTCTTTCCGAGCCTGACCGATACGTTCGGCAATGTGATCCTCGAAGCGCTTGCCTGCGGACTGCCGGTCGCGGCGTTTCCGGTGACGGGGCCCATCGACATCCTGACCGATCCGGATGTCGGCGTCGTGGATGACGATCTGCAAGCCGCCTGCCTGAGGGCGCTGGACCTGTCGAAAGCCGGATGCCGGGAGTTCGCGCTGCAATTCACCTGGCGCAAGTGTGCCGAGCAATTCCTCGACAATCTGCTGTTGGCACAGGAAAACGAGTGTCGGACCGCAGCCTGATCCGGCAATACGCCCGAGCCGGCCATCCGATCCGTAGAATTTTTCGGCCTGTGACCGAAAAACCGCGAAGCGCTGATGATGCCGGTGGTATAGATGCCGAGACACGCGCTCTCGCACGAATTCGACAACGACGATGCCGAATGTTCCCGACCTCGCGCCCGTTCCCGACATCCGGGACATCAAAGCCGCCCGCGACCGGCTCGCCGGAAAAGCGGTCAGAACGCCGCTGATCACAAATACGGTTCTGGATCGGGTGACCGGCGGCCGGGTTTTCCTGAAGGCGGAACCGCTTCAGAGAACCGGATCGTTCAAGTTTCGCGGCGCTTTCAATCGGCTGGCCCAGATCCCGGAAGCGGATCGTGCCAAGGGCGTTGTCGCCTGTTCCTCCGGCAATCATGCACAAGGCGTCGCTGAAGCGGCGCGGATGATGGGCATCGATGCGACGATCGTCATGCCGGCCGATGCGCCGTTCAGCAAACGCCAGCGCACCGAACGGTCCGGCGCCACCGTCATCGATTACGACCGGGAGGCGGACGACCGCGAGGCGATCGCGCGCGACTTGTGCGCACGAACCGGCGCAACCTTCGTGCATCCCTACAACGACCCGGCCGTGATTGCGGGGCAGGGGACGTGCGGCCTGGAAATCTGCGAAGCGCTGGAGGCGGCAGGGTCGGTTCCCGATGCCGTGCTGGTGTGCTGCGGCGGCGGCGGTCTGACGGCAGGTGTTACCCTGGCGGTCAAACACGCCTTTCCCGACTGCGCCTGCTATTGTGTCGAACCGGAGGACTTCGACGACACCACACGATCGCTAGCATCCGGGCAGCGGGAGACCAATGTGCGGTCCGGAGGATCCGTCTGCGATGCCGTATTGGCGCCACAGCCCGGTCCGCTGTCCTTCGCCATCAACCGGCAGACGCTGGCGGGCGGGCTGGTCGTGACCGATCAGGAAGCACTCGACGCCGTGGCCTTTGCCTTCCGCGAACTGAAAATCGTCGTCGAACCCGGCGGCGCGGTCGCTTTGGCGGCGCTGCTTGCCCGTAAACTCGATGTCACGGGCAAGACGGTTGCCGCGGTCCTGTCGGGCGGCAATATCGACGACGCAATGATGAAGCGGGCACTGGCCTGACGGCTCCGTTCGGCAACGATGTTTGTCACCGACACGTCCGGTTTATTCTTAGATCGGCAGGTTCCTAAATCTCTGCGGCTTCACGCTGCGCTTGGCAGTTCAACGCCTGCCTTTTGCATTCTAAGCACCGAAACCGGATCGTATCCGCCCCAGTTTTCGACGATCAGACCGTCTTCGATTCGCAGGACTGCAAATCCGAAGGCTTCGAACTCCTCGCCTGTTTTGCGCGAGCGGAATCTTGTTCTGGACAGGACCGTCGCGTTGTTGTCTCCAGCGACAATCTCGACAGGTTCCATGGCAACAAACTCAAGATGTGGCCTTGCCCACTCCTCGAAAGCGGCATGTCCGTCAAGCGTCGTCGGTGCGCCGGGGAAGGGAGTTCGGTTTACGTAATCGGGTGAATAAAAGCCGGCCAGGGCTTCCAGTCCACCATGACTGAACGCGGCGAGCAGGCGTTCAACGAGTTCATGGTTCGCCTTTGCTGTCATTGTCAGCACTCCAGGACCAATCAAAGCAATTCATTGGGGGACACGGGCTGACTTATTGCGAATAAGGCGCATTTGCAATACGAAAGATCCCTATGGGGATGATCAGGATAAGCGAGAGCGACCTGCAAATGCTGTGCGAAGCAGCAATGCAAGGTGACGGATCCCGCTCTGTCGTTGTCCTACCGCACGGTGCAGGGCAGTTGCAGTTCAGTCGTTTAGACATTGCACCCGGTATTGTCGTCACAACTCGCCAAGGACTGCTGGACAAGCCGTTGTCGCTCAGCGGCTCGGACGGGCGGGGGGTCGAAATTGCTTTTCAACTGGGATCGTTCCGACGGGTTGCGATTAACGGGCGAGAAGTCCTGGCAGCGAGGCGGCCGACGTTTTCGGTCTATGAGACAGCCGGTGGTCAGAGCTTCGAAATTGTCGAAGAGCCGACGCGTGATGCCGCATTCGTGGAATTCAGTTTTGCGCCGGGAGCGATTCCCCATCTGTGTCCTGCACTTGACCGATCCATCGGCGCGCTGCTCGACGATGCTCGAGACGCCGGAGCAGCCCGGCTGTTTGCCCGCCCGCTCTCGCCGGCGGTCTCAGAGGTGGCATGGCGACTTGCCAGGCCCGGCGTATCCGATGCGTCGCGATTGCTGGCGGCGCGGCGCGACGCTTTTGCCTTGCTCGATCTGCTCATATCGGAGAATGCTGACGCGAAACCGTCCGACGATCGGGACAAAGCCCTTCAGGCGGCGGACATCCTGCGTTCGAAGCTGGCTGATCCACCGGAATGGAACGGACTGGCAGACGAGCTGGGACTCAGTCCCAATCGCCTCTACACGGCATTCAAGGCCGAATTCGAGCTCACGCCCAGCCTGTTCCTCCGGGCTGAACGGATGCGTCGCGCGGCAGAGCGCTTGCGCGGCGGCCGGGTGCCGCTGGCGCGGCTTGCTTGGGAGCTCGGCTACCGGTCGACCAGTCACTTCGTCCAGGCCTTTCGTGCCTGGCACGGGGTTACACCGGCGCGCTTCGGACGGAAAAGTCGTGTCTCCGAAAACGACATAATTTCCGGCTGAACGACATACAATCCGTCTTCCGACCAAGGCGTAACCGCGGGAGAGTCCGCCGCGTTACACACTGGCTGGAAATCACGATATGTACATGCTGGGATTGTTGGCGGCGCTCGTTGCGGTCTGCTTGCTTCACACGACAGAGTCCGCAAAGGCTCAATCGGATCAGCCGGCTGCTGCGAGCGGGGGTATCTTGTTGGACCCCATCGTGGTCGATGCCGAGCGGCGGTCCGAAGAACTCGCGCGCGTGCCTGTTTCCGCAACCGTTATCGACCGGGACACACTCGAACAGGCTAACCTGAAGGACCTGCGCGATGTTGCCGCGCTCACTCCGAACCTGACGCTCACGACCAATGCATCGCGGACCAATCCCAACTTTTTCATACGCGGGATCGGATCGATTGCGACAGTCGATCCCGGCGCAACGCAGGCGGTCGCAACCTATGTCGATGGCGTATACGTCCCGTTTCCATCCACGGCGATTTTCGATTTCCTTGACATCGAAAGGGTCGAAGTCCTGCGCGGTCCGCAGGGGACGCTTTACGGGCGGAACGCGACTGCGGGCGCCATCAACATCATCACACGCAGTCCCGAACCGACGCTTGGCGGTACCGCCAAGCTGGAAGGTGGCTCATCCGATCTGCTTCGCGGCGTTGGAACGGTGAATGTGCCCTTGTCCGACGGTCTTGGCGGTTTTCGGGTTTCGGTGCTCGGCAATTCCCGTGACGGTTATGTCGAAAACACATTGCATGACAATCTGGACTCGGAACAAACCGGCGCGATCCGCGGCCGGTTTCAGCTTACTCCAACAGACCGACTGACGATCGATCTCTCTGCAAACCATGAACAGATACGCGACAGTGGATATGCATACGTGCCCTTCGACCGGACGTTTGCCCGGCGATACGACACGCCGCTCGACAGTACCGACGATCGCGACGCAACAAACGCGTCGTTGAGGGTACGCTACGCGTTCGACCAGTTCGACCTCGTCTCGACCACGGCTTACCAGCATTATGATGCCGATACGGCCAATCCGCAGGATCTGTTGTTCGGTCTTCCCCGGGAAGATCTCGGCTTCACGCTCAGCACCGAACGGGAGACAGGAACGAGTTGGTCGCAGGAATTTCTTGCGCAATCCGCGCCCGGAGGACGACTGGACTGGACCGCCGGGGCTTTCCTGTCGCATACCGACGTGGAGATCGACTTCGGTTCCACATTCACACCCGCATCCGGGTTTCCTTTCGGTTTCAGATCGTCCGGATCTCCGACACAAAACGTGACCGACGTGGCGGCGATCTTTGCGGACGCGACCTATGCGATGACCGATCGTCTTTCCCTGACTGCCGGCGGTCGGTATTCTTGGGAGTGGCTGGATTGGACAACGTCCAGCACGATAAACGGGGTCAGGGTTCCGGGGAGCCGTGCAGAAAGAAGCACATCGTTTTCCGCATTCACGCCCCGGTTCGTGCTGGAATACAAACCCACTGAAACGATTTTGACCTATGCCTCCGTTTCGCGGGGCTTCAAGGCGGGCGGCTTCACGATCTTCAACGCCGGCGACCCGCCAGCCGATTACGATCCGGAATTCGTCTGGACCTACGAGGCCGGTGCAAAATATCAATCCTCAGACCGACGCTTCTTTCTTGGAGCCGCCGCGTTCTACAATGACTGGTCCGACTTGCAGGTCTTCTACCTGACGACCGTGGCGGGGACCACGCGTCGGCTCGTGGCGAATGCGGAAAGCGCTCGAACCTTCGGCGCGGAGGTCGAAGCCAAGTGGCGGCCGGGGGATCGCTTCGAATTCGGAGGATCGCTCGGGTGGACAAACGCCCGGCTGACAAATGTCGTCAATCCGCTGGACGGCAGCAGCCTGTCGAGCAACCGGGTGCCGCTTTCATCGGAATGGACTACCGGTCTGAGCGCACAATATTCGGCACCGGTCGGCAACGGCGTGCAGCTTCGACTCCGAGCCGATTTGACCTATACGGGACCGTTCTACTTCGACACGTTGAACCGTCAGCGCCAGGACGCCGTTACGCTGCTGAATCTCACCGCTGCGGTCGAGGCCGACAGGTGGTCTGTTGGCGCCCAGGTGCGCAATGCCCTGGACCAGGATTTTTATCGTTGGCGCTTTAACAGCATCGGTCGGGACTTCGCCGCAGCCGCAGAACCGCTTACGGCCTCGGCGTTTCTGAGGATTTCATTCTGACCGCGTTCACGCATTTTGGAAGCGTCGGCCAGCGCATTCCCGCCGCTTTGTCGCTCCTTGCCTTCGCGCAGACATTGCCAACCGCTTTCTCGATGGGTGCGCTGCCGCTGATTTGGAGACAGCACGACTATTCGTTGCTTGAGATTGGCGTCCTTCAACTGCTTTATCTGCCCTGGGTGTTGAAGGTGTTGTGGGCGCCGCTCGTGGATCGGGTAGGCCGGTCGGGTCGGTCCCTGATCCGTCTTTTGCTGATCGGGCAATGGGCCATAACACTGGTGTGCCTTGCACTTGCCCTCTTGTCTCCCGGGTCGTCCGCCGTCCCGACCTTCTGCGCGATCTTCGTCCTTGCCATCGCCTCCGCCACCGCGGACAACGCCGGTGACGCCCTCACCATTCGTCTGACGCCTCGTGAGAACAGCGAGCGTGTCAGCGGCTTTCGCGAGGCCGCAACGCTGCTGGCTGTGGCGATCGGGTCGGGAGGAGGGTACCTCGTTGCATCCACCTATGGATGGGCAGCGGCTGTCGGGATCATCGCCGGTCTGTCCGTTACCGGCGTGGTCGCCGTGCTGGCCTTGCGTGAAATCACGATCCTGTCCTCGGACCATGCCGCAACCGGGATGCGGGCAACAGGAGCCACGCTGAGGGGGGCGTTCGCCCGATCCGGGGCATTGTGGCTGTTCGGCATCATCGCGTTGGCTTCTGCTGCGAACCGGATCGCCGGGGCCAACCCGCATATCCTGCTCGCAGATCTGGGGCTGAGCGCGGCGCAGATCGGTCTTGTTACCGGTCTGCTAGAACCATGCATGGGCATGGCGGGCGCCGGTCTCGCCGGTTTTCTCTCTGGTCGTCTGGGCTTTCAGCGATTGCTGCCGTGGGCAATCGCCGCAAAGGGTGTAACGATGTTGGCCCTCGCGGCGGCCCAGTCCATCGCCGCACCAGCGCCGCTGGTCACCAGCCTGATCGTGCTGTTGACCTTCTTCTTCGCCCTTATCGCGGCTTCCTTCGGGGGGCTGATTATGCGCTGGAGCCGAAACGGGTCCGAAGCCACTGATGCGGCAGCATTTTTTACGATCGCCGCGCTCGTTTGGCTGGTACTCCAACCGCTGGCAGGGCTCTTGGCAGATGTTTTGGGATATGCGGGGATGTTCGTCGTATCAGGCAGCTTTGCCTTTGCCGCGGCCTTGCTATTGCCGGCGATGCTCGCGCGCGGAATGGTCTACGGACCGCGTTCCTAAGTGTGCGCAGGGCATCGGCGCAGAAAGGCTCTGGCGTGGAATCAGTGAAACAGAGCCATCCGGGCGCCGCTCGGCAGGTCCGCAGTCGGGTCGCTGGCGTCCTTTTCCGCTTCCAGTTCGATCTCTTCCCAGAGCGCGTCTTCCATCGCCCCGTCTTCATCGGCGATGACCACGTTGTCTGCCGCGGCTAGCTCTTCGCCTTCGCCTTCGCCTTCGGGCGCATCATCGATGTCTGCCTCGACCTCGGCTTCAGATTCCGCTTCCTGTTCGGCTTCGAATTCTGCAATTTCGAAGACATCCGCGCCCTCGAATATATCGGCCGCACTCAATCCCTCGACGACGTCCTCATCGGCGTTTTCCTCCGCCAGCGCTTCCGATGCGGCCTCGAAGACGTCCGCGGCTTCATCGGCATCCGTTTGGTCGGCGCTGTCGGTTTCAGGCTCGTCCTCGGTGATCGCATCCGATACAGCCGCATCATCGTCGAGCTCGGCGTCGGCGAAATCCAGATCGTCTTCTACGATCATCAACTCGCTCAGATCCACGTCGTCCGAGGCCGATTTTTCGTCGTCCTCAAGCGCTTCAGCTTCGAACGAGACCAGGTCCGCGGGATCTTCCATCGGATCGTCGGCGGCCATGTCGGTCTCGTCCCCGGCCATGGCTTCCGCGCCGTCCCGGGTTTCAGCGGTCAACGCCTCAAGGTCTTCGACGGTTCGGTCGGCCAAGTCATCGTCCGCATCGGGCGCAGGCTGGTCTTCGTCGGCCGCGTCGAAGCCATCCGACCCCAAGGCTTCGGCTTCAAAGGCATCGAGATCCGGTTCGGCCGCTGTATCGTCGCTGTCGAACGACTGGACTTCACCTTCTGCGTCCAAGTCGGAATCGACCTCGGACATCAGCGAATCGATGTCGGTCTGATCGACGCCCTGGCCATCGAGTTGCGGACCGTGCAGAAGATGGGCGTCCGGCCGCTTGTCGTCGTGCACCTTGGCGGCGGCAGCATCGCCAAGGTCGTCTTCCGGCATATGCCAGATCTGGATCATGGAATGCACGCGGCTCTCCAGATAGCGCAGCACGTGCACGACCTTCTGCGTCCGCTGACCGGTCAGATCCTGAAACGAGCAGGACATGTAAATATTGGTCGTCAATTCCTCGAGACGGTCGCACAGGCCCTCGTCGACGCCTGCCTCGCGCATCTCGAAGGCCAGTTCCTGAACCGTTTCGGCAGTGCTCAGAATTTCCTGGGTTGCCGTTTCCGTATGCTCAACGATCGCATCGAGTTCGTTCGAGGCCTCGGCGATATGTCCGCCGTCTTCGCTTTGCGCGGCAATCTGCGCGATTTCTTCCTTCGTGCGCTCGATCGCGCTCGCCATATCGGCAATATCGAGCTTGATCCGGTCGATGTTCGGGGCGACCTGGTCCCGTTTCAGGTTCTTTTCGAGTTTCTGAATCGCATCCAGCAGCATGCCGGTATCGGCGGAGCGATGACGTTTGGCATATTCGGCCAGGAACCAGCGGCCGCGCGCGGTTTCCATCACGGCGGCTTCGATCGCCTCGTAGTCTTCCTGTCGAAGGGGTGTCAGCGAGGTCGAATCTGTCATAGGTTGCTGCCTGCATCTCGATGGCGCCGGGCCGGCGGCCCCCACCATCCCGCGGAACGCGTGTTCCGTGCCTGATCGTTTAACGCAATACCTAAAGAATCTTTAAGCCCAGTCTAACCACTGCACAATGGCAGCGCTAACCCAAGTCTATCTTGGAATATCCACATTTTTTGCTGTGAAGTTTTTCGCAATCGGCATTTTCATGCCGTTTTTTCCGGTTGTTCTGGCCAGTCGCGGTCTGAACGGGGCTGAGATATCAGTCATTCTCGCAGTCGGGCCGCTGGCGCGAATCGCCGCCGGCCCCTGGTTGGGCAGCCTGTCGGACCGGTTTCAGCACCGCAAGCACGGCATCCTGCTTTATGCCGCACTCGGCACCGTGTTCATCGCGCCGCTGCCGTTTGCCGATTCCTTCACGACCTTGCTGATCGTGGCCTCCTTATCGGCGCTTTTTACGATGTCGGTCTTGCCGGCCGCAGACGCCCTGGCCATCGTCGCGTCCAAGCGATTTAGCCTGCAATACGGACATCTCAGATTGTGGGGATCGTTTGCTTTTATCGCAGCCAATTTTTTCGCCGGTTGGCTGCTCGACGTCTCCGGCCCGGACCTCGTCGTGTGGATGATCGTCGCAACGTTTGCGGCGATTGCGCTCGCCGCGCTTGCGCTGCCCGAAGACGGATCGAAAGAGGCACCGGCCCGGCATGCCCTGTGGTCGGTGCCTGCCGTGCGTCTGATTCTTGCCGACCGTCCCCTTGCAGCGGCGCTGTCGGCCTCCGTGCTCGTCCAGGGCGCACACGCCATGCTGTACGGGTTCGGGACGATCTACTGGCAATCGCTGGGTCTGACCGGCCTGCAGATCGGCGGTGCCTGGGGGCTGGGCGTGGTCGCGGAAGTCGTGCTGTTCGGTCTTGCCGGCCGCATTACCCGGCCGCATGCCGGTGTGCTTCTGATCCTCCTAGGCGCGCTCGCCGGCATGCTGCGCTGGGGCGCGACGCCGTTTGCCGATACGCTGATCCCGATCCTTCTGCTGCAGGTGCTGCACGGCCTGACCTTCGGCGCGACGCATATCGGTGCCATGCGCATGATCGGCGAACGGATCCCGGACAATCATGCCGGCGGCGCGCTCGGCCTGTTCACGGCGGCGACCGGCCTCGCCATGTCCGCCGGATTTGCGCTTTCGGGATGGGCCTATGACCTTTACCAGGGCCATGCCTTCTGGCTGATGGCCGGCTTTTGCCTGCTTGCTTTGGTCGTCGGGCTCTTTGGCGGTCTCAAACGGGACAGACAGCAGCCGGCGTAAACGCCTATCCCCAAAGTTCGGGCAGGGGCGGGTAGACCGTCGATCCCTCGTAAGTCAGGCCGGGCTTGCGGTCGCGGGCGAGCAGAAGCGGTCCGTCGAGATCGACGAAGTCGGCGTCCTGTGCCACCAGCATGGCCGGCGCCATGCCGAGCGATGTTCCGACCATGCAGCCGATCATGACCTTGAATTCCCGCGCTTTCGCCGCTTGCAGGAGGGCATGGGCCTCGGTCAGGCCGCCGGTCTTGTCGAGCTTGATGTTGATCGCGTCGTACTTGCCGACAAGATCGTCGATTTCGGCGCTGGTATGGGCACTTTCGTCCGCGCAGATCGGCACGTCATGAGAACATGAGCGCAGAGCATCGTCGGCGCCGGCCGGCAAGGGCTGTTCGATGAGCGCAATGTCCGCCTCGCGGCAGGTCGCCAGAAGCCGGTCCAACTGATCGACCGGCCAGGCTTCGTTGGCGTCGACGATCAATCGGGATTCCGGTGCGCCGCGACGTACCGCGCGGATCCGGTCCGCGTCGCCGTCGCCGCCGAGTTTGATCTTGAGGAGCGGCCGGGCTGCCGATTCCGCTGCTGCCGCCTGCATCGCTTCCGGTGTGCCGAGGCTGAGCGTATAGGCCGTCGTCACGGGATGAAGGTCTTCCAGCCCGAAACGCCGGTGGGCCGGCTTGCCGGTCTGCTTGGCCTCCAGATCCCAGAGCGCGCAGTCAACGGCGTTGCGGGCGGCGCCGGGCGGCATGCAGGCCTGCAGGTCCCGAAGCGCATCAGTGCCCTGGAGCAAAGATGAGGCGGCGCGGATCGCGTCGACGACACCGTCGACGCTTTCGCCATACCGCGGATAGGGCACGCATTCCGCCTGTCCCCGGTGGCCGCCGCCGGCAATCACGACCCGTACGACCGAGATCTCGGTCCGGCTGCCGCGGGAAATCGTGAATGTGCCGGCGATGGGGAAGGTCTCGACGGCGATGTCAAGCGTGAGGGTCATGGGTTCGGAAAGTCCCGCGCGATCTGGTCGACGATGGGATCGACGCCGAACCGAATGGGATCGGTTGCCGGAAACTCGAAGGCTTCGGTCAGGCCGTCGAGGGTGCGTATGGCATCTTCCTCGTTCAGCGCCGAGGTATTGACCGCGAGCCCGACGCAGCGGATCGACGGGTTGGTCAGCTTGCCGCAGCGGACGGTAAGGTCGATCACCTCCTGGATGCCGGGCAAGGGCGTCTGGACACCGCGCATGGCGGTTCGTGTCGGTTCGTGGCAGACGACGAAGGCGTCGGGCTGGGCGCCGTGCAAAAGGCCCATCGACACGCCGGCAAAGGAGGGATGAAACAACGAGCCCTGGCCCTCGATCATGTCCCAGTGGTGTTCCGGCGCATCCGGCGACAGCCATTCGACCGCGCCGGAAATGAAATCGGCGATCACGGCATCGATTGCCACGCCGCGACCGGATATGAACACGCCGGTCTGACCTGTCGCCTTGAAATCCGCGGAATAGCCCCGCTCGCGCATACCCTTTTCCAGTGCCAGCGCCGTATACTTCTTGCCGACCGAACAATCCGTTCCGACCGTCAGGAGGCGTTTGCCGGTCCGCCTGGTGCCCTTGCCGGTCGGAAAACGTTCCGAAGTGTGGCGTACGTCGAACAGCGAGCGACCGCTGCGTTGGGCGGCTTCCGCGATCTGGGGAATGCTGGCCAATCGGGTATGCAATCCGCTGGCCACATCCATGCCGGCGTCGATCGCCTCGACGATCGATGCAATCCAGTGGTCGGGCAGCACGCCGCCGGCATTGACAGCGCCAACGATCATGGTGCGGGCGCCCGCCGCCTTGGCCTCTGCAATGGTCATGTCGGGAAGGCCGGTATCGGCCTGGCAGCCATCCAGCCGGGACTGTCCGACGCACCAATCCTGCCGCCAGTCAACGATGCCAATAGCTGTTTTGGCCGCCAGTGCATCGGCGACATCACCCAGAAAAAGCAGATAGGGGTGTTGGATTTCCATGGGGCCTCACTCGTGGACAAGCGTTCAAGTCCTGGCGGGACCGGAGGGCAGGGCCGCCGCCCGGTTGTGTCCGATTTAACGTGTATTTCAGGCACTGGCTACGGCCTCGTTGCGATGTTGCGCCCATGGCAGGCCGCAGATTTGTGGGGTAGGGTGCGGAATCATGGGCGCGCGGGCTTAGGACCGCCGCGCTCGGGCGACCCGGTCCGCAGACCTCAGAGAGAAGCCGATGACCCTGCAAACCGTAAAAAATCCACCTGTTCTGCGCGAAACCCGGACAGGCTCCGGGCTGGCGATCGAGGTGTCGGGGGATTGGACGATCGAACAGGCCGACATTGCCGAAACCCTGATCCGCGATCTCTCGACGGACCGGGTCTCGACGGTGACGATCGACCTTGGCAGCCTGATCCGTCTGGATACGGCCGGCGCTTGGCTCCTGCACCGCGTGCGCGCCGAATTCGAAATCCACGGCGCGCGGGCCGCGTTCGAGGGCGTACCGACCCGGTACGGCATGCTCTTCGACGAAATCGAGCGGCACAGCCCGCCGCCCTGGTCGCCGCCGCGCCCGGGCAATCCGATCCTTCTGGCGTTCGAACGGGTCGGGCGCACGATGATGCACATCTACGAGGACATCATCTGCGTCCTGCACATTCTGGGCGCGTTCGGCATCGGTCTCACGACCTGCCTGATCCGTCTGTCGCGCATGCGCGGCAACGCGATTCTGAACCAGTTCGACCAGATCTGCATCGGTGCCGTGCCGATCGTTGCGCTGATGTCCTTCCTGATCGGCGCCATTATCGCGCAACAGGGCGCCTTTTATCTCGGCCGGTTCGGTGCCGATATCTACGCGGTGGATCTGGTCGGTATTCTGATGGTGCGCGAAATCGGCGTGCTGTTGACGGCGATCATGGTGGCCGGCCGGTCCGGCAGCGCCTTTACCGCCGAACTCGGGTCGATGAAGATGCGCGAGGAGATCGACGCGCTCAGCGTGATCGGCCTGGATCGCACGGAAGTGCTGGTTCTGCCGCGGGTTATCGCGCTCGTCATCGCCATGCCGATCCTGACTTTCGTGGCGATCTTTTCCGGTCTTACCGGCGCCGGCCTGCTTTTATGGATGTATAACGGGATCTCGCCGCCGGCCTATCTCGACCTGCTGCACGCCACTTTGATGTGGGATCCGAATTCGATCACGATCGGTTTCGCCAAGGCGCCCTTTATGGCGCTGATCATCGCCCTGATCGGCTGCGTTGAAGGCCTCAAGGTCGAGGGCAGCGCGGAATCGCTCGGCCAGCACACGACGATGTCGGTCGTCAAATCGATCTTCATGGTCATCGTGGTGGACGGGATGTTCGCCCTGTTTTTCGCCGCGCTCGGGTGGTAGGACGGCGTCATGAGCGACACTCCTCAGAACGTGCAGCCGGCCCGCGATGTGATCCTCTCGGCATCGAACGTTACCGTCGGATTCGACCGCAAGGTTATCCTGGAGAACCTTGATCTGGAGGTGTATCGCGGCGAAATCCTCGGATTTGTCGGCGGGTCCGGCACCGGCAAGTCCGTGCTCATGCGTGCGATCCTGGGGCTGATCCCGAAGCGCGGCGGCACTGTGAGCGTCTTCGGGTTCGATCTGGACAGGCTGTCGGACAGCGAACGATCGCTGGTCGAGCAGCGCTGGGGCGTCCTGTTCCAGCACGGGGCGTTGTTTTCCTCGCTGACCGTGCTCCAGAACATTCAGGTGGCCATGCGGGAATACCTCGATCTCAGCGAATCGCTGATGAACGACCTGGCGCTCCTGAAACTGTCGCTGGTCGGTCTGCCGCGCGACGCGGCCACGAAGTTTCCCTCGGAACTGTCCGGCGGCATGATCAAGCGCGCCGCACTCGCGCGCGCCCTGGCGCTGGACCCGGAAATCGTATTTCTCGACGAGCCGACCTCCGGTCTCGACCCGATCGGAGCCGCGGCATTTGATAACCTGATCATGAAACTCCGCGACACGCTGGGGTTGACGGTTTATATGGTTACTCACGATCTCGACAGCCTGCACAAGGCGTGCGACCGCATCGCGGTGCTCGCCGACCGCAAGGTCCTTGTCGAGGGACCGCTTGAAAAGCTCCTGGATTACCCGCATCCTTGGGTCCAGGACTATTTCAGGGGCGAGCGGTCGATTCGGTTGAACGCGTAAGGAACGCCCGAATGGAAACCCGTGCCAACATCATTGCGATCGGCGTGTTCGTCGTCGCCATTCTCGGACTGGCGCTCGGCTCGCTTTACTGGCTTGCGACGTCTGGCGAAGCGACGCAGCAATCGGAACTGGTCGTCGAGTTCGAGGGCACCGTCACGGGGCTGACCAAGAGCGCGGCGGTCTATTTCAACGGCATCAAGATCGGCAACGTATCGCGGATCGAGTTCGTCGAGAACGATCCAAGGCGGGTGCGCGCCTTTGCGACCGTCGACAGGACGGCGCCGTTGAAAGCCGACACGACGGCCGAGCTCGGGTTCCAGGGACTGACCGGGGTCGCCCATATCGAATTGAAGGGCGGGACAGCGGGGGCGGACAACAATCTTTTTAATCAAGACGACCCGGAGACATTGCCGGTCATCGTTGCCAACCCATCGGCCTTTCAGGACATCCTGGAAACCGCGCGCGGCGTGATGTCGAAGGCCAATGTCACCCTTGACGAAATCAACACGCTCTTGAAGGACAATCGGGCACCGCTGACGAACACGATGGCAAACATCGAATCGTTCTCCCAGGCGCTTGCCGACAATTCTGAAAACGTTTCGACCTTCCTTGCCGACATTTCCGAGGCGGGCAAATCCTTTGCCAGCCTGTCGGCCCGACTGGAACAGCTCGTCGATCGCGTGGATCCGGTGCTTGCCGCCGTCGATCCGGAGGTGGTCTCCGAAATCCTGAAGGACGCCTCGGTTCTGACCAAACAGCTCGCCGACGCGTCCGGCAAGATCGATACGATCATTGCAAACGCTGAAGCCGCCGCAACCGAAGTGCGGACCTTTGCAGCCGGCCTCAACGAGAGCCTCGAAGGCGTCGACGGGATCATAGCCGCGGTGGATAGCGAGAAGGTGGCCAACACGATCGACGGCCTCGAAGCCCTGACCGGCGCCTTCAAGGGCCGGCAGGATGATGTCAGCGCGCTGATTGGCGATGCACGCGAGGCGATGGGCAACGTTAATGTCGTCACGAAGCGGATCGCCGACCGTGCCGACGATATTGAAGGCATCATCGTCGAGGCCCGCACAGCGGTCCAGAATGCCGGAGCGCTGACCGAGAGCCTGACCTCCACCGCCGAGGGCGCCGGGCGCATCGTCGAGGCGATCGATCCGGAGGCGATCAAAGGCACGGTCGATAACGTCAACCAGCTGACCGGAACGCTTGCCGCGCGCACAGAGGACGTTGACAAGATCATCACCGACACATCGGTCGCACTCAGTGAGGCCAGCATTGCCGCAAAGAACGTTCAGGAATTGACGACAACGCTGAATGCCCGCCGTGGCTCCGTCGACACCATCATCACCAATGTGGAAACGGCCAGCACCTCGCTGCCGACAATCACCACGGACATCCGTGCCGCGCTTGACGAGGTACGCAAGCTCGCCGAGGCGATCGAAGCCGACAAGATCAACCGGACGGTCAGCAATGTGGAAAGCCTGACCGGACGCCTTGCCGAACGTGGCGACGACATCGACGCCATTATCACCGGCGCCCGCAAATCGACAGAAAACGTGGAAAGCTTTACCGGGGCGCTGGCGGCGAAAAACGAAGAGGTCGGGGCGATCGTCGACCAGGCGCTTGACCTTTCCAAGCGGCTGAATTCGGTTTCGGTGCGCATCGACAGCCTGGTGGGCACCGCCGAAGGCGTGCTTGGCGATGCCGAGACCGGCGGCCTGATTTCCGAAGCCCGGCGTGCGGCGACATCGATCGCCAACATCGCGGAGGCCTTCGAATCCCGGGCCGGACGGATATCGCGCGGTGTCGACCGCCTGACGACGTCGGGCGTGTCGAAATTCGAGGAATTGCTGGACCTCGGACAGCGTGCACTGCGCCAGATCGAACGATCGGTCCAGAAGCTGGAACAGAACCCGCAACAGATCATCTTCGGCGGACCGCAAGTCCGGCAGGTCGGCGGCAATCGGCGTTAGCGCCAGGTGCGTCGTGTCGGCCGCTTTACCCGCAGTCTTTCCGGATGCCGGGATCGCATCGATCTGACCGGATCAACGAAGCCGGTAAAGCGGCGCGGCGGGTGATGTCGCGCCCGCTTTTTTCAGCCCCGTTCCTTCTCCAAGAACACGACGTTGCGATGACTCACTGCGTGGGTGGTCGCCGGCGCCGTGTGGGCTGGAACGGTTGCAGCCGCGTACAGCCTGTTGAAAAGTCACGGCGGTTTCGGAGCAATGCGAGCGCACGGGTGAAATCCCGGCGCGAGCCTTGCGTTATCAGGGAGCACGGATGCAGCTTTTTTGGCTGCAAACAGTGGCAATCCGGAAAACTTTCGGTCCATCGCAAAATAATCTGCGAGTGTGATCCATAAACCATTGGAAACGATCAGGTTGTCTGCCTTTATGCGACGCTGGGGAATCCGGGACCGTCAGGCCCGGTACATAAGGGGGTGTAGGGCAAAGGCGTTTGCCGGTCTTCATGCAGGCTGCCGATGCCCTGAAGTGTCCGGGTTCGCCGGGTCATCGCCCTCGGGCGGGCCGCGGCGGCCCGCGGCGAATCCAGGGGGCGGACCTGTGAAAGTGAGGCCTGTGTGCGTAAGGTGACTTCTCGACGACATGCCGCGCGGTTCGGCAACGCCGCGCTCGGTCCGCTCCTGGCACTCCTGCTCGGCGGCTGCTCGCTCGCAACGGGCGCAAAGGTCGTCGACCTCTACGACATTTCGGCGCCCGACCTGTCCGGTACCGTCCGAGGCGGTACGCGGGCCCAGGTCCTCGTGCCCGAACCGACCGCCGTGCAGGCGATCAACACCAATCAGATCGCCATCCGGACCGGTGATGCAACGCTCGGCTATATCGCCGGCGGCCAATGGGCGGACAGCCTGCCGCGGCTGATCCAGGCCCGCATTGTCGAGACCCTGGAAAAAACCGACCGGGTCGGGGCCGTCGGAACACCGGGTGAGGGGCTGTTCATCAATTATTCCCTGCGGCTGACCATTCGGGAATTCGGCATTCGGGCCAATGGTGGACGTCAGGCCCGTGTGGAGATTGCGGCGCGGATCCTCAACGAAAGCAACGGGCGTGTGCTAGCAAGCCGAAGTTTCGAACAGGCCGTGACGGCCGGTGCCGGCACGGAGGGCGCTGTCCGGGCGCTGGATGCGGCGTTCGGCAATGCCGCCCAAGATCTCGTTCAGTGGGTGTTCTCGCGTATCTGACGACGCGATCCGGCCTGGCTCTGCCGTCGATTTGGCACAATTGCGGCCCGATCCGGTCGGAATGCTGGTCGTCGGTCCGATTGTCCGCCGGTAAGTTATCTTTGCCGATGACTTTTCTTTCGGGTCAGGCGAGGGCGCCCTAACCCGCCACACGTGTCATCTGAAAAGGCAAAACCGGCCGCCATCCGGAGATGGCGACCGGTCCTGTCATTCTGAAACGGTCAGCGTTGCGCGTCTCAGCGTCCGCGGCCGCTCGCATGGCTGAGCATGGTGTATACCTTGCCCGTATCGGTCGACATGTAGGTGTTCGACAGCACGCCGTCCGTATCGGCTTCGGCAATGCGTGCCAGCAATTCATCGAAATCGCCGATATACCGGTCGACCGCTTGCTGGAACTTGGCATCGCGTCCGTAGCGTTGCCGGATTTCGTCGAACAGGCGCTGACCCTGGAGCGAATAAAGCCGCTGGGTGAACACGTCGCGTTCGCCGGCACGGTAGCGCTGCCAGAGGTTCGGGAATTCGGCCTCATCGAGCGTGCGCGTGATATCGACCGCCAGCGAGTTCAGCGATTCCACGATTTCCGTCGGGCTGCGCGGTTCCGGCGAGCGATTCTGGTCGAGATCGGTGATCGGAGTCGGAACGCGTGCCGCAGCCTGCCGGGCATCGGTCGCTTGCGGGTCGGCCTCGTCCTCCGAGGCCCGACGCAGAAGGTCGGAGACCCAACTGCCCCCCTCGGCCGGCGGCGCGGTGCGCTCCTGCCGGCGTCCCCTGAAGTCGAGGTCGACATTGTCGAACCGGCTTGTCGGGGCAGGGCGCGCCGGTTCAGCCGGAGCCTTCGGCGCTGGTGCCGCGGGGCTTTGAGCGCGGCGGACCGGCTGGGCCTGCTCCCGGCGCGGAGCGGGTGCCGGGGCCGCAGCCCGCGGCGCTTCGGCCGCGGCCGGGCGCGCGGCCTGAGTTTCGCGCGGCGCCTGCGCGACCGGCCGGGCCATGTCCTGGCCGCCGGTCTGGCGTGAGACGATTTCCGACAATTCGTTGAGGGCACGGATCTGGTCGGCGACGACACGGCGCATGGCCGATGTCGATTCCTCGGTCTCGCGCGGCAGGTCGAGGATGCCGCGTTGCAGATCCTGACGGGTTTCTTCCAGTTCCCGGCGCAAGCCCTCGGAAACCTCTTTCATGCGGCCCGTCGCTTCGGTGAAGCGGCCCGAAACATCGTCGAGCGCGGTCGTCATGTCTTCCAGGAGCTTCGTCTGGGTGGACCGGAGCGTATCCTGGGTTTTCTGGCTTTCCAGGTCGGCGGTGACGCGCAGCGACTGGAACTGGTCGGCGACCGATTGCGAGGCGTTTTCGGCGGCACCCGTGAGGGTGGCGGCCGCTTCGCGGGCCTTGCCTTCGGTTTCTTCAAGCGTCGTGCCAACGATATGCGCGAACCGCTGCATGCGCTCTTCGATCTCGCGGGATTTGTCGTAGAGATCCTTGCTCAGCGATTCGATCGAGATGCGCCGGCCGTCGATGGACGCCGCGATGGACTGACCGGTGGACCCGAATTCGCTGAGCGTGTCGCTGAGCATGCGCGTCTGTTCGTCGAAGATCTGCGACAGGTTGGATGCTTCCGACATGGCACTGCGCGCCGTGTCGCGGAGCGCATCGACCTGTTTGGTGATGGATTCGTTGGCGGTTTCGGATTCCGATGCCGCGACATCCACCGTGTTGCGCAATTCCTCGGAGCGCTTGCGGACGCTGGTTTCCAGTTCGACAAGGGTGGAACCGGCGGCCGAAAGGATGGATTGCAGGTCGCCGGTGGCAACGTTGATCCGCTCCAGGACATCGGCGACGCGGGCAGCGATCTGCTCCTTGGCGCCGTCGAGCGATTGGGTGGCCTCGACCCCCTGTTTCGCGATCGATTCGGTAATCGATTGACCACGATTTTCGATGGCGCCGACGAGCGCCGATCCGGTCGTGTCGATGCGCCGGGCGATTTCGTCGCTGCGTTCGCCGAGCAGCGCGTCGAGCGCCTCGGTCTGACTGTCGAGACGTTCCGCCAGCAGTGCCGCCTTGTCGGACACCTTCTCGTCGATCATCGACGAAATGGTGTTGAGTTTGTCCACGGCGCGGTCGAGCAGGGCGTCGATGTTGTCGCGCGCGCGGCCGCTTTCGCCGACCAGAACTTCCGACAGATCCCGTTTGACGCTTTCGATGCGCTCGATCAGGCCGGTTTCCACCTGGTCGGAGACCGAACCGATCCTGTCGAGCGACGATGCCACCATTTCATCGACACTGGTGCGCGCCTTTTCGCTCTCCATGGCCAACGCTTCAGCGGCGTGGCTCATCGAGCGCACGACGGACATGCTTGCATCGTCGGCCTTCTCGGACAGGGCCTGGGCGGCGGTCGAAACGGACGATTCGAGCATGGTCCGAATCTGTTCGCTTTCGCTCGTCAGGCGGCCCGCGACGTCGGCGATCGTCCGGGCGATCGCCTCCTGGGACTCGCGGCTTTCCGAATTCGCCGTGTCCTTCAGGTCGGCCAGCAGGCCGACCAGGGTTTTGCGGGCGCGGCCGGTCTCGTCGACCAGCGTCTCGGTCGCGCCGGTCATGGATTCGGTCAGGCCCCTGCCGGCCTTGTCGCTTTCGGACACGACGATCTCGGTCGCCTGGGTCAGCGAGCGCATGAGCGCAACGCGGGCCTTGTCCGTCTCGCCCACCAGCGCCTCGATGATGCCCGAAAGGCGCTCGGTGAGGACCTGGTCGATGCTGGCCGTACGTTCGTCGAGAGTCTCGGCAACCTGAAGCACCTTGGCGCCGAGCGAAACGTTGATCTCCGCGACCCGGTCGGACAGCATGCCGGTGATCTCGTCGGACCGCTTGGCAATCGCCGCGCTGACGTCCTCAAGCCGCCCTTCGAGGGCTGCCGCAATGTCCTTCTGACCTTCCGCAAACGTGCCGGCCAGATCCCGGGTGCGCTCGCCGAGGGTTTCGGAAATCTGGCGGGCACGGGCTTCCAGGATGCTGTCGATGCGCTCGGTCTGGGATTCCAGCGTGCCGGTGACCGACCCGGCCTTTTCCGTGATGGCACGCGTCGTGGCGTCCATCTGGTCGCCGAGCGTGGAGACGAAGGTCTCCATGTTGCCGGCCAGCACGCTTTTCAGCGATTCCGACTTGGCATCGACGGCCTTGGAGAAGGCATCCGTCATGCGGTCCAGCTGATCGCTTTGAGTCTGCAGGGCGCCGGTGACGGTCTCGGTGCTCTCCGCCAGGCTGCGCGTGGTTTCCTCGACACGATTGCCGATCGACGAGATGAAGGATTCCAGATTGCCTTCGAGCGCCTTGCTGACGGATTCCGCATGGGCGTCGACGGTCTCGGAGAAGGCCGATGTGATCGAACCGATACGCTGCGCCTGGGTTTCCAAGCGGCCGGTGACGGTTTCCGCCTTTTCGGAGATGACCTGGGACGACCGGTCGAGCTGTTCGCCGACCGAGGTCACGAAGCTTTCCAGATTGCCTTCCAGTGTCTTGCCGATGGACTCGGTCTGGGTGTCCATCGCCTGGAAGAAAGCCGATGTGATGGTTCCGATGTTCTGCGATTGCGTTTCCAGGCGTGCGGTGACCGCATCGGCGCGTTCGGTAATGGTGCGCGAGGACAATTCCAACTGGTCGCCAATCGATGCGACGAAGGATTCCAGATTGCCTTCCAGGACCGTCTTCAGAGACGCGGTGTGGGAATCCACGGCCTGCGAGAAGGCCGTCGCCTTGCCGCTGATGGCGTTCGACAATTGATCCGTCCGCGCGTCGATGACTTCCTCGAGCCCGTGCGCCCGGTTGACGAGGACTTCCTCCAGGCCCTTGGTGCGGTCGGCAAACGTCTGTTCCAGTCCGCGGGAATGGGTCGCCAGCGTGTCCTCCAGGCCCAGCGCGCGGCGGGCAAGGATTTCCTCCAGGCTGTGCATGCTGTTGGTCACCGATTCCGCAAGGCCCTGCGAGCGGTCGGCCAAGGTCTGGGCGAGATGTTCGGTCCGGTTGGTCAGGATCTCTTCGAGCCCGCGCGTGCGGATCGACAGCGTCTCCTCCAGGCCGCGCGAACGGCCGGCAAGGGTTTCCTCCAGGCTGTGTGCCTGGGCCAGCAGCGTCTCTTCCAGCGCTGCCGTGCGCTGCCCGAGCGCTTCGACGACAGCTTCGCCGCGGACGGAGACGATGCCCTCGAGGCGGGTCACGTTTTCGCTGATCCCGGCGTGCAATTCTTCGCCGCGCTGTTGGATCATTTCCGCGACTTCGGTTCCCGTGCGGTTGACCGAGGCGGTGATCGTGCCGCCACGCTGTGCGATCGCATCGGCGACCTCGCGGCCGACTTCCGCCAATTGCTGCGCAAGGTCCGCGGTGCGGCTGCCGAAGGCGCTGCGGATATCGCCGGACGCCGTCTCGAGCGTGTCCTTGACCGACTGGCTGCCGCTTTCGAGCGTTTCCGCGATCGACTGTCCGGTCTCGGCGAGCCGCTGTTCGAGCTGCTTTCCTTCGACGCCGATCACGTGGTCGATGTGTTTGCTGGTCCGGTCGAGCTGGTCGACGAGGGCGGTGCCGCGTTCGTTGATGGACCCGGTGACCCGCGCCGCGGAATCCTCCAGCTTGTTGGTGAGTTCCGTGCTGCGCAGCGAGAGGTCGACGAGCAGCGATTCCCCGGTGCCGCGGATCAGGTCGGTGACTTCGTTCGTGCGCAACGCCATTGCGTCGTTGAACTCGGCACCGCGGGTGGCGATCGCCTCGGAGATCTCCCGCGTCTTGTCGAGCATGATGCCCTCAAGCGCATGGGCCTGTTCGGAAAGCGCCTGATTGGTTTCGTGCACCCGGTTGTCGACCGTCGAGGCGACCAGGTCGCCGGCCTGCGACAGCGCCTGAACCGTCGATTCACTGGCTTCACGCAATGTCGCATCGACCGAACCGACACGGTCGGCCAGCGACGCGGCGAGCGTGCCGACGCGCGTCTCCATCGACGCGGTCATCGCCTCCATCTGGGTCTGCACGGCCGTGCTGACGATGTCGGTGCGCTGGGTCAGGAGATTGGACACTTCCGAGACACGCTGGTCGATGGTCTCCGAAATCCGGGAACTCGTCTGTTCCAGGTCGGTGCGCGCGGACGAGATACGCTGGTCGACGAGGTCGGTCACCTCGCGCCCGGTGGTGGAAATTGCATCGGTCAGCGCCGTCTGACGGTCCGCCAGCGTTGCCACAAGGCTGTCACTGGTGTTTGACAAGACGGAGTTCATCTCCGCGCCGCGCAGGCTGACGGTCTCCACGACGGCTTCCGCCGTCGCCGACAGGCTGGAACTGATTTCCGATGACGATCGGCTGAGCTCGTCACGGATCGTTTCGCCCGCCCGGTTGAGGTCTGCGGTCAGCGTTTCCCCGCTTTCGAGGATGCGGTGGCTGATATCGTCTGTCTGGCTGCCGATCTTGGCGACCAGCTCGTCGCTTGCCGACGTCAGGGACGAGACCAGTTCGCTGCGCCTGTCATCGATGATGGTGACAACGCTCTCGGATGCCGAATTCACATTGACCGTCAGCTGATCCACCGCCTTGTGCATTTCGCCGGTCAGTTGCTCATGGGCGCCGCTCATGGCCTGGCGTACCCGTTCGGCGTTTTCGACAATCGCTTCGCGCTGATTGACCAATTCGTCGATCAGGGCCCGGATCTTCAATTCATTGTCGTTATAGGACCGCTCCAGCGAGGCCACTTCGGTGTGGACCAATACTTCCAGTTCGTTGGCCCGGGCAAGCGCCCGCTCGACACCGTCGCCCATGGCGGCGATCTCGCGCCGGACCGCCTGACTGACATTGACCACGGCGTCCTTGGCCACGGCCTCCGGCTCGGCGAGCCGCATGGCGACTTCCGTCATGGAACGGGCGATGGACCGCATTTCCTGCGCCCGCCAGATCAGCGATGCCATAACCCAGAAGAAAACCACCGGGACGGCGATGGCGATGGCCGCGACGACCAGTTCGGGGGTGGCGATCACGTCGTCGATCGTGCGGATCGACAGGATCCGGTCGGAATAGGCCATCCAGGTCAGACCGCAACCGGCGCCTGCCCACAACAGCGAGAACAGGGCGGCAAACAGGAAGGGCGACGAGGACGGGGGCTGCTGCAACGTGTATGCCACGTTGGTAATGGCCCGCCGGTCGTCGTTGGCGGCCGAACGGGGCGTCTTCGTGGTGCGGCGATGGGGGCGCTCGCGGATCGGGCGGTCTTCGGTCTTGGCCGGGCTTTCCGATGAGGCGGCGGGCTTCGTTTCTTCCGCACCCTCAAAGTCGATCTTCAGCGCTTCTTCGACCGCGGTCAGAGCGGCTTCGGCCGGATCGGATTTGCTCGTCGGTTTGATTGCCATGGCCTCGCTACTACCTTCGCGCCGCTGCGCATCACTCACAGAACACAGACACGGCTTTGCCAAGTGACTTGGAAAAGCAAGCGGTGTGCACTCGAAGCCGGCAAACTAGGATGACCGCAACACGGTCATCAACCTGTTTTGCCACACACTCCGCCACCACGGCCGGACATTACCGCGCCGAAGGTCCAAAAGGAACTGCTGATTGGACGATTCGTGTGCACAGCGGCGTCGCCAGTCCGAATTTCTAAATAAATGGTTAACGCCCTTGCGGCGCTGTTCCACGACCGTTTCGATCGGTCCGATCCGGCGTCCGGTCATGCCGTGTTGCGGGCGGCCGGACGGCTTTCCACAGACAGACCGATGCGGTCGAAAACCGTTCGATTGCCGGCTTTTTTGTTGGCTGGCGCGCCCTCTAACCTCCTGTTTCCGATGCTTTTGCAGCGAAAATGTGGCCCGAAACGGCGTCTGATGCCGCCGGACGAGCGACCGAGCCGCCGTTTCAAAATCCGCATCCGGTTAACCACGCAACGAGATTTTACCGAAATTGCCGCCGAAGCGCGACCACAACGCCTGGTTTTAACTGTGCATTCGGATTTCGGGCGCACACTCGTCGCGCGGGTCACTTCGCCCGCCCATGTGGGAAGGGACTACATCATGGCACACGTGTCTGCAGCGACACACCGAATAGGCGAAACCGACGGCGAGACCGCCTATCATCGGCCAGTCGATCTGGTTCACCTGGCGCGTCATACGCTCGGCAACCGCGACCTGGAGCGGGAAATCCTGCAAATCTTCGTTCGGCAATCGGCGCTTTACATGGATCGCCTGCGCGGCGCCAAGACCGGCACGGAACGGCAGATGGCGGCGCACACGATCAAGGGTTCGGCACGGGGCATCGGCGCCTGGGAAGTCGCGGATCTGGCCGAAGTCATCGAAAGCCGGAACGGCGCGCGGGAAGCCATCAAGGCGCTTGCCGCTTCGATCGACAAGACAAACCGGTTCATTTCCGGTCTTCTGTCGGATCGTCCGAACGACTGATCCTTCGAGCGGCCTGACCGATCGCACCCCGCCGGGGGAGCGGGGTTCAGACAGCGCAGTCCGCGCGGGCGGTTTGCCGGCCGCAGTGTCGATGCGGCACGCCGCGCAAAGTCCCGCTCGTGTCTTGACCTTCCCATGGAAGCCGTTAAGTGGGGTGCGAGTTCACATAATATGTACCTCCCATGGCCAAATCACCTATATCACGCTTGACGAAGCCGTTTTCGAGATCGAAGCGTAAAACGGCTCCACCGTGATGGAAAACGCAATCAAGAACATGATTCCCGGTATCGACGCCGAGTGCGGCGGCGCCTGTGCATGCGCCACCTGTCACGTCTATGTCGATCCGGACTGGGCACCGAAAGTGGGATCGCCCGAGGCCATGGAAGAAGACATGCTCGACTTCGCCTTCGATGTTCAGGAGACGTCGCGGCTTTCCTGCCAGATCCGGATATCCGACGCGCTCGACGGTCTTGTCGTGCGGATCCCCGAACAGCAATGCTGATTGGCGCCCGATCCGGGCGCCGGGCCGGCGGGGCCCTTTAAACCTTTCACCATGACTGAAAACGGCGATCGGCGATTACGATGCGACCGGCACGTGAATGCGTGTGATCAATTCCTGCGGCGGCGTGCTCTTGGGGTCGTTCAGGTATTCCTCGAAAGGCGGAAAGTCAGCCGTTTCGCTGCCGCTTTCCGGCAACCATGTGCCGTATAGCCACGTATAGGCGGACTGCAACCCGGCATATGGGCCCTTATGGTCGATCGAGGCCGACCGCAGGGCGGGAATATCCTGAACAGTGACAATGTCGTCGGGATTGAAATCCGGCGTAACCGTCAGGCCCGCGTCGCTGCGCAGGGCTTCAGGCGCCGTCGATTGCGGGTCGTCCCAGTAGATCGCCACCATCTTCGTGTCGGGGCCGAACATATTATGAGAGACGGCCCAAGCGCTCAGACGCTCGAAGGCGCGACCGATTTCCATGTAAGGACCGGTGTGCCGGATCGTAGCCAGGCGTGTGGTTGACCAGTCACGGAACGTTACGTCGTACGTCATCATATTGTCCTTCGTTGACCATTGGTGTGTGGGTGCCGGAGACGGACCGGCGGCGCGGTAGGCCGCGGGCGACATGCCGAATGCCTGTGTGAAGGCGCGCGTGAAGGCGGCGGCGTTGCTATAGCCGACCTGCTTGGCGATTTCGGCGACCGGCGCCTGCGAGCGGACCAGACGGCCGGCAGCATGATGCAAACGCAGGCGGCGGATCGTTTCGGCAACCGTTTCACGCGCCAGTGCCCGATAGATGCGATGGAAATGGTAGGGCGAGAAGGCCGCCACCTCGGCAAGCGTTTCCAGGCGCAGATCCTCGAAAAGGTGATCGGCCATATAGGCCATCACCCGCTCGATGCGGGCGTAATAGTCGGCGCGTGTCGATCCTTTTTTCACTTCCGATCTCCTTCCGGCGTCAGCACCATAACCGCGAGCGGGTTTGCAGCGCTTGCGCAGTTCGCGGTTGCGCCGACCGGCATCCTCGATCCCTTTTCAAGCGATCGATGACACGCTATGACGCTCGCCTTGCAATCGAACGACAAGAACCGGGGGAAACGCGAATGGCGGGAACAGTCGAGACGGATGTCGTGATCATCGGGGCCGGTCCGGTGGGCCTGTTTGCCGTCTTCGAACTCGGCCTTCTGGATCTGAAATGTCACCTGATCGACATTCTCGACAAACCCGGTGGTCAATGCGCGGAACTTTATCCGGAAAAGCCGATCTACGACATTCCCGGCTGGCCGATCATTTCCGGGCAGGGTCTGGTCGACAAGCTGATGGAACAGATCGCGCCGTTCGACCCGGAATTTCATCTGAGCGAAATGGTGACCGGATTGGAGCGGCAGACGGATGGACGGTTTGCGCTCACGACCGACGCCGGCGGAGAGTTTCTGACCAAGGTCGTGGTGATTGCCGCCGGCGGCGGCTCGTTCCAGCCGAAACGCCCTCCTATCAAGGGTATCGAGGCCTTTGAAGGCACGTCCGTCTTCTATTCCGTGCGGCGCATGGAAGACTTCCGGGACCATGATCTCCTGGTCGTCGGCGGCGGCGATTCAGCGCTCGACTGGACCCTCAATCTGCAGCCGCTCGCAAAGTCCCTGACGCTCGTGCATCGACGCGACGAGTTTCGCGCCGCGCCCGACAGCGTCAACAAGATGCGGGCGCTGGTCGAGGCCGGCGACATGCACTTCCAAATGGGCCAGGTCGTCACGCTCAAAGGAGACGGCGGTCGGCTGGAGGGTGCCGTCATCAAGGGACCGGACGGAGAGACAGACGTCGTGTGTGACCGGTTGCTGCCGTTCTTCGGGCTGACCATGAAGCTCGGACCGGTCGCCGACTGGGGACTGAACCTGCATGAAAACCTGGTTCCGACGGATACCGAACGGTTCGAAACCTCGGAACCGGGCATCTTCGCGATCGGCGACATCAATACCTATCCGGGCAAGCTGAAACTGATCCTGTCCGGGTTCCATGAGGCCGCCCTGATGTCGCAGGCGGCCAAGCGGATCGTAAGTCCGGACGAGCGCATCGTGTTCCAATACACGACGTCGTCGTCGAGCCTGCAGAAAAAGCTTGGGGTGATCTGACGGCCGTTCCGCCGCAGAGCGACCGATCGGCGGACCAGGGGGCCGGACGCGCCGGCTCCCCAGACTTGTTGCTTTCGGCGGTCTTGCCGGCCTATTGCGAGGCGAGGCGGGCGAGGCCCTGGTCGAACAGGTTCTTGATATCGCGGCTGCGCGTCGAGGCGACGATCCGGTCGATCTCGTCCTCGCCGCTCAACAGCACCAGTGTCGAGCGCCGCGGGATCTTCAGGTCGCGGGCAACCGGTTCGGTCCGGTAGGCATCCCAGTTGACCTTCAGAACTGTGATCGAATTGAAGTCGGCGTATTTGTGCCGCAACTTCTCGATCGCGCGCGCCTGGGCCCGGCATGTACCGCACCATGTCGCGTAGAAGTCCAGAATGTAAGGCTGTTTGCTCGACTTGACCTTTTCATGGATTTCCGGCGTGTAGGTGATGGTTCCGCCCGGAGCAAGACCTTTCCCGGCTGTCGGACTGGCCGCGTGAATGGTCTGCGGCAGCATCAAAAGCGCCCCGATTGCCAGGGCGAAGACCCAATTCTTCGTCATAATGTTTCTCCAGACTCTCCTCAGCCACCTTTACGGTGGAAGATCGTTACACTCTACAAATCTCAGTCGATTCAAGTTTCTGCATGAATTTTCTCAAGCAGTTTCTGCCTTCGGCTGGCGCTTTCAAAGAGTTCATTCCGGTCAGAGCGATAAGGACAGATCCATCAGCCAGGCCGGCAGCAAATCGAGCAGCATGCCTTCGATTACGTGGTGAAGACCCAAAAGGATCGATGCGCCGACAGCGATCAGCAATAACCCCATTACCGTTCCGGCGCGCCCGGCATGGCGGCGGAAAAAGTCGCGCCGTCCGGCGATCACTTCTCGCGTCCCATAGGACAACAGGAGCACCACGGTCGCCACGCCCAATGCAAAGGCAGTCATGATCGCGCCGGCCCAGACCAGGTTCTCGCCTTGCGAGGCCAGGCTGATGGCGCCGCCAAGCGTCGGCCCGATGCAGGGCGACCAGACGGCGCCGAGCAACACGCCGGTCATGAACTGGCCGCTCAAACCGGATCCGGACAAACCGTGCAGCGCGCTGTCCGCCTGCGTCGACAGACCGGCGGTCGCGGTTGCAAAACCGCGGTTGAAGTAGGGGACGAGAAGGATCAGGCCGAAGCCGATCATCAAAAGCGCGGCGAACTGGGAAACGGTTTCGGGATCGAGGCCGATAACCGGACCGACGGCGCTGACGAACAGACCCAAGGTCACAAACGTCACGACAAGTCCGGACGCCAGTGCAAGCGGCCCGTACCGATGATCCTGCAACGCGCTGCCGATCGCCAACGGCAAAACCGGCAGGACGCATGGATTGATCAATGTCAGCAATCCCGCGCCGAAACCCAGAATGAGGTCCATGCATTGCCCCGCAAACCGCTCGGGCAACCCTCCCGAGATTCATGACAGCCACCGACTTATACACAACGTCCGTGATCGTCGGCGCATCGTGCGTTCCCGATCCGGTATCCCCGATACAGTGGCCTTGCACTGCCTTCATGGCGATTGCCGGACAGAAAACGGGACTCGTCACGCGCGCCGCTGATCTATACATGGGTTGAGGCCGGTGCGAAGGAATATAAATCGGTGTCACATGGTCGTGAGCGTTCCGGCATCGCCGGCGCCGTCGCCATCGAGGAGTATCGCGGATCATGTTCGTTCATTTCTTCGGCGCCCTGAGACAGGCCGGCATCCCGGTTTCGCTGCGCGAATACCTGTCATTGATGCAGGCGCTCGAAGCCGATCTTGCGGATCGCCGCGTCGAGGACTTTTACTATCTGTCGCGGGCCAGCCTGGTGAAGGACGAAAAGAACTTCGATCGCTTCGACCAGGTCTTCGGGCATGTGTTCAAGGGACTGGACCTGATGAGCGAAACGCTCGAGGCCGAAATCCCTGAAGAATGGCTGCGCAAACTCGCCGAACGCCACCTGACGGACGAGGAAAAGGCCGAGATCGAAGCGCTTGGCGGTTTCGAAAAGCTCATGGAGACGTTGAAGGAACGCTTGCGCGAGCAGGAAAAGCGCCATCAGGGCGGTAACAAGTGGATCGGCACAGCCGGCACGTCGCCCTTCGGTGCCTACGGATACAATCCGGAGGGCATTCGCATCGGCCAGGACGAAAGCCGCCACCGGCGCGCTGTCAAGGTCTGGGACAAGCGGGAATTCAAGGATCTGGACGACAGCGTCGAGCTCGGCACCCGAAACATCAAGGTCGCTCTGAAAAGACTGCGCCAGTTCGCGCGGACCGGCGCGGCTGATGAACTGGATCTCGACGGCACGGTAAAATCCACCGCCCATCGCGGCTACCTGGATATCCAGATGCGTCCGGAACGGCGCAACGCGATCAAGGTCGTCCTGTTTTTCGACATCGGCGGGTCGATGGACGACCATATCCGAATCTGCGAGGAACTGTTTTCCGCGTCCCGGTCTGAGTTCAAGACCATGGACTATTATTACTTCCATAATTGCCTCTACGAGTTTGTCTGGAAGAACAACAAACGCCGGCATACGGAACGGGTGAATACCTGGGATGTGCTGCACACCTATCCGTCGGACTACAAGGTGATTTTTGTCGGCGATGCATCGATGTCGCCCTATGAGATTGCCTATCCCGGCGGGTCGGTCGAGCACTGGAACGAGGAGGCGGGCGGCCTGTGGCTCCAGCGGGTACTCGACATCTATCCGAAAGCGGTGTGGCTCAATCCCGTGAAGCCCGCCTATTGGGGGTACACCCATTCGATCGGCATGATCCAGGACCTGTTCGGCAACCGCATGTATCCGCTGACCCTTGAGGGTTTGGACGAAGCGATGCGGGAACTGGCGCGCTAATCGGAACCGACTGTCCCGATGTTCCGTTTCATTGACGCGCGCCGCGGGGGAAGTACCGGCCGGGTGTGGTCCCGAACGCCGTCTTGAACCCGGCGATGAAAGCGCTCTGACCTTCATATCCGAGGCGATCGGCCGTCTCCGCGACCGACAGATTGAGCGACAGCAATTCCAGCGCCTTGAGCATCTTTGCCTTGCTGCGCCACACCCGGAAAGACATGCCGGTCTCGGCGCGAAAACGGCGTTCGAATGTGCGCAGCGACATGGCGAGCCGACGCGCGACGTCCTTGGTCGCGATCGGCTTTTCCGGCTCGGCTCGCACGGCTTCGGCGAGGGCCTGCAGTTTCCGGTCGTCGGGGATTGGCAATCGCAAGGTGGCAGCCGGCGCGGCGACGACCTGGTCGAGGAGAACATCGACGAGCCGTCCGGCCGGGCCGCCTTCGTCATAGTCGCGTGGAACGTTCATGAATGCGACGATCAGCTCGCGCAGAAGCGGTGTCACGTTGACCGCCGTGGTCAGCGTCGGAAGCCCCGAAGCCCGATCGGTGCGCACGTAAATCGTGCGCAGTTCGCTCGGTGCCAGATAGCGGGTCGCATGGCGGATCTGGGGCGGGATCCACAAGGCGCGATCGGGCGGCAGCACATGGATGCCAAAATCCGTGGCGACGGTGACGGCGCCCGACCTTGTGTAGAGCAATTGACCCCTTGCATGGGCGTGCCAGTCGTTGACATAGCCGCGCGGAAGGTCGGCCGCCAGTCCGACGACCTTGCGCGGGTGTCCGTCTTCGGGAAAGTGCCGGACCTCGTCCGGGATCGTCGTATCGGGCATCGTTCGCCGACTGAATTGTCGTTTCACAGGAATTATCTGGCAAACTAGCGTTAACACGTTCATCACGCTTCGGTCTATTCGACGGGTTCCACGACAGAACCGAAAGCATCCATGTCCGAGCTCCTCAAAAACTGGCGATCGCCGGCCGCTATGCTGATGGTCATGGCCGGTGCCATGTGGTTCTCGTTCGCCGCGTGGTGGGCGCTTTTGAACAATTTCGTGGTCGAGGTCGCCGGCTTTACGGGCAAGGAAATCGGGATCCTGCAGTCTGTCCGGGAAATTCCGGGATTCCTGGCGTTTACCGCGATCTTTGTCCTGCTGCTGTTGCGCGAGCAGGTTTTTGCGCTGATTTCCCTGTTTCTGTTGGGACTCGGTGTTGCGTTGACCGGCTATTTTCCGACCTTCTGGGGGCTTTTGATCACGACGATGATCATGTCGGTCGGCTTCCATTATTACGAAACAATGGCGCAATCGTTGTCCCTGCAATGGCTGTCCAAGGATGAGGCGCCGTTGCAATTGGGGCGGATCATCGCCGTTGGCGCGTTTGCGCAGATCGCCGCCTATGGCCTCATTTTCCTGACATGGGAAACGCTCGATCTGTCTTTCAAGACGGTTTTCGTGATTGCCGGCCTCGTTACGATTGCCATGGTCGGTTTTATGGCGCTGGCCTATCCGCAGTTCCGCGAGGCGGTGCCGCAGCGCAAGACGATCGTGCTGCGCAAGCGCTACTGGCTGTATTACGCCCTGACCTTCATGAGCGGTGCACGCCGGCAGATTTTCATGGTGTTTGCCGGATTCATGATGGTGGAACGGTTCGGCTACGAAGTGCACGAAGTGTCGGCGCTGTTCCTGGCCAATTGTGTCTTCAACATGCTGTTTGCGGCCAAGATCGGAGCCTATATCGGCCGTGTCGGCGAGCGGACCGCGCTTACAGTGGAGTATATCGGCCTGATCTTCGTGTTCGTCGCCTATGCGTTCGTGACGCATCCCTGGGTCGCGGCAAGCCTCTACATCATCGATCACGCGTTCTTCGCGCTGGCGATTGCGATGAAGACCTATTTCCAGAAGATCGCCGACCCGGCGGATATCGCGCCGACTGCCGGGATTGCTTTCACAATCAATCACATAGCTGCTGTTTTCATTCCAGCACTGTTCGGCCTGATCTGGCTTGTCAGCCCGGAAGCGGTGTTCCTGATCGGGGCCGGCATGGCGCTGACATCGCTGATTCTTGCCCGCATGGTGCCGGAAGCGCCGATGCCCGGCCGCGAGGTTGTGTGGTCCTCGGGCAAGGCTACGCAACCGGCCGAATAGACGTGCCTTGAACAGGCCAGTGCGCACGACCGCGTGATCGAGTCCTTGAAAAAGCCCTTTTTCTAGAGCCGGCTAATGCAAAAAAGTCCGGAAATATACGTGGTCCGGGCCTTGAAATTTCTGGTCGCGTTTATGAAATAGGGGACACACGCACTGAAAACATTCGAATTCGTGATTTGGTTGACGGGCGATCCTCACCACATTCGAACAACGCAGCGGGCGACACGCGACACTGCCGCCCGCATAAACACGTGCCGATTTCGCAAGGCCGACCCACTCTTGCTTGAGCGCTGAACGCTGCTGATGTTGTGTATAAAAAAACAAATGGGAACGATTTTCGCGATCGCGTCCCCCGCCATCTTCTGCCTTACCGGCGTCTGGGCAACAGCCAATATCATCGAACCGGAATTCTCCCTCATCGGGTCCTGGCTGGCCTGTCTGTTCGGTTTCATCGCCATCCTCGGGCTGACGGGCGCACAACGGCGCTTCGATGCACCGGCGCATGTCTATCTGCTGGCGCTGACCGTTGCGACGTTCGGCGCTTTTTTCATCGCCACCCTATGTCGTGACGCGCTTGCGGCCGCCGCCGATCCGATGCTTCTTTCGATCGCCTGGCGCGCCAGCGCTGTATTCGCCATGACGCTCATGACCGTCATGATCTTTTCCGCGACACAGGTTGTCTGGCGTTATGCCAGCACGAAACACGCTGACGAGGTCGAGGCCTGCGCCGACTTCCTGAAGTTGGCGTCGTTTCGCTGATCCCCACCGAAGCTAACCCGGATGCGCTCTAAGACGTGGTGCCGGGACCAGCATGCCGGTCAGGCCGTCTCCTTTGTTTCGCTTGATGACATGATTGCGCTCATGACCCTGTTGAGGGTCGGCCTCGTGCGGTCTGAAAACGGCAATGGCCGGCACAGGTCGAGCGCCGCAAGGCCGATGCGCGCCGTCAGAAACCCGTTCAGCACGCCTTCGCCCAATCGCGCGGAGATGCGGCTGGCCAATCCCGTCCCCAGCACCTGATGCAGAAAGGTTTCGCCGACGGCAATGCCGCCGGTCACGGCAAGATGCGCGATCACGGATCGGGCGAGACGCAGGAATCCGAACAGGCCGGGACGTCCGCCATAGAGCTCGGACAAGGTGCGCACCAGCCGCACCGATTCAAACAGGACATAGCCGACATCGATGATCGCGCGGGGACTGACTGCGGTGACGATCGACACCCGCTGTGCGGCCTGGGTTACGAGCCGCAGGCCGTCCTTGTCGAGGGCTGCCATGAGGTAGTCTTCCGTCAATCCGATCAGGGCCGCACCGTCGATGACGTCGTTCTGTATTTCCTTCAGTTTCGCTCGGCCGCTCGCGGTCTCCGGCCGTCTGCCATAAAGCCGTACCAGTTCCCTCACGACGCCGACGGCGCGGCTGCGGTCATCGGCTTCAACGGCTTCGGCGGCGCGGTCGCGCAGGCCGTCGACATGGGCCTGGCGCCGAATGGCGGCAATCTCGCGCCACACGAGTCCGATCACCAGGAGGGCGAGCGCCGCGGCGAGACCGAGACCGATCCAGCCAAGCACCGGTGCACGCGCGAACAGGTCGCGTACGAGCGCGTCGATCCAAAGGCCGATTGCCAGCGACAGGATGGCGCCCAGCACCGCGGATAAAGCGGAAAACCAGGAAAATCCGCGTTTCGGAGCCGCCGGCGGTTCGAGGGTCTCCAGCGACGCATCCGCCTCCTGGGGCGGTGCTGCCTCAATCGTCACTGCGCTGTCCTGGGTGCGGACGGCCTTGGGGCGCCGGGTAGTGTCAGCCATGGGTCCCGTCTTCGTTCGTGTGTCGTGCAATGGCGCTCCCCTGCGGCTTCCAGGAGCGTCAGGCCAGTTTATCGCCGATCAGAAAATGCAGGGCCCGATCGAGCCGGATATGGGGCAACGACAGGCGGGTTCCAGTTGCCGACCTCTCCAGAGGCGGCGGGCGGAAGCGCAGGAAACGGACGGGCGGATCGTCCGGTTCGTGCCGGCCTTCGAAGAGCTGTGCCGGGTCCGCGGGCAGATCGCCGGGAAACACCGCTATTTCCTCATTGCCGTCGTATGTCGCGCCGTCGAGCGTTTCGCCGGCCAAGGGCGTTCCGGCAATGGCTGGTAGCATCTGGTTGCCGTCGCGGATCCGGGCTTCATGGGTCGCGCGGATCGCTGCGATCGCCCGAACGTCGACCTCGGCGCCGGAAAACCGGGCGCGGCGCAAGGCAGCGTCCACGAGGCGGCGCAGGAGAGCTTCCAGCCTGTCATGACCGCTCTGGTTCAAATGGTCGGCCTTGGTGGCGGCGAACAGGATGCGATCGATTCGGCGGGCAAGCACCGAAAACAGCCAAGAGCCGGCGCCGGGCCGAAAGGCCTGGAATATTTCCGTCAAGGCCGTCTCCAGGTCGGAGAGGGCGGCGGGACCGGCATTGGCCGCCTGCAGCGCATCGACCAGTACGATCTGCCGGTCGAGCCGGGCGAAATGGTCGCGAAAGAACGGCCGCACCACGTGATCGCGGTACGCTTCATAGCGCCGTTCCATCAGCGCCCACATCGAATCGCGCGGTGCCCGGCCGGTTTCCGGCAGAAGCAGCGGCGAAAAGGTGAGCGCCGGCGACCCCTCCAGGTCGCCCGGCATCAGGAACCGTCCCGGCGGCAGCATGGACAGGGCCCGCTGGTCGGTACGGCAGGCCCTCAGGTAGACGGTGTACAAGGCGGCGAGCTTTGCCGCCCGGTTTTCGTCCTGTTCGATATCGGGCGGCGTCGTGCGCGCCGCCGCCATCCAGTCGGAGCCGAGTTCGGCGCGTTCCGGCGCGGCCAGGCGGTCTATCGCGTCGCGGCACCAGGCCCGGTAATCCTTTCCCAAGAGCGCGAGATCGAGAAGCCATTCGCCCGGATAATCGACGATGTCGAGGTGCAGGCGCCCCGGACCCAGACGCCGTGACAGGAACGATGCCGATTCGTATTCCAGCCGCAGCCGCAATTCACTGATCTGCCGCGTGGATTGCGGCCAGACACGGTCTTCGACAAGGGCATGGACATGCTCCTCGTAGGCAAACCGGGGAACATTGTCGCTGGGCTGATGCACCAGTCTGGCATTCGCCAGGCGGCCCGACGCCATCGCCTCGAAGAGCGGCAGGCGGCCGCCGTGCAGGAGGTTGTGAACAAGGGCAGTGATAAAGACGGTCTTGCCGGATCGGGACAGACCGGTCACGCCAAGGCGCACGGTCGGAGTCGCCAGATCGCCTGCAAAGTCGGTGATGTTGCCCAGCGCGATACGGATCTCGTCGCTGAGCCGGGTCATGGCCATTGGGGGAGTGTCACCAATCGGTTTTTTGCACACGTTATGTGAGCGGTTTCGGCTCCGGGTGCAAGCCGGCCCGGCCCTGCATTGCCGGCCGGCATCAATCCGACGTCTGTTCGCCGGCTTCCAGATCCCGCGGGCGAACGAAATCCTTGAGCGTTCCGGAGCGGCTGGTCACCGTCGACCAGTCGTCGGCATCGAAGGTGACGATGGCCAGCGCAGCGGTGGGGAACTTCTCTTCCAGCGCGGCCCGGGCCGCCTTTTCGCCGGTTCCGACACAATCCAGCGCGGTCTCCTGCATGGCGGGGTTGTGACCGATCAGCAGCAGCGTCGGTGCCGTGCCGCCGCGTTCCCGGATTTCGGGCAGATACGTGTCTTCGGATTCCCGATACAGGCTTTCGGTGATGGTGATTTCGCTCGACCGCCGCAAGAAGGGCAAAAGGCCAGCCAGCGTCTCGCGGGTCCTTTGGCTCGACGAACACAGGATCCGATCGGGAAACAGGCCCTGGTCACGCAAGTAGCGACCCATCAGGGGGCCGGCGCGCTGGCCGCGGGCATTCAGCGGCCGCGCAATATCCGGCAGGGATTGGTCGTCCCACGCCGATTTTGCATGCCTTAGAAGCAACAGTCGGATCATGGTTTAGGGCCTGTCTACATTCATGGATGCGGTGCCGGCGTGACCCCTTTGCCCAATGGCTAGGCGCGAAAAGCGCGGTAGTGTTGACCACTTCAAGCTTTTCGCAACGACGTCCATTGGGCAAAGGGGCCGCGTCGTGAAGGGATTTGGCCAGATTGGTCGAGGAACGCGGTGTTCGTCGTCGAATATGCCCGGCATGTGCTTCCTCCTCACACCACCTTCCTCGACCAATTTGACCAAACCGGCGCCGCATCCATGAATGTAGACAGGCCCCAGTCCGATCCTTGGCGGGTCGCCCCGGTCCGTTTGGCCGGCAGAAAGCGGGGCGAGATCTTGCGCCTTTATACCCCGTCGCGGCGGGCCATAAAGGCGAGACGTTCAAACAGGTGAACGTCCTGTTCGTTTTTCAGGAGGGCGCCGTGCAGGGGCGGGATGATCTTTTTCGGATCACGTTCGCGCAGCGTTACCGCGTCGATGTCCTCGTTGACCAGGAGTTTGATCCAGTCGAGGAGTTCCGATGTGGAGGGTTTCTTCTTCAGGCCGGGAACGTCCCGGATCTCGTAGAAGATCGACAGGGCCTCGTTCAAGAGTATGGACTTCAGGTCGGGGAAGTGCACATCCACGATGGCGCGCATCGTCTCGTCGTCCGGAAACTTGATGTAGTGAAAGAAACAGCGGCGCAGGAAGGCGTCGGGCAGTTCCTTTTCGTTGTTCGACGTGATCAGAACGATCGGCCGCTGCACCGCGGTCACGGTCTCGCCGGTTTCGTAGACATGGAACTCCATGCGATCGAGTTCCTGCAGGAGATCGTTGGGAAACTCGATATCCGCTTTGTCGATCTCGTCGATCAGAAGCACCGGACGCTTGGGCGCGACAAAGGCATCCCAGAGCTTGCCCTGACGGATGTAGTTGGCGATGTCCTGAACGCGGGCGTCGCCGAGCTGGGAATCGCGCAGCCGCGATACCGCGTCGTATTCGTAAAGGCCCTGTTGCGCCTTGGTGGTGGACTTGATGTGCCATTCGATCAGCGGCGCGCCGATGGAGCGGGCGACTTCCTGGGCCAGCACGGTCTTGCCGGTTCCCGGCTCGCCCTTGACCAGAAGCGGCCGTTCCAGCGTGATCGCGGCGTTCACCGCGACGGTCAGATCCGCCGTTGCCACATAATCCGCCGTGCCTTCAAAGCGCGCCATCTCGTCCTCGTTGCCGATTGCACAGGGCCGCGGACCGGCAGATCCGGGCTCGCGACCGGCGGACACTATTCAGTGCCGGCAAAAAGGGCAAGCGTGCGCCGCTTTGTCGGCAAGAATTTCCGCGCCGGTGATCGTTTCTGCCGTGATTAATCAATTCCTAACGCCGGCACGGTCGTTCAACGTCTTGAATTTATGTGAAAATTTACCATGAGGCAAACTGGCACGCGGTTTGCCGGTATCGGGCCGACAATCCTTTCGGGGCCATGGTTAGGGAGTTTATTCAGGCATGGGTATCTTTGGCGCTTTGACGACGGCCGTCAGCGGTCTGCGGGCCAACGCGTTTTCACTCGAAAACATCTCCGGCAACATCGCGAATTCTCAGACCACCGCCTACAAGCGGCTGGACACATCGTTCAAGGATCTGGTCAGTTCGGCCGGCAGCGCGCCGAGCGCCCAGACCGCCGGTCTGGTGAGCGCCCAGTCGCGATCCACAAACGACCAGCAGGGCGAAATCCTTGCCGGTCAGTCCGACACATCGATCGCCATTGACGGCGACGGGTATTTCGTCGTCCAGGAAGCGGTCGGCAGCATTGACGGACAGACCCAGTTCAGCGGGTTCGATGTCTACACAAGACGCGGCGATTTCGAATTCGACAAGGACGGGTTCCTGGTCAACGGCGCCGGTTATTATCTGAAGGGCATGCCGGTCGATCCTGTGACGGGCAACGCCATCGGCAGCACGCCTGAAGTCGTCCAGATCAGCGACGCCGCGCTACCGGCCGTGGCAACCACATCCATCGATTATCGGGGCAACCTGCCTGAAACGCCGGCGACAACAGTGGCCCTGATGGACGTCGCAAACGTGCTGGGGGCCGGTGCCGGTGCCGGTACCAACCTCGACGACGTGCAATTCCAGAACCAGGCCACCTTCCTGGAACAATCCATAAGCGGCGGGTCGGTCACGACCTATGACGGCAACGGTACGCCGATCAACGTGACGTTCCGCTGGGCAAAGATCGACGACATCGATACCGGTGCGGCCGACCAGTGGCGGCTGTTCTACCAATCCGACACAACGACGACGACGCCCACGGCCAACGTCTGGACCAACACCGATATCGACTACACGTTCAACGCCACGGGTAACCTGGTGACGCCGGCCGGCGGCACGTCGACGATCACAGGTCTGACGGTCGACGGTCAGGCGCTCGGCAACGTCACGTTTCGGCACGGCACCAACGGGCTGACCCAGATGGCGGACGCGAGCGGGACATTCGACGACAACGGCATCTCGCATGACGGCTTCGCCACCGGACAATTGCAACAGGTCCGCTTCGGCAATGGCGGTCTGATCACGGCCACCTATACCAACGGACGGACGATCCCGATCGCGGAAATCCCGATCGTATCGTTCAGTGCGGATTCGCAACTCAGCCGGCTCGACGGCGGGGCGTTCTCCCAGACGGAGGCGTCCGGACCGCCGCAATTCGGGACCGCAGGCACCGTGCTCGGCAATTCGCTTGAAGCCTCCAACACGGATATCGCCGAGGAGTTCTCCAAGCTGATCATCACCCAGCAGGCCTATACCGCGAACACGCGGATCGTGACGACGGCCGATGAGATGATCACCGAGGCTCTCAACATCGTCCGATAGGGCGTCGGCGGGCGCCGGATCGGCTTCCGGCGCCCTTTTAGTAAGAGACGGGACATCGCATGGGATTGAGTGCCGCGCTCAGCAGCGCCCTGACCGGGCTGCAGTACAACCAGAAACAGACCCAGGTCATTTCCGGCAATGTCGCCAATGCCGGAACGCCCGGCTATACCCGCAAGACCATTTCCTCGCAGGAAAGCCTCGACGGTTCGGGCAATGTCACCGGGGTGCGGGCGACCGAGATCCAGCGGCAGCTCGACCTGGAAGTCCAGCGCCAGGTGCGCGAGAGCCTGCCCGGTGCATCCTACGCGGAACTGACGGCGGATGTGACAGCCCGGCTCGATTCGCTGTTCGGCGCGCCCGGCAATCCGAATTCGCTGGACGGTCTCTACAACGAATTCACCAATTCGCTGCAAGGCCTGTCGACGAGCCCGGAAGACTATTCGCTGCGCACGGCGACGTTGACGGACGCGCAGGTTCTTTCGCAAAAGATCAACGCGGTCAGCAACGGTATCCAGGACCTGCGCACCGAGCAGGAAAACGGCATCGCCAATACGGTCAACCGCATCAACGAATTGCTGGAGCAGATCCAGGACCTGAACCAGCAGGCCGTCGCCTTCGCCAATACCGGCGGCGCGGGTCCGGGTGCCCTCGACGACCGCGATCGGGCCATCGACGAACTGGCGACACTCGTCGACATTCAGGTGCGCGAGCGTTCGGACCAGTCGATCACCATCCAGACGACCACCGGTTACACACTTTTCGACGTATCGCCGGCACGTTTGGCGTTCGACGGCGCCGGATCCTTGTCGGCCGGCTCGGTCTACGATCCGAACCCCAGCCTCAGCGGCGTCGGTACGGTGCAATTGGTGACGATCGGCGGGTCGAGCGTCGATCTGATCGCCCAGGGCGCGATCGGTTCCGGGTTGTTGGCGGCCCAGATCGATGCCCGCGATACCGTGCTCGTCGAAGCCCAGAACCAGATCGACACGTTCGCAGATTCGTTGTCGCTCGCTCTGTCGAACGAGACCGTAACCGGAACGGCCGTATCCGTTGCGCCGGCCGACGGGTTCGACCTCGACCTGACACGGCTGCAGGCGGGCAACGCCTTCACGCTCGATTATACGAACAGCGGCACGCCGGCGACCGTATCGTTCGTGCGGGTCGACGATCCGACCACGCTGCCGCTTGACAATTCAGCGACCCCCAATCCGAACGATACCGTAGTCGGCCTCGATTTCTCCGCCGGTTTTGCCAGTGTCGTCACGCAAATCCAGACCGCGCTCGGCGGCTCCTTCACGGTATCCGACCAGGGCGGCAATGTGGTCCGCATCCTCGACGATGGCGCGGCCGCGACGATCGATATCCAATCGCTCAACGCATCGGTGACAAATACCGGCCTCAACGACCAGGGCATCGGGCTGCCGCTGTTCACCGACGGTGCGACGAACCTGATCTATACCGGTGAACTGGATAACCAGCCGCAGAAGACGGGCTTTGCCGGACGCATCACCGTCAACCAGGATCTTCTGAACAATCCGGATGCCCTGGTTGTCTACCAGACGACACCGACGGTCACGGCATCAGGCGACACGACACGGCCCGCCGCGCTCTACGAACGGCTGGTCAGCACAGAGCGTGACTTCTCGGCCGGCGTCGGGTTCGGCTCGGTCACCCGGCCCTATAACGGCACAGTGTCCGGTTTCCTGACACAGACGATTTCCTACCGCGCGAACGAAGCGCAACTGGCCGAACAATTCTCCGAGGGCCAGACCATTGTGCTCAACAATCTGCAGGAGCGCCTGGCCGAGTCCAGTGCTGTCAACATCGACCAGGAATTGTCGATCCTGATCGAGGTGCAGACCGCCTATGCGGCCAATGCGCGGGTCGTCCAGGTGATCGAGGAAATGCTCGACGCGTTGCTGCGCACGTGATCGTTAGGACGGAGTACAGGCAATGACCATTTCCCCCGTCGTCGGTTCCAATACGTTCCTGACCCAGCAATTGGTCGATACGCGCAACCAGCTCGACGAGCTGCAGGCGCAACTCGGCTCCGGCCGCAAGTCCGAAACCTATCGCGGGCTCGGGCGCGATGCTGCTGCCGACGTCGCTTTCCGGCAGCAGATCTCGACCCTGCAGGGATACCAGCAGACGATCGACCGGGTGAACATCCGCCTCGGCATCTACGACAATGCCCTCACACAGATCGACGACCTGACCGGCGAAGCGCGCGGCGCCATCAATCCGAACGCATTCGAGGTGCTGGGCAATGGGCGCACGCTTGCCCAGGAAACCGCACGGGTCTCGCTCGGCGAAGCGCTCAGCATTCTCAACGTGCAGGCCGATGGCCGCTATGTGTTTTCCGGCCGGTCGGCGGACGTCAAGCCTGTGGTCGACGTCGACACGCTGCTTGACGGGGAGGGCGGTCGCGCCGGCTTCCGCCAGGCGGTCGACGAGCGCAAGCAGGCCGATCTTGGGACTTCCGGGCTCGGGCGCACGACTGTTTCAAGGGTAACGGATACGGTGACGTTCGCCGAAGACGGCGCGCATCCCTTCGGCTTCAAGATCGATGCCATCAACAATACCCTGTCGAACGTGACGGTCACATCGACCGCCGGCCCGCCGCGCAGCGAGGACTTCCAGTTCACCGCCCAACCGGTTGCCGGCGAAACGATCCGGATCGAAACGTTGCTGCCGGACGGCAGCCGGGAGACCATCACCCTCACGGCTGCGACAACGGCCGGCGAGGAAAATACGTTCGTGATCGGAGCGACGCCGACCGATACGGCGACGAATTTCGAAGCCGCGCTGACCGCCGCCGTGCAGGCCTCGGCGGGAACGGCGCTCGAAGCCGCATCGGCCGTGCAGGCCGGGAACGATTTCTTCACGACGACCGCGGGCCAGGCGCCGCAAAGGGTCGACGGCCCGCCGTTTGATACCGCGACCGCCCTGCGTGACGGGTCCGCCGACACGGTGATCTATTACGTGGGCGACAACGCGGCCGACGATCCGCGCACCACGAGCTCGGCGCGGATCGATTCCTCGCTGGTCATCGACTACGGTGCACGAGCCAACGAACCGGCGTTGAGCCAGGCCATCCGATCGCTTGCGGTGTTCGCGGTCGAGACGTTTTCCGAAACCGACACGAACGATTCCGACCGCTATACCGAACTGGCCACACGGACGCGCCAGAACCTGTCGTTTCCGTCGGGAACTGAATCGATCACCGACATCCATGTGGAAATCGTCGGGATCTCCGAGGCCGTCGAATCGGCCAGGCAACGCCACATCTCGGCCGAGAACACACTGACCCAGATGGTCGAGGAGATCGAAGGCATCAATCTTGAGGAAGTCTCGGCCCAGATCGTTACGTTGCAGACGCGGCTGCAGGCCAGCTATCAGACGACGGCGCTGTTGAACCGGCTGTCCCTGACGAACTACATCTAGTCCTTCGTCTCAGAGATTTTGACGGTTTGATGGAGTAGACTCGTACCTGGGCTAGGCGCGTCGTGCAGCGCGATGTGGGACATCGAGTAAGCGGCGCAACAACGCCCCGGTACGAGCCTTCGCCACCGAAGGCCGGCTTGTCCTGGATTTTGGCCGTCGTTGCCCTGCTTGAGAGATGTAGTGCAAATCGGATGTTTCCGATTTGCTGAAGAGAAGGCAAAAGCGAAACATCGCTTTTGCGATCGCCCTGCGCAGGGCGTCTAGCCAAAATCCAG
>JBCDLT010000036.1:0-59461 GCA_038745065.1 Pseudomonadota bacterium | reverse complement strand
CGAGTCGGGCGTCAGCGTCATCATGGGCGCGGGCGAAGTGGACTACCTGCCCGTGGGCACCGTCGGCTTCTTTGGTGAAGAAGGCACCCGCGAAGACGGTCGCAACCTGATCGAAGAAGCGGAAGCGATGGGCTACACCGTCGTTTACACCCCCGAGCAGCTCGAAGCGCTGCCCGCTGATACTGAGCGCGTGTTGGGCATTTTCGCCGCTGAGGACACCTACAACGATGTGCCCGAAGGTCGCTTGGTGGCCGAGGGCTTTGTGGATGAGAACGGTGAACTGATCACCTACGGTCAGCCGCCGGTGAACCCCGACCCCGTTTCGGTCGATGAAATGCGGATTGGTCTGGAAACCCCAGGCGCTGAAGGCGGCAATCATGCCGGACTGGGTGTCCGCCGGCATGTCCGGCATCTCGCCCCAGGCATAGGCAAAGAAGCGCAGCGGTCGCGACGCGGTGACGGCCGAATCCAGTTGCCGCAATGAGCCGGCCGCGGCATTGCGCGGATTGGCAAAGACCTTGCCTCCTGTTTCTTCCATGCGCTGGTTGAGCGCGGCAAAGTCCGCATGCGCCATATAGACTTCGCCTCGGATCTCGACGATGTCGGGCGCATCGTCGGGCAGCGTTTTGGGAATGTCGGCAATCGTCAGTGCGTTGCGGGTAACGTTCTCGCCGACGTTTCCGTCACCGCGGGTCGCGGCGATCGCCAAACGGCGCCGTTCGTAGCGCAGGCTGAGCGACAGGCCGTCGATCTTGGGTTCGGCGGTAAAGGAAAGCGGCAGAAGTGCATCCAGCTTCAGGAAACGGCGGATCCGGCCGACGAATTCGGTGACGTCGGTCTCGTCGAACGCGTTGTCGAGGGACAGCATCGGGACCGCATGGGTCACCTTGGCAAAGGTTTCGAGCGGCGCGGCGCCCACTCTGTCGCTTGGCGAATCGGCGCGTTTCAGGTGCGGGAACCGGGCTTCGATCCCGCGGTTCCGGTTTTTCAGCGCATCGTATTCGGCGTCCGAGATTTCCGGATCGTCATGGGTATGGTAGGCCGCGTCGTGCCGCGCCAGCGTTTCGGCGAGATACGCCAGTTCTGTCTGTGCCTGCTCTTCCGTCAGAGCATCTACCGAAGTTTCGGCGGGATCCTTTATGGTGGCCACGGTGTCCGCCTCGTCATCCTGTCGCGTTATTCAGCGAGCCAAAATATGCCGCTCGTCAAACGGTTCAAGCAGACTCTTGCCGCTGCGGAGATCCCGCAGACAGGTTTCGCAATCTATGCGGTCCCATCAAGTAGCCTTGCCGCGGCCGCCCGTGCTTCTTCGGTGATGCGAGCGCCGGCAAGCATGCGCGCAATTTCCTCGCGTCTTGTGTCCGTGTCGAGTGCGCCGACCCGCGTGACAACTTCTTCTTTGCCCTTGGCGTCCTTGCGGATCAGCATATGGCCGCGCGCCCGCGCCGCGACCTGCGGCGCGTGCGTCACCGAAAGCACCTGTACGGCATCGGACAGCCGTTCCAGGCGCACGCCGATCGCCTCGGCGACCGCGCCGCCCACGCCCGTATCGATTTCGTCGAAGATCAGTGTCGGCGCCGAACCGCGTTCCGCGATCGAAACCTTGAGCGCCAGAAGGAAGCGGGACAATTCGCCGCCTGACGCGACTTTCATGATCGGACCGGGCTTCGTCCCCGGATTGGTCTGCACCCGGAACTCGACGCTGTCGATGCCGGTCGAGCGCACCGCTTCGGCGTCGGTGTCGACCGCCACCGTAAACCGCGCCCGTTCCAGCTTAAGGTCCGGCAGTTCGGCCGCGACCGCCCGTTCCAGATCGGCCGCTGCCTTTTGCCGCTTCCCGCTGAGGCGCGCCGCGGCCTTGTCGAGCCGTTTGCGGGCATCCGACAGGTCGGATTCAAGGGCGCTCAGCTTTTCCTCTCCGGATTCCAGCGCCTGCAGGTCTGAACGCATGGCCTCCAGAAGTGCAGGCAATTTGTCCGGCGCGACCGAGAACTTGCGGCTTGCCGCGCGCAAGGCGAACAGCCGCTCCTCGACCTGTTCCAGAACGACCGGGTCGTAGTCCGTGGCCCGCATGGCGGCTTCCAGCACCGAACGGGCATCCTCCAATCCATCGAGCGCCCGGCCGAGCGCATCGATGGCGGACGGGACCATGTGCTTGATCTCGTCCTTGCGCTCCAGACGGCGCCACAGATCGGCAATCGGCGGGATTGGCGACCCCTGCCCTCCCAGCACGTCGACCGCTTCGGAGAGATCGCCGGCGACCTTTTCATGGGCCATCATGGTCTGACGCCGCTCGGCCAGGGCCTCTTCCTCGCCTTCCTCGGCCGCCAGCGTTTCGAGTTCTGCGGACGACGCGGTCAGATAGTCGAACTCCCGACGCGCACTCTCCATGGCTTCCGTCTGGCGTTGCAGCGCCGCCTGGGCCTCGCGCCAATGGCCGAACGCCTTCGCGACGGCCGCGCCTTCGTTTTCCAATCCGCCATAGAGATCGAGGATGTCCCGATGCGAATCCGGGTCGACGAGCGCGCGGTCGTCGTGTTGACCGTGGATTTCGACCAGACGGTGCCCGACGGAACGCAACAGGCCGACGCTGACCGGATTGTCGTTGATGAAGGCGCGGCTCCGCCCGTCAGCGTTTTGCAGCCTTTTGAGAATGACGGCTCCGTCCTCGTCGATGCCGTTTTCGGCCAGGAGCCGATGCACGCCGTGTCCGGACGGTAGATCGAATTGGGCGACGACCTGCCCCTGGTCGCAGCCGCTGCGCACCAGTCCGCCATCGCCCCGCGCGCCAAGGGCCAGCGAAAGCGAATCCAACAGGATCGACTTTCCGGCTCCGGTCTCGCCCGTCAGAACGGTCAATCCGGATGCAAAATCGATGTGCAGCCGGTCGATCAGGACGATGTCGCGGATTGTCAGCGAACTCAACATGGACGAATCGGCTGCCGGAACCAGAATGGATGGAGTGTTCCGCGGACTCTATACCAAGGCGCCAAGCGGGCCTACACCTTCGTGCAGCCTTCGCCCGCGCTTTCGTCTGGGAGAGCGACCCAGCAGTCTTTTACAGGACCCTGGAGAATTGCCGGCTGATCCAGCTGCGCTGATTTTCTTTAGGCTCCAGCCCGCCATCCGCAAGCAGCTTGAAGGCGTCGGCATACCATTTGCTGTCCGGGAAATTGTGTCCGAGCACCGCAGCCGCCGTTTGCGCCTCGTTGACCACGCCGAGCGACAGATAACCCTCGGTCAGGCGGGCCAGTGCTTCTTCCACGTGGCGGGTCGTCTGATACCGTGTCACCACGTTACGGAAGCGGTTGATGGCCGCAACATAGCGCCGCCGGTGCAGGTAATACCGTCCGACCTGCATTTCCTTGCCGGCCAGCTGATCCTGGGTGATGCGGATCTTGTTGGAGGCGTCTTCGGTGTATTCCGATTCGGGGTAGCGCTGGATCAGTTCGCCCATGGCGGCCAGCGCCTTTTCCGTCATTTCCTGGTCCCGCGAGACGTCGAGCACCTGGCGATAATAGGATTGGCCGATGATGTATTGCGCGTATGCGGCATCATCGCTGCCCGGATACAGCGTGATGTAGCGCTTGGCGTCGTTGATGGCCTCGGGAAACTGGCCGGACCGATAACTGGTATAGGCAGACATGATCATCGCCCGCCGCGCGAACTCGGAATACGGATAGACTTGGTCGATTTCCTTGAACTTCTTGGCCGCCGCCTCCAGGCGCCCCTGATTGGCGAGGGCAAGTCCCTCGTTATAGAGCTCGCCCGCCGGTTTGTCCGTAAAGCCCAGTTCGTCGACTTCGGGGCCGCCGGAACATCCGGCGAGGCCGAGAGCGCCGACCAGCACGAGAGCGATGACGTTGCTACGCATGATTATCCGGATCCGTATCTCTGTCTTTTCCCGCGCCCTTGCCGCCGGAGCCTGCTAGCGGGTCACCTCCCCTTATCGGGGCGGGCGCCTGTCGCCCGGCAAATCGGGCCGTCGGGATCTTTCCATACGCTTCCACCGAACCGGTTCGGCTGAAGTCGGGCGGAAAATACTGCAAGATGCGGGATTTATCAAATTCACATCCGCGTAAAGATCATCGTGTCGCGGTGACGCATGCCTGCCAGGAACCTGCTGTCGTTTCAGCCCTGCACATCACGCTGCAAACCGCGCGGTCCGCCGGCATTCAGAGGGAGGGCAAAGCCTCCGCTCGATCAGTCGTTGGCAGCCTTGAAGGCAGGCTGAGCGATCGCGGGGGCAAGCCCGGCCTGTCCCTTGGCACGGGTCGCCGGCGCATCGACGATCCGCCATGCGGACCGGTCCTTCATGAGGGCCTCGACCATCATGGCATTGATCTTGTGTCCGCCCCGATAGGAACGATAGGCGCCGAGGATCGGATATCCGGCAAGCGCCAGGTCACCGACCGCGTCAAGCGCCTTGTGACGCACGAACTCGTCCGGCCAGCGCGTCCCTTCGGGATTGAGCACCTGGTCGCCGGCGATGGCGACGGAATTCTCAAGCGACGAGCCGCGCGCAAAGCCCATGCTCCACAGCTTCTCCACATCCTCGACCCGGCCGAAAGTGCGGGCTGCCGAAAGCTCACGATTGAAGGAATCCGGCGTCAGTTCGACGGTCACGGTCTGCACGCCGATCAATGCGGTATCGAATTCGATCGTCGTGTCGAACAGCGTGCCCTGGTGCGGCCGCATCGTCGCATACGAGGCGCCGTGTTCGATATGGATTGGGCGTGTCACTTCCAGATAACGCCGCGGCGCGTTCAACGTCTTCACACCGGCCTGGCGGATTGCGTCGACGAATTCCGATGCACTGCCGTCCATGACGGGTACTTCGGGACCGTCTACCTCGATGCGCGCATTGTCGATGCCCATACCGCGCAAAGCTGCCATCAGGTGTTCGATCGTCGCGATGCTGTTGTCCGGAGAGGTGCCGATCACGGTGCACAATTCAGTGGACAGCACGTTTTCGTGCGAAGCCCTGATGTCGGCGGAAAGATCGGAAGACAGGTCGGTACGGGAGAAAACGATGCCGGTATCGGCCGCGGCGGGTATCAGAGTGGCGGAAACGGGTTGTCCGCGATGGACCCCGATACCGACCACCTTAGTTCGGCGCACAAGGGTCGTCTGTGTCCGAGGAAATGAATTCACCATTGTTGCACCCGCATCGCCACCGACGTCCGTTTGACCCGCTTGGGCCGGTTCACTATGACGCCCGTCCTGTCATGCAACCGCTTGAAACCGCATCTTTTTGCCAGATGGACCACCAAGGATTCGGCCCAAGAGTTTGGCAGTGGCGCCAGCGATTGCTTTATCGTTCGCGGTCGACCATACGCATGAGCCCAAATCCGGCAAATAACGGATTATTACGCTTTGTTACTATTAACGAAGTGCTTAAATTTATTGACTTTTTTCGATAGTAAGCATGTTGAGAAATCACCGTCTGTAACAGCAAAATCCGCCAAACCTGCCGGAAACGCTCCGAATAGACCTCAAGCGGGCGAATCTCGACCGGTTCCGCGCGAGCGAAAGAGCCGTTTTTGACATGCTTAATGCTTGATTAATCGAAGGAATCGACGGGAGGCAAACCGCACGGCGGCATGCCTCCCGGGATCATTTTTATCGCCTTAGCGCGACTGGCGCCGCAGGAAGGCCGGGATCTCCAATTGGTCGTCTTCGGAGACCGGCTGGGCACGCGGCACCGGCCGACCTTGGGGATCCAGGTCACCGCTGCGCGGACGATAGAGCGAACCGTCGTTCTGTGCCCGTTCCTGAGCCGGACGATCGCCGACCGGATGCTCGGCCGCGGGAGCCCGCTGGGTAACCGCCGGTGCCTGTTGAGGCGTCGCCGGCTGCGGTGCCGGCGGGGCCGCCGGTTGCGGCGATGCGGCCTGTTGCACAGGAGCTGGTGCCGGAGCCTGTTGCGGTGCCGGCTGCATGGGTGCAGCCTGCGGATGCGCGATGTGTTCGGTACGCGCGGCAGGCGCCGTTACCGGCGGAGCCGGAACCGGCTCGGGCGTCGCGCGACCGGTCGGCTCTTCGTCCTTCCGGCCAAGCCCGCGAGCGATCGTCCGGAGCAGACCCATGGGCCCGCGCTCTTCGCTTTCGGCCTGCGAATGGTCGGCCTCGTCGAGTTCCTGGCGGGCGATCGGCGGGAAATCCGAAATCGACAGCGGGCGGTTGCGCGCATCGGTGTCTTCGGCGGCCGGCGGAATATAGGGTTCGGTAACCGGGATCTCGGCCGGTTCCGGTGCCTTCGGAGCCGTATCGGCTGCACCGGGAGCATGGGCATCAGCCGGCTGGAACGGTTCGATGGTCACGTCCGGATCGCTCGAGGCCACCACGGCTTCTTGGGGCCGCGGTGCTTCCGCCGCGGCCGGACGGGCGGTCTGCGGCCGCTTCTGGGTTGCAGCCGGTGCGGCATCGGTTGCTGCGGCAGCCGGTTTGCGCGGTGCGGTGCGCGGCATCAAACGGTCGGCAGCCGCGGCGGCCGCCGCGTTCGACTGGGTTTCCGCCACATGGCGCAGACGGTCGGCAAGATCCGCCAGACGCTGTTCCTGTTCGCTCTCGACACCGCGCATATTGGCTTCGATGCCGGTCGCCACGACGGAAACCCGGATAATACCTTCCAGGCTTTCGTCGAACGTCGCGCCCAGGATTATGTTGGCATCCACATCCACTTCCTCGCGGATGCGGCTGGCGGCTTCGTCGACCTCGAAGAGCGTCAGGTCGTTGCCGCCCGTGATCGAGATCAGCAGGCCCCGCGCCCCCTTCATGGAGGTTTCGTCGAGCAACGGATTGGCGATCGCGGCCTCTGCGGCCTGGATGGCGCGGCCGTCGCCGGACGCTTCGCCGGTTCCCATCATGGCCTTGCCCATGGAGCTCATGATCGAGCGCACATCGGCGAAGTCCAGATTGATCAGACCTTCCTTCACCATCAGGTCGGTGATGCAGGCAACGCCCGAATAGAGCACCTGGTCGGCCATTGCGAAGGCGTCGGCAAACGTCGTCTTTTCGTTGGCGATCCGGAACAGGTTCTGGTTCGGAATGACGATCAGCGTGTCGACACATTGCTGCAGGGCGGTGATGCCGTCATCGGCGACGCGCATCCGGCGCTGGCCTTCGAACTGGAACGGCTTGGTCACCACGCCGACGGTCAGGATGCCTTGTTCGCGTGCAGCCCGCGCAATCACCGGCGCCGCGCCGGTGCCCGTGCCGCCGCCCATGCCTGCGGTGATGAACACCATATGGGATCCGCTCAGGTGATCCTTGATCTCGTCGAGCACTTCCTCGGCGGCCGCGCATCCGACTTCGGGCTGCGAGCCTGCGCCCAATCCCTCGGTCACGGCGACACCCATCTGGATGATGCGATCCGATTTCGATTGCGCCAGTGCCTGGGCATCGGTGTTGGAAACCACGAAGTCGCATCCCTGCAACCCGGTCGTGATCATGTTGTTGACGGCATTTCCACCGGCGCCGCCGACCCCGAACACCGTGATACGAGGCTTGAGTTCCGTGATGTCCGGCATTTTCAAGTTTATAGCCATGGCTTCGTCTTTCTTCTCGCCATCCGCCTCGATCGGCTTGTCCGTTGTATCTGAGTCGATGGTCACGGTCCGCTCCTTCGTAATGCGGTGTTGGTGTTAGAAGCTCTCCCTGATCCATTGTCCGACCCGGGCGAGATACCCGCCCGAGCCTGATCTCTTCTGGGTTCCGGTATGGGTGTCCAGATACTCCAGATGTGCGAGCTGCGGATAAATCAAAAGGCCGATCGCCGTTGAGAAAGCGGGGCCTTTTGCCTTATCCGGCAAACCCTTGACGCCCAGCGGGCGTCCGATCCGGACATTGCGTCCGAAAATCTGCGAGGCGGCGTCCGACAGGCCTGTCAGTTGGCTGGCGCCGCCGGTCAGAACGATCCGTTGTCCCGCGCGTGCTGCGAAGCCTGAGGCGTTCAACCGGTCCCGGGTGGTTTCCAGGATTTCGGTGACGCTCGGCGCGATCAGCCCGTTGATCGCCGCGCGGGTGACTTGCATCGGCGTATCGTCGCTGCCGTCCTCAGGTGATTCGACGGTAATGATGTCCTCGTTATCAAGGTCGCCGACGACGACACTGGCATACAAGGTCTTGAGCCGTTCCGCGTTACGAAGACTTGTGGATAACCCTTGCGCGATGGCGTTCGTCTGCAACTGGCCGCCCATGGCCAGCGCATCCACATGCACCAGACGGCCGGCCGAAAACACCGCTAGGTTGGTCGTCCCGCCGCCGATATCGATGCACACGGCACCGAGTTCGGCTTCGTCGTCGACCAGCGAGGCCAGGCCGCTGGCATAGGCCGAGGCGATCGCAGCATCGACATCCAGGTGGCAGCGATCGAGACACAGGCCAAGATTCTGCAACGGCGCGTGATCGACCGTGACCGTATGCAGGTCGATGCCGAGACGGCTGCCGACCATTCCCCTGGGGATCGCCACGCCCTGATTGCCGTCGAGCCGATATCCGATCGGAATGGCATGGATGATCTGCCGGTTTTCCCGGCTCGCATGCTGGCATCCGGCGCGTAAGAGACGTTCCAGATCGCCGTCGCCGACCGTGCGGCCTTCAAGACCGATATGGGCGCTGAAGATCTCACTCGCCAACCGGCCGCCTGACATGTTGACCAGAAGCGATTCGACGGTCATGCCGGCCTTGCGTTCCGCCGTATCGACGGCCAGTCGCACGGCCCGTTCGGCGGCGTCGATATCGACCACGACACCGGCCTTGATCCCGCGCGACCGCTGATGGCCGATGCCGAGGATCTCGATCGCATGGGTCCGGCCCGACAGCGCCGCGTCCGCGGCCTGCGGCCGCAAACGGGCGATCAGGCACACGATCTTCGTCGATCCGACATCGATGACGGTCAACAGGGTCGACCGCCGGGTCGAGAGCGGTTTCAGGACGTTGAAATGGCCCGGATTGAACGGCGCGGTCATGTATCCGTCTCCCGCCGCCGGGTGTCCCGGTCGCCTTCCGCCGTTGTTTTGCGCTTGACCATGGCTTCTTCGGAAAGGCGGACCACCACCTCATCCTTCAGCCGCAGGTCGACGGCGACGATATCGCGGTTCATCAGGCCGGATTCCGCGCTCAGCGTCAGGAGTTCGTCGAGCGCGCCTTCGACGCCGTTTTCCGGCAGTTTGACCTCGATCTCGTTGTCGAGCACCAGGTCCCAGCGGCGGTTGCTGACGAAGACGGCCGCGCGCAGGCGCGAGCGAATTGCCGGATACCGGTCGACGAGATCGAGGAAATCCCGGGCGCCCTTCTGGGCGCCATGACCGACAAACAGCGGCAGGGCGGAAAACCGGTCGGCGACGGATTCCGTAATCACGGCCCCGTTCGAATCGATGATCGACAAGAGCGCCCCGCGCTGCCAGAGCGCAAACGGCCGGCGTTCTGTCAGTGCGATCTTCAGGGTGCCCGGATAGACCTTGCGGACCGAAGCGGATTCGATCCAGCCGTTGTCGCGCAGCCGGTCGAGCGCGGCGCGCGCATTGAAAGCCACAAGGGATGCGCCCGGACCGATATCGAGGGTCTGCAGCACCTCGATTTCGTCGAGCTGGACATGGCCGGAAATCTCGATCGCGGAAATGCCGAAACCCGCGGCCGTTCCGGCCCGGTTGGCGATGCTTTCGAGATGGCCGCCGGCGATGCAACCGTAGAGCGCTGTCACGCCGAACAGGAGACCGACACCTGCCCATCCGGCGCCGCGCGGAATCGTCGTTTCACCCGCAGGGTCGCCCAATTGCAAGAGCGTGGTCCGCACCGATTCCGCAAGCCGGTGGCGCGCACGCCTGCGCGGCGCCAACAGGCGCCCCGTTCCGGCCAGGAATGCGATCATCGATCGCAAGTTGCGTCCTCCACGATCCAGCTCACGAGCTCTTCGAAGTCGTGTCCGACATGCGCGGCGAGTTCTGGAACCAGAGACGTCGCGGTCATGCCGGGTTGCGTGTTCACTTCAAGGCAGATCAGTTCCCCGGTGCCGTCGACCGTGTCGTCGTAGCGAAAATCCGCCCGCGTCACGCCCCGGCATCCAAGCGCCTGATGCGCCTTAAGTGTTAGACTTTGGATACTTTGGTAAATAAAAGGTGAAATTTCCGCGGGCAAAACGTGCTTTGAGGCACCAGCCCGGTATTTTGCGTCGTAATCATAAAAAGTATCCCCAGTGGGGATGATTTCGATGACGTCGAGCGCCACGTCGCCCATCACCGCGCAGGTCAGTTCCCGGCCGGGAATATAGCGCTCCGCCATCAGGTCGTCGCCGTACGGCCAGTCCTCCCGATAGAGCTCCTGCGGTGGATGCGCCACGTCCTTGTGCACGATAAGCACGCCGAAGCTCGAGCCTTCGGCCACCGGCTTGACGACATAGGGCGGTTTCATGGGATGCGCGCGGGCCGCCTCCTCACGTGTCACCCGCTTGTGCTCTGCGACGGCGACTCCGGCCTTGGCCATGATGACCTTTGCCTTCGGCTTGTTGATCGCAAGCGCCGAGGCCAGCACACCGGAATGCGTGTAGGGGATTCGCTGCACCTCCAGAATGCCCTGGATGGTGCCGTCCTCGCCGACCGGTCCGTGCAGCGCGTTGAACACGGCATCGGGCCGCAGATCGTCCAGCGTGCGGGCGATCGACCGATCGACGTCGATGCGGGTCACCTTGTAGCCTGCGGATTCCAGCGCGTCTGCGCAGGCCTTGCCGGTTGCCAGACTGACCGGACGCTCGGAGGACCAGCCGCCCATCAGAACTGCGACATGTTCGTATTTCGGCATGATCACCTCCCGAGGAATTCCATGATTTCCGCTCCCGGCTGCCAATGGCCGAGGCGCTTGATCTCCCAGGACAGCCGGACTTGGCTGGTCTCCAGGACCCGCGCCCGCACGGTCTCGCCAAGGAGTTCCAGATCATGGGCGCTTGCCGCCCCGCGATTGATCAGGAAATTGCAGTGTTTCTCCGAGACCTGGGCATCGCCGATCACGAGGCCGCGGCAGCCGGCCCGGTCGATCAGCTCCCACGCCCGCGCGCCTTCCGGGTTTTTGAAAGTCGAGCCGCCGGTCTTTTCGCGGATCGGCTGGGCCCTTTCCCGGTGTTCGGTCACTTCCTGCATGGCGGTGCGGATGGCTTCGTGGTTGCCGGGCTCCGCGCGGTAGGTAGCCGACACGAAGATCAGGTCAGCCGGCGCCGCCGAATGCCGATAGGTATGCCCCATATCTTCGGCCGACAGCGTCAGCGCCTGACCGTCGCGGCCGATTGCGCGCACGCTGACCAGCCGGTCGCGGGTCTCCGATCCGTTGGCGCCGGCATTCATGCGCAACGCGCCGCCGATCCCGCCGGGTATGCCGTTGTAAAAGGCGAACCCCTCGATATCGGCCCGGGCCATTTCTTCTGAAAAGCGCTTGTCCGGCGTGGCGGCCCCGACCGTCACCAGTCCGTCCTGCACCGTGACTGCTCCGAAGCCACGCATCGACAGGCGCACGACGACCCCGTCCAGGCCCCCGTCCCGGATCAGTAGATTGGAGCCGAGACCGATCACGGTGACCGGGATTTCAGCCGGCAGGACGGCCAGAAACCGCGCCAGATCAGCTTCATCCGCGGGTTGCAACAGCGCCTCGGCCGGGCCGCCGACACGAAACCAGGCGATCGGCGCGAGATCCTGGCCGTATTTCAGGCTGCCGCGCAGCTCCGACGCGATCGGGTCGAGCGCGGCACGGATCCGGTCGCTCATCCCGCCGCCTCGCCGGCCAGTTCGGCCAATTGTCCGGGCAGGTCGTAGGCCCAGCGTGTGATGCTGCCGGCGCCCAGAAGGATGACGAGATCGCCGGGCGCAGCATTGTCGCGGACCAAACCCGCCAGATCGGCGGGATCCTCGAGCGGTAAGACATGGCGGTGGCCGGAAGCCCGCATGCCGGCGATAAGGGCATCCCGATCGGCGCCCTCGATCGGCGTTTCGCCGGCGGTATGCACATCGGCCACGATCACGGTATCGGCGTCGTTGAAACAGGTGCAGAAATCGTCGAGCAGCGAGTGCAGGCGCGTATAGCGGTGCGGCTGCATCACCGCGACCACCCGGCCCTGGGCCGCGTCACGCGCAGCTTTGAGCACAGCCGCTATTTCTACCGGATGGTGTCCGTAATCATCGTAGATGTCGATGCCGTTCCACGCCCCGGTATGGGTGAAGCGGCGTTTGACTCCGCCGAAACCGGCCAGGCCGGCACGGATGAGATCGGCCGACATGCCCAATTGGTCGGCGACGGCGATCGCCGCGGTGGCATTGGCGATGTTGTGACGCCCCGGCATTGGCAGGAGAAGGCCGGGAATGTCCTTTTCCGCGCCGGTGAGGCGATCACGGATCATGACGCCGAAGCGCGACTGGCCGCCCTCGAAGCGCACATCGACATACCGCACGTCGGCTTGCGGATTTTCACCATAGGTGATGATCCGCCGGTCTTCGATGCGCGAGACCAGCGACTGGACTTCCGGATGGTCGATGCACATCACCGCAAAGCCGTAGAACGGCACGTTTTCCACGAATTGGCGAAACGCATCGCGCACGGCATCGAAGGTGCCGTAATGGTCCATGTGTTCCGGATCGATGTTGGTGACGATCGCGATGTCGGCCGGCAGCTTGACGAAGGACCCGTCCGATTCATCGGCCTCGACGACCATCCATGTCCCGTCGCCGAGGCGGGCATTCGTTCCGTAGGCATTGATGATCCCGCCATTGATCACGGTCGGATCGAAGCGGCCGGCCTCGAGCAGCGTGGCGACCAGCGACGTTGTGGTGGTCTTGCCGTGCGTGCCGCCGACCGCGACCGCCTGTTTCAGGCGCATCAGTTCGGCCAGCATTTCGGCGCGCCGCACCACTGGCAGGAGCCGTTCCCGCGCCGCCAGCAATTCCGCATTGTCCGGCTGGATCGCGGACGACACGACGACGACATGCGCATCGCCGAGATTTTCGGCCCGGTGACCGATCTCGATCGCGATACCCTTGTCGCGCAATCGCTGGACGTTCGGACTGTCGGCGATATCGGAGCCCTGCACCCGATAGCCCAGATTGAGGAGCACTTCCGCGATGCCGCTCATTCCGATTCCGCCGATGCCGACAAAATGCACCGGGCCGATATTTGGCGGCATCTTCATCCGCTTGCTTCCTTTCTTATGCGCGGCCCGGTTCGGTCGCGGGCACTGTCAGGTTCGACCGTTTGCGCGCGCTTCGGCTTCGACGAGATCGGCCAGTCGGCTGACGGCATCGGGTCTGCCAGCGCCCCGCGCAGCCTCGGCCCGTGCCGCCAGGCTGTCCGGATCTCCGAGAAATTCGGCAATCGTCTCGGCCAGAACAGCCGGTGTGATATCAGCCTGGTCGAGCATCACCGCGCCGCCCGCCTGTTCCAGCACAGCCCCGTTTGCCTTCTGGTCCTGGTCAATCGCGCCAGGAAGCGGCACCAGGATGGCCGGCCGGCCGATCACCGCCAGTTCGCCGATCGTCGAGGCGCCGGCCCGGGCAATCATCAGATGCGACCGGGCGATGCGATGCGGCATATCCGAAAAGAACGCGGCGAGTTCGACGGGCGTCGCCAGCGCGGCATAGGCCTTTGTGACACGGGAGAGATCTTCCGGCCGGCATTGCTGAACGATTTCGATCCGCGCCCGCAAGGCATCCGGCAGCAGCGCAACGCTGTCCGGCAGGATGTCGGAAAAGAAGCGCGCGCCCTGGCTGCCTCCGAATATGAGAATGCGGATTTCCCCGCCTTCACCGATCGGCTCGAAGGGCCAGGTCGCGGCGTGCTGAACCGCATCCCGCACCGGATTGCCGCAGACCACGGCCTTGGCCCGCACCCGCTCCGGTGCCCGGGTCGCCTCGAAACTGAGCGCCACCTTGCGGCAGAAGCGGGACAGAAAGGCATTCGCGCGCCCCATCACCGCGTTCTGTTCATGCAGGATGGTCGGGCAGCCGGTCAGCCAGCCGGCGACGAGCGGCGGCACGGTGGGATAACCGCCGAACCCGACGACGGCGTCGGGCCGGTCCTTGCGTAGGATGCCGAGCGCCCGCACCGTGCCGATGCCGAGCTTGACGAGAGACGAGAGCACCACGATCGGGTTGCGCGACGACGGTGTTCCCGACGGGATGATGTGCGTGGTCTCGGCGGGAAAATCACCGCCGTAATGGGTGGCACGATGATCGGTGGCGAGGTCGACGCGCCAGCCACGCTGCTTCAATTCACCGGCCAGCGCCTGCGCCGGGAACAGATGTCCGCCGGTGCCACCGGCCGAAACGAGGATTCTGCCCGGCACCGGTGCGCCTCCTCACATCGATGTCGCGGCCGGCGATGAATACGGCCCCGGCGGGGTCAGAGGCGTGATCTGGACCTTGCTGCCGGCGCGCCGACGCGTCAGGGCAAGCACGAAACCGGTTCCGAGCGCCACCGCGATCAGCGACGAGCCGCCATAGGAGACAAACGGCAAGGTCATTCCCTTCGCCGGCATCAGGTGCAGATTGACCGCCATGTTGATGGTCGACTGGAAGCCGAACAGCGCGACAAGACCGGACACGGCAAGCCGCACGAACGGGTCGGACTCCTTGAGCGCATGCAGGAACCCGCGCAGCACGATGAAGGCAAACAGCAAGACGAGCACGAGGCACAGCATGATGCCGTATTCCTCGGCCGCCACCGCGAAGATGAAATCGGTATGGGAATCCGGCAGGATGCGCTTGACCGTGCCCTCCCCCGGACCGCGGCCGAACCATCCGCCCTTGATGAAGGATTCGATCGCCGTGTCGATCTGGAACGTGTCCCCGCTGCCGGGCTGCAGGAACCGGTCGATCCGGTTGGAGACGTGCGGCAGAACCAGATATGCGGACACGATGCCGGCGACGCCGATTCCGCCGAGCAGCAGGATCCACAGCCAGGGCATGCCGGCCAGGAAGAACAAAACGGACCACACGATTGCGATCAGCATGGTCTGGCCGAAATCCGGCTGCACGATGAGCGGCGCCGTCACGAAGATCAGCAACAGGATGGCAAACAGGTTGCCGGGAATGTCGGTCCGCTTGGCGCTTTCCGAAAACAGCCAGGCCGCCAGGACAACAAAGGCGGGTTTGATGAACTCGGACGGTTGCAGCGACACGCCGGCAATGTGCAGCCAGCGTCGCGACCCCTTGATCTCCGTTCCCACGAACAAGGTCGCGATCAAAAGGACGAACGCCGCCACGAAACAATAAAACGCGAGCCGCCGCACCTGGCGCGGCGTCAGGAAAGACACGCCGATCATCACCACAAGGGCGGGCAGGATGAAAAACAGCTGGCGCTTGAAGAAATGGTAGGTGTCGAGGTTCAGCCGTTCGGCCACCGGCGGGCTGGCGGCAAGCGACAGGAGCACACCGCCGACCAGAAGCGCGATCAGGCTGATCAACAGCGCCTTGTCGATTGTCCACCACCATTCGGAGAGCGGAGAGCGGCTTGCGCGCGATTTCATGCCGGCCCGCTCCCCTTGCTTTGGCTTTCAGCGAGCTCGGAGAAGGCCTTGCGAAAGGCATCGCCGCGGGCCTCGAAACTGGCAAACTGATCGAAGGAGGCGCAGGCCGGCGACAACAGCACGACGGTCTCGCGTGCCGGGTCTGTCGAGGCATCCGCGTGGGCGGCCGAAAGCGCAGCGTCCATCCCCTCGAAAACGGCGGTCGGACAGTAACCGTCGAGCGTCTTACGGAAGGTTTCTTTCGCCTCTCCGAACAGATAGGCTCCGGCAATTCTTTCCGCATACGGCACGAGTGATGTAATCCCGCCGTCCTTCATCCGTCCCCCGGCAAGCCAATAGATGCGATCGAAGCTGAGAAGCGCCCGTTCGGCCGCTTCGGCATTGGTGGCTTTCGAATCATTTACGAAAAGAACATGCCCGATTTTTCCGATTTCCTCCATACGGTGCGCAAGGCCGGGGAAAGACTTTAGGCCTTCGACGATTTGCGGCGTGGAAAGCCCGGCTGCGCGGCAGGCGACAAAGGCGGCGGCCGCATTCTGGCCGTTATGCCGGCCGCGCAAGGATCCCACACCGGACAGGTCGGCAAGCACCGTCTGGGCGCCATCGGTCAGTTCGGTGAGATGCGGCGGATCGAATTGAATGCCCTTGGAAAGCGGTATCTCGGCCGAGATGCGCACCACATTGTGCCCCTCGCGTTCGAGCCGATCCGCAACACTGGCGCAATACCCGTCATCGACCCCGACCACGGCAAGCCCGCTGGCCGCGACGAGCCTTTCCTTGATCGCCGCGTAATTCTCCATGGTCCCGTGGCGGTCGAGGTGATCCGGGGTGATGTTGAGCAGGAGCCCGATCGTCGGATCCAGACCCGGCGCCAGATCGATCTGGTAGGACGAACACTCGATCACGTAGGTCGACCCGGTCGCCGGAGGTGCCAGGTCGAGAACCGCACGGCCGATATTGCCGCCGACCTGCGGATCTCTGCCCGCCGCGCCGAGCACATGGCCGATCAGCGCCGTGGTGGTCGACTTGCCGTTGGTTCCGGTTATCGCGATCAGGGTGCTGTCGGGGCAGCGCGCGGCGCGCTCCCGGCAGAACAATTCGATGTCGCCGATCGTCTCCACGCCGTTCGCCTGAGCAAGCCGGACGCTCCAATGCGGTTCGGGATGCGTCAGCGGCACGCCGGGCGCGAGCACCAGCGCCGCAAGTCCGCTCCAGTCCGTATCGCGCAATGCACCGACGGTCACGCCGGCCTGCCGTGCGGCGTCGCAGCGATCCGGATTGTCGTCATCCGCGATCACCTCTGCGCCGCCTTGCAGAAGCGCATGGGCCGTTGTCAGGCCGGAGCCGCCGAGCCCGAACAGACCGACCCGTTTGCCCTGGAATGTGGAGACCGGAATCACCGGAATGCAGGACCTCTGTTTTTGGCGTCTGCCGCCGTCCGGCGGCGACGCCCGTTATCTCAGTTTCAGTGTGGACAGGCCGATGATCGCCAGCACGACCGCAATGATCCAGAAGCGGATCACGACCTGGGGTTCTGTCCAGCCCATCTTTTCGAAGTGGTGGTGGATCGGAGCCATGAGGAAAACACGCTTGCCCGTGAGCCTGAACGCCACGACCTGGATGATGACCGATACGGCTTCGGCAACGAAGATACCGCCAATAATGGCAAGGACGATTTCGTGCTTGGTCGCCACCGCAATGGCACCAAGCATGCCGCCGAGCGCCAGCGATCCCGTATCGCCCATGAAGATCGCAGCCGGCGGCGCGTTGAACCATAAAAAGCCGAGACCGGCCCCGAGCACGGCACCGCATATGATCGCGATCTCGCCGGTACCGCGCACGAAATGGATCTGCAGATAGTCGGAAAAGACCTCGTTTCCGCTCAGATAGGAGATCATGCCGAAACTGGCCGCTGCGATCATCACCGGAACGATGGCCAGACCGTCGAGACCGTCGGTCAGGTTCACCGCATTGCCGGACCCGACGATGACCAGGACGGCAAACGGAATGAAGAAGATCCCCAGATCGATCAGAAAGTCCTTGAGGAACGGCAGCGCCAGCGACGAGGCAAAGCTCGGTTCCAGGCCGACCCGCATGACCATGATGGCCGCCGTCGCCGCAATCACGGTCTCGATGGCCAGCCGCGCTTTTCCGCCGAAGCCGGTGTGGCTGGTCTTGGAGACTTTCAGGTAGTCGTCATACAGGCCGACAAGGCCGAACCCAACGGTCACGCCGAGAATGATCCAGACATAGGGGTTCGACAGATTGGCCCATAAGAGGGTCGAGACGATGAGGCCGGCCAGGATCATCAGCCCGCCCATTGTCGGCGTGCCTTTTTTTGTCAGAATGTGGCCTTCGGGTCCGTCTTCCCGGATCGGCTGTCCCGTGCCCTGCCGGATTTTCAGCGCCCTGATGATCGGTCGGCCGAACAGGAAGACAAAGAACAGCGCCGTGATCGTCGCGCCGCCTGTGCGGAAGGTGATGTACCGAAAGACGTTCAGAACGGAAAACTGCGCGTCGAACTCGGACAGAAAGTAGAACATCCGGTTTTCCCTAGGCCATATCGCGGGCGCTTTTATCAGCGCCGTACCGGGTTAACAACGATTCCACCAACGGGCCCATCCGGCTCCCGAGCGATCCCTTGACCATCACGACATCGCCGACACGGACATCGTCAAGCACGGCCTCGGACAACGCCTCCGAATTCGGTGCGTAATGGGCACGCCGATGCGCCGGCAGCTTTTCCCAAAGCGCCCGCATCAGCGGGCCGCAGCAGGCAACGCGATCCACCGCATTGGCCTCGATCGCCTCCGCCAGCCGGGCATGCTCGGCCTCGCCCGTGGCACCGAGTTCAAGCATGTCGCCCAGGATCGCGATCCGACGGCCGCCGGCGGACGGCGCCGTGCTGCCCAGAAGATCGAGCGCCGCCCGCATCGAGGCGGGATTGGCGTTGTAGGATTCATCGATCAGAACCCCGGCTCCGCCGTCGATGATCAGGTCTCGTCGTTCGCCGCGGCCGCGCGGCGCGGACAGACCGGCGAGCGCGGCGCCGGCGGCATCGACATCGGCGCCGGCGAGCGATGCCGCGCCGATCACCGCAAGGCTGTTCAGCACCAGATGTTGCCCCGGCGCGCCGAGGCGGTACCGAACGGTCTGACCGAAGACGTCGGCCGTTACATCCGAATACCGATCCGCGGTTGTCGCCTCGACCAGCCGCACATCGGTTCCCGGCTTTTCGCCGAACGACGCAATGCGTTCGATGGCCGGCTGTCTCCGAGCCAGGTCGCATAGCAGGTCGTAGTGCATATTGTCGGCATTCAAGAGTACGGTTCCGCCCGGTTCGACCCCTTCGAAGATTTCCGCCTTTGCCCGCGCGATATCGGCAACGGACTCAAAATACTCGATATGCACAGCCTCAACCGTGGTGATGATCGCGATATGCGGCCGCACCATTTTCACAAGCGGACGGATCTCGCCGGCATGGTTCATGCCGATTTCGAAAATGCCGAACGTCGTTGCCTCCGGCATGCGCGCCAGCGACAGCGGCACGCCCCAATGATTGTTGAACGATTTGACGGCCGCATGAACGCTGCCGGACGGCTCGAGCGCGAGCCTGAGGGCTTCTTTCGTGCCGGTCTTGCCGACGCTGCCGGTGATCGCGATGACCGGGCCGTTCATCCGGCCGCGCGCCCTCTGCCCAAGGCGTTCAAGCGCGACAAGCACGTCGTCGACGATCAGGACCGGCCCTTTCGAGACATCGATATCGCCCGCCCGATCCGACGCTGCCACCGCAAGGCCCGCCCCGGCATCGAGTGCGGCTCCTATGAAATCATGGCCGTCGAACCGGTCGCCTCGGATTGCAAAGAACGCATCGCCCGGCGCGACTGTCCGGCTGTCTATGGATATGCCGCCAATCGGATCTCTTGCCGATCCCTGCAGGCGTCCGCCCGTTGCCGCGACAACGGCTTCGACTGTCCAAAGCTCCGGCCCTTCGCCCATCATTGTTGCAAGGCCTCCAGAACGGCTTCCTTGTCGGAAAACGGCAGGACCTCGTCGCCCACGATCTGCCCCTCCTCGTGTCCCTTGCCGGCGACCACGAGAATATCGCCCGCGTGCAAGAGGCCGATGCCGGCACCGATCGCCTCCGCCCGATCGCCGATTTCGAGCGCAGACGGCGCAGCGGCGAGTATCTGCTCCCGGATGCTTTTCGGTTCCTCGGTGCGGGGGTTGTCATCGGTCACGATTACGAGGTCGGCATGGCGCTCCGCCACCGCGCCCATGAGGGCCCGCTTGCCAGGGTCGCGGTCGCCGCCGGCCCCGAAGACCACGATCAGCCGGTTCCTGGTGAACGGTCGCAGGGTCGTGAGCACGGTTTCGAGCGCGTCCGGCTTATGAGCGTAGTCGACAAAAACATGCGCCCCTTCCCGATGTGTCCCGACCCGTTCAAGGCGTCCCGGGGCGCCTTTCAGGCCGGCCAGGGCATTCACGGCCGCGGCGGATTCGGTCCCCGTTACAATGGCCAGACCCGCCGCTATCAGGGCATTGGACACCTGAAACCGGCCGATCAGGGGCAGGAGGACGGACATCGTTCCGCTGCGCGTCGCGATCTCCAGACGTTGGCCGGCGTCCTCGGGATGACAGGCCTTGAGGTGCAGATCCGCACCGCTGCTGCCGACGGAAAACACCTGTTGCTCGCGTGTGCCGGCGCGCGCGACGACCTTTTCGCTCCAGGGTTCGTCCAGATCGACGATTACCGGGCGCCCGCGTTCCATGACCCGCGTGAAAAGCCCGGCCTTGGCCTCGAAATAGGCGTTCTGGTCCGGATGATAATCGAGATGGTCACGCCCCAGATTGGTAAAGGCCGCAGCCGCCACGTCGACGCCGTCGAGGCGGCGCTGATCGAGCCCGTGGCTCGATGCTTCAAGAGCCGCATGGGTAATGCCGGCCTCAGCCAGCTCGCACAGCAGCGCGTGCAGGCGAACGGTGTCCGGGGTCGTCAGACTGCCGTAATCCGTACCCTCGGGACGGACCACGCCGAGGGTTCCGATGCTGGCAGCCCGCTGGCCGGTCCGTTCCCAGATCTGCCGCACGAACCCGGCGACCGAGGTCTTTCCGGCGGTCCCGGTGACAGCAACAAGCGTTTCCGGCTGACGACCGAAATAGGCTGCCGCCATAAGGGCGAAGGCCCGTCTGACGTCGTGCGCATGCAGAACAGGTATCGCGCGTTGCTGGTCGGGTCTGAAGCCTTCTGGAACCAGAAGGGCGGCGGCACCGCTCCGCATCGCCTGCTCGACGAAGGCGGTGCCGTCGACCCGTGTGCCTGGCAGGGCAGCGAACAGCATGCCAGGCTGGACCGCACGGCTATCAGCGGTCAGACCTGTAACGGTCCCGTCATCCGCCGGGGCGGCAAGCCCGGCACGCTGGGCCAGGCTCGAAAGCAGGATCGTCGCTGTGGCATTCATTGAAGACCGCCGATTCGTCGGGCCGCAATCCCTCTGCGCGAGGGTGTTTCCGATTTCGTCGCGAATTGCAAGACGTCCGGAGGCGATCAGTACGAAACCATGATGGTCTGGGAATCCTTGCCGAACCGAGGTTTGACGCCGAGCATGGGCGCAATGCGCCGGATGATGTTGGCGGTTGTCGGCGCGGTGTTGAGGCCGGCCGTTGCCGAGTGTTTTCCCGGTTCCGGCTTCGGTTCGTCGAGCACGACGAGGACCACATAGCGCGGATCGTCCATCGGGAACGCGGCAAGGAAGGAATTGAAGCGCTTGTCGCCGCTATAGCGGCCGTCCACCACCTTTTCCGCCGTTCCGGTCTTGCCTCCGACAAGGTAGCCGTCGACCTCTGCCCGGCGACCGGATCCCTTTTCCGCGTTGAGCCGGAAGAGATAACGCATGGCGTGGCTGGTGCCCGGCGAAATCACCTGCGCGCCGGCCTCCGCGATCTCCGCGTCATCGCGCGACATGAAGGTCGGCGGCAGCAGCTTGCCGCCATTGACCAGCGCAGCGGCAGCCGCGGCGGTATGCATCGGCGTGACCGACAGGCCATGGCCGAAAGAAATCGTCATCGATCCCAATTGCGTCCATTCGCGCGGTTTCAAGGGCGGCGCGCGTTCCGGCAACTCGCTGTCGAGCCGGTCGAGCATGCCGATCCGCTGTAGAAAATCGCGATGCCCGTCGACGCCGACCTCCTGGGCCATTTTCGCCGTGCCGATATTGGAGGAATAGATGAACACTTCCGGCACCGACAGAATGCGCCTTTTGGCATGGAAGTCGCGAATGCGGTGGCGGGCGATCCGGATCGGATTGCGGGCGTCGAACCGGTCCTCCAGACCGACGCGCCCGGAATCGAGGGCCATGGCGGTGGTAAACGTCTTGAAGACCGACCCCATTTCGAACACGCCTGCGGTGGCCCGGTTCATCCGGTTCTTGTCGAGCGCCTGGACGGGATCGTTGGGATCGTAATCCGGCAAGGACGACATGGCGACCACTTCGCCGGATTTCACGTCGAGCACAATGCCGATGCCGGCGATGGCGCGATAGCGTTCAAGCGCCAGCGACAATTCCCGGCGCACGACGTGCTGCACCCGCAGGTCCATGGACAGGCGCACCGGCTTCATGTCGCGCTGATTGCCGAGGCCGACCGCGTGCAGGTCCTGCAGGCCTTGCGCGTCGATGTATTTCTCAAGGCCGGCAATGCCGCGATTGTCGACATCGACATGCCCGACAATGTGGCTGGCCGTCTGTCCGGCGGGATAAAACCGCCTGTTTTCGGTGAGAAAGCCGATGCCGGGAATACCCAGATCGTGAACGGCGTCGCGCTGTTCCGGCGTGATCTCCCGCTTCAGCCAGACGAAGCCGGCTTCGCTTTCCAGCCTGCGCCGCGTGCTTTCCACGGGCAGGTCGGTGATCACCGAAATCAGGCCGATCATCGCTTCGTTGACGTCGATGATGCGCCGCGGCTCGGCGTAGAGCGAATAGGTTTTCAGATCGGTGGCAAGGATCAGGCCGTTGCGGTCGATGATGTCGGGCCGGGCCGCGGAAATCGCGTCCTGGGCCGTGCGATAGGCAATGCTCGGCTGGTCGGGCGTCAGCCCCAATTGCACGAGGCGTCCCGCAATCAGGCCATAGACCGCGCAAAAGGCGACCATGGCCAGCACCAGGCGCAGCCGGGAATCGTCCCGTCGCGAGCGGCCGTTTTCCGAAGAGGTGCGAGGCAGGCGTTCCGCAGGCGCAAGCATGATTTCCCCCTATTGCACGAAGCTGGGGGAACCGCCTGCAAACCCGCCAAGCGACGGATTCCGGTTCGGCATGAGATCGATCGGACGCAGCGGAATGTCCGAAACGGTGGCAATCTGATCGGCCCCGACATCGCGCAGGACAAAATAATTGTCGTACCGCTCGATCAATTGCTGCAGACGCGCCGGTTGCGTCAGATGGCTCCATTCCGCCTTCAAGAGCGCAATCGCTTCACGTTCCATCTGTATGTCGCTTTCAAGCCGCGCGACATTGATGGAGGCGGTCTCGACCCGGTGTTTCATGTCATAAACAGCGATCGCGGCAACGATCATGACGCCAAGCAGACAAAAATTGATAAATCTGTTCACGGGATCTGTCCTTGTGAAACGGCAAGGGCGGGAAATGCGGAAAGGCCGAGAAGGCCGGGATCGGTGGGCCGGGACGGCGCGTCGGTACGGATGCCTGTGCGCAGCCGCGCCGACCGGGCTCTCGGGTTCTCGTCGATCTCGGCTGCACCCGGCGTCAAAGCGCTGCGGCGCGCGACCGAGAATGTTGCCGGCTCGACGTGCGCTTCCGGCTGGTGCCGGGAGCCACCGGCGCTGGTGCGCGACCGGTCCGCAAAGAAGCGCTTTACGATCCGGTCCTCCAGGCTGTGGAACGCAACGACAACCAGGCGCCCGCCGGCCCTGAGGATGCGTTCGGCGGCAAACAGGGCGTCGGCGAGTTCGTGCAATTCGCGGTTCACGTATATGCGGAGCGCCTGGAAGGTCCGTGTGGCCGGATGGATTGCCTGGCCACCGCGACGCCCGATGGCGTCGCTGACGAGATCGGCAAGAGCCTTGGTCCGTGTGAACGGCTCGCTGGCGCGCGCATCGACGATGCGCCGGGCGATCAGCCGCGACCGACGCTCCTCGCCATAGCGGAAGATCACGTCTGCAAGATCCTTTTCAGGCAGGGCATTGACGACATCGGCGGCGCTCGGACCGTCCTGGCCCATGCGCATGTCGAGCGGCCCGTCCTTCTGGAACGAGAACCCGCGCTCTGCCTGATCGAGTTGCATCGACGACACGCCGAGATCGAGAACGACGCCGTCGACACTGTCCCAGGAAGCGGCTTCGGCAAGGTCGGCAAGCCCCGAGAACGGTCCATGCGCAAGGTGCAGGCGGCCGGCCGATGCCGCCGCAAGCGCCTCGCCGGCATCGACGGCCGTCCGATCGCGATCGATGCCAAGCACCGAGCACCGGGCGCGGTCGAGAATGGCGCTCGAATAGCCGCCCGCGCCGAAGGTTCCGTCAACGAAGCGCTCACCGTCGCGCGGCGCCAGTTCGGCCAGCACTTCGGCCAGCATGACCGGGCGGTGCCGCACCGTGTCGGCGGACGGGTCGCGGGCTGCGCTCATTGCACGCCCCCCTCGATCGAGCCGGACCGGCGCATCTGTAGCGCCAGTTCCATGGCCTTGCGCCGGTGATCCTCGAAACGGTCCGGATTCCAGATCTGAAACTTGTAGCCCTGGCCGACGAACGTCACATGGGTGCCGATATCGGCATAGCCCTTGATCGTGTCGGTCAGGCTGGTCCGCCCGTCCTGGTCGATCTTGAGCTGCTCGCTCATGCCGTAGAACGCTGTCGAAAGGTAATCGTGCGCCTCGGTATAGGTCTCGACCCGGGCAAGCCGGCTGTCGATCGCCTCGAGCAGCCCGTTACCGCCCGCATCCACGGCGTTCATGTCGAGGGAGGGGTAACAATAGAGCCCGTCATAGCCGTCTTTCGCGAGCGCAGCGCGGAACGCGGCGGGTATGGAGACCCGCCCCTTTCCATCGATCTTGTTCGTGTAATTAGACACGAAACCGCCCATCAAGGCGCCGTCCCCCGCTTGCACACACAACTAGTCCAGATCCGGTTCGCCCCATTGCAGGACACACGTCGCCGTCTCCCCACGACGGACGGTTTGTCGTCTGTGCGACCCTGCAAATCTTGTTCGGATTTGGACAGTCATGGGATAGCATGGGAACGCATGGGCGTCAATGGAATCTGCTCCCATTTGACGGAACTTACAGCCTTTTAGCCATTAAACCTTCGGTAGGTTTAACAGGAGGTTTCCCCGGCTCGGAAAAGCCGGGATTTCCAGCCGTCGACCGGATGCGTGACCGCCCGGGATTTACTTGAAATCCCTCGGCGAAACGCTGACAGGCGGGCTTAAATGACGCGGATCACGGGCCGCCCCCGCAACCAGCGGGAGAAAACTGCCAGCCGGCCTGTAAGCCGGGTTCTGTATGACGGGCGAGGCCCGCGTGACGGCCATTCATCTGGGACGCACATTGCTGCGCGCCTCGTGCTACCAACCCGGGCGGCTGGTCTGGAGACGTACCGGAACCGAGGTTCCGCGCCGCCCCTATTCGGTATTGCTCCCGGTGGGGTTTACCATGCCGCCTGCGTTGCCGCCGGCGCGGTGGGCCCTTACCCCACCCTTTCACCCTTACCCCGGCCGCGGCCGGGGCGGTTTGCTTTCTGTGGCACTTTCCCTGGGGTCGCCCCCGCCGGACGTTATCCGGCACCGTGTCTCCGTGGAGCCCGGACTTTCCTCCCCGCCGCGCTTTCGCGCTTTGGCGGAGCGACCGTCCGGCCGGCTGGCCGTCCGGACTTAGGCAAGCTTTGCGATCCGGTCAAGAACGCGGTGCGGCAAAGCATTCATACCAACGGTGAAGACTTTTGCATGTCGGCATTTGATCCGGCCCAGAAACCGGTTGACCCGGCCCTTGCGGCACCCTCCATAAGGAATGCGGACGAACGACAAAGAGGCCCATTATGAGCGATTCCGCCCCCTATCTCACTGTATCCCAGGCAGCCCGGAGACTCGGTGTCTCACCCAAGGCACTTCGGATCTATGAAGAGCATGGTTTGCTCATGCCAGTCCGCTCCGAAGCAGGCTGGCGGCTCTACGGTGCCGAGGCAATGGGCCGGGCAACGGATGTCGTCGCACTCAGGGCGCTCGGCCTCAGCCTCACAAGGATCGCCGGCGTCCTGGACAACCGGGCGGAAGGCCTGGAAGAGGCGCTGGCCGACCATCAGGTGCGGCTTGAGGTCGAGGCGCGGCGGATCTCCGATCAGGTTGAACAAGTCCGCCAGATGCGGAACCGTCTGGCCGAAGGCGCCGAACCGGGCACTGTCGGACTGACGCGCCTCCTCCCATACTCGCACGCACCGGCGATCGCCTTCGAGCTTCCCTGGCCATGGGATGGAGAACGCTTTGAGCTGCCGGTAGTAAGTCAGTTGACCTACATAATCGGACCCTTGTTCAGCGGCAAGACGCGATTGGCGCAAGAGCTTGCGAAGGCCATCCCCGGCGCCCGTTTTCTGAGCCTTGAAAGGCTGGAAAGCCCTGGCGCCACCCCTGATGAACAGGCGCAGGGAAGGGCATTTCAGGACCGCGTCGATCATATACTCACTTGGCTCGTTGAAGACGGCGCGACGGTTTCGGATGCGCTCGTCAACCTGCTCGGCGCAATGATTGCCGAGAGATCGACTGCCCTTGTAATCGACATGATCGAGCAGGACCTCGACGCTGCGACCCAAGCGGCGCTCGCGACTTATCTGCGTCACCGTGAAGCCGGGACCGGGCCGGTGATCATGACAACCCGGTCGGATGCGATCCTGGATCTCGACGCAGTCGGCACAAGTGAAACGATCCTGTTCTGCCCGGCCAATCATGCGCCGCCGTTCGTCGTCGCGCCCCATCCGGGTGCGCCGGGCTACGAGGCGGTCGCGACCTGTCTTGCATCGCCGGACGTGCGGGCGCGCACCGCCGGCGTCGTCGCTGTGCGCATGACGGCGGCATGAAACCAATGCTCTGGTCTGGCGATCCAGGAGCGGACGCCGTGGCTGACGAAACGAAGCCTGGTCGGCCGCCGCACCGTGTCGTGCGCCGACACACCGGCTTCCACTGTCGGGCGGAGAGCTGAACAGGGAATTTCGGCTCGATTGGATCGCAAGGGTCGGAACCGTTGCCCTCTACAGCTGCGAAAGATCCCATTGGGAGAAGTCGGTTAAGCGTATTTTAGCGAAAAATGGATAGCGTTACGGGAGCTTCCTCGTCAGTTTGGGTATTCATTGTGGAATTTCTGTCAGGCATTGTAGACGTTGACCGGATCATTGCCGTCTACTCCGGATTGGCAACATTTGCCGTTATATTCTTCGCTATGGAGCAAATAAATCCGGCACAACCTAATAAAAAATACCTTCAAAGCGACAATAAAGTTGAGATATTTTATCCACTGATTCAGCAACTTATTACCAATCCGCTGGCGTTACTCGTTACCTCATACCTCACCTTTACACAATTACATGTGATTCTGCCGCATCAGATATTCAGCAATCAGATTGCTGATCTGCCCTATTGGGCGCAGGTGCTGGTTGGGTTGTTTGTTATAGATCTTGCGCTCTACATCAGACATCGGTTTGTGCATCATTTCTGCTGGCCGTATCACGCGATACACCACAGCGCCAGGCACATGACGTGGATCACCAAATTACGGCTGCACCCGGTCGATGCAGTTGTGATGGGCGTTATCAATACAATTGTGTTGTATATGATTGGCTTCGATTTCGAGGCTATACTTACCGCGCAATATTTCATGACTATTTGGAATTATTTTGTACACACCAACGTTCGATTGGCATTCCCATCTTTTCTGCATTACGTAATCGGCAGTCCGCACGTCCACAGATGGCATCACGCCACTGAAAAAGAAGCTATAAACAAAAATTTCACCATCATGTTTTGTTTTATTGATGTGCTGTTTGGCACATTCTACGCTCCACGTGACAGATTACCTGAGAGCTTGGGAATTTTCGACGATGATCGAGTACAGTTGAAAGATAATATCTTCTCCCATCTGATTTATCCGTTCCAGCGGCACTACGTCTTTCTCAAAGACACATGGGCTCAATTGAGTGAGAAGAGATTGCAAAAACCGTCTGTGCGTGATTGACGGCGGATTTTCATTGCAGTTGAATTCAGCGAATTCCCGCCTGAATTGTGCGTCGACGAGGTTTTGTGGCCTCTAGTTGACGTTGACGGGCGGCGATCGCATGTTCACAAGCACGGCACGCTTCATGAAATCGAGATACCCGAACCGATCGACCGGATGAACCCGTTCCGATCGCTTGCCGGTCAGACCGGGTCCACCATGCCGGTCAGAAGGGCGTGCGCAGCCGCCTCCGCGGCTTCCAGCGCACCTTCGATGAAGCCACCGTGCTGCTGGCCGGTCTCGGCTGAGGCAAGAACCAGATGCCCGCCCCAAAGATCCTGCATTGGAGCCGGCAGGCCATAGGTCGGATGGCCGGCGGGCGGCATCTCGTCGGCTTTTGTGGCGGTAAACCGCTCCGCGGCCCAGTCCTGGATATGAACGGCAAGCGGTTGTGACGCCTGCGGACCGAACAGGGCCGTCAATTGCCGGATCGCCGCATCTGTCAGATCGCGTCCGGCGGCGCGACGCGCGCCGGCGGGTACACCGACAAACCCAAACAAGGCGCCCTCGCCGGCCGCGTGCGGCGAAGCGTCATGGATTTCGGCGAGCGGTCCGCGACGGCTGATTGCATCGCCCGAAAGCCCGGCTTCACGCCAGAAAGGTCGCTCATAGACCGCGACGACCTTGGCATGTCCCGCCATCCAGGTCGGTACGGCTCGCATGGCCTCGTGCGCCTCTGGCGGCAAAACGGGGTCGAACGCGACGCGTTCTGCGGCCAGTCGCGGAGGTATGGCGAGAACCACCTTGTTTGCCCTGACCGCCGCGGGCCCGTCCGATGCGGCAGACGCCGCAAGAATGCCGTCATCGGTTTGCGTGAGGCCGGTCACGACAGTGTTCAGGTGAACGCGGTCGGCTGGCAGCGCCGTCGCGAGACCGCCCGTCAACGCCCCCAGGCCGCCGGCGATGCGAAGACTGCCGGCCATGGGCGCCATCTCCAGATCACGCCGGATGGCACCGGAAGGATCCTCGAAAACCATGCGGCCTTTCGCGTATTGATCGAATACGGTCAGACCCAGTTTCGCGGCAAGGTCGGCCACACGCGGCTGGCCGGGCCAGAACCAGGCCGGCCCCATGTCGTAGACACCGTCCGCTAGTGTCGAAAGGGCCGACGACAGGACACGGCCGCCGATGCGGTCCCGTGCCTCGACGACGAGGTAATCGCATTTATCTTTGTTCAGGATACCGGCCAGTCGCAGTCCCGTAACGCCCGCGCCGACAATCAGAATGTCGGTTACAAGGTTCATCGTCACGCCGGCCATGTCGCCACGGGCGGTCCGAGCACATCTTTATCGACGACAAGACCGAGGCCCGGCCTGTCGGGCGCGACCACACCGCCATCCTGAAGCGGGGCATCGAACGCTGCGGTCCTTGCTGTGACGATATCGCGGACATCGAGGACACACCGCAGCGACCGCGTCGGCACAGTCTGACCGAGATGCAGGATCCCGGCAAAGGCAATCTGCGAACCGACTGTGTCCTGAACGCTGACGGTCAGGCCCGCGGCAAGAGCCATGTCCCGGTGGCGCCGGCTGCGCGTCAGCCCTCCGGCCTTGGAGATTTTCAGGCCGATGCTATCGGCGGCGTCCGACGCTATCAGCTGGACGATGTCCGCATCGTGCTGCGCCAATTCGTCGAGCGCGATCGGAACGGCACAGCGCTGGCGTAGCGAGAGCGTCTCACGCCAGGTGGCGCAGGGCGCCTCGAGGACAAAGTCCAGGCCATTCGGCAGGAGGCGCAGCATGCGAAGCGCACTTTCCGGACTTAATCCGCCATTGGCATCGACCAGGAAAAACTCGCCGGAACGCCGGTCTGCCAGCGATGCGGCGATCCGTTCGGCGTCGAGCGACGGTCCCCCCTCAGCCTCGCTCGCCCCGATCTTGATGGAATGGCCGCGATAGCCCCGGCTGCGATGTTCGGCAACGCGGGTGCGCATGATTTCCGGCTCGCCCGCAGGGATCGACGAGATGACCGGCATCCGCTGCCCTGTCCTGCCGCCCAACAGGTCGCAAACCGGCATGCCGACCGATTTGCCGAACAGATCCCAGCACGCGACGTCGATGGCCGCCTTGGCATGGTTATGGCCTGTCAGAACCGAATCCATCGCCTCGTTCAGTCGATCGGTATGGCGCGGATCCTGACCGATGAGGTGCGGCGCCATTTCCGCGATGCCGGCCCTGACGCCCGCGGCATGGGCTGCAATATAGGTCGCCCCGAACGGTGTGCTTTCGCCCCACCCGTCCGTGCCGTCATCGGCAAGAACCCGAGCGATCGTTGCGTCGAACGAGCGGTATTGTCGCCCGCCTGAAAGCTGATAGATGCCGCCGGAATAGGGCAGATCCACCTGATAGAGTTCAATCGCCGCGATCTTCATGGCGCATCACGATCCCGGGTGCCGGTCGGCCGGCATTGCCGCAACAATCCATGCAAGGTTTCGATCGTCGACGCATCCGCGACGCCGTCGACCTGCGCCGGCCGAAAATGCCGCTGAAACGCCGTAACGATCTCGCGGGTTGTGCTGTCGAACGTGCCCGTCGGTTCGATGGCGTATCCGTAGAGCGCGAGCATGGCCTGCAGCGCCTCGACCGGCGCGCCGCTGTCGCCTTCCTGGAAAAACCGGCCGCCTGCCGGCGGTACAGGATCGATCCAAAGGCCGATCCCTTCGGCTGCAAGGTGCTCCCAGGGAAATTTTTCGCCCGGATCGATCTTGCGGCCCGGTGCGACATCGGAATGCGCCAGGACCCGGTCCTTCGGAATGGCATGGCGTCGGCAGATCCCGCGCGACAATTCGACAACGGCCCGGATCTGAGGGACCGGAAAGTCCGGATATCCGTCAAAATGACCGGGATTGGCAATCTCGATACCGACCGAACGCGAATTGATGTCGGTCTCGCCCTGCCAGAACGATTTCCCGGCATGCCAGGCCCGTCTTTCCTCCGGTACCATCTGGGTGACGCGGCCGGCCTCATCGACCAGGTAGTGGCAGGAGACACCGGATTCCGGATCGCAAAGCCAGTCGATCGCCGCCTCGGCACTCACCATGCCGGTATAATGCAGGAGCAGAATATCAACCGGTCCGTCGGACTTTCGCGGTCCGTGATTCGGCGAGGCCCGCCACGCAATCTCAATGCCGTCTGTGTCCGGTTGCATGGTTCAGGAACCGGCCGAGGGAGCCTGTCGGATCTGACGCGGTACCGGGCTCAAAAGTCGCGCTCCTTGCGGATCTGCGCCCACGCCCCGTTGATGGCGGCGAGCCGTTCATTGGCCAGCTTGACGAATTCTTCCGGCACGCCGCGCGCCGTCAGCCTGTCGGGATGGTTCTCTGACACGAGGCGCCGGTATTGTGCCTTCAACTCGGCTTCTCCGACATCGTCGGTTATCCCCAGAATGACATAGGGATCGGGAGTGGGATCATCGATGTGGCGCGCCTTGATCTGCCGGAAGCGGTGGGAATCGATCTTGAAGATTTCGGCCACGGCTTCAAGAAAGGCGAGTTCGTTTTCGTGCACCACCCCGTCTGCCTTGGCGATATGGAACAGGCCGTCGATGATATCGACCAGGGTTTCCGGCTCGTCAGGGAACAACGCGGCGATCCGGCGGGCATAGACGTCGAACCCGGCGACGTCCGATTGCGCAAGATTGAACAGCCGGATGACGTGTTTTTCCTGGCCTTCCGGGATTTCCACGATCTCGCGGAAAGCGACCACCTCGTCCTGGGTCACGATGCCGTCGGCCTTGGCCATTTTCGCCGACAACGCGATCATGGCCGCCGTGAACGCGACGGACAGTCCGGCGGACGAGGAAAACGCGCTCGAAATCCGGTCGAGCAGATGGGCGCCGCCGGATCCGATCGACTCCGCAAATTGTCCAAACCGGCTCCAGAGGCTCATGCCGAGCAAACCAATACAACGTGAGAAGTGCTGGTTAATAGGCGGTCCGCTGCGGCCTGTCGAGTTGATTTCAACGTCATCCCCGACCCGGGCGGATCTGCCTGCGCAAAGCCTTGGCGATTGATTTCCCGCCCGCGCCGCGCCATCAAGGCACGGATAGAGAAAAGCAAGAGAGATCAGGCCGATGACCGCAGGCGTGGAAACCGCGAAATGGGATTTCTGGATCGATCGCGGCGGCACGTTCACCGATATCGTCGGTCGTGCACCTGACGGCGCGATCCGATCCCACAAGCTGTTGTCTGAAAACCCGGAAGCCTACCGCGACGCGGCGATCCGCGGCATCCGCGATCTCATGGGGCTTGCGCCCGACGCACCGGTACCGACCGAACGCATCGCGCACATCAAGATGGGTACGACGGTCGCCACCAATGCCCTTCTTGAACGCAAGGGCGCACCGACGGTTCTCGTCACCACGCGCGGCTTCCGCGATGCCTTGCGTATCGGCTATCAGGCCCGCCCGGACATTTTCGCCAAACACATCATAAAACCCGCTGAACTCTATGATCAGGTGATCGAGATCGACGAACGCATTCTGGCCGACGGGACAGTCGAAACCCCGGTCGATCTTGCAGGCGCCGAAGCCGCCTTGCGGGCCGCCCATGCCGAAGGCCTGCGGTCGGTGGCCATCGTCTTCATGCACGCCTATGCCTTTCCCGATCACGAAGCGGCGGTGGCGGAGATCGCCGAGACGGTCGGCTTCACCCAGATCTCGGTCAGCCATCGTGTGTCGCCGTTGATGAAACTGGTCGGGCGTGGCGACACGACGGTTGTGGATGCCTATCTGTCGCCGATCCTGCGGCGCTATGTCGACCAGGTCGCCGAAGAGCTCGATCTGAGAAACAGTCCCTGCCGTCTGATGTTCATGATGTCTTCCGGCGGTCTGACCGATGCGGACCTGTTCCAGGGCAAGGACGCCATCCTGTCCGGGCCCGCCGGCGGTGTGGTCGGTGCCGTGGAGACCTCATCCATGGCCGGCTGCGACAAGATTATCGGCTTCGACATGGGCGGCACGTCGACCGACGTCTCCCATTACGACGGTGCCTATGAGCGGACGTTCGAGACCGAGGCGGCCGGCGTGCGCATCCGCGCTCCGATGATGCTGATCCACACGGTGGCGGCCGGCGGCGGCTCGATCCTGCATTATGACGGCGCGCGCTTTCGGGTCGGCCCGGATTCGGCGGGCGCCAATCCCGGGCCGCGGTGCTACCGGCGCGGCGGGCCGCTGGCGGTCACCGATGCCAATGTGATGGTCGGCAAACTGCTGCCGGACCGCTTCCCCAAGATCTTCGGACCCCACCAGAATCAGGAATTGGACCGCGACGCTGTTGTTGCCGCCTTCGACGCGCTGGTGGACGCAGTCGGCGACGGCCGGACGCGCGAGGAGATTGCCGACGGGTTCATCCGGATCGCCGTAGAGAACATGGCCAACGCCATCAAGAAGATCTCGGTACAGCGCGGCTACGACGTCACCGAATACGCACTTGCCTGTTTCGGCGGTGCCGGCGGCCAGCATGCCTGTCAGATCGCCGACACGCTGGGCATGAGACGGGTGCTCATTCACCCGTTGTCCGGCATCCTGTCGGCCTACGGAATGGGCCTTGCCGACATCAGGGCAAGCCGCCAGCAAGGCATTGTAAAGCGCCTGGAAGACGGCCTGTTCGAAGTGCTGCGGACCGAGGAGGCGCGCCTGACCGATCTGGCTGTCGGGGAGTTGTGCGACCAGGGCCTGGAGGATGACCGGATTGCGACGACGACACGCCTGCATCTGCGCTACGAGGGAACCGACACGCCGCTACCGGTAACGTTTGCCGACCGCAATGCGATGGTTGCTGCGTTCGAACGCCTGCACAAGACGCAATTCGGCTTCGTCACCCGCGACAAGCCGATCGTTGTCGAGGCGCTGGAAGTGGAAGCTGTCGGGGGCGGCGCGGACATCGTCGAACCGGATTTGCCGACGACCGAGGCGGCCGCCAATGCCGCCGAGCAGACGCGTTTTTATTCCGGCGGCCGGTGGCACCATGCCGGAATCCACGAACGCACTGCCCTGCGGCCGGGCCACATAGTGACCGGCCCGGCACTGATCGTCGAAGACCACCAGACGATCGTCATCGAGGACGGCTGGCGCGCCTCGATCACCGCCAAGAACCATGTCGACCTCGAGCGCCACGTGGCACTGGAGCGCGCAGGCGCGATCGGGACGGATGCCGATCCGGTTATGCTGGAAGTCTTCAACAACCTGTTCATGTCGATTGCCGAACAGATGGGCGTTACGCTGCAGAACACGTCCTATTCGGTCAACATCAAGGAACGTCTGGACTTTTCCTGCGCCGTGTTCGCCTCCGACACCAGTCTGGTTGCCAATGCCCCGCACATGCCGGTGCATCTCGGCTCGATGGACAAGTCGGTGGAAAGCATCGCCCGCGCCAATGCAGGAAAAATCCGTCCCGGAGACGTCTTTGCCCTCAACGCCCCCTATAACGGCGGCACCCATCTGCCCGACATCACCGTGGTCACGCCGGTCTTCGATGCCGAAGAAAAGGAGATCCTGTTCTGGGTCGCCTCGCGCGGCCACCACGCCGATGTCGGCGGCAAGGCACCGGGATCGACGACGCCGCGTGCCCGGACCGTCGACGAGGAAGGCGTGCTGTTCGACAATGTCAAACTGGTCTCCGAAGGCGTCTTCATGGAGGACGATCTCGTCCGGGTGCTGACCGATCATCCCTATCCGTGCCGCAACGTGCCCTACAACATCGCCGACCTGAAGGCGCAGATCGCCGCCAACGAAAAGGGCGTTCTGGAATTGCGCAAGATGGTTGCGCATTTCGGCATCGACGTTGTTCTGGCCTATATGCAGCACGTTCAGGACAATGCCGCGGAAAGCGTGCGCCGCGTGATCGATGCCCTGCACGATTCCGAATTCGAAACACGCACCGATCAGGGAGCCGTGATCCGCGTCAAGATCAGCGTCGATCACGCCAGGCGGGAGGCAATTCTCGACTTCACCGGCACGTCCGGGCAGCAGGACACCAACTTCAACGCCCCCTCCCCGGTCACTCGGGCCGCCGTCTTGTACTGTTTCCGCCTGATGGTCGACAGCGACATTCCGATGAACGCCGGCTGCCTTCGGCCGATCCACATCAGGCTGCCCGACGACTGCATGCTGAACCCGAAATACCCGGCGGCCGTCGTCGGCGGCAACACCGAGACCAGTCAGCATGTCACCAACACCGTGCTCGGCGCGCTCGGCGCCATGGCGGCCAGCCAAGGCACCATGAACAACCTCGTCTTCGGCAACGATCGCTATCAATATTATGAGACGATCTGTTCCGGCTCGCCCGCCGGCAACGGCTTTCCCGGAACCGATGCCGTCCATGTGCACATGACAAATTCCAGGCTGACCGATCCCGAAGTGTTGGAATTCAGGGTTCCTGTCGTTCTGGAGGACTTCCATATCCGAAACGGCTCGGGCGGGACCGGCCGCTGGAATGCCGGCGACGGCACGCTGCGCACGATCCGTTTCCTGGAGGAGATGGAGTGCTCGATTCTGTCATCACACAGAAGTGTGAAGCCGCACGGATTGGCCGGCGGCAGCGACGGCGCATGCGGGTCGACGACAATTCGGCGCAATGACGGCCGGAATGAACGCCTGCAAGGTGCTGATCAGACAAGAGTTTTTCCCGGAGACGCCGTTATTCTCCAGACGCCGACCGCCGGAGGATACGGCGCCGAGGACTAAATTCGGCCGGCATGCGTTTACGCTAGGGCAGGATTGCGGCCGAAAGCCGCCGGAACCCGTTGATATACGAGGTCCTGTCCACCACATCTATCCTCAAGTAATGCGTGACTGACAGGCGATCCCGAGACGGGGCGGCTCTTTCCGCACGGTTTCAATACGGTATCGCCACAGCCCCGACATGAGGGGGCTGCGAGCCTGACAGGTGAATGAAATGACCGATTTCGAAGTCCATTCCACGCCAGACGTATATTGGCGGGACAAGGTGCAGGGACCAAACGGAACGTTGGCGACGGCCTTTATCACGGTGTTTATTATCGGCGCGAGCGTCGCAACCGCCGCAAGTGCCAACATGCTGGAAGTCTTGAAGGTTTTCTGCCCGTAAGACCAAATGTCATTCGAAGCATCGGGCGCGGCACGGGTCGTCTTGGAGGATCGGACCGGAACGTTCCCTGACAACGGATCACTCGCAGATCCGGTAGGTCGCCAGACGACCGCGCCGCCCCAGATCCAGATGGAAATGAGTCTTGTGATAGACATCGGCCTCCGGGCCGAGGACGGTTGAGAAGTGCGCGCAAGCCGCCGCGTGCACGGCTTTCAGAAACCGTGCCTTTCCGTCCTCTCCTGCCCAGTCGCGATCCACCGATACGGTTTCTCCGGACGTCAGGCGAAAGGCGCCGATGTCGATCGCGTTGCCGAGCGCATGTTCGGAGAGTTTTGCGCCGGGCCTGTTGTTGCGCGTCCGACAGACATAGGACGCTGACACCTGAAGGCCGGAAACGGCCGCGCCGAGATGGGCTTGTGCGGCAGACTGCACGCCATTGTCGAGCCAGTCGGCAAGCGGCGCCAGCATGTCGACGCCAAGCCGCGCGGCCGGCGCAAGGTCGACCGGTTTTCGGCCGATCCGACGCACGTCATAAGGCTCGCCGATCCGGCACCCCAGAGCTTCGCTGATCGGCGTAAGAGCCGTCGCCTGTATTCCCTCTGGCAGCGGTCCGGACGCAGCCGGTTTCGGGACACCCGATGGTCGTGCTCTGGTTGACGGCACCGCGGGAGGCGGCGTCTTTTCGACCTTGGGCTTAGCGGTCGGAAGCCGCGGCGCCGGATCGCGGCGGTCCTTTGCAGACAGAGGTCTATCCGGCGGCAGCGGCGCTATAGCCTTACCTTCGCTCGCCGCGGCCACCGGCCCGAAAGCCAGCAACACTCCCGCCATCAGCCATCCGGTGATGCCGGGCGGCCGGGCGATACGCGAAGGGTCAGCGAAGGGCATCCAGGAAACCGTCAAGGCAGTCCAGACACAGGCGGGCGGAATTCCCGTCCGTGTCGAGATCCGGATTCCAGGAGGACAGCGACAGGCCGGCGATCGTCCCGTGCTCGGCGAGTTTGACCAAAAAAGTTTTCATATCGGCTGCGCTCGGACCGCCGGGCACCGGATAGGACTGCGCCGGCACATCCTCGCTGGAAATGATGTCGGTGTCGAAATGCACGTAGATCGGACGATCCCGCGGCAGCGCGGCGAGCACGTCCTCGGGATCTGCAAACAATCGTACCTCCGATTCCTCCAGCGCCTCAGCTTCCTCGGGATCAAGATCGCGCCCATCGCACAAGAAGATATCGGCTTCGGACAGGATCTGGGCTCCGGCGGACTGCATCATTGTCATGTCGCCCCGCCCTGCCATCATCGCCAGCGGCATGCCGCCGAGAAAGCCGCTCGGACTGGTTTCCCAGGTATTGAAATCGCCATGGGCGTCGAGCCACACAAGAACCGGGTCGAGCCCTGCGGTCTGCAGTCCGGCCAGCATAGGGATCGCCGCACAGCAATCGCCCGCCAGGCTGACCGGGAGGGTGCCGGAGCGCACCGTGTCGGCAACAAAGGCCGCGATGGCCCGATGCACTGGCGCCACCGCCTGCTGGATACCGGCTTTATCGGGCCCTGGCGCCAAATCGATATCGGAGACGGCATGAGGAACGGCCGCGCTGACCCGCGCATTGGCACGCGCGAGGTCGGCAAGCGCTGTTCGTGGCGTTGCAAGAAAATAGGGCGTGATCAACGTTGCCTGCCGCATCATGGTCGCAATCCTTTCGCAAGCCGTTTGTCTCCATCCGGCCATACCACAGAATCGAATTTGCCTGCGGCGACGGGAAGCTGAACCCTATCCTGCACGGACACATGGCGGCAAAACGGCGAGCCAGTGGTTGCCCTTACGGCACCGAAACCGCCTTCGGCTGCCGCCGAATCGCCACAAACGACATAATTTTGTGACGGTCCATTAACGCTCAGACGCGTTCAATTCCACGCTGTGAAAAAATATTTCCTTATATTTTTCAGCGCATTGCCGCAGCGAAACAGAGAAAAGCCACCCGGATTTCCGCACCGCAAAAACGAAATTTCTTGTCCGGCCGCATTTGCTTGTTAGACTTTCTCACAGTGCGGTGGATCAGTCGTCGGGCGTGTTGAGTCCCGGCAAGAGGCCGTCTTCAGAACGCCCGTCGCCTGATCCACCGCGCCCAGACCTAACAACGGGAGGTCGGACCCATGACGATGGCAAGAAGCGTAAACATGCTGTTGTTTTGTGCAGCACTCGGCTTTATCGGAGCCATAGTACTCGGGGTTCTGTAAACCGCAGGTGCCGCCAGAGCACCGGGCCGGACCGCATGACGGACGGCCAAACATTCCAGACAGATCCGATTGAACTGACAGGGCATCAGTGGGACTCCGTCCCGCGTTGCGACACGCCCGGCGTCGAAGAGAATTCGGCGCCGGGACGTGTTTCAGAGCGCTTTCGGCCCGCCCGTCGGTCGGGCGGCCGGTGTTCCGGGAAAGCGACCAGAATTTTTACGGCTAAACCGAACCAGGTCCGGACCGGAGGTGTGACTTGACGCTCCGGTCGTACATGCGCGGATCCTGTGGTCAGGCGGCGGCAAGACCCTGATTCTGCGGGCGCCGGCCCAGCATGTGGCAGATGGCAAAGACGAGTTCGGCTCGGTTCATGGTGTAGAAATGGAACTGGTCGATGCCCCGGTCGGCAAGGTCGAGAACCTGCTCGGCCGCAACACTTGCGGCGACCAATTGCCGGGTCACGTTGTCTTCGTCGAGGCCGGCAAAGCGATGCCGCAGCCAGCCGGGGATCGATGCCCCGCAGCGTCCCGCAAAGCTCTCCACCTGGGAGAAGTTATGGACCGGCAAGATGCCGGGAACGATCGGGATAGAGATCCCGGCCGCACGGACCCGCTCCAGATAGGTTTCGAACAGATCGTTGTCGAAAAAGAACTGGGTGATCGCCCTGTCGGCGCCGGCGTCGACCTTGCGTTTCAGCGTATCGATTTCCACGTCCCAGGTGCCGGCTTCCGGATGGCGTTCCGGATAGGCCGATACGGAGATCTCAAAGGGCGCCTGCGCTTTGAGGCCGGCCACCAGATCGTCGGCGTAGGCATACCCGCCCTCGGTCGGGCGATAGGCTGTGCCGATCCCGTCCTGCGGGTCGCCCCTCAGGGCAACGATGTGCCGGACACCCATGGCCCAGTAATCGCGGGCGATGCCGTCGAGTTCCGACCGGGTCGCGTCGACGCAGGTCAGGTGCGAAGCGGGCGTGAGGGTGGTCTCCGACAGGATCCGTTCGATCGTCGCGTGCGTGCGGCTGCGCGTCGACCCGCCGGCCCCGTAGGTCACCGACACGAATTCCGGCTTGAGCGGCGCCAGCCGTTCCACGGACGCCCACAGCTTGGATTCCATGACTTCGGATTTCGGCGGAAAGAACTCGAAAGAGATCTTCAGGGTGTTTTCCGGCTTGTCCGAACCGTGATCCGCCACCAGTTGCATCAAACTGCCTCCCGCTCATCAAGCGTTACATCGTCATTGGCCACGACCATACGCGGGTCGCGGGCCATCCAAATCGTCACCGTGAGATGGTCGTTGCCGTCGTCGGGCGGCGGCAGGTCCTCTACGGTTTCCGTAACCAGGCCGACCGAGGTCAGCCACTTTTCAACTTGCGCGTGATCGAAACCGAGCCGCCGATGGGCATGTTCCTCACGCAGAAACTCAAGGTCATGCGGCGCAAAGTCGACGACCAGCAGCCGGCCGCCGGGCCGGAGTGCCCGGGCCGCCTCGGCAACCGCGCGCGACGGATCGTCGAGGTAATGCAACACCTGGTGGATGGCGACCACATCGAACGTGCCGGGAGAGACCGGCAGGGAATAGATGTCGCCCTGACGCACCTGCGCGTTTCGAATGCCCGCCTTGTTCAGGTTGGCACGCGCGATCGACAGCATCTGCGAACTGAGATCGACGCCGACACCCCGTTCGAACTGGGTGCTGAACAATTCAAGAAGCCGCCCCGTACCCGTCCCCAGATCGAGAAACCCGTCGAAAGGGTCTTCCCCGACAATTCGCGCGATCGCCTGTTCGACCTCACCCTCGGCAACGTGCAGCGTGCGCAGACGGTCCCATTCCTGGGCGTTCGTCGCAAAATAGGCGGCCGCCTGCCGCGCCTGCTCGCGTTTGACGATGTCGAGGCGTTCGCGGTCGCGCAGGAATTCCGGCGCGGATGTATCGAGCAGGCCGAGAACGGACCGAATCAGCCGCGCCTGGGCGCCGCTGTCGGTCAGCCGGTAGTAGACCCATGCGCCTTCGGGAAATCGCTGAATCAGCCGTGCTTCGGCGAGCAGCTTCAAATGCCGGGAAATGCGCGGCTGGCTCTGGCCAAGCACGGTGGTAAAGTCTTTCACCGTCAGGTCATGCTCTTCGAGCAGAGCCAGAATCCGCAGGCGGGTGTTCTCTCCTGCGGCCTTCAGCCCGGCGAGCACCATTTCCGACGTAAGCTTTGTCTCTCGCATCGACCTTGACACCTGAAAATCAGATATAAAGATATCTTTATTTCCTTTTCCGCGCAAGGGCCGCGACGGTTTTTTCTTGGAACGGTTACCGCCCCACCAAGAGTTTACCCGGGCGCCTTCCGGAAACCGGGACGGATCTCGGACCGTCCGGATTCGCGATGAGCGTCGCCGGTTCCAGAGTTTTCCGGAAATGAAAAACCGGCCACAACGGGCCGGTTTCAAGTGTGTCAGAAAGGGGACCTGGGAGCGATCGTCAGGCGGCGTCCTGGCCTGGCATCTGCCAGCATTGGATCATGCGCCGGGCTTCGCTGCGGTCCATGCGCTCGAACTGGCCGAAGGCGTTGATCCGCTCCTCGACGGACAGACGGAGCCGCCAGGGTCCCATGCCAAGCATCGATTTCACAGTGATCTTGTCGAATCCGACCGCCTTGGCAATCGTCAGGAAGGGCGTCGGGTCCAACCGCACCAGCCAGTGTTTGGCGTGATCGAACGGCATGCCGGCAACGATCGCAAAGGCCGCGACGGCTTCCGCGAATCGATCCTGCATTGCGAATTGACGCACGAGCCGTTCGTCGATCTGACCGTTCGCCGCCGACTGGCTGACCGCCTTCCACGCGCCCGGGAAATCGTAGCGCGACAGCCAGTAATCGTTCGACATCTTGTCGAATGCCTCGGCACCGGCCTCGATCATCTTCTGCGAATTCGGGCCGTTGCCGGAATTCATCAACTTCTCGCGAACGGCGTCCGTGGCCTGGTTAATGAGCGCGGCAATGATCCGGTCCGGCGTGTCCTTGCGATTGCTGAGACCGACTTGCAGGTCTTCGTCCTTGCGGGCATTCACGTAGAGTTTTTCAAAACCACCGCCGGAAATGATCGCACCGGAATTCTCGAGCACTTTCTTTTGCAGTCGTGCATCGTCGAGGTCGATCAGCACGTCCGTGACCTGCTCGCTCAATACCTCGCGATCCGCAATTGCGCTCGCGTGCTCGATACCGAGCGATTGTGCGATATCCATCAGGTCCGAATCGGTCAGCGCCACCGAACCGATAAGAATCGGCTCCGCCACCGCGATGTCATCGCGGGCCAGTTTCTGCAGCGTGGTCTCCGGGACCCGCCGCAGCGTGGCCAGCTTGTCGGAGATCTGCCGCCGCACTTCCACCTCGACCATGTCCGCCAAGCGGTACAGCACCATGTCGTAGGTGCCGAGCTGCTCGGCCGTACAGGTCTCGGATGTCAGGGCGAACAGGCTGACGACATTGCGCGCCAGTTCCGATCGCCGCTCAACGGCATCCGCTCGTTCGAGCGTTTCAAAGTCAACCAATTGCGTCTGAATCTGGGGGCTCATGGCTACATTCTCACCCATTTTCGTTTAGCGTAGCCGGATTTCTACCAATAAAAATTCCACAAAAACCCAATAACGGCGTCATATTTTTCATTTAAAAAGCCACAAAAACAGCATTTATTTAGAATAGATTCGAATAAACAATGTATAAAATTTTAGATACAAGCACTCCAGCTTGTTTCGGCGCGCAACGAAACGAATTCCATGCGCGTCATCGCGCCTCCGACAAGGCATCGAATGCTTGGCCCTGCGGGTCAGCTTGCGCTATCACAGGGCTGACACTCCCTCCCGCAGACTGGACCCTCCCATGCCGACACCAACCGCGCCGCTGCTGAACCCCCGCTTCATGGGCATCCCGACCTTCATGCGGCTGCCGCATGCCGAAACAGCCGAGGGTCTCGACGTGGCGCTGCTCGGCATCCCCTATGACGGCAGCGTCACCAACCGGGCCGGAGCGCGCCATGGCCCGCGGGGCTTGCGCGACATGTCGAGCCTGACACGCACAATTCATCATCGCACACGGGTCAACCCCTATGAACTCGCGACCATCGCCGATATCGGCGACGTGCCCTTGTCCCGCATGTATGATCCGCAAGGTACGGCAGACGAGATCGAAGCTTTTATCGGTGCGGTCGTCGCGGCCGGCGCCTTGCCGCTCTCCGCCGGAGGCGACCATTCCATCACCTATCCGATCCTCAAGGCCGTCGGCCGGGACCGGCCCGTCGCCCTGATCCAGATCGACGCCCACGCCGATACGCTCGACACCTTCCAGGGGTCGGCGCTCAACCATGGCTCACCGTTTCGCCGCGCCAACGAGGCCGGCGTCATTGTACCCGATAAAACCATCCAGATCGGCATTCGCGGCTCCCACAACGGCACCGAGGTCTGGGATTATTCGCAAAAGACCGGCATGCGCATTGTGTTCATGGAAGACGCCGTGGAGATGGGGATCGATGCCGTCATTGCGGAGATTCGCGACCTGATCGGCGATCATCCGGTCTATCTGACTTTCGACATCGATGCGCTCGATCCGGCGTTCGCGCCGGGCACGGGCACTCCGGAAATCGGCGGTTTCACAACGCGTGAAGCGCTGAAGCTGGTGCGGGGTCTGCGCGGCCTGAATTATGTCGGCGCCGATCTCGTCGAGGTCTCCCCGCCCTTCGACAGCCAGGGCATCACCGCGCTTGCCGGAGCAACGCTGATGTTCGAATTGTTGTGCCATCTTGCCGAGACCGCGCAATCGGCTTGAGGCCGGCGCGCAATCCGCAGAGGCAAAGGGCGAACCGGATACAACCTTCGCAGGGCAATGGCATCGCGGCCGGATAAGACTGCCCGGCCTTTCTGTCGAAAACGATCGGAAGATCCGGTCGCATGGGGCTCAGCCCGCAACGCCTGCGATTTTTCTATGGCGTGCCGACCACGCGCAATTCGGCCGGGCTGGCGATCCGGTCTCGATCACGCGGCGACGATTTCCGCGCCCTCGGGACTGCGATTGAAGATAGTCCACATGCGCCCGCACAAACGGTCAAAGATGTCCCGATAGCGTAGTCATTATGATTGCCCGATGATAAGACCGTATTTCGACGATCGATTGTGTCTTCCTGGCAAAGAGAGCCGACTTGCTTTTTCAAAGCCAAGAATTCGTCTTGGTGTTTCTGCCGGTCGTACTGGCGGGATATTGGATAGTCGCCGGATCGGCATCGGCGCGACAATGGCTTCTGATCGTCGCTTCCCTGACATTTTACGGCTGGTGGGATATCCGCTTCCTGCCGCTGTTGATTGCACACGCGGTACTCACATGGTTGCTGGCCAAGCTGTATTGTCGCCTGCGTCGACCGGCGATCATCATACTTGCCATCGCCCTGAACCTGACCTCGCTCGCAACCTTCAAGTATGCGGATTTCTTGCTTCGCACACTGGAGGACATCACGCGCCTGGATCTGCCGCGCAACGACATTCTTCTTCCGATCGGCATCAGCTTCTTCACCTTCCAGCTTGTTTCCTACCTCGTCGATGTCCGACGCGGCACCGCACCGGAATATCCGTTTCGAACGTTCTTTCTGTTTGCGACGTTTTTCCCGCAACTGATCGCCGGACCGATTGTTCGCCACAATGAAATCATCGACCAGTTCGCACGCGATCCGCGCCGCGACGGCATGCATTTCAGGCTGGCGGCCGGAAGCCTTTTGTTCACGCTCGGCTTCGCCAAGAAAGTGTTTTTGGCCGACCGGCTGGCGCCGACGGTCGATGCGCTGTTTTTGAGGGCGCAGACCGAAGCCCTCGGTTTTGCGGATGCCTGGAGCGCGACGCTTGGGTTTTCCTTCCAGCTTTTCCTCGACTTTTCCGCCTATTCCGAAATGGCAATCGGGCTCGGACTGCTTTTCGGTTTCGTCCTGCCGGAAAACTTCAACCGGCCCTATCTGGCCACCTCGCTGCGGGATTTCTGGCGGCGCTGGCACATCACGCTGTCCCGTTTCCTGCGCGACTACCTCTATATCCCGATCGGTGGAAGCCGGCACGGGATGGCGGTCTACGTATTTGCGACCCTGGTGACCATGGGGCTCTGCGGCCTTTGGCATGGTGCCGGATGGACGTTCGTAGCCTGGGGGTTGATGCACGGGGTCGGCCTGATCCTGTGCCACGCCTGGCAAAAATCCGGCATGGTCCTGCCGCCGGTTCTCGGTTGGGCGGCAACCATGCTCTTCGTGGCCTTCGGTTGGATCCTGTTCAGGTCTCCCGACTTCACCACCGCCTGGTCGATGATGCAGGCCGCCCTTGGAACAACCGGCACGATGGGCGACGTCCACGCGGCCTCCTTGCTGATGCTTGCCGCGGCAGTCGCCGTTATCGTTCCCTCCGCACACCGGATCATGGACAAAACGCTCGTTCCCAGCCGTCTCGTCGCCGGCGCATCAGCGCTGATATTGACGATAGCGGTTCTTGAAGTCGGCAATGCCCCACCCGCAGCCTTCATCTATTTCCAGTTCTGAAAAGGCTTGTCTGGACATCGATCACCGAGCATGAAAGCAATCCGCACTCTTCTTGCCCTGCTGAAACGGCTGCCCCGCACGGAGCGCTTCTGGAAGCGCTTCAACGGCGCTTTCATCGGCGTGTTGGGCGGATGCACGGCAATCCTCGGCTCCTTGATCTTTCTGGTCGACCCGCTTGGCGTTGTGCCGTTTTCCCTGCCGATCGATCGCCCTATCGTCGATATCAAACAGCGGCATTTCTATCCGCTCGTCATTCGGTCACAGCGCTACGATTCCTTCGTGCTCGGCACTTCGACCAGCCGGTTGTTGGATCCCGACGATCTGGATCTCACGCTCGGACACCGTTTTGCCAATCTGGCGCTCAATGACGGCCGCGCCTGGGAGGCATGGAGCCTCGCCGACCTGTACCTGCGCGAAGTCGGTGTCCCGAAGACCATTCTGATCGGACTGGATGGCGTCTGGTGTCACCCCGAAGCTGACAAGCCGGAAAACCGGATTACGAAACGTGGTTTCCCGGCCTGGATCTACGACGAGGATCCGTGGAACGACATGGCGTATCTGGTGAACGGGCGCATGGTCGAATTTGCCGGGCGTACGATTGTCACGCTTTTGGGGCTCAGGCCGGAACGTCTGGCAAAAAACGGTTTTGCGGTCTTTGTACCGCCCGAGGCGGATTATGACTTGGAGCGGGCTCGGCAGCACATCTGGGGCGATGGCCCACGACAGGTTGCGATCGTGGAACCGGCGGTGACGCTGACGGCAACGGAGCGGGCCGCCCTGCCCTTTCCGGCAGTTCAGTGGATCGAGGACCTGCAGACGCGCACCGCAGGCAAGACCGAATTTATCTATGTCTGGATGCCCGTACACCAGCGGTCGCAGCCCGCGCCGGGTTCCCGCGAAGCGGCCATCGAAGAGGAATGCAAATCGCGCATCGACCGCCTCGCGCAACAGGCCGGCGCGCTCGTCATCGACTGGCGCATTCCCTCGCCTCTGACCAGGCAGGACGGCAATTACTGGGACGCACTCCATTACCGCCTGCCGGTTGCCGGCGCGATCGTCGACAGCATTGCAGAGGCGCGATCGGGCAGACGCGCCGGCGACGAACGGGTCTGGGTGGCCCGTTCCTATCCGAATGACATGCCCGTCAGCTCAGCGATTGATAGCGCTCAGTGAGCGTTTTGATCGCATCGAAATAGGGCCCCGGCCCGTGCGAAATCCGGGCCACACCAACCGCGGCAAGGTCCGACTTCGACGGCACACCCTGCGCCGCCATAACGTTCACCGGCAGCGGCACGGCCTGGCACACCTGCCCGATCAGATCCGGATCGGCGAGCCAGGGCACGAAGAATCCGCTCGCGCCGGCTTCCGCGTAGGCGGAACCGCGCTCCAACGCCTCGGCAACGAGGCCCTTGTGGTCCGCTCTATCCCGGTCTTTCAGAAACAGGTCGGTCCGCGCGTTGATGAAGAGGGGAACACCGGCCGCTACAGCCGCCTGCCGTATCGCCGCGATGCGGTTCACCTGTTTGTCCAGGGCATGAAGACCGCTGCCGCCGACGACCTGATCCTCGAAATTGATGCCGATCGCGCCAGCGTTCAGGAGCTGTGTCACATTGGCGGCCGCCGTCTCCGGTTCCGCAGCGTATGCGCCCTCGAAATCCACGCTGACCGGCACCTCGACGCTTGCCGTGATGCGCTCGACGATCCGGACGAGAAAATCGAGGGGGATGGCTTCACCGTCGCCATACCCTTGCGCGGCAGCGACAGACCAGCTTCCGGTCGCAACGGCCGGAGCCCCGGCCTTGGCAAGCGCCGCGGCGCCGCCGGCATCCCAGATGTTGTAGAGCACGACGGGATCGCCCCGCACGTGCAGGGCATTGAACGTTTCGGCCTTTTTTGCCTGGGTCATGGTTCCTCCGAAGATGAGGGTAACGGCTTCACAGCGATCAGTTTGTAGCCCGCCGGCAATGCGTCGTCACCGATCCGACGCGCCAGCGGGATTTTGGTGTCAAACAGGCAACCGGACTGCCGGCCGCGCGGCAGACCGGTGGTCGGCCCGTCCGGCACAAGCAGTCGGCGAACCGGTGGACGCGGGAAAAGCCGAACCATGCCGGCCAGCCTCTGGCGTATGGCTGACAGCCACCGGGCGGCGCATACTGGACGGCGGGCGTCCGTAGAGGTCGGAAAACGCCGCGTTGAACGCGCGCACACTACCGAAACCGGCGCGAAAGGCGATCTCGGCCATCGGCAGTGTCGTGTCGCTCAAGAGTGTCTTGGCCCTATGAACGCGCAGCGTCTTGGCCGTGCGCACCGGCGAGGCGCCGAGATGATGCTTGAACAGGCGCGACAGGTGTCGAGATCCGACGCCGAGCCGCGCGGCCAGTTCCTCGACGCTGCCGCGGTCGAGCGCGCCCTGTTCGATCAGACGCAGCGCCCGTTCCACCGTCGTCCGCGTACCGTTCCACGCCGGACAGAACGGCGCGGTCTCCGGCCGGCAGCGCAGGCAGGGCCGAAATCCGGCCTCCTCGGCGGCCGCCGCGCTCGGATAGAAAAGCACGTTCTTCGTCAGCGGCTGTTTCACCTTGCAGACCGGCCGGCAATAGATACGCGTGGTCTTCACGGCAATGAAGAACACCCCGTCAAAGGCGGGATCGCGGCGCAGGCGGGCCTGGTTACAGGTTTCAAAATCGAGCATGGCCGGACGCTATCAGGTTGCGGGCAGATGGACGAGACGGGCAGCGATGATGAGGTCCGAAACGGACCGATACGCGTTTGACACACTTTATCGAACAGAGAAGGCTCCGTTTATGTCATGGGAAATTGGATTCCGAGTGGCGCGAGACCCAGAGCTCTGGGATGGCAGGCGGCTGTACGACGACATCCAGCAAGCACCGGTTAGAGTGGTGAAACCATGGCGGGTGCAAAATCTCCCTCAAGGAGGTATGACCGCTACCATGACCGAGACACCAATCGACGACAAACTGACGGTTTCCGAATTAACGCAGCCCGGACAACCATCGACGGATCCCGATTATATCGCGTGGAAAAACGGGAAAGTTCAAAAGGCGCTGGATGCTGCCAAGGCAAACCCGGAAGAAATGCTTTCGCATGAGGACGTGCGAAATCAGTTAGATATTTGAATACTAGATTTCAAAGCACCGCACTGAATGACCTGAAACACATCAAGCAGACCATTGCGCTGGCCAATGCGCGTGCCGCCGAAAATACGATCTTGCGGATTGATCAGTCCATATCGCTGCTGGAGAAGTTTCCACGTATAGGGCGCGCCGACTCGGTCCCAAAGTTGCTCGAAATCTCGGTTCCAAACACACCGTACATTGTCATTTACAGCGAACCGGATGAATTCGAGATCTGGATCTTGGGCGTCGTACATAAACGCCGGCGCTACCCGCCAGAACACGACTAGAGCATTGTGCGGGCAGCTTTCTGAAACCGCACATCCGGAGCACCAGCCGGTCCGGAAACCGCAAATCCACCTCTGAAGCGAGCGGTTTCAACTTTTTTGATGGAAACACGCGGGACCGCATCATTGCCGTAATCCGGTCGAAGCCGATCGGCTTCGTATTAGGTACCTCGGGTGCAGAGCGGCAGTACAACGAAGAACTGCAGGCCGCCGTCCGGTCTCCACACAATAAGCGCCTATTGCAATCCAGCCGGATCGATCGTCCCCGCCCGGCAGCCCGCCGGGACGGGGTCCGCCGCGAGAAGCAGATCCGACAGCGTGTTGTCCGGATCGATCACGCCCCGAAGATGAATCCGCATTTCCTGGATCAGCACCCGTCCGCCGTCGCCCTGACACTGGAACTGCACCCGGTCACCGGCCCCGTCACCGAAGGCCTCGTCGAACCGTGCCCGGATGTCGCGCGTCTCGACTTCGGCCCCGACATGCTCGGCGAGGAAAGTGGCGACGGACGAGTCGTTGATCGCGTCGACCAGCAGCAGCGTGTCGTCGTAATATTCGTCTGCGCCCCCAGCGCCCTTGTGACAGGTGCCGTGTTTGATCCATTCATGGCGATCGAGAAAACTCGCAGTTCCTGGCATTGCGACGGCAAGCGCCTCGCGGGTTTCGGCGTCGACCACAACGTCCGGAAGCTGCGACCAGCGCCGGGCCTTACTGTGATCGACCAGAACCTTCGGCACCCCGCAATAGACATTCGAACGCGGTTGCGGCCACAGGCCGTGGATGGACAATTGGGTCTCCGTCACCGGCAGCAGGCCGTCATTGAGCTGCTTGCATTCCGTCTTGCCGGGTCGGATCTCGCAGAACGCCGGTTGCCAGCTGAGTGCCAGAAGGTTTTCCGTGGATTCACCGCCTGTCGGCGGCGTAACGACCACATCTGGACCGCCCGGATCCGGCGCGACGACCGTGCCCGCCTCGACCACATGAACCCCGCAGCGCACATGCACCCATCGGTCCGTGGTCACGGGCGCGTCCGGCACCTGCATCTGGTAAAAATCGCCGCCGACCTTGTTGAGCCCCTTGATGACGTAGGCCCGCATCTTTTCCGTTTCGACATTGCCGGGATTGGTCAGCTTGTTTTTCGACTGATAGGCTTCGCAGGCCTGAAGGGCGACGAAATATCCCTCAAGCGATTGAAATGCCGATGCCGGTGCGACCGGCGCGAGAAAAAGCGCAGACAAAACAGCGCCAGAAATACGCATGGATCCGGCCTCCTCCGCATCGATTCAATGTGCAGCACAAGAATACAGCAGTCTCAAACCAAGTAGAAATCAAGTATTCTACACGATAATGAACCCGCGTGGCAGTTTTGTCCCAAAATCCGCGAAGACACGGATTTTATCCCGCCGGCACGTGCTCCGCAGATCGGATCAGGGTGGAGATATGGCTGTCCCGGTCTTTCAGGAAATCCATCAGCCGTTCCGCATAGTTCGGCGACGGCGCCTCGCGGTCTGACGGCCGGCGCCGGATCCACTCGCGCCACAGACTTGCGACCGGCGCATCGGTGAGGAGACCGAAATCGGCGATCGTGTCGAAGACGTCCAGATACCGGAAAACCGTCCCCCAGACGCCATCGACCAGATGATAACTCGTGCCGGCGAAATAGGGGCCGTCGACCTCCCGGTCCACCAGGTTGAAACGCGCCGCCAGGGCATCGCGTTTGGCATCAAAGGCCGCCGCGTCCGGGGCGGAATAGAAGGCGCCGATCGCGTTCAGCGTTTCAGAGGCAAAGGCGATCCACGCCCGGTGCCGCGCCTTCTCCAGGGGATCCAAGGGGTAAAGCGAACCCGGGGTCACGTCGTCGAGATAGTCGGCGATCACCTGGCTTTCGAACAGCGTCGTGCCGCCGATGCGCAGGACCGGCACCCGGCCCATCGGCGACAGATCGAGAAACCAGTCCGGCTTGGCACTCAGATCGATGTCGGTGCGCTCGAAGGGAACCTGTTTTTCCGTCAGCACGATGACGGCGCGCTGCACATAGGGGCACAGCTCATGACTGATCAGATGCGGTTTTTCAGACATGAAGATCCTCCTGATGACCTAGCGCGCAAGGTCTGAGGGGACCGCGCGATCCGCTTCAATGCGTTTGCATGTATATGGATGCAAATGCATGAATTGTCAAGCTTGATGCAATTGCATGATTATGATTGGGTCGGAGAATGGATTCCGAACCCGCAAAATCCACGATTCGTGCCTGGACCCGACTGGTGCGCGCCCATCACCGGGCCTTGTCGGGCATTGAGACGGCGCTCAAGCAAAACGGCTTTCCGCCACTGTCCTGGTATGACGCGCTGTTGGAACTCGACCGGGCCGGAGAAGCCGGATTGCGACCCTACGAACTCGAAGAAAAGCTGCTTTTGCCGCAATATGGATTGTCGCGGCTCCTCGCCCGGATCGAGACGGCCGGCTATCTGACGCGGCGCCCGGCGGCCGATGACGGCCGCGGTCAGGTGATCGCGATCACCGAAAGCGGCCGCGACCTGCGCGTCCGCATGTGGCCGATCTATGCAGCGGCCTTGCAGACGACAATCGGCGATCACCTGAAAGACGATGAGGCCGTTACGCTTGCCGCACTGCTGGCCCGGATCAGCGAGCCGGGATCACAACGGCGCCGATAAGGGCCGGGAAGATCGCGGAACCGCATCAACAGGGCGCCGCTACGGCGTGATCGGCGACCGCGCGTCCGCCAACACCCGACCGCCGATCGCGACGAAACAGACGCCGGCCATCTGTTCGATCCGGTGACGCGCCTGCTGGAAGCGCCGCATGACCGGCGGCGACGACATGAAGATGCTGACGCCGGTATACCAGACGAATGTGCTCGCCATCACGAGCCCGATCATCACGCCCATCAGCCAGAGCGGCGTCTGATCCGTGACCGCTGTCGCAAACACGCTGGCAAACAGCACGATCGCCTTCGGATTGGTCAGCGTGACCAGGAAACCGAATACCGCCGGATTGCTGGCCCGTCGTTCGGCCGCCGGATCGATCTCGATCGGGTCGGGTTTGGCGAAAAACAGCCGGATCCCAAGATAGATCAGATAGCTGCCGCCCAGAATCCGGACGAGCCATGTCAGCCATTGGTATTCGACGAGCAGCGCGGAAAGGCCAAGCAGGCTGAGCGTGGCATAAAGGCCGAGGCCGAGCGTCACGCCGAGGGTCGTCAGGATCCCCGCCGACAGGCCACGGGTCATCGACGACCGGACGACAGCGACAAAATCCGGGCCCGGCAGCATCAGCGCCGGAATGAAGACGGCAAACACGCTTGCCAGCACGATCAGGGTATCCATCGCGACGCTCCTTAGATCGAAGAGGTCATTTGGGCGCCTGCAGGGAGAAATTGCAACAGGCAATACCCCGAGCTTTCTCTGCGTTGGGACGATGGCGGCGAATAGGCAGGAACAGCGTCAATAGATCCATTGGGCTGGGACGTGGACGAAAAGCGCCTCGCCGGCCCGGGCGAGGCCGGCCCGGTCGACGCTGGCCACGACCCCGCGCTTTCCGATTGCCGCTTTGACGAAACCGGTCTCCAGGCCCTCGACGTCGGGATAGCGCTCCTGCACAGCCCGCCCCGCCTGGCGGCAGGGCGCGTTTTGTTCTTCAATGCGCAAGACACAAGCCTCGCCGAAAAACAGGAGCGTGCCGGCCGGCAGATAGGAGAAATTCTCAATCCCCTGGACGACGACGTTGGCGCCGATCCAGGCGGCCGCAATCGTCGGCACGTCGAGCGTTTCCGCAATGGCCGCCAAGTCCTCCACGCTGACCAGCGAGATCTGACGCACGTTGCGGATGTCGGTGCCGCGCTTGTACCAGGGCGTGCGGGCGTCGGCACCACGGACCCACCCGGCATGACCGTCGTCCGCAATCCCTTCCAGGGAAAGGTCGAGCGCCTTTACCGGCTTGGTCCGGAACCCCTCGCCTTCCGGCGTGAGCACGGCCAGCGCACGAGCCTCAAGTTTCTTTTTGGCAACGATCTCGACCATGTCCGGTTCCGCTGTTTCAGGCTCTCTTACCGACGCTCCGGTTACCAGGGCAGATCGGTGCCGTCGTAGTTGATGAAGGAGCCGGACCGATCCGGCGAAAGGCCGGTCACCACCGCCAGAATGCCGGCTGCGCTCTCCTCCACGGCAAGGTCCGCGTTGCCCCCGCCCATATCCGTGCGCACCCAACCCGGATGCATCGAGACCACGGTAACGCCGTCCTCCCGCAGGTCGGTCGCCAGGCCTTGCATGACTTTGTTCACGGCGGCCTTGGAGGCACGGTAGGCGATGCGGTCGGACGACTGGAACGCCATCGAGCCCATCTTGCTGGAGATCGTCACGACCCGCGGATTGTCGCCTCGGCGCACGTTCTTCAGGAACGCGTGGATAACACGCAACGGACCCAGCGTGTTGACGTCAAACGTCTGGGCGAAGCCGTCGAAATCCATCTCCAGCGTGGATTGCGGCAGCGGACCGATAATGCCGGCATTGTTGATGAGGATGTCAACCGGGCGCTCGAAGGCAGCGGCCGCGGCACGGATCGAATCCGGGTCACTGACATCGAGCGTCAGAACGGCCAGACGATCGCCCGCCGACGCCTTCAGATCGTCGAGCGTCGATTCCGCTCCCGCGCGCACCGAGGCAATAACGTCGTGCCCCGCCTCAAGCGCCTGTTTTACGAGTTCGCGGCCAATGCCGCGCGCCCCGCCCGTGATGAGCAAGGTGGCCATGTCTGGTTCTCCATCTGACGACCGCGATCGGTCAGGAATGCCGAGCGTGCCGGTACCTTATCGGTAGCGGCTCTGAAATCCAAACCTCGATAGCCTTCCCGTGAACGCAGATTTTACGTCGCTCTGTCCCGCCTTTTCGGAATGTTAACTGCGCAGCCCTAGGCTGCGCGCGGGTTATCGTAGTGGGGTATGCGTCGTGCGGCAGTTCAGCGTATCGCGGCTGGAAATCTGGCCCGCCGAGAGATTCGTGATCGTCCTGTCGCTGGCCGCGCTGGCGGTCAATCTGGTGCAGGTCTTCTGGCGCGACATCGAAGTCGACTGGGCCGGATACAGCGTGACGGTCGGGGTCGCGCTCGCGACATTTGCCGCCGGTCAATTCTACCGGCTTTCCGGACGCAGCGAACGGATCGGCGCTGCACTCACCGGCACCGCCCTTCTGGTCTTCTTCACCATGGCGATTTCCGCATTCAATTATCTGCTGATGCCGATAACGCGCCCCTCCATCGATCCCGCTCTGGTCCGGTTCGATGCCCTTTTCGGCTATCACTGGCCCGACATGATCGTGCTCGCAGCGGAATATCCGGTTCTGAGCGAAGTCCTCAGATACGCCTATATCTCAACCATGCCTCAGATCGCGTTCCTGCTGATCGTGTTGGGGCTGACGGGACGGGTCCGCGACCTGCATGACCTGATCGCCTTTGTCGCGATCACCGCAACGATTGCCATCGTCTTTTGGGGTTTCTTCCCATCCCATGGCGCGAGTTCGCAATTCACGCTGCCGGCCGACCTGGAACAGGCCGTCAATCCGGTGCTCGGAACCGCTTACGGACAGGAATTGGTTCGGCTTGCCGCGGAAGGTCCGGGAAGGCTTGCACCCGACGAGATCCGCGGTCTCATCGGGTTTCCGTCCTACCACACCGTGCTGGCACTGATCGCCGTATACGCGGCCCGTTCGCTGAAATGGGTATTCCCGGTCTTTCTATTGATCAACATCCTGATCATCCCCGCAACGCTGATGCAGGGCGGTCACCACCTCGCCGACATACCGGCCGGCTTCGTCCTGTTTTTCATCGGTCTGTGGATAACAAGGAAAACCGTAGACCAGCACTATGAAACCTCGGGACGCCCGGAATTGCTGGCCAAAGAGACATGAGCGCCGAGCCAAGCGTCGCTTGCAGCGTGGCGCAAGGCGCAAAATTGATGCGTCGACCCGATGCGCTGTCCAAGCCCTGCCATGGATATGGTATATCTCGGGCTTGGTCGGTTCGACGCGATTGCAACGCCACAGGCCGCGTGAATCGGACCTTCGGCGATCAAATCTGGCGGACATGAAAGAGGAGGCAATCCGCAATGACGGACGTTCAAGACAAGATCCTGGAACACCTGCGTCTGCTGTCCAGCCAGTATTCCAGGCTTGAACTGAAACAGGCGGAAATCGCTACGCGTCTCTCGTCCCTGGAACGCATCGCCACCAACAATGAAGCCGCCTTGCGCGACCTTCTCGCCTCCAGCAGTGCGACCGCCTGACGGCGGTCGAATTCCCCACTGAATACAAGCGTTTGCCGACGCGCGATCAGCGCGTCAACGGCTTGTATGTGACGCGTTTCGGGTTGACGCTTTCCGGTCCGAGACGCCGGACCTTGTCCTTTTCGTAGTCTTCGAAATTCCCCTCGAACCATTCGACATGGCTGTCGCCCTCAAAGGCGAGGATGTGCGTCGCCAGACGGTCGAGGAACATGCGGTCGTGCGAAATGATGACCGCGCAACCGGCAAAGTCCTCCAGCGCGTCTTCAAGTGCTGCGAGCGTCTCGGTGTCCAGGTCGTTGGTCGGTTCGTCGAGCAGGAGAACGTTCGCGCCCGACTTCAGCATTTTTGCCAAGTGTACCCGGTTGCGCTGACCGCCGGAGAGCGATCCGACCTTTTGCTGCTGATCGCCGCCCTTGAAATTGAACGCTCCGCAATAGGCGCGTGAATTCATTTCCCGGCGGCCGAGCCGGATCACGTCGGCCCCTTCGGAAATCTCCTCCCAGACCGTTTTGTTGCCGTCGAGCGCATCCCGCGACTGGTCGACATAGCCCAGATGCACGGTCTCCCCGAGGCGGACCGTTCCGTCATCCGGCGCGTCCTGTCCCGTCAGCATGCGGAACAACGTGGTTTTACCGGCACCGTTTGGGCCGATTACGCCGACAATGCCGCCCGGCGGCAGGTCGAAGGTCAGATCGTCGATTAAAAGCTTGTCGCCGAAACCTTTTTTGAGGTCCTTGATTTCGATGACCGTATCGCCGAGCCGTTCGCCTGGCGGAACGATTATCTGTGCCGTGCCGGGCGCGCGTTCTTCATTTCGCTTCAGCAATTCGTCATAGGCGCTGATCCGCGCCTTGGACTTGGCCTGACGAGCGCGCGGGCTGGCGGCGATCCATTCGCGTTCGCGCGACAGGGCCCGCTGGCGTGCGGCTTCCTCGCGGCCTTCCTGCTCCATCCGCTTCGCCTTCTTTTCCAGGTACGCCGAATAATTGCCCTCATACGGAATGCCGCGCCCCCGGTCGAGTTCCAGGATCCAGCCAGTGACGTTGTCGAGGAAGTAGCGATCGTGGGTGATGATCAGGACGGCGCCCTTATATTCCCGCAGGTGCCGCTCCAGCCAGGCCACGGTTTCGGCGTCCAGGTGGTTGGTCGGCTCGTCAAGCAGCAGAAGGTCCGGCTCCGAGAGCAGCAATTGGCAAAGCGCCACACGGCGCTTCTCGCCGCCGGACAGGTTGGTGACTTCGGAATCGCCAGGCGGACACCGCAGCGCCTCCATGGCCATGTCCACCTGGGAATCCAGATCCCACAGGTTCTGCGCGTCGATCTGGTCCTGCAGCGCCGCCGCTTCTTCCGCCGTTTCGTCGGAATAGTTCATCATCATTTCGTTATAGCGGTCGAGCACGGCCTTCTTGTCGGCAACGCCCTCCATGACGTTTTCCGCGACTGTCTTCGTCGCATCGAGTTCCGGTTCCTGCGGCAGATAGCCGACCGTGGCACCGTCCGCCACCCAGGCCTCACCGACATATTCCTTCTCCAGGCCAGCCATGATGCGCAGGAGCGTCGACTTACCGGCCCCGTTCGGGCCCAGCACGCCGATCTTGGCATCCGGGTAGAATTGCAGGTGGATGTTATCGAGGACCTTCTTGCCGCCCGTATAGGTCTTGGACAGGCCCTGCATGAAATAGATGAATTGCCGCGCCATTGCTGCTGCCCGCGCTCCGGTTGTGTGATTTAGAGCGGTTCCGGGTCAGATAGAACCATTTGATGGTCCAAATCAGGTCGCTCGGCTAGGCAAATCGCGCAGCGCGATACGGTGTGAATCGGGCAAGCGATTTAACGACGCCGACGGGCTGATTTGGCCCACCGGAGGCCGGGGTTACAGGTCCGCTGGACGTCGTTGCGGTCCCCTTGTGGTCAACAAGACCACGGCGGAAACCGCGCCTAGCCAGCGGACCTGTAAACCCGGTCAAATGACTCTAGCTGACCCGGAACCGCTCTAAAGGAAAAGGGATCGATTCCCGTCAACGTTTTCCGGGTTTTAGCGCAAGTCCTGCAGATGTGGGAACCGGTTTTCAGAAAAATCGCCGGATGCCGACGTCACGGCGTCGGACCGCCGAACACTTTCGGCCCCAGAACAGACAGGCCCAGCACCAGACAGGTGCCCGCCATGCCGACCTGGAAGCCGCTTGGCTGCCAGACTTGCGGCCGCCAGCGCAGGGCTGCGGTCGCCAGGACAAGCACCGGAACGCTCCAGAAGACGAGCCCGGTCAGGTGGATGGACAAAGACCCGTCGGCCGGCAGACGCGCGGCCGTGATCATCGCTTCAATATCGATCCAGTCTTTGATGACCCACTGAGGCGGCAGGCCGTCCAGAGTGGCACGGTAATAGGTGTAGTAGATCTGCGGCGATGAAGAATGGGCCAGCGCCAACAGAAGCCAGACAAGCGCGAGCGCAGGTGGAACGAGGATGATGCGACCCGCAGCCGATCCGCCCCAGCGGGAAAACACGGGTACCAGCAACGCCGTCGCCAGCCAGAAAAACGCCAGGATTAAGACCGTCGAAATCGCGAGAACACTCGCAATTTCAATCGGTTCAAGGGTGAACAGGCTGTCGCCCTCATAAAAGGCGAATGCCCGCCGCCATATCGACGGCGCTGCCAACACGGCTCCGCCCATGCCGATCATAAGAACCGAGAGGGTCGCAAGGAGACGGCGACCCGAGACCAGCGGTCCGAAAAACGCCGCGCCGGGCTTGTATCGCCCAATGAACCGGTGCCACGCAAAGCCGAACCAAGCCCCGGCGCAGAGCGCCGCCAGAACAACCGGAAAATCGGGTCTCACGCCGACACAGCGGGGGTATTCGTCAGAGCGTGTTGATCGGCACCTTGAAGTACCGGGTGCCGTTGTCCTCTGCCGGCGGCAATGCGCCGGCCCGCATATTCGTCTGGATCGACGGCACGATCAGTTTCGGCATCGACAGACAGGCATCCCGTTCAGTGCGCATGCGAACGAATTCCTCTTCGCTCACGCCGTCCCGCACATGGATGTTGGCCTCGCGTTCCTCGCCGACAGTGGTTTCCCAGGCGATGTCGCGTTTGCCGCCGGCGCCGTAATCGTGGCACATGAACAGCCGCATGGAGTCCGGCAGCGTCAGGACCCGTTTGATCGACTTGAAAAGATCCGTGGCGCATCCGCCTGGAAAGTCCGCCCGCGCCGTACCGCTGTCCGGCATGAACAGCGTGTCGCCGACAAAGGCCGCATTGCCGATGACATGCGTCATGCAGGCCGGGGTATGGCCGGGCGTGTGCAGCACGAAGGCGTCCATGGATCCGATGGAATAGGTGTCCCCGTCGGTGAACAGGCGGTCGAACTGGCTGCCGTCCCGTTGGAAATCGGTGCCTTCGTTGAAGATCTTGCCGAACGTCTCCTGCACGAGCGTGATGTTTTCGCCGATGCCGATACGCCCGCCGAGCTTTTCCTGAATATAGGGCGCACCCGACAGGTGATCGGCATGCACATGGGTTTCGATCAGCCATTCCAGCGACAGGTCGTTTTCGCGGATATGCGCGATCATGCGATCGGCGCAATCGAACATCGTACGTCCGGCCGCATAGTCGATTTCCATGACCGCATCGATGATGGCGCAGGACCGGGATTTCGGATCTTTGACAACGTAGGAAATCGTGCTCGATACCGGTTCGTGAAACGCGGTGATCTCCGGGACGACGGACAATTCGATCGGCATGGACGACACGGCATTCTCCCTCAATCGGCGCTTGCTCGACCCGCGCAACACAGTCGAGTGACGGTGCAGCGCAGACAGCATCCGGTAGACGGCAATATAGAGAATTTCGCCGGGATTCCAACGCGACCCGGCGCCTGCCGGTCAGGCTTCCGCCGCGGTCATCAACGAGGCATTGCCTCCGGCCGCCGTGGTATCGACACAGACGTGGCGCTCCAGCATCAAGCGGATCGGAGCATCGCCCGGCACGACCGGTTGCAGGATCGGCCCGTCGCCCGCCGCAAGCGCCTGACGCAGCCGAGCCAGGGCAGTGTCTTCATATTGCGCGAAGACACCGGCAAGCCCGGATACGGCCGCAATTTCGTCGGCTTCAGCGCGGCCGTCGAGAAACCGAGCGGCGAGCCCGGCCTCACCGATCATGCCCTGTGCTGTCGCGACCCGATCCGCCATCGGCAGCAGCGCGACAACGGCGTTGCCGAGATAAAGCGCCGACAGGGCGCTCTCCAGCACCCGGTCCGGATCATCGCCGACGCACAGGATCACGCCGCGCGGATAGAGCCAGAGCCGGTTGCTCTCGCCTGTCGGTCCCGGCAGTTCAATCCCGGAGCGTCGGGCCTCGACCAGACGGTCCAGATCCGGCTCCATTCCAATTCCCAGCCGCCCGGCGACGGTTGCGGTCCGGTGTGCAATGCCGCTTCCCGCGGCGCGTGGCCCGGTCGAGACGCTGTCCACCGCTGCCTGGAGATCGGCGCGAGACAGCAGGCGTCCCTCGTAAATCCGGCGGTCGGATCCGCCGGTAACCTTGCCGTTTGGCTTGGGCCGCGCAAACCGGCGTACGTAGAACGGCCCGCCCGCCTTCGGCCCCGTCCCGGAGAGCCCCTCCCCGCCGAACGGCTGCGATCCGACAATCGCCCCGATCTGGTTCCGGTTGACATAGATGTTGCCCGCCTCGATCCGGTCCACCACGTGCTGGACCCGGTCGTCGATCCGCGTATGCAGACCGAAGGTCAGGCCGTATCCCTTGGCATTGATCGCCTCGATCACCGCATCGATCGTATCCGCCCGATAGGTCGCGACATGCAGGATCGGCCCAAAGACCTCCCTTTCAAGGGCTTCAATGCCCGACACCCGGAACAGCGCCGGCGGCACGAACAGCCCGGTCTCCGGCGCGTCGAGCCGATGCACCAGCCGGCCTTCGGCCGCCATCCGGTCGCAATAGGCCAGGAGGTCGGTCTGGGCTTCCCGATCGATCACCGGCCCGACATCGGTTGACAGGTCCCACGGATCGCCGAGGCGCAGCGCATCCATGGCGCCCCGCAGCATCTCCAGAATACCGTCGGCGACATCGTCCTGGAGGTAGAGCATGCGCAGCGCCGAACAGCGCTGGCCGGCGCT
>JBCDLT010000035.1:0-62292 GCA_038745065.1 Pseudomonadota bacterium | reverse complement strand
CCCCCCCTGGCACACTGTCCCCCGCCCCCCCCCCTCCCCCCCCGGGGGTGGGGCGGGGCCCGGGGCCCCCCCAACCCCCTCCCGCCGATACGAGGACACCGATTTGCCCTCCGTACCCCCGCAAAGAAACGTCCCGCAACGAGTCCTCGGCCTTGTCAGCCAGTTGTGCACCTATGCGAGCGCTGCGGCGCTGGTCTTTCTCGTGATCATCTTCGGCTGGCTGGTGTTCGGCCGCTACGTACTCAACGAAACCCCGACCTGGGTCGAGCAGATGTCGCTGCTTCTGGTCGGCTATATCGCCTTTGTCGGCGGTGCGGCCGGTGTGCATGACGATACCCATCTTGGCGTCACCCTGTTTCGCGATGCGCTCGGCGCGCCATTCTCCGATATTGCCGCGGCTTTGGCCGACATCGTCATGGCGGGTTTCGGACTGGTCATGCTGCTCGCCTGCATCGAGCTGATGCAATTCGGCTGGGACACAAAACTGCCGATGCTTAACATCCCGGAATCCTTCCGCACGCTGCCTGCCGCGTTTTGCGGCGCGCTTACCTTCGTCTTTGCCGGCGCGCGGGCGATCACACGCCTTGCAGGATTGGCCGGCGCCGCCGCTCCGCGGCAAGGCGGGGACGACCGGTAATGGGACTGGCCATCCTGCTCGGCACGTTTTGTGCCTGTCTGGTCCTCGGCATCCCGGTCGCGTTCGCCATGGGGATTGCCGCCGCCTCGGCCTTCTTCTACGAGGGCTTTCCTCTGCTGATCACCTTTCAGCGCACGATTTCCGGCATTTCCGTCTTTTCCCTGCTCGCCATCCCGTTCTTCATCTTCGCCGGCGAAATCATGCTGCATGGCGGCATTGCGGCGCGGCTCGTCCGGTTCGCCTCCGCCCTGGTCGGCCATGTCCGGGGCGGGCTGGCATCCGTCAACATCTTTTCCAGCATGCTGTTCGGCGGCATTTCCGGCTCGGCGGTCGCCGACATTTCCGCGCTCGGTTCGCTGCTGATCCCGGTAATGAAGGAAAAGGGCTATGGCGGCGACTACGCCGTCAACGTGACGGTCACCTCGTCGATCGCCGGGATCGTCATTCCGCCGAGCCACAATATGATCATCTTCGCGGTGGCGGCCGGCGGCGGCATCTCGATTTCCAAACTGTTCCTGGCCGGCGTCGTCCCGGGAATGCTGATGTGCGCCTGCCTCGCGATTGCCGCCTATGCGATCGCGGTGCGGCGCGGTTATCCGGCCGAACCGTTTCCCGGTTGGCACGCCGTCATCGTCTCCGCGGTTGCGGCGATCCCGGGACTGATCACCGCGGTCATCATCGTCGGCGGCGTGCTGTCCGGTGTCTTCACGGTCACGGAATCCGGTGCGTTCGGCGCCATCTATGCGCTCGTTCTCACGGTGTTCGCCTACCGGTCCTTGTCCTGGCCTGCTTTTGTCACCGCCGTTACCTCGGCCGTGCGGACCACCGCAATGGTAATGATCCTGATCGGTTTCGCGAGCGCGTTTGCCTACCTGCTGGCGCTCTATCAGGTGCCGGCCCTCCTTTCACAGACGCTGGTGACGATCTCCGACAATCCGCTCGTCATCCTGTTGATGATCAACATCATGCTTCTGATGCTCGGCATGATCATGGACATGGCGGCGCTGATCCTGATCTGCACGCCGATCTTTCTGCCGATCGCCCGCGAGATCGGCATGGACCCGATCCAGTTCGGAATCATGCTGATGATGAATCTCGGCCTTGGCCTGTGCACACCGCCGGTCGGCACCTGCCTGTTCGTCGGATGCGCCGTCGGCAAGGTTCCCATCGAACAGGCATTGCGGTCGATCTGGCCATTCTACCTCGCCTTGCTGGCGGCGCTGATGCTGGTCACCTATGTGCCGGCGATTTCACTGACCTTGCCGGCGCTGCTCGATTGAATCGCATGAAGAGACCACCAGGAGAACACAATGCCGGAAACCCACCCCACCCTACCGCCGGACATTCTGGACGCCTACCGGACTGCCTCGACGGCCAGCATTGCCACCCAACTCTTCAAACGGGGTCTGCGAACCTGCTTCATCCAGGGCGTCACCCGGCTCGGTAGTGCCAAGCCGACCATGGTCGGCCAGGCCTTTACGCTCCGATACATCCCGGCCCGGGAAGACCTCAACGGCATTGAAGTGTTCACCGATCCCCGCCACCCGCAGCGGGCCGCCATCGAAGCCGTGCCGCCCGGCTGGGTCCTGGTCATGGATTGCCGCGGCGATGCCAGTGCCGCCTCGGCCGGCGGGATCCTGACGAAACGCATGGAAGTACGCGGTTGCGCCGGCCTTGTTACGGACGGCGGCCTGCGGGACACGGAGCAAATCGCCGGCATGGCGATTCCGGCCTTCTGCAGCCGGCCGTCGGCACCGACCAACCTCACCAAGCACCATGCCATCGATACCAACGTCCCGATCGGTTGCGGCACGGCGCCGGTCTTTCCAGGCGATCTCATCGTCGGCGATGCCGACGGCGCTATCGTGGTTCCGTTCCATCTGGCCGGCGAAATCGCCGCCGACATCCGCGAGATGGAAGCCTTCGAGGCGTTTGTGTTCGAAAGGGTTTCCGCCGGCGAGAGCATAGTCGGCCTCTATCCGCCCAACGAGGAGACCCGGGCGCGCTTCAAGGCGCATCAGGCCGCCGAAAAGAACTGACTGACAAGACTTCAAAAAAGGATTCAAAGATGGATTTCAGCATGCAGGACAAGGTCGTCCTGGTCACCGGTGCCAGCACCGGGATCGGCGCAGCCGCCGCCAAGGCTTTTGCCCGATCCGGCGCAACGGTCGGCATCAATTACAGCGCGTCTCACGATGCTGCAAAAGGTGTTCTCGACGCCATCGTGGAGGACGGCGGTAAAGCCGCCCTGTTCTGGGCCGACCTGTCGAAATCAGGAAATGTCCGGTCCCTTGTGGACGCCGTCGTCGACGCGTTTGGGCGCCTCGACGTCGTCGTCTGCAATGCCGGCGGGCTTGTCGACCGGAAGGGGCTGATCGATATCACCGACACGTTCTACGACGCGGTCTTTGATCTCAACATCCGTTCCGTGGTTGCGACCTGCGCGGCGGCCGTGCCGCATCTGGAAAAGACTGGCGGCAACGTGATCGTGACGGGATCGATTGCCGCGCAGATCGGCGGTGGCGCCGGCGCGAGCCTCTACGCGGCCTCCAAGGCCGCCGTCCAGAACCTGGTCAAGACCTATGCCAAGGAACATGCCTCCAAAGGCATCCGTTTCAACGTGGTTTCGCCCGGCACGATCGACACGCCGTTTCACCAGAAACATACGCGTCCGGAAGTGCTTGAAGGCATCCGCAAGACCATCCCGATGGGGCGGTTGGGCGACCCGGAGGATTGCGCCGGTGCCTATCTGTTCCTCGCCTCCAACGCGCTCGCCGGTTATGTCACCGGCCAGACGATCGAGGTGAATGGCGGGCAATTCATGGCGTGAGGCCGACGCGGTAGGCCGAACCGGTCGGCAGTAAACCGATCGGAATTGTGACAGTCAGACCGCCAAGCAGGCGGAAGGAAAGGCCCTTGCCATGCCGGTCAAGGCGGAGCGAGGCGTTGACGCCGCCGTCAAGCGTATCGGCAATGACAAAGTTCAAGGCATGCAGGTTCGGCAGTTCATAGCGGTCAACCTGGGTAGCACCGAGGGGCCGAAAGAGGTCCAGTACCCGAGCTTCGGTGATCTGATCGACCAGGACCGGCCAGGCCTGTGCCTCATAGGCAATGACGGAAATGTTCGAAGTGTCACCCTTGTCGCCGGCCCGGCCGTGCGCGATGGCGTGCAGCGGTACGTCGATCGTCGGCGTCCGATCCCGATTCATGGTTCGATGACCTCTACCCGCACGCCGGCCTCCACCCGTTCGCGCGGCACCAGGATCGACCCGGTGGCGACCTGTGGGCTCAACTGGCTCCGGAACCCGCCGCCGCCGGCCGGCCCGGAACAATACAGCGCCTGCAATTCTTCGATCAGGGCCCTGGCCGTGTCGGGCGCTTCAGCGTGCATGGCAAGGCGCAGCCTGACAATCGATGTCATCGCTTCCGCCGGAGCGCCCGTCCCCTGCATAACGGAGTGTTCGCCGATCAGATCGACCGCGATGCGCTCCGATAGGCCCGCCTCGCGCAGCCGTGTGGTCACGATCTCGCCGGCCAGCCGGGCGCGGGCCGTCGCGTTCGGGCCGCCATAACTCATCTCGGCTTCGGCCATCCAGCCGTTTTCCACGCACAGGGTCGCCTTGAGATCCGCTGGAGGCGCATGTCCGCGCACGCCGCTTACGGCAACACGATCGCCGCCCAGGTCTTCAAGCACCATGCCGGTAATGTCGGCCGTTACGTCGGGCACCAGATAGGCCGCCGGATCGTGCATTTCATAAAGCACCTGTTCGGTGACCGTTGCCCGATCGATCACACCGCCCGTATCCGCCGGTTTCGACAGGACGAAGCGACCGTCGGAGGCGATCTCGGCGATCGGAAAGCCGACATGGGCGAGATCCGGGACATCCTTGAAACCCGGATCGGCGAAATAGGCACCGGTGACCTGGGCGCCGCATTCCAGGAGATGTCCGCAGATCGTGCCGGCCGCCAAGCGGTCAAGGTCGTCCGCATCCCAGGCGAATTCGTGCATCAGGGGACCGAGCGCGAGTGCGCTGTCTGTGGTGCGTCCGACAAGCACGATCGGAGCGCCCGTCGCCAATGCATCGCGCAAGGGCGTGGCTCCCAGGTAAACGTTTGCCGCAACGATCGGCCGGTCGAAGAGGTGCGCACCGTCAAGCCGCGGACGGCTTCGCAAGTCGGCGTCGGGAAACCCGTTCCGCAAATCGTCGCCGCTGACGATAGCCACAGCCGGCGGGCGTAATCCCTGTTCCCGCGCCAGCGCCTGTACGCGGCGCGCGCCGGCTTTCGGATTGGCCGCCCCGAGATTGCTGACCACACGGATTCCCGCCTCAAGCACATCGCCGAGGATCGGCGCCAGATAGCGATCGAGAAACGGCGAATAGCCCCGATCCGGATCCCGGGCCCGTGCCGCCTGGGCAAGAGCCAGCGTGCGTTCGCCGAGGCATTCGAACATCAGGTAATCGGCGCCAGGATCGGCGGAAAACTCACGAACGATCGGCACGGCGGCATCGAAACGGTCGCCGGCGAACCCTGCCCCGCAGCCGATGCGGACGCCGTCTGCCTTCTTTCCCATGGCCATTCCTGCTTGTTGTCGGGTTCGCGGCCGATCCGGGCATCTTCAGGCGCTGCAGGTGAAATCGCAAGTCTCCTGCCGCTTGACGTCATCGGCAGGCTCACCGATATCGGCAGGCATGGTTCTTACCCGTCCCATACCCGATGCCCTATCCTGACATCGAACCGTTCCGGTCCGGACATCTCGATGTCGGCAACGGATACAGCCTCTATTTCGAATGTTGCGGGGCACCGCGAGGCAAACCGGCACTCGTTCTGCACGGCGGTCCGGGATCCGGCGTCTCGCCGTCACACCGCAGGCTCTTCGACCCGACCGCTTACGAAATCATTTTATTCGACCAGCGCGGCTGCGGGCGCAGCACACCTTCGGCGGCCGTGGACCTTGCCGCGCTCAATGCCAACACGACCCACCATCTGATTGCCGACATCGAGCGGCTGCGAACCCATCTCGGCATCGAGACCTGGCTGGTCTTCGGCGGATCCTGGGGGACAACGCTTGCGCTCGCCTATGCCGAGGCCCATCCCGACCGGGTTACCGAACTGGTGCTTGCCGGTGTCGCGACCACGCGGCGTTCGGAGATCGACTGGCTTTACGGCCATGTCGGCTTCCTTTTGCCGGAGGCGTTCGCCCGGTTTCGCGCCGGCGCGCCGGAAGGCGAGCCGGGCTTCGGCCTCGTTGAAGCCTATGCCAAGCGCCTTCAATCGCCGGATCCTGCCATCCATGACCGCGCAGCACAGGACTGGTGTGCCTGGGAACTCGCTGTCATCGAGGCGGAAGCCGAAGCCGAGCCAGCAACGCGGTGGCGCGACCCGGATTTCAGGCGGTGTTTCGCGCGTATCGTCACCCATTATTTTGCCCACGATGCGTGGTTCGACGACAATGCACTGATCGACAATGTGGGCCGGCTCACGGACATTCCCGGCGTTCTGATCCACTCGCGCCTCGATCTGGCCACGCCGCTGGCAACGGCCTGGACCCTGGCGCAAGTCTGGCCGGCCAGTGAACTCGTGCTCCTGGAAGGCGGCCTGCATTCGGCATCCGAGACCCGGATGGCCGATGCTATCGTCGCGGCGACGGATCGCTTTCGGCATCTCTCCTAGCCCATGCGCGGCCTATGCCGCTTCGCTTGCCAGCCAATCCGGGGCGCGGCATAGTCGCGCCAATGCCGCTCAGATTTACGTTCCGCCAGCTTGAATACTTCGTGGCCGTCGGCAATGCGGGGTCGATCGCCCTGGCGTCGGAACAGATCAACATTTCCTCACCTTCGATCTCCGCCGCGATCAGCCAGCTCGAACAGGAATTCAACGTTCAGCTCTTCGTGCGCCAACACGCCCAAGGGCTTTCGCTGACACCGGCCGGGCGGCGTTTCCTTAAGGAAGCCAAGCTTTTACTCGACCAGGCTCATAGCCTGCATGATGTCGCATCCGATATCAGCGATGGCATCTCCGGCCCGCTTACGCTCGGCTGCCTGGTCACCGTCGCACCGAACGTCCTGCCGGCCCTGCGCAAGGGTTTCGAGCGAGCCTATCCGGATGCCGAACTCGGCCAGCGCGAGGCGCACCAGGCCGACCTCATAGCCTGTCTGATGCGTGCAGAAATCGATGTCGCCATCACCTATGACCTGCACTTGCCGCGGGAAATCGCCTTCGAACCACTGACCCTGCTGCCGCCTTACGTCCTTTTTTCCGATGACGATCCGGCAGCGGCCGCCGACGCGATCCGGCTGGAAGATCTGGCAACGAGGCCGATGGTGCTGCTCGATCTGCCGCTCAGCCGCGATTACTTCCTGTCGCTCTTTGAGGAACGGGATCTGACGCCGCTCATCGCCGAGCGCACCCAGGACATGACGATGATGCGCAGTCTGGTCGCCAACGGCTACGGCTACGCCCTGGCCAACCTGCCCCTGCAATCCGACCGCGCCGTTGACGGCAAGCCGATCCGGATGCGGCGCCTCGATGATGTCGACCGACCGCTGTCGCTGGGGCTCGCCACGGTCCGAGACTCGCGCAAGACCGGGATCCTGAGCGCCTTCGAGGCGTATTGCCGGGAGGCGTTGGCTGAGGAGCAGATTGCCGGTACGACCTGTCCCGAATAGGGATGGCGCAAAGGCGATCCCCTTCTCATGGTTTGCAGAAGGAGGACGATACCGGCCGCCTTCGATCAACCTGTTCAGTCCCGTCGTTCGCTGGCTTGTGTGGCGAATCCAGTCTGGCACGCCAACACGTCAGACGTGAGCGCGGACCCGAAATTCCTTCATTCGGGCTCACCTGAGCCGATGCCTCCCGCCGGTCGCCGCCTCCGGATCGCCCGAAAAATCCGCGCGGACGCGACCCGAACGACACCGCAATCGGAAACGGCTCGAAAACCCGTGCCAACAGGCCGTGGATTATTGCCCGGCTAACACAAACCTGCAGTTGAAAGAACTGCGGCGACACTGTTAAATCGCCGCCATGAAGCTGGCCCTCTATCAGGGTCCCTCGCCTGCCGGTGATGTGGACCACGCCTTCTCCGTCATTGAAACCAGCGTGCGCCGGGCAGTCGACGCCGAGGCGGACTTGGTGGTCTTTCCGGAACTGTTCCTGCCGGGCTACAATGTAGAAGCCGGCATGCAGGAGGCGGCTCAACCGATCGACGGCCCGTGGATCAAGACGCTGTCCCACGTCGCGCGCGGCTTTCGCTGCAGCATCGTCATCGGGTTTGCCGAGCGCGAACGGCACTATGTCTACAATTCGGCGGCTGTACTCGGCGGCACCGGCGAACTGCTCGCCCGCTATCGCAAGATCCAGCTCTACGGCCCGCGCGAACAGGACCTGTTCCGCCCTGGAAATGTCTATGCTTCGTTCGACTGGAACGGCCTGAAGGTCGGCTTGCTGATCTGCTACGATGTGGAATTCCCGGAACATGTCCGGGCGATGCGCCGCATGGGTGCCGGCCTGGTGGTCGTGCCGACCGCGAACATGATGCCGCACACCTATGTGTCGCGATACCTTATCCCGGCCCGGGCCTGCGAAAACGCGATCGCGATCGGCTATGCGAATTATTGCGGGATGGAACGCGATTTGACCTATGTGGGCAACAGCGTCATTGCCTCGGCTGATGCCAACACGGTCCACATGGCCGGTTCGGAGGAAGAAACGCTGCTCGTTGGCGATATGCTGTCGCTGGTCGGCGACCCGGCCCTGCTCAGCCGGCAATTGGAAGACCTCAGAGCCATCAGCATTCCGATGGCCTGAACGGCAATCCCGTTACCGGACCGCCTCGTTCAGGCAGAAATCCGGGATCGAATCCTCGTTCTTGACTGTCTTTAACAGGAAAACCGTCTTGTAGGCCTGAACGGTCGGCATCGTGCCGAACGTCGCCTGGGCAAAGGCGTGGTAGTCCTCGATCGATCGTTCCGTAACGATCAGGAGGTAATCGAAATCCCCGGTCACGGCGTGGCATTGCTGGACTTCGTCCCGGGCCAGCATGTCGGCGGCGAACTGGTCCGAAACATTGGCCTTGGGCAATGAGAGCGTGACCATGACCGCGGCCGATACCGGCCGGGTAAAGCGTCGCCGGTCAAGCCTGGCTACCAGGCGGGAAATCAGGCCTGCAGACCAGAACCGGGCCACCCGCTTCGCGCACGCGGAATTGGACAGGCCGACAAGGTCGGCGAGTTCGGCGTTGGACCGCCGTGCATCCATTTGCAGCAGGCGCAAAAGATGTCGATCGATCGCATCCATTACGATTCTCCTCCCAATGGCCAAAGGCGCGGAAATTTCTCGTCGATAGGAAATCTAGCGAGGATTTTTCCGACAACCGGCCTCGAATTCGAGACTATTCCGATATGTGATCATGTTTCCATAGCGGAAAGGATCCGAATTCAGGAGAATGGCCGTGTCCGAAGACTTTCTCGCCCGCGCCGACAAGGCGCTGATCCGCTATGGCGGCACGTTTTTTCCCGAAGAGATCGTAGCCGCCAAGGGGACCTATGTTTACGGACGGGATCGGCGCCCGATCCTCGACTTTACCTCGGGACAGATGAGCGCGGTTCTCGGGCACGCCCACCCGGAAATCGTGGAGACGGTATCGACGACGATCGATACGCTCGATCACCTGTTCAGCGGCATGTTGTCGGCGCCGGTCGTCGATCTGTGCGAAGCGCTCGTCGACAGTCTGCCGGAAGGCCTCGATCGCGCGATGCTTTTGTCTACCGGCGGCGAAGCCAACGACGCGGCGATCCGAATGGCGAAGCTGTATACGGGCGGCTACGAAATCGTCGGTTTCAGCCAGTCCTGGCACGGCATGACGGGAGCCGCGAGCGCGGCAACCTATGTGGCGGGACGCCGCGGATACGGTCCCATGCCGGCCGGCAGCTTCGCCATTCCGGCACCGAACGCCTACCGGCCGCGTTTCGGGCCGGACGGGCCCGACTGGCAGACCGAACTCGATGACGCGTTTCAGCAAATCGACAGACAATCGACCGGAAATCTCGCTGCGTTCATTGCCGAACCGATCCTCAGCACCGGCGGGGTGATCGATCTGCCGCCCGGCTACCTGCGGGCGCTAAAGGCCCATTGCGCGGCACGCAACATGCTTCTCATCCTGGACGAGGCACAAACCGGGCTCGGTCGAACCGGCCTGATGTACGCTTTCGAGCGGGACCAGACCGTGCCCGACATTCTGACGCTGTCGAAAACGCTGGGGGCCGGCCTGCCCTTGTCGGCCGTCCTGACAAGCCGGGATATCGAAGCGCAATGCCATGAACGCAATTTTCTGTTCTACACGACCCACGTCTCCGATCCGCTTCCGGCCGCCGTCGGTCTGAAAGTGCTGGAAATCGTTGTGCGGGACGGGCTGGCAGCCCGCGCCGCGGCGATCGGAGACCGCCTCAGAACCGGCTTTCTCGACCTGAAGAACCGCTACGACTGCATCGGGGACGTGCGCGGCCGCGGTCTCCTGCTCGGCCTTGAGATCGTGTCTGACCGCTCCAGTCGCGAACCGGCGCCCAAGCTCGGCGCTGCGATCCTCCATGCCTGCATTGCCCGCGGTCTCAGCATGAACATTGCGAGCCTGCCCGGGCTTACCAGCGTTTTCCGGGTGGCGCCGCCGTTGACAGTCAGCGAGAGCGAAATCGATGCGGCGCTCGACATCCTCGAGCAATCCCTGGTGCACGCCCTTGAAGGCAGTGGTGCTCGGCACGCGGCGGCTTCCTGAACCGCCACGCCAGAGGAGCGATCGCGTCAGTGCGGCAGGACCGCGGTCGCCTCGATTTCCACCTTGGCCCGATCCTCGATCAGGGCGACGACCTGGACCATTGTCATGGCCGGAAAATTGCGGCCGAGCACGGACCGGTAGACCGCGCCGATTTCGCCGAGCCGGCTCAGATAGACCCGCTTGTCGACGACGTACCATGTCAGCCGCACGATGTGTTCCGGGCCGGCGCCGGCTTCGGCGAGGATCGCAACGATGTTTTTCAGCGTCTGTTCGATCTGGCCGACAAAGTCGTCGGTCTCGAATTTCTGATCGGCATTCCAGCCGATCTGGCCGCCGAGATAGAGCGTGCGTCCGGTCGCGGCGATGCCGTTTGCGTAGCCCTTCGCGGCTTTCCAGGTAGCCGGATGAAGTAGGTCGTGCACGGGCGTATCAGTCATGGGCGGGTTCCGCTTCGAGTTGTTCTGTCAGTCGGGTCCGGACAGCATCGGTCCAGCGGACCGCCCTGGCCTTGTCGAGATCCATGAAGACGAGCGTGTGATCGCAGGAGAACCGTGTCTCGCCGGCACACGAACACGTCGTCGTCAGATCGACGCTCGACCGGCCGACGCGCCGGACGACGATCGTAAAAATCAGACAATCCCCAAGCCGGCTCGGAGCCTTGAAGGTGGTGTCGAGATGCACGGTCGGCACGCCGCGCCGGTCTTCTGCGTGCATTTTTGGAAACGGCAGATCATTGCGTGCGCCGAACCATTCCGAGACGACCGAATTGAGCATCTCGAAATAGCGCGGGTAAAAGACGATCGCCGCCGGATCGCAATGGTGGAATTCAACGAGACGGGTCGTCGTGAACGGGGTCGCTGCCGGTCCGTCGCTCATAGGTGGGTTCTCACATGCCAGAGTTCGGGAAACAGTACGACGTCCAGCATGCGTTTCAGGTAGGAGACGCCCCCGGTTCCGCCGGTGCCGCGCTTGAAACCGATCACCCGTTCCACGGTCGTGACGTGGTTGAAGCGCCAGCGCCGGAAATAGTCTTCGAAATCCACCAGCTTCTCCGCCAGTTCGTAGAGCGGCCAATGGACTTCCGGCGCCTGGTACACGGTCTTCCACGCTGCCATGACGCCTTCGTCGGCCGTGTGCGTGCGCGAGACGTCGCGATCGAGCACGGCATCGGGCACATCGATGCCATTGCGCGCCAGGAGACGGAGCGCCTCGTCGTACAGGCTCGGGCGTTCGAGTTCGGCCTTGAGCAGCGCCGTGACCTCGGCGCGGTGCGCATGCGGCCTCAGCATGGCCGGATTGCGGTTGCCGACCATGTATTCGATCTGGCGGTATTGATGCGACTGGAAGCCGGACGACTGCCCCAGAGCGTCGCGGAAATTGGTGTACTCGCTAGGCGTCATGGTGCGCAGCACATCCCAGGCATCGTTCAATTGTTCGAACAGCCGCGCCACCCGGGTCAGCATCTTGAAAGCCGGTGACAGCGTGTCCCGCCGGATCGCCTCCCGCGCAGCCGAGACTTCGTGAACCGCCAGCCGCATCCAGAGTTCGGATACCTGGTGCTGGATGATGAACAGCATCTCGTCATGCGCATCGGAAAGCGGCGCTTGCGCCGTCAGAATCTTGTCCAATTGCAGGTAATCGCCGTAGGACATGCGCCCGTCGAACGACATCTGCGCACCTTCCTCGGCCGGATCATAGGGTTTGGTCATGGCTTGTTTCGCCCTCGCCTTCGCAATCACGGGCGGCGTCTACGCCGGGCTTTTCAGCCGGAACCGCTGAACCTTGCCGGTCTGGGTCTTCGGCAGCGCGTCGATGAACCGGACGGAGCGCGGGTACTTGTACGGCGCGATCGTCGCCTTGACGTGGTCCTGCAGCCGCTTGGTCGTCAGATCGTCGGGCGCCACGCCCTCGGCGAGCACGACATGGGCCTCCACGATCTGGCCGCGGTCCTCGTCCGGCGCGCCGATGACCCCGCACTCAACGACATCGGCATGGGACAGAAGCGCCGCCTCGACTTCGGGTCCGGCAATATTGTAGCCGGAGGAAATGATCATGTCGTCGCTGCGGGCCTGGAAGTAGAACAGCCCGTCTTCGCCGTGGATGAAACTGTCGCCGGTCAGGTTCCAGCCATCGCGCACATAGGTCTGCTGTCGCTCGTCGGCGAGATACCGGCAGCCTGTCGGCCCGCGCACGGCAATACGACCGACCGTGCCGCGCGGTACTTCCTGCATGTCATCGTCGACGACCCGCGCCTCATATCCGCTCACCGGTGAACCGGTACATCCGGGCCGCGCCGACCCGAACCGGTTGGAAATGAAGATGTGCAGCATTTCCGTGGCGCCGATGCCGTCGAGGATCGGTTTGCCGGTCTTGCTCGTCCATTCGTCGAAAACCGGCGCCTGCAACGTCTCGCCGGCCGAGACCGCGACCCGCAGGCTGGACAGGTCCGCGCCCTCGTCCATCGCCCGCATCATCGCCCGATAGGCTGTCGGCGCGGTGAAGCAGACGGTTGCCTTGTGGGTCTCGATGATCTCGATCATGTTCGGCGGCGACGCTTCCTCGAGCAGGGTCGCCGTCGCGCCGAAACGCAAAGGGAATACAGCGAGACCGCCCAGCCCAAAGGTGAAGGCAAGCGGCGGCGATCCGACGAAGACGTCGTCCGGCGTCACGCCCAGGACTTCCTTTGCATAGCCGTCGGCAATGATCAGGATGTCGCGGTGAAAGTGCATGGTCGCCTTCGGCGAACCGGTCGTACCGGACGTGAAGCCGAGCAGGGCCACATCATCGCGGCCCGTTTCGACCGCGTCGAACCGGACCGGTTTCGAGAGCGCCGCGCGGTCCAGCTCGGCATCGTGGTTTGCGGTTCCGTCGAACCCGACAACGGTTTCAAGATAGTCCGACGTCTTCGCGCAGGCGACGATCTCGTCCATCATGCGCGTGTCGCACAGTGCCAGCTTGATCTGCGCCTTGTCGACGATCTTCGCCAGTTCGCCGGTGCGCAGCATCGGCATGGTGTTGACGACAACGGCACCGGCCTTCGTGGCCGCAAGCCAGCACGCCACCATGGCCGGATTGTTGGCGGAGCGGATCAGCACCCGATGGCCGGGCTCGACGCCGTAGGTATCGACGAGGGCATGGGCCAGACGATTGGTCCAGTCGGACAATTCCTTGTAGGTGCGCTGACGTCCGTTGCCGATGAGCGCGATGTGATCTCCAAACCCCTGGTCGACCATGCGGTCGGTCAGTTCGACGCCGACATTGATGCGATCCGGATAGTCGAAGCCGTCGAGCAAAAACTCCGGCTGTTCAGTCTCGGGCGGCAGGTTGTCCCGGGCAAAAGTGTCGGTATGGGCTGAGGGGCCGAGCATCATTCTCCTCCCGATTTCGTGCTGGCCGAAACCCGATCGGCCAGCGTCTGCCTTGCAATGATGACTTTCTGCACGTCGGACGCCCCCTCGTAGATGCGCAGGGCACGGATTTCCCGGTAGAGGCTCTCAACGATCGTGCCCTTGCGCACGCCGTCGCCGCCATGGATCTGAACGGCCTTGTCGATCACGCTCTGGGCGGCTTCGGTGGCGTGCAGTTTGGCCATCGCGGCTTCTCTGGAGACGCGCGGGGCTCCTTGATCCTTCGCCCATGCCGCCCGGTAGATCAGGAGCGCGCTGGCGTCTACGTCGAGGGCCATGTCGGCGATATGGCCCTGAACCATCTGAAGGTCGTTCAGCGGCGCGCCGAAAAGGTGGCGATCGCTCGACCGGGCAAGCGTCTCGTCGAGCGCCCGGCGGGCGAAGCCGAGGGCGGCAGCGCCAACGGTGGATCGGAACACGTCGAGCACGGACATCGCAATGCGGAACCCCTGCCCCGGTTCACCAATCATCGCCGAAGCCGGCAATCGAATGTCGTTGAACCGCAGATGGGCGAGCGGATGCGGTGCTATCACCTCCTGGCGTTCGACGATTTCAAGACCGTCACTGTCGCCGGGCAGCACGAAAGCCGACAGACCCTTGGCGCCCGGTGCCTCGCCGGTACGTGCGAACACACAATAAAGGCCGGCAATGCCGCCGTTCGAAATCCAGGTCTTTTCGCCGCTCAAAATGTAGTCGGTGCCGTCGCGGACGGCCGTGGTCGAGAGATTGGCGACATCCGAGCCGGACGCCGGTTCGCTCAGCGCGAATGCCGACAGCACCTCGCCGGACCGGGTGCGGTCGAGCCACGCCTTCTGGCTGTCCGATCCGAACAGGGTGATCGCCCCGGTTCCGAGCCCCTGCATGGCGAAGGCGAAATCGGCCAGGCCGTCGTGACGGGCAAGGGTTTCGCGGATCAGGCAAAGGGTGCGCACATCCAAATGGCCGGCGGAATGAGCCAGCCAGCCGTCGCGTCCGAGTTGCGCGACCAGATCGCGGCAGGCCTGATCGGTATCGCCGTGATCGACCGGCAGGTTGGCCGCGCACCATGTTTCCAGCCGGTCGGCAAGATCGCGATGCCGGTCCTCGAAAAACGGCCAGTGGAGAAAACTGCGATCCGTCATCAATCGCCCTCGAACAGCGGTTTTTCCTTGGCGACAAAGGCCTTGAAGGCGCGCTCGAAATCCTTGGTCTGCATACAGATGGCCTGGGCCTGCGCCTCGGCCTCGATCGCCTGGTCGAGCGACATGTTCCATTCCTGGTTCAGTTGCGTCTTGGTGATGCCGTGCGCAAAGGTGGGGCCGGCAGCAAGCCTTTGGGCGAAGCCGATCGCCTCGGCTTCCAGGGCGTCGGCCGGATGCAGGGCGTTGAAGAAACCCCAGGCGCTGCCTTCCTCGGCCGACATGGAGCGGCCGGTGTAGAGCAGTTCGGCCGCCCGGCCCTGGCCGATAATACGCGGCAGCATCGCGCAGGCGCCCATGTCGCAACCGGCGAGGCCGACGCGCGTGAACAGAAAGGCGGTCTTGGCTTCCGGCGTTGCCAAGCGGATGTCGGAGGCCATGGCGATGATCGCGCCGGCGCCCACGCACACGCCGTCAATCGCGGCGATGATCGGTTTGCCGCAATGGATCATGGCCTTGACGAGATCGCCGGTCATGCGCGTGAAGGACAGCAGCTGCTTCATGTCCATGCGCACCAGCGGCCCGATAATGTCGTGCACATCGCCGCCGGAACAGAAATTACCGCCATTGGACGCAAACACCACCGCGTCGACATCCTCCGCGTATGCGAGGCTGCGGAACGTATCGCGCAACTCGGCATAGGATTCGAAAGTCAGCGGGTTCTTGCGGTCCGGACGTTTCAGCCGGACGATCGCGACGCGTCCGTCCATGTTCCAATCGAAATGGTGCGGCGCCAGGTCAGCGAGTTCCATCGTCAATCCTTCGCAGGTCTTTCAGTCGGCCGAACCCGTCGGCCAGCGCGTCGAGTGTTTCGTGGTCGAGATCGGAAAACAGGGAATCGATCACCGCCTCGTGCCCGGCGGCCATCTCGGCGAAGACTTCCCTGCCCTTTGCCGTCAAGCGCACCCGCATGGCCCGCTTGTCGTCGTCGATCGGCACGCGGACAACCAATCCGTCATGCACCAGCCGCTCGACAATACCCGTGACATTGCCGTTCGACACCAGAAGGCGCCGGGACAATTCGCTCATCTTGAGCCCCTTGTCCTCCCGGTCGAGCGTCGCCAGGACGTCAAAGCGCGGCAAGGTCGTCGCATGGTCGGTCCGCATGACATCGCGCAGGTCGCCTTCGACGCGTTTGGTCGTGCGCAGCATGCGCAGCCACAGCCGCAGGCGGCGTTTGGAAAGCGCATCACGGCGTCGGCGGGGCGCGGCCTGTGCCATCACACATGCCCTCCGGCAATCTGCAGGGCCTGGCCGTTGATCGCCGCCGATCCGGTCCCGCACAGAAACAGCGCGGCATCCGCGACCTCCTCCGGTTCGATCAGGCGGCCGATCGGATTGGTATCGGTCATTGCCTTGAGGGCCGCTTCGGACGACATGCCCGTCTTTTCAACGATGTTGTCGACGCCGCGATCGACGATCGGCGTGCGCACATAACCCGGGCAGAGGGCATTGACCGTGATGCCGGTATGAACGGTCTCTTCGGCCAGTGCCCGGCAGAGACCGATCAGGCCGTGCTTGGAGGCGCAATAGGCCGTGCCGCGCGGCAGGCCCTTCTGACCGGCGACCGAGGCGATTGCGATGATGCGTCCCCAGCCCTTTTCGATCATGCCGGGCACCACGGCCCGCATCGTGACATAGGCGCCGTCAAGATTGATGGCCATAGTGCGCCGCCAAAAGGCGAGGTCCGCCTTGCCGATCGGCATGGTCTCGGCAATGCCGGCGTTGGCGACCAGAATGTCGATATCGCCGGACGCGTCGACCGCCTGGCCCAGGGCCGAAAGCGTTGCCGCCTCATCGGCGACATCATGGGTCACGGTCCGGATGGCGCCGGACTGTGCAGCGATGTCGTCGAGCGGCGCCTGCCGGCGTCCCGAAATCGTCACCTTCGCGCCATTGCGGGCCAGAGCCAGCGCGATTGCCGCGCCAATGCCGGTTCCGCCGCCGGTCACGAAGGCATGGCGCCCCGCGAGGCCAGCGGCCATCGGATCCGCCTCAGGTTTGGCAGCGTCCGTCATGCCCGTATTCCCGCGCCTTCGCCGCGCGCGGCAAGGCGATGCATCTGGTCCCTCCCAGCATGGTAGGGCAATGGCCACGCTTCGCCCTGATCCTGGAGCCCGGCGGCTGCATGCAGGGTCCAATAGGGATTGGCCAGATGCGGACGGGCGAGGCACACCAGGTCCGCCCGGCCGGCCATGAGGATCGAGTTGACGTGATCGGCCTCATAGATGTTGCCGACGGCCATGGTCGCCATGCCCGTCTCGTTGCGGATGCGGTCGGAGAACGGGGTCTGGAACATGCGGCCGTAGACCGGTTCGGCCTTGAGCGACGTCTGGCCGGCCGAGACATCGCAGATGTCGACGCCGGCATCCTGCAACAAGCGTGCAATGTCGACCGCGTCGGTGGGCGTGATGCCATCGTCGCCGGCCCAGTCATTGGCCGATATGCGCACCGAGATGGGCATGTCGTCGGGCAGTGCGGCTCGGACGGCCTGGAAGACCTCAAGCGGATAACGCATGCGGTTTCCCAGGCTGCCGCCGTATTCGTCGTCGCGCACATTGGTGAGCGGCGAGATGAAGGAGGACAAGAGGTAACCGTGCGCGGCATGCAGTTCGATCATGTCGAAGCCGGCCCGAACGGCCATCTGGGCCGACTTCACGAAGTCGTCGCGCACCCGGTCCATGTCGGCGCGGTCCATTTCCCGCGGTACCGCGTTGCGTTCCGACCAGGCGAGCGCCGAGGCCGAGATCAACGGCCAGTTCCCATCCGCAAGCGGCGCATCCATTTCCTCCCAGCCGAGCTGAGTCGAGCCCTTGCGTCCGGCATGGCCGATCTGGGCGCAGATCTTGGCCTCGGATTCGGCGTGCACAAAGTCGGTGATGCGCCGCCAGGCTGTTTCATGTTCGGGAGCGTAGAGACCCGTGCAACCCGGCGTGATGCGTCCGTCGGCGCTGGTGCAGGTCATTTCGACATAGACCAGACCGGCGCCCCCCTTGGCGCGTTCGCCGTAATGGACCAGGTGCCAGTCTGTCGGACACCCGTCGACCGCTCTGTATTGCGCCATCGGGGAGACCACGACCCGGTTCTTCAGATGCAGGCCTCTCAGTTTGTACGGCGCGAACATAGGCGCGCGCTCGCTGTTGGATCCGGCGCGTTTCTGAAACCAGGTTTCCGCACCCTTCATCCAGTCCGGATCGCGCATCCTGAGGTTTTCATGCGAAATGCGCTGCGACCGGGTCAGGAGCGAATAGGTGAATTGTACCGGATCGAGATCCAGGTAGCGCTCAACCTCCTCGAACCATTCGGTCGAATTGCGCGCCGCGGATTGCAGGCGCAGGACGTCGAGCCGCCGCTCGTCCTGATACTTCGCAAACGCCTGTTCGAGATCGGATTCGGTATTCACCAGTTCCGCGAGCGCGATGGCGCTTTCAAAGGCGAGCTTGGTCCCGGAACCGATGGAAAAATGGGCCGTCGCCGAGGCGTCCCCGAGCAGCACGATATTCCGATGATGCCAGGTTTCGCATAACACCCGCGGGAAGTTGATCCAGGCCGATCCGCGGATGTGGTTCGCATTGGTCATCAGCGCATGGCCGTCGAGGTAATCCTTGAAGATCTCCTCGCACGTGGCGATGCTTTCCTGCTGCGACATCGCTGCGAAACCGTAGGCCTCGAATGTCTCTTCGGAGCACTCGACGATGAAGGTCGCGGTATCGTCGTCGAACTGGTAGGCATGGGCCCATACCCAGCCCTTGTCGGTTTCTTCGAATATGAACGTGAACGCGTCGTCGAATTTCTGGTGAGTCCCGAGCCAGACGAACTTGCAGGCACGCACGTCGATATCGGGCTTGAAGGCGTGTTCGAATTGCTTGCGCGTCTTTGAGTTCAACCCGTCGCACGCAACGACGAGATCGTACTCCTCGGCATAGGTCGCAGCGCTTTCGACTTCGGTCTGGAACTGGATTTCAATACCGAGTTCACGTGCCCGGGCCTGCAGGATCAAAAGCAGTTTCTTGCGGCCGATACCGCAGAACCCGTGTCCCGTCGACACCGTGCGTACACCGCGGTAATGCACGGCAATATCGTCCCAGTAGGCAAAATTGCGATGTATTTCCGCGGCGCTTATGGCATCGTTGGCCTTGAGGTTTTCCAGGGTCTCGTCGGACAAGACGACGCCCCAGCCGAAGGTGTCATCCGGCCGGTTGCGTTCGATCACCACGATGTCGTGTTCGGGATTGCGGATTTTCATGCTGATGGCGAAGTACAGGCCACCCGGCCCGCCGCCCAGACACGCAACTTTCATGGCCTCGTCCTTGGCTGATCTCATGGTTTGGTCGAGAGCGGGCTCCGACAAGCCGAGCCTGCTGCGGCGCCACACGATCGCCACGGCTCCCATACTATCATGATGCCATTCGTGCGATTTATTTCAAGTATGAAATTTCAAGTTTAAAATATTTCAGATGGAAAGGGTCGGCCTTCGGGACACGGACCCCAATCCCGCCTCCAACGATCGGATACTTGTCGCGTCGGACCGCATGCGTTGGTGCCTTGCAGGCCTTTCGAAATGTGGGGGCGAGCCCGGCATGCGATCGGATTCCCGCTCGAACACAACGATGTATTTTGCCCATAAAAAAGGCCCCCGGCCATCTGACCGTCGGCTACAGGCTGAATTCTTCGACGCGGCATCGACCACACCCACTGCACCCTATTGTCCGTTTGTCAGATAGGCCTCCAGAAGGTCGAAGGGGCGCGACACGTCATCGGTCAGCGCGGTTTTTGCGCCGGCAACATCGCCTGCCATGACCGCCTCCAGAATACGCCGATGGTCTGCATGGCTGCCGCGAGCGGTCGGATCGGCCTTGTTCAGCACCAGGTTCAACACGGGACCGTATTGCAGCCAAAGAATCTCGATCAACGACACCAGCGTCGGCGACCCGCTGTGGCGGTACAGACCGAAATGAAATTCCCGGTTGAAGAGCAAATCGTCGGCCGCGCTCGCCGCGCCGCGTCCTTCGGCGGTGCTCAGCATCCTGTCGAGATGGCTTATGTCGACCTCCGACATGCGCGGTACGGCGAGTTCGGTCACCAATGTCTCCAGCGCCAGCCGGGTTCTCTTGATATCGACGACACGATCGAGGTCGACCGGCGGAACCCGCAAGGCCCGCCCGGGCGCATCCGTCAGGGCGCCTTCCGCAACGAGCCGCCGAACGGCCTCACGCACCGGCGTCATGCTGGTCTGGAAGCGGTCGGCAAGGTCGCGCAGATTGAGCGTATCGCCCGGTGCGAAGGCGCCGGCCATGAACGCATCGCGCAATTGCTGATAGACGATCTCGCGCAAGTTCACGCTTCGCACCGGCGCCAATGCGACCATGTCGTTCATGTGCCGTTTCTCCCAGAGCGGTTTCGCCGTTTTCGAACCGAATGGTCCCGCTGAAATACGCTAGTCGCCGCCAAGCCTGTCCAAGGACGGCTGTCCAACGACGGCGCCGGGTAGCCGCTTGACAGCGCTCGCGCTATGCCGCAGCCTGACCTCCAAAATATCACAAATCACATATCACAAAAGACCGGATCGGGGACAATTGTGTCGGACAAGGATTTCGAATTGTTCGATCTTCGGGTCGAGACGATTTCCGGTCCCGGCCCGATGGTCTGCAACCATCCTGTCGGTTCGTACTTTCTCGTTCAGGGCGAAAACCTGATCTTTCCGGAACCGCATCACTTTCCGCTTTACGCCCTCGCCGCTCTCCTGCCGCTTCTGCCGGCGAAACAGCGACCGGCCGACGCGAACGACTGGATGAGCACGGACGCGGAAATTGCCTGTCCCGACCCGCATTGCGGCGGACGGTTTCGCATCACGCGGACGGGCAAGCGCCGCTTCACGCACGCCGAAACGACCGGCCTTCCGGACGCGCGCGGCACGCCGTACTGGCAAAAGGACGGCGAAAGTGGCGATTGAGACCGCGCAATTGCGGCCGGGTTACCAGATCCCGCGCGTCATCAAAGGCGGCTGGCAGCTTGCCGGCGGCCACGGCGACTTCAACCGCGCCGAGGCGATTGCCGACATGACCCGCTTCCTGGACGCCGGCATCACGGCTTTCGACTGTGCGGACATCTATACCGGCGTGGAAGAAATGATCGGTGACTTCATTGCCGGCGTCCGCTCCGACCGCGGCGCGGCGGAGGCGGACCGGATCAAGGTGCATACCAAACTCGTGCCGGATCTGGACCGCCTGGAAGAGATCGGGCCGGCCGATATCGAAGCCATCGTCGACCGCTCGCTTCGGCGTCTGCGGATCGACCGGATCCACCTTGTTCAATTCTACTGGTGGGACCGCCTCCGCGGCCGACCGGCAGAGGTGCTGTCCTGTCTCAAGGATCTGCAGGCAAAGGGCAAGATCCTGCATCTGGGCACTACCAATTGGGACAGCGACGGGATGCAGCCGTTTCTAGATGCCGGTTTCGATCTGATCTCGGCACAGGTGCAGTACTCGGTCCTCGATACGAGGCCGGCGGATCGGTTCGCGCGCTGGTGCGCGGATCAGCAGCTTCAGCTGCTTTGCTATGGGACGCTCGCAGGCGGCTTTCTGACGGAATACTGGCTGGACCGACCGGATCCCGGATATCGGTTCGAAAACCGGTCGCTTGTGAAATACCGGCTGATCATCGATGAATTCGGCGGTTGGGACCTCTTTCAGGAATTGTTGCAGGTCATGGATTCCATCGCCCGCAAGCACGGCGTCACGATCGCCGCGGTATCGAGCCGCTGGTCACTGGACAGGCCGCAAGTGGGTGCCGTGATCATCGGCGCCCGAAGCGCCGCCCGGCTTGCCGAGACATTGGCCGTTTTCCGTCTGGCCCTCGATGCCGAAGACCACGCCGCGCTCGATACTGTGCTTGCCCGGCGTGCCGGTCCTGGCGGTCCGGTCTACGGACTGGAAAGCGACCGGTCCGGCCGGCACGGACAGATCATGAAGTACAATCTGGGAGGCGCGGGGTCATGACCGCGCCGCAGGCGCTCCTGGAAACACACGACGTCTCGGTTTCCTTCGGCGCCTTCAAGGCCGTGGATGCCGTATCGCTGACGATCCGCCAGGGCACCATTACCGGCCTCATCGGCCCGAACGGGGCCGGCAAGTCGACGCTGTTCAACGCCATTGCCGGCGAAAGTGTCGGCGCCAGCGGCTCCATACGGTTCGAGGGCCGGGAGATCAACGCGCTCGCACCGGACGCGATCTACCATTACGGTCTGGCCCGCACTTTTCAGATCCCGCGCCCGTTTTCCGAGATGACGGTCTTTGAGAACCTGATGCTTGCTGCTCCGGATCAGGTCGGCGAACGCGTCTGGGCGCCGCTGTTTGCCCGCAAGGCGATCCGCGATCGCGAAGCGGTCATTGCCAAACGCGCCCGGGAGGTCCTGGACTTCACGACTCTGGATAGTGTCGCCGACGAGGCGGCCGGCCGACTGTCCGGGGGACAGCAGAAACTCCTCGAGCTCGCCCGGGTTCTGATGAGTGCACCGAGGCTGATCCTACTCGACGAACCGGCCGCCGGCGTCAATCCCACATTGACGCGGCTTCTGGTGGAAAAGATCGAGGAACTGAACGGGCGCGGCACCACCTTCCTCATCATCGAGCACGACATGGATCTGGTCATGCGCCATTGCGACCCGATCATCGGCATGGCCAACGGCCGCATCATCTACGAAGGCGACGCGGCCGGCGCCCAGACCGACGCAACCCTGCTGGATGCCTATCTGGGCGGCGTGCCGCATGACTGAAACGGCCGCCCTGCTCAGCGTCGATGGTCTCGTCGCCGGCTACCGACCCGGCCTGCCGATCGTGCAGGACCTCTCGATCCGGCTCGACGCCGGCGAGATCGTGACCATCATCGGTCCGAACGGCGCCGGCAAGTCGACGGTCATCAAGGCGATTGCCGGTCTCGTCCGGATCGAAGCCGGCCGGATCCGCATCGGCGGACAGGACATGACCGGTACGCGGCCCGACCGCCTTGCTCAGCTCGGCGTCGCCTACGTCCCGCAGACGGCCAACGTATTCACCACGCTGACGATCGGCGAAAACCTTGCCCTTGCGGCGCGCCGCTGCCAGGCGAACGCCGCCGAACGGGTCATCGCAATGACGGATCTGTTCCCGGTGCTTGCAGAAAAACGCAGCGTCAGGGCAAGCGGCCTGTCCGGCGGTCAACGGCAATTGCTGGCGATCGCCATGGCCCTGATCGCCGAGCCGTCGGTCATGCTCATGGATGAACCCACAGCCGGGCTCGCGCCCAAAGCCGCCGAAGAGGTCATGACCCTCGTCCGGCAGATCGCTGCCGACGGCGTCGGCATCCTGCTGGTCGAACAGAATGCCCGGCTTGCCCTGCGCCTTTCCGATCGCGCCTATATTCTCGCCGACGGCCGCAACCAGCACGAAGGGCCGGCCGCAACGCTGCTCGACGATCCGCTGGTGGGGGAAATCTACCTCGGCGGCCGGCGCAAGGGGGCGGCATGATCCAGGCACTCTTTGACGGCGTGCTTGTCGGATCGGTGCTCTCGCTCGGGGCGATCGGGCTGACGCTGGTCATGCACATTCTGCGGTTCGCGAACTTCTCCCATGCCGAACTGCTGACCATCGGCGCCTATGCCGCGCTCACTTTCGATGCGTTCTTTTCGGTTCTCGCGCCGCCGCTTGCGGCCGGCATCGGACCGCTTTCCATGACCTTGGCCCTGATCGCGGCCATGGTGCTGGCCATGGGCGTGACGGCGCTCAGTGCGATCGTGATCGACCGGCTGATCTTTCGCCGCCTGCGGCAGCAGGCCGGGCCGCTCACCATGGTGTTCGCATCCTTCGGCGTCGCCCTGATCGTGCGCAACCTCATCAGCCTCGGCTTTGGCCTGCACACCCAGCGCTATACGGACGAGATCGCGTTTGCGGTCGTGGTCAGCACGGATCCGTTTCTGCTCGTCAAGCCCGACCAGGTCGTGGTTCTGGTGCTGGCGCTGTCGGCGATGGCAGCGCTCTATCTGCTCCTGACCCGCACGACACTCGGCTTCGCGCTTCGGGCAGTGGCCGAGAACCCGGAACTCGCGCAGGTCAACGGCGTCTCACTGCCGGCAACGGTGCGTCTGACCTGGATCATCGGCGGCGTCCTCGCCGCGGCAGCCGGCGTGCTGTTTGCGATCGACAGCCAGCTCAGCCCGGTGATGGGCCGTGACCTTGTCCTGTCGCTGTTCGCCGCCGCGATCGTCGGTGGGCTCGGCAGCGTCACAGGCGCCATGCTCGGCGGCATGATCGTCGGGCTTGCGTCATCGTTTGCACTGCTTGTCATGCCGGCCGGGTACAAACCCGCCATACCCTTTCTGATCATCCTCGCCACGCTTTACATCCGTCCGCACGGTCTGTTCGGGGAAGCGCGATGATCGGCCTCGTCTCCTATCTCGTCTTCTTTTTCACGATCACGACGATCCTTGCGATCGCCGTCCTGGGCCTCAATCTGCAATGGGGCCATACCGGGATCTTCAACGGCGGCGTGGTCGCGTTTTTCGGCACCGGGGCCTATGCCGTGATCCTGCTTGGGGGACCGGAACGGGCCGGCGAATTCGGCGGCTTCGACCTGATCTGGCCGCTGGCGATGCTGGGCGGCATGATCGCGGCCGGTCTGCTGGCACTGATCGTCGGTCTGGCGACCACCCGCCTGCGCCACGACTATCTCGCCATCGCCACGTTCGGCGTCGCGATCGCGGTCGAGACCGTTGCCCGCAACGCGGAATACTGGACGGGCGGCGCCAAGGGCCTGCGCGGCTTCCAACGTCCGCTGGAGGCTGCGATCGGCGATCCTTTCCTCTACAACCTCGGTTTCCTGTCGGTCGTGATCCTGTGCCTCGTGCTCGTCTTCATCGCGCTGGAACGTCTGGTGCGCTCGCCATTCGGCCGTCTTTTGAGGGCGGTGCGCGAAGACGAGACCGCCGCGCGGGCGCTCGGCAAATCGCCGTCTCGCGTGCGCCTGCAATCCTTTGTCATCGGTGCCGTTATCATGGGACTGTCTGGCGGTCTTTACGCCACGTTCTATGCCTATATCGGTCCACAGGACCTGGCGCCGATCCTGACGTTCCAGATCTGGGCCATGCTGATCGTCGGCGGCGCCGGCAACAATCGCGGGGCCGTGCTTGGCACCCTGGTCGTCTGGGGCGGCTGGGTCGGCAGCGGTTGGGCGCTGACGGCATTCGCGCCCCAATCGATGCAATTGTATGCCGGGACGCTGCAGTACATTCTGATCGGGTTGATCATTGTCGGCACCTTGATGCTGCGTCCGCGTGGGCTTTTACCGGAGATCCTGACGGTCTCGGCTCGCGCCGCGCAAGGGGCGACGCCATCCGAAAGCCGGCCGGCCATGCGGACCGGCCAGACCACCAAAGGGGAGAAGGTCACATGAAAAACGGATTGAAATCAGCATTCTACGGAATAGCGCTGGCAGCCTGTCTGCCAGCGGCGCCGGCACTGGCGCAGGATTGTACGGTGAAGATCGGCGCCGTGCTGCCGACTTCGGTGGATTGGGGACGGCCGATCGCGGAAACCGCCCAGTTCGCCGTCGACCTGTTCAACGAAGCCGGCGGCGTGAAGGGCTGTCAGATCGACATGGTGCTGCGCGACACCCAAGTCGACCCCAAGGTCGGCGTTGATGCCGCCAAGGCGCTGGTTGACCTGGAAAAGGTGCCTGTCCTGCTCGGCGCGGTTTCCTCCGGCGTCTCCATGCCGATCCTGACATCGGTCACCGTGCCGTCGAAAGTCATGCAGATGTCCTGCTGTTCGTCGTCCACCGCCTTTACCGGCGTGGCCGCCGACGGCAAGACGGACGGCCTGTGGTTCCGGACGTTCGCGACCACGAGAAACCAGTCGGCGGTCGCCGCCAAGCTGGTTCAGGAGCGCGGCTACGAGAGCGTCGCCATCTTCTACAAGAACGACGATTGGGGGCAGGATATCGGCCGCCTCGTCCAGGCAGACCTGGAAGCGCTCGGCATCAACGTGACGGCGTCGGTTGCCATCACCGACGGGCAGGCCTCCTATCGGGCCGAGGTAACGGAAGCGCTCAAGACCCAGCCGCAAGCAGTCTATATGGCGCTCTATCCGGCCGAGGGCACATTGGTGGCACGCGAGTGGATCTCGCTTGGCGGCAGCCAGAAAATGGTGGTGGCGAATTCGCTCAAATCCGACGAGTTCCGCGACAATGTCGGCCTGCAATATCTTGGCGACGTCGTCGGCCACGACAGTGCGCAACCGCGCACCGAAAGCGCCGCCGGCTTTGTCGATCTCTACAAGGCGAAGTTCAAAAGCGAACCGAACGGACCGGGCCTGCCGAACAGCTTCGACGCCACGATGATCGCGCTGCTCGCCATGGAGGCCGCCGACGAGGCCGCGGGGCCGGCCATCGCCAAAGCCATCCCGCGGGTCACCGATCCTGAGGGTGAGAAGATCTTTCCCAATGCCGAGGGCTTGAAAAAGGCCAAGGAGGTCCTGGGCGCCGGTGGTTCGGTCTCCTATCAGGGCGGTACCGGCCCGGTGACTTTCGATGCCAATGGCGACGTGTCGGCACCCGCAGTTGCCTGGGGCTTTTCCGAAGAAGGCACCAAGGAAGTCACCTATTACACGCTCGACGAGGTCAACGCCTTCATCGAAACGCTCAATTGACCGGACGCGGCCCGGCATCCGGGCCGCGTTCACCCGCCTCGGAGGGCCCTGCCCTCCGCTCTGCCTTAGAGATCCCGAAAGACCGCCATGACCGGCCTGCCCGAGCGTACCCGCCTCGCCCCGGACCTTGAAATCAGCCAGTTGGTGACCGGCCTCTGGCAGGTTGCCGACCAGGAACGGGAGCGCCCGCTCGACTGCGAGGCGGCCGCCGAAGCCCTGATCGCCTATGCCGACAGCGGCTATTCGACATTCGATATGGCCGACCATTACGGCTCTGCCGAACTGATATCCGGCGAGGCGCGGCGGCGGCTCGTTGCCAGGGACGGATCGACCAGGGCCCGCTTCCTGACCAAATGGTGTCCGGAGCCGGATCAGACGTCGCGCGAGGCGGTGCGCGCCGGGATTGCCAAACGCGCGACGCGACTCGGCGTCGAGCGCATCGACCTGTTGCAATTGCATTGGTGGACTTTCGAACATCCCGGCTATCTGGACGTTATGGACGAACTGATGCGGCTCAAGCAGGACGGCGTTATCGGCCGCATCGGGCTGACCAATGTCGATACCGATCACCTGCATGTGCTTTTGACCGAAGGCTACGAGATCACCACGAACCAGGTGGCCTGCTCGTTGCTCGACCGGCGGGCGCTCGGGCCGATGAGCGCGCTGTGCATGGAAAAGAACGTTCGGCTTCTCACCTACGGCACGCTGGCCGGCGGGTTCTTTTCCGAACGCTGGCTCGGCCAGACAGAGCCGGACGACATCGCCGACTGGAGCAAGATGAAGTACAAGCGCTTCATCGATGCGGCCGGCGGCTGGGGCGTCTTCCAGGCGCTGCTGATCGTGCTCGACGGCATCGCCCGGGCGCACGGCGTATCGATCGCCAATGTGGCCACCCGCTGGGTGCTCGACCATCCGGCGGTTGCGGCCGTCATCGTCGGGGCACGGTTGACCGAATCCGAACATCGCGATGCCAATGCCCGCACCTTCGGCTTCCATCTGGGACCGGAGGACAGGAAGGCTATCGAGGCGGTGCTTGCGCAAACCGCGCCGCTGCCCGGCGATTGCGGCACGGAGTACCGCAAACCGCCCTTCCTGACGGCGTCGGGCGATCTCAGCCACCACCTGAACGCCCTGCCCCCGGTGTTCCCGACGATCGAGGCGAACGGCCGGATCCGGGCGCTGTCGGGCAGCGAATGGGAGCCGATCGCCGGTTTCAGCCGGGCGATCCGCTCCGGCAACCGCATTCTGGTCAGCGGCACGACGGCCACGCATGGCGAAAACCGGGTCATCTGCCGCGGCGATGTGCGCGGCCAGACGGTCTACGTGCTCGACAAGATCGCTGCCGCCATCACGTCGCTGGGCGGCTCGCTCGAAGATGTGGTGAGAACCCGCATCTACATGCGCGATTGCGATCGCTGGGAAGAGGCGTCGCGGGTGCATGGTCGCTACTTTGGCGACATCGGTCCGGCCAATACGCTGCTCGAAATCAGCCGGCTTGTCGGCGATTACGACATTGAAATCGAAGCGGAAGCAGAAGTCCGGCCGACGCAGTAAGATCCGCCGAAAGAGCAATTGAAACCCTGATCTGCCTTTGGATGAGAATCGTTTTTCGATTCCGGCGCGGCAGCGGGAACCGCTTGCTTGAAGTCCAAACCACAAGTCCTTACGGTGCGCGGGACTCCAGAACCAGCCGATGGGATTGGGAGGCCCGTCCGGTCGGTTCTCCTCCGGGAAGCGCGCGACGCCCCGACCGCCTCAGCGCCCCTTGCCCGATGGCCCCTTTCGAACATTACAGGAGAGACCGATGTCGCTACGCATCAACGACGAAGCCCCGAATTTCACGGCGGACACCACTGCCGGCACGATCACCTTTCATGACTGGATCGGCGACGGATGGGCCGTCCTGTTCTCCCATCCCAAGGACTTTACGCCGGTCTGCACGACCGAACTGGGGTACATGGCCGGTCTGACCGACGAATTCGCCAAACGCAACGTCAAGATCATCGGGATCAGCGTCGATCCCGTCGAGGACCACAATCGCTGGAAACAGGACATTGCCGACGTAACCGGGAACAGCGTCGATTATCCGCTGATCGGCGATCCCGAACTGAAGGTCGCCAAAATGTTCGACATGCTGCCGGCCGCCGCCGGCTCGACCTCAGAAGGACGCACACCTGCGGACAACGCCACCGTTCGTTCTGTCTTCGTGATCGGTCCGGACAAGAAGATCAAGCTGATGCTGACCTACCCGATGACGACCGGGCGGAATTTCGACGAGATCCTGCGGGCGATCGATTCCATGCAACTGACCGCCAAACACCAGGTCGCGACGCCGGCCCAGTGGAAGAACGGCGAAGACGTGATCGTCACGCCAGCGGTTCCGACCGATGAAGCAGAAAAGCGTTTCGGTGCGATCACGGCGCCAAAACCGTATCTGCGTTACGTCAAACAACCGTCCTGACGATCCGGCGAAGACGCCGACATCCGGCGGCGTCTTCGTGCACCCGATCCGACCCGAAAAGAGCACCGCTGCGGCAGCAAGGCAACGAACGTGTGAAATTTTCGGTTGTCGGGCCTGCCCTGACCGTTCGTAGTCTTGCGATGCCGTCCGGCTTCGTGCAGGAATGCCGGGATGTTGGAAACACCGGACACGATTACGGACGATGTCGTGGAGGCCTACCAGCGCGATGGCGCGGTATGCCTGCGCGGTATTTTCAGGGACTGGGTCGAACCGCTGACCGCCGGGATCGCGCGCAATATGGCCGAACCCGGTCCCTATGCCGCCGAAAACCTGAAGGAAGGCGAATCCGGTCGTTTCTTCGACGATTATTGCAACTGGACGCGAATCCCCGAGTTTCGTGACTTTATCGAAAAGTCGGAGGCGGCGAGGATCGCGGGACACTTGATGCGCTCCCCGAGCGTCCAGGTGTTCCATGATCATGTGCTCGTCAAGGAGCCCGGCACGGCAAAACCGACGCCCTGGCACCAGGATGCGCCGTATTATTTTGTCGACGGCGACCAGACGTTGAGCTTCTGGATCCCAGTCGATCCGGTGACCGACGCCTCGCTCCGTATCGTCGCCGGGTCGCATCTCTGGGAAAAACCGGTGCTGCCGACCCGTTGGCTGGCCGAGGACAATTTTTATCCGAACCCGGAAGACTATCTGCCTGTGCCGAACCCGGACCAGGACCGGGAGACCTATCGGGTGCTGGAATGGCCGCTCGAACCAGGCGATGCCGTGGCCTTCCACTACCGTTCCCTGCACGGCGCCCGCGGCAACCTCGCCGATCGCCGCCGGCGGGCATTTTCAGTGCGTTTCCTGGGTGCCGACACACGCTACGCCGAGCGCCCGGGGCGCACGTCCCCGCCCTTTCCCGGCCACGGTATGCAGCCCGGCGACAGGCTCCGGGAGGACTGGTTTCCGGTCGTTTGGTCGGAGCCCGCCTGAGACGGACGGTCGCTACCCCGACTTCGCACATTCAAACCTGAACGCGAAAAGGCGTTCCTAGCTGCAACACTCCTTCAATGGAGCATTGTGATAAGTCCGATCAGGTTCGGACCGTTGCGATACCATGGTCACGCAGAGCCGTTTCCAGCCTGGGGATCGGCGGAACCGATCCGCTGAAGAGAGCATCCTTCGAACCGTCTTTCAGGTGGATGGAGACGTAAGTCGATTCCGAGAATTCCTCGATCTCGACATGACTCACCTTGCTGCGCTCGATGCGCGTCCGCTTTCGCCCAGCCCAATGCTCGATCACGCGATCCGTTATAAGCAATCCGGACTTCGGATTGGCGATCAGCAAATAGGCGAGCATGGCGAACGACGCGAGCCAAATTGCCCAGATGAACCAAGGAGCGTCGTAAGTCCAGGCGATCCAAAACAGGAATACGAACACGGCAAGCGCCGCCCAGCTCACCGGCCGACGGCCCGCCTCTTCGTAATGGAACGCGTTCGGCATTCGGTCCGCCTACCACAGGTGGTTTAATGTTTCGTCAGCAGCACCGACGCCAGGGACACCGTCGTTTGCCGACCCGACCCGGACGCAGCCCATTTGACAAGCACAGCGCGGTTGCCTATCTGCCGGCTATGCGAAAGTCTTGGCAAACACACAACCAACGAATGTTGACGCCCGACCGAAAGGATTTCAGTCGGAAGGGTTGAAGCGCGTCTGCGTGTGATGTCGAACCGGAGCCCTTTCGTCCTATCGGAAGGGCTTTTTTCATTCCCGTTACAGCGGTTCGACTTCCTCTGATCTGGACGGATGTCATGACCCGTTATCTTATTACGAGCGCCATTCCGTATGTGAATGGCGTCAAACACCTCGGCAACCTCATCGGATCGCTGTTGCCGGCCGATGTTCATACCCGCTTTCGTCGCCAGACCGGCCAGGACGTTCTCTTCATCTGCGGGACCGACGATCACGGTACGCCAACGGAACTCAGCGCGGCCGCAGCCGGCGAGGACGTTGCGGCCTATTGCGACCGGCACCATGCGATCCAGGCCGATATCTATCGGCGATTCGGATTATCTTTCAATTACTTCGGGCGTTCTTCTTCGAATTCGAATCATCGCCTGACACAGCATTTCTATCGACGGCTTGCAGCCGCCGATCTGATTGAGGAACGCGACCATCAACAATACTGGTCCGCCGTGGATGAGCGTTTTCTCCCGGACCGATACATCCTCGGCACTTGCCCCGAATGCGGCGACGAGAATGCGCGCGGGGACCAGTGCGAGCGTTGCGGTGCCCTGCTCGACCCGCTGGATCTGGTGAACCCGCGATCGGCCCTCTCGGGAGATCGCGATCTGGAATATCGGACGTCGCGGCACCTGTTTTTATGCCAATCCAAGAAGGTGAACTGCATTCGCGACTGGATCGCACAGCACGACAAGTGGCCGGCCTGGGTCCGCTCGCTCGCGCTTGGCTGGCTGACCGATCACTTGCGCGATCGCTGCATTACACGGGACCTGGCCTGGGGCATCCCGGTTCCACGGCCAGGCTTTGAAAACAAGGTGTTCTATGTCTGGTTCGACGCACCGATCGCCTATATCTCGGCAACCCAGGAATGGGCCGCGCTCGATCCCGCCCAGCGTGACTGGCGCAAATGGTGGTGGGATCCATCGGACGTGCGTTACATCCAGTTCCTCGGCAAGGACAACGTGCCTTTTCATGCCGTCAGTTTCCCGGTCACGCTGCTCGGCAGCGGCGAGCCCTGGAAGACCGCGGACGTGATAAAGGGATTTCACTGGCTGACATATGAAGGCGGCAAGTTCTCGACCAGCCAGAAAAGAGGTGTGTTCACCGATGCCGCCCTCGATGCCCTGCCCGCGGATCTCTGGCGCTGGTGGCTGATCGCCAACGCCCCGGAAAACGGTGACGTCGATTTCCAGATCCGGCGGTTTGCGCAGGACGTCGGCAAGGATCTTGCCGATGTGTTCGGAAATCTTGCGACACGGGTTTCGACGTTCACAGAAAGCCGGTTCAACGACCGAATTCCGATCGCGGGCGAACCGGGACCGGCTGAGATCGGCCTGGCACGCGAGGTCGATGAACGCCTCGAGGCGCTTCGAGAGCATCATGAAAACCTGGAATTCCGCCGCGCGGCGGCCGAGACACGCGCCCTTTGGGCCCTGGCGAACAGGTATTTTCAGGACCAGGCACCCTGGGGATTGCTCGCTTCGGATCCGGACCGGGCGTCGGTTGCGACCCGTTTCGCGGCAAATCTGGTGGCGTTGTGCGCCGCCGTATCGTGGAGCATCATTCCGACATTGGCGTCGCAGGTCCTGGCGAAGCTCGGGGCTCCGTCAGATCGACCGGCATGGCCAGCAGGTCCGGCCATCGCGCACCTCAATGCAAACGGCGGAAAACCGATCCGCCGGATACCGCCACCGGTATCCAAGCTGACGGAACAGGAGGTGGCGGACCTGGAAGTCCGATTTGGCGGCGGTTGATGAGCCCTCGTTCGTGCGCAGTTGGGGATCGCCTGGCGTTTTCCGTTCGTCGTCCGGTCGGCGGAACAGGCAGTTTCTCGTCCGTCCCGACGGCGCCGCCGGGTCGCCCGGTCAAGCCGGGCGAAGACGGGGCGGTCGGTGCCGGCTAAAACGTCAACGCACACGCCGCTGTGGCAATCAGAATCCGTTGGAAGTAGACCGGCGTGCCGTCACCGGCATAGGCCTTGGCGTGGATGTCGAAACACTCGATGCCGCGGGCGAGCCGAAACCGTTTGGCATCGGCGGCGCCCAGCGACACCGTGCGCGCCACATGATCGGCGCCGGCCGTGACGAGACCGTACTGTTCCTCCAGGAACGGACGGATGTTGACCATGTCGAGTTCTTCAGGGTCGACGTCCAACAGACCGCGCGCATCCTCATAGCGCACATACATGTCCGCGCCGGCACGGGTTCCCTCGTGCATGGTGATCCGGCGCCGGACGCGAATGTAGCTGTCGGCCCGCCCCAGATGATCGGACCAGACGCCCTGATCGGCGACGGTCTCGATCGCCACTTCTTCACGGGCGATGCGCAACGGCGTTTCATTGACCTTCGAAACGAAGCGGAAATGCCAGACCGATCGCCCGAGCGGCTCGACCGATGCGATGCGGCTGCCGTCACCGCGACGGCGCACGATCGCGCCGATCGCCTGCAACTGGCGCAAGGCCGCCTGGACCGTGCCGAGGCTGACACCGAGAATGTCGGTCAGCTTGGTTTCCGGCGGCAACAGATCGCCCGGTTGCAGGTCGCCGGTGCGGATGGCGGCGACGATGGCCAGGCGTGCCCGGGAGCGTTTGGTCAGGCCTCCGGCGCCGGATTGCGCGGCCATGTTCGCCGCCAGAATAGCGGCAAGCCGATCAGGCCGGTCCGTCTCCGTCGTCCCGACCGCCCGAATCGCTTCGCGTTCTACCGTGTCGCTCATGGCGCCTGTCTACCGCCTTCGCACCGCGCGCACCAGGATCAGGACGGTCAGGGCCAGGAAGACCAGGGCGATCGGACTTTCCACGATGCGCGTCAGATCGGATTTGTACAAAAGCAGGCTCTGGCGCAGCGATGTTTCGAACATGCCGCCAAGCAGGAAACCGATCACCAGGCAGACGATCGAAAACCCGGTGCGGCGCATGGCAAGGCCAAGGCCGGCAAAGACCAGCATCACCGCGACATCGAACAGCGATTGCCCCGGCAGATAGACGCCGACCATGCACAGGATCACGACCGGCGGCAGCACGATGGCCCGGGGCACGCGCGCGATCAGTGCCCAAATCGGGATGCCGAGCCGGCCGATGACAAGATGCACCGCGTTGGCGATCAGCATCGACGCAAACAACGCATAGACCAGATCGCCGTGCATGGTGATCATGAACGGCCCCGGCACGATGCCATGGATGATGAAGGCACCGATCAGAAGCGCTGCCGCAATATTGCCGGGAATGCCGAGCGCAATCGTGGGAACCAGATTGGCACCGACGACCGCGCTGTTGGCGGCCTCGGTCGCGATCAGGCCTTCCGGGTTGCCCTTGCCGAAACTCTGCGGCTCCTTGGATGCGCGGCGCGCCGCTCCATAGGACAGGAAAGCGGCCAGCGTGACGCCAAGACCCGGCAGCATGCCGACGCCCGAGCCGATCAATGCGGATCGCAGGATGGTCTTCCAGTGGGAAAAGAACTCGGCTGCCGACAGGCCGCTGCGGTCTGCGGACGCCTCTGCCGGCGAACTCTCGGAAGCGCCGGTGAAGCTTCGGTCTGACCCGCGCCACAGGTCGAACATCTGTTCCAGAACCGAGGCGAGCGCCAGGGCGCCGATCGCAACGGCGGCAAGCGGCAGCCCGTCGTAGAGCGTCACCTGGTCGAACGTCATCCGGGGTGTGCTTTCGACCGGATCGAGTCCGATGGTCGACAGGAACACGCCCGCGAAGATCGCGATCAGACCCTTGGCCGGGGAATCTCCCGTCAGCCCTGCCAGAAGCGCAAAGGCGAACAACAGAACGGCCGTGAATTCCAGCGGCCCGAATTGCAGGGCAATTGCGGCAAAGGGAGCGACGAGCAGGATCAGAAGAATGTCGGAGATCGTATCGCCGGTCACCGACGAATAGAGCGCAAACCGCATGGCGCGCTGGGCCTCGCCGCGTATGGCCATGGGGTGGCCATCGAGCGCCGTCGCCGCGGCTTCCGGCGTACCCGGGGAATCGAGCAGAATTGCCGGGATGGCGCCGCCGGACGTGCCGCCCTTGTTGACCCCGACCAGAAAGGCGATGGCCGCCAACGGCGACATATAGAAAGTGACGGGGATCAGGACCGCGAGCGCCGTCACGCTGCCAAGTCCCGGGATCGCTCCGATAATGATGCCGAGCGCGATGCCTGCCGCAATGAACGCCAGGTTCGAAAGTGTCAAAGCGGCGGCAAATCCGGCCAGCAGGGATTCAAGCATGGCGAATGGCCCGGTTACGGCAAGTCGACGGTGAAGACATGCCAGGCGGCCTGGTCGACCAGCACCGGAAACAGAACGGCGACAGCCGCGACGAGCCAGATCTTGCGACACCCGGCAAACAGCATGCCCGCCGCAATCAGCAGTGGCGCAACGACGAGAAAGCCGACCGTATTGAGTCCGAGCATCGCCAGACCGGCAACCAGAACCCAGATTGCCAGATCCAACGGGACGAACCGGCCCTGTCCGAAAGCGGACCGCCTTTTGCCCTCACGCAGAAACCGCTGCACAACCAGGCCAAGCGAGAGAACCAGAACCACACCGGCGGCCAGATTGGGGAAGAACCCCGGCTGCACGTCATGGTCGCTCAGCGAGCGTTCGACGTGGCCAGGCACAAGCCAGACAAGAGCGAGTACGGCAAGGACGGCAAGGATCAGACCCGCGACGATATCCGTCGCGGGCGCCCCGGTTTCGGCTGGTCCGTTGGCCGCATCGCCGCCGCGGTCCGATGGCGAAGCCATCACTGGGTCTGGTCTATGACCTGCTGCAGGCCCTTAACGGTCTCGCCGATTTCCGCCGTCAACGCTTCGGAACCGACGAACTTGACGGGGAACTTCAGCTTGTTGGTGACCAGATCCGCAAAGTCCGCGTCCTTTGTCGCCGCCTCCATGGCCGTTTCGAGTTTGGCGACCACGTCTGCCGGCGTACCCTTCGGAACCACGACGACTGCCTGGCTCGGCATGGAAATGCCATAGAGTTCCTGGATCGACGGCGTATCCGGAGAGGCGAGGAGGCGGCCCGGGTTCATCGAGGCCAGCACTTTCATGTCATCGCCGTAGCGGTTGTGAATACCGCCGCTCCAGGCAAAGTCGATCTTGCCGCCGAGCAGGAACGGCACCATTTCGCCACCGCCCTTGGTCGGGATGCCGGTCCAGGAGGCGCCCTCCTGCTTGCCGATGAAATCGATATAGGCCCGGGACATGGCGCTCTGGTCGGCATAGTTGAGGCCGTTCGACTTGGCGTGTTCGATCAGTTCCTTCAGCGTGTTGAACGGCGCGTCGGCCTTGGCGACGATCGCTTGCTGGTACTCGGTGATCTGGCCAACATAGTGAAAGCTCTCCAGATCGTATTCGACCTTCTGGGTCATCGGCGGCCAGAGCAGCGATGTGGAGGCTGCAAACAGCAAGGTATACCCGTCCGGAGCGGCCGCCGCGACTTCGGTGGCGCCGATCGCCCCGCCTGCTCCCGGCCGCGTCTTGACGACGACGTTCTGCCCGAGTTCACGGGCCAACGCCTTGGAATAGACCCGCGCCATCGTTTCGGTGCTGCCGCCCGCCTTGTAGGGGATGACAAGCGTCACGGGTTTTTCCGGAAACTCCGCCTGGACCGGCGTTGCGATCCCGGCCAGTGCGAGCGCGCCTGCGGCAGCCAGTCCGAGGCCCAAAACCTGCTTTCTGGTCAAAGACTTGCTTTTATCGAAAGTCCCAGTCATCGATCTCTCCTTCTCCCATGCGGGGACCGCGCGCCTTGTCTTGGTCTTGTCGGGCGGACCCGGCCAAGGTAGAAAACTACATAGTTTTAAAACGGATGTCGAGACGGTCCGGGCGATGTTAGGGAGGAAGAAATGAAACAACAGACGACACGCGGTCCGGTGGCCCGGCATCTCGTCGGCGATACGGCGCCCCATATGCGTCCCGGCGACGATCCCGCGCTGTTCGGCACGGCCGAACTCTCGCCGCTCGGCTCCGTGGAAGTGCGCAGTTTCCAGACCTTCACACTGGTCTACACGGTTGGAAAAATCGGGCTCGACGATACCGGCGGCATCCGCGTCGCCTTCCGCTTCATCAGCGACGCCGGCAAGCCGCAGATGCAGAACCCGAAAGCCGCTAATTACGTTTCGGCCACCTGTAGCGGATCCGGCACGATTTCGCTCTCGTTCAGCGCCGGCGGACAGCGGCCCTGGAACGGCATTCTGACCGCGCACCTGCATGGCGGCTATCTGTCCGAAGGCGATACGATCACGATTGTCTTCGGCGATACCAGGCACGGTTCTCCAGGCATGCTGATGCAGACCTTCATGGAAGAAGGCTACGAATTCCGGGTGATGGCCGATGTCCAGGCGACCGGGAACTTCCTGCCCCTCGACAAACAATTCTCGATCCCCGTAGTCGCCGGGCCCGCCGCGGTCTGGAAGGCCGTCCTTCCGTCGCTGCGCCGCCCGGGCGAACGTTTCCACCTCGGCCTCAAAGCCGAGGACGTGTGGGGCAATCCCACGTCGCAAGCCAGCGGGCGCATCCGGCTTGAACCGAGCCTTCCCGTGACGGGCCTGCCGCTCGAATTCGATTACGTGCCGGACGACCGGGCGCTTTCGCTGGAAAACCTTTCCTGCGACACCGAAGGTGTGTTGCGCATCAAGGTGCGCGTGGACGGCTCCGAAGCCGCCGAAGCCGGCCCGCTTGTTATACGGTCCGGCGACCATGCCGGGTTCTGGGGCGACCTGCACGGCCAGACCGGCGAGACCATCGGCGTCAACAGCATCGAGAGTTATTTCGATTTCGCCCGAAACAAGACCTTCCTCGATATTTCCAGCCATCAGGGCAACGATTTCCAGATGAAGACCGTGTTCTGGGAAAAGCTCAACACGCTTACCGCGGAGTTCGACGAACCCGGCCGGTTTGTCTGCATTCCCGGCTACGAATGGTCCGGAAACACCGCGATCGGCGGCGACCACAACGTGTTCTTCAAGACCGAAGGCCGGCCGATCCGGCGCTGTTCGCATGCCATCCTCGACGACCGTTCCGACATGGCGAACGACGCCAACACGCTCACCGACCTCTATGCGGGCCTGAAGGAGGAGGATTGCGTGCTTTATGCCCATGTCGGCGGTCGCTACGCCAACATCCATTACGACCACGACCCGCTTCTGGAAACCGCGGTCGAGGTGCATTCCGCCTGGGGCACGTTCGAATGGATCCTGACCGACGGGTTCCCGCTCGGGCGCCGCGTCGGCCTTGTCTGCAACAGTGACGGTCACAAAGGCCGGCCCGGCGCCAGCTATCCGGGCTCCTCCACGTTCGGGGCCTATGGCGGGCTCACCTGTTTTCTCACCGACCGCCTCGACCGCGATGCCATCTTCGAGGCGATGCGCCGGCGCCACCATTACGGCACGACCGGGTGCCGGATGCATATGGACGTGTCGGGATTGCTTCCCGGCGGCGGCACGCTGTTTGAACGCAATCCGGCGGCGCAGCCGGACACGCCGACCCATACCGTCCAGACGGTCATGATGGGCGACATCGTGCGCACCAATGCGGAGGCGGTGATCCTGTCAATCGGCATCGAGGCGCATGCCGGCATCGAACGCATCGAGATCCGCAATGGCGAGACGGTGCTTGAAACCGTACGCCCTTACGAGGAGTCCGATCTCGGCGACCGGATCCGGGTCTTGTGGAGCGGCGCGGAATATCGCGGCCGGGGCCGCAACACCGAATGGCGCGGCCGGGCGCAGTTCAACGGCACCGCAATCCGCCGGTTCGAAACCCTGAACCTGTGGAACCCGGAACGGCTGTTTGAACAGCGCGGATCGGAAACGATCGTCTGGGACACGATTACGACCGGCAATTACATGGGCTTCGATGCCTGGATCGACGCCGGCGCGGACGCATCGCTTTCAATCACAACCAATCACGGAGACCTCGCATTGAAGGTCTCCGATATCGGCCTCGACGACGAGATCATGGAGGCCGGCGGCCTTGCCCGCCGGCTACGCGCCTTCCGCCTGCCGGGCGATCGGCTGGCAAAATCCCTGTCGGTGGTCCGCGCCGTTCCGCTTGCGCAAACGGGCGATAATCCGATCTGGATTTCGGTTTACACGGAAGACGGTTATCAGGCCTGGTCGAGCCCGATCTATCTGTTTCAATCCTGACCGGAACCGGCTAGCGTCCCGCGCGAGTTAAGGTATTTCGGGGAGGCTAGCATCATGGGACGGAGTGTCGGCACCTATCTGATCGAACTGCTCGAAACCTACGGCGTCGATACCGTCTTCGGCATTCCGGGCGTGCACACTGTGGAACTCTATCGCGGTCTGGCCGCATCGCGGATCCGCCATGTCACGCCACGCCACGAACAGGGCGCGGGCTTCATGGCCGACGGCTATGCAAGGGTGACCGGCCGGCCGGGCGTCTGCATGGTGATTACCGGGCCGGGCCTGACCAACATCGCCACGGCCATGCTGCAGGCCCGCGCCGATTCCATCCCGATGCTGGTGATTGCGGGCGTCAATGATCCGTCTGACCGGCCGCTCGGACGCCTGCACGAAATGCCCGACCAGTTTGCCTTCGGTGCGCAGGTCGCAGCGGCGAGCTGGCGGGTTACCGAACCCGAACAACTGGCCGCAGCGCTCGCCGATGCCTTTGCGCTCTTCGAAGGACGCCGACCCGGTCCGGTGCTCATCGAGGTGCCGCTTTCGGTCATGCCGCTCGACACCCAGGAATTGGGAACCGCAACGCGATCCGCGCCGTTTCACGCCCCGGATGCGGATCCGGCCTTGCTCGACCAAGCCGCGGACCGGCTCCAGCGCAGTGCCCGGCCGGCAATCCTCATCGGCGGCGGCGGGCGGCGCGCGGCAGAGGCCGTGTCGGACCTGGCGCACCGGATCGATGCGCCGATCGTTACAACAATCAACGCCCGCACGTGTTTCGGCGCAGACCACAAACTGGCCGTTCCGGCCTCGGCCAGCCTGGATCCCGTTCGTGCCCTCATCGACGAATCCGACGTGGTGCTTGCCGTCGGCACCGAACTCGGGCCGACCGATTACGACGTCTACAGCACCGGTCGCATGATTGCGCCGGAAACCCTGATCCGTATCGATATCGATCCCACCATGGAACACGGACCGGTTCCGAGCCGACTGTTCCTTACCGGCGACGCTGATCGCACGGTCCGGGCGCTGCTCGAGCGCATTCCGGACGCCGCAAAAGGATCGATCGCCGCGCAACGCGCTGCTGATGCCAAGACGGCGGCCTGGGCCTCTTTGTCTGCGCCCTACCAGGCTTCCGTCCGTCTGCTTGAAACGCTTCGCGATACCTTGAACGAGCCGGTGCTTGTCGGCGATTCCACACAGCTTGCCTATGCCGGCTGCATGATGTTCGCACCCGGCGCCAATGCCGGTTGGTTCAATTCCTCCACCGGGTTCGGTACGCTCGGCTATGCCTTGCCGGCGGCCATCGGCGCCAAACTCGGCGCGCCGGACAAACCGGTCATAGCGCTGATCGGCGATGGCGGCATCCAGTTCACGCTCGGCGAACTCGGCGCGATCGGCGACGAAAAGGCGCCGATCGTCGTGCTGGTCTGGAACAATCGCGGCTACGGCGAGATCAAGAACTTCATGGTGGAGCGGCAGATTACGCCGGAAGGCGTCGATCCCGTGCCGCCGGAATTCCAGAAGATCGCGGAAGCCTATCGACTGGATTACTTTCATCTGGCGGAAAAGGATGCGGCGTCCGGGCTTGCCGATGTCGCCGAGAAGGCAGCATCCGCGCCGCGCGGGGCCATCATCGAGATTACCGCCGCATTCTGAACCAACCCGATTGCCGTCGCTTCGCCAAAGATCAACAGTCAGGCCGGCTCCTGCTGCGTGATGCAATGGATGCCGCCGCCGCCGCACGCAATCGCGTCGATCGGCACGCCGACCACGTCGCGGTCCGGAAACAGCCGTTTGTAAAGGTCGCGCGCGGTGCGGTCGGCATCGACGCCGTAGATCGGCATGACGATGCCGCCATTGGCGATGTAGGAATTGACGTAGGAGCGGCAGAAGCGTTCGTCGTCGCCGGTCGCATCCGAAGCCTCGGGGATCGTGACGATCTCGATCTGTCGGCCCTTGGCGTCGACCTGACCCTCCAGCGCGGCGAGGTTTTCGCTCATGATGTCGTGGAACGGGGCGTGTTTCGGTCCGGGATCCTCAATGAGCACGCGGCCCGGCCCGACGAATACCGCGATGCCATCGACATGACCGTCGGTCTCCGTCTCTTCCGGATTGCCGGGCAGCCAGATGACCTTGCGGGCCCCGAGCGCCGCCTTCAATTCGGCCTCGATGACGTCCAGCGTCCAATCCGGATTTCGGTTGGCGTTCGGAAAACAGGACAGGGTCGTGAGCACGGTCCCCTCCCCGTCGACGCTGATGCCGCCGCCCTCCGCGACCAGGTCGGAGACATATCCGGGCAATCCGGCCCGCTCGATGACCGCGTCGGCAAATGCCGCGTCCCGGTCATAGGGTCTGTACTTTTCGCCCCAGGCGTTGAAGCGGAAGCGCAGGCCGGCCCGATTGCCCTTACCATCCACCAGAAAACACGGGCCCGCGTCGCGCGCCCAGGAATCGTCGATGTCGATACCGACCACGTCGATGGCCGGACCGAGCCAGTCATGCGCCTCCTCGACATCATCCGGGCAGGCGGCCATGGTGACCGGCTCGAAGAGTCGAATGGCGCGGGCAACCGCCACGTAAGCGTCCTTGGTGGCCTCGATGTCCGGCCACAAGTCGGCCCGGGTCGGCCACATCATCCAGCAGCGGCGATGCGGCGTCCATTCGGCGGGCATGAAGAAGCCGTCATCGGCCGGCCTGCGGTATGGGTTCACAGGACCGGACCGGCATAGGGCGGCATGTCGACAACGCGCGGCACGTAGTCGCCTGTCCCGGCGACCTTGCGCACATGCGCGGCGATTTCCTCCATCGGCGCGAACCAGACGTCGCCGTCAGCCAGAACCTCCTCCAGGAAGCCGGCCACCACTTCCCATCGGGCCAGGCGGCCCGTCGCAAACGGGTGCATGACCGCGACCCACAGGCCGCCATGCCGGCGTACCGCCTCGAATTCCTGGCGATAGATCTCGAAGCCCTGGCGCGGGGCGCGGATCGGCATCATGTAGTCCAACTCGATCGACTGGACATATTGCGGCCAGTCGTCGACGCCCCAGTGGGCGGGCAATTCGACGATATCGCCGGCAGACGTGCGCAACAGATACGGGATATCGTCGCCCATCAGCGAGGCATCATAGGCAAAGCCGCGTTCGACGAGCAGGGCCGGCGAATGCTCGGACATGTTGTAGAGCGGTGCCCGCCAACCACGAGGTTTCCGGCCCGTCGCGGTCTCGATGATCTCGATGCCGCGGTCGAGCCAGTAGATCTCCTCGTCGCGCGTCAGTTCGTTGGGATGTTCGTGGATATAACCGTGATGGCCGATCTCGTGACCGCCCTCCAGAATGCAATCGACCGCCGCCGGATAGCGTTCGATGCACCAGGCGGGAATGTAGAATGATTGCTTGATGCCGAGCTGCCGATAGGTCTCCACGATGCGCGGCACGGCAATGTCCGGTCCGTATTGCAACATGGAGATTGCGGCAAGCCGGCGGTGGCTGTCCTTCGGGCGGGCAATATGCACGAGGCTGTCCGCATCCATGTCGAATGTCAGACAGGCGGCGCATTTGGCGCCGTTCGGCCAGGGAACCGGGTTCTTGATCACGGCATCACACTCCCTCCATTGACGCCGATCCCCTGCCCGGTGATGTAGCGGGCGCCGGGACCGGCCAGAAACAGGGCCATCCGGGCAATCTCGTCAGGTTGGCCGAAACGCGCGAGCGGGATGTCCAGTTCCCGGGCACGCCATTCGGGCGACATCGATTCAGCCGCCAGCATGGCCGTATCGATCGGACCCGGACACACCGCATTGACCAGGATGTCTGGCGCACATTCCCGCGCCCACGACCGCGCAAGGCCGAGAACACCGTGCTTGGAAGCCACATAGGCGGAAAAGGTCTCCCGGCCGCTATAGGCCAGGTCGGAGGCGATCAGGATCACGCGTCCGCCCCGCCCGGTCATTTTGCGGATCGCCTCGCGTCCGACCAGGAAGGTGCCGCGCAGGTTGATGGCAATGACCCGATCGAAATCGGCCGCGCTGCTCTCCAGCAACGGCTTTTCGTGGATGACGCCTGCGCAATGCACAAGGCAATCCAGTCGGTCGATCGACGAAAACAGGGCGAGAACCGACGCCTCGTCGGCAACGTCGCATGTCAGGGTCCGGATGGTCCCGGCGCCATCGGTACGGGTCGCGGCAACGTCATCCGGCGGCCTGATATCCGCAGAGATCACGTTTGCTCCGGCCTTGGCAAAGGCTGCCGCGCAGGCCGCGCCGATCCCCCGGGCCGCACCAGTAACCAGCACCGTTCCAAGATCCTGTCCGCCCGCGCCGGTATTCACGCCATGACCTCGCCGCGGTCCAGCATATAGGCCTGGCCGGTAATGTCGCGCGCCTCGTCGGAGGCCAGGAACAGGTAGAGCGATGCCATGTCCGCCGGGTCCATGAGGCCGTCGAGCACCTGGGCGCCGGCAATTTCGTCCAGGAGATCCGCCTCCGGCCGGCCGGAACGTTCGGCCATGGCGGAAAGCGATCGCATCGCCGCATCGGTCCGCACCCAGCCGGGGCAGATGGCGTTGACCGTGATGCCGCGCGGGCCGAGTTCGTGCGCGATGGCCCGCATAAAACCGAGATTGGCGTGCTTGCTCGCCACATAGGCGGAAAATTCCGGGACGGCCGTCCGGCTCCAGATCGAGGCCGTCACCAGGATGCGGCCACCGTCGCGTATCTGTGGCACAGCATGGCGCGTGACCAGGAACGTGCCGATCACGTTGATGTCGATGATGCGCCGGAAAGTCTCCTCGACCGCGGGATCAGGATCGCAGAGCGGCGTGATGCGCTCCAGACCGGCATTGTTGACCAGGACGTCGAGGACGCCGATGTCCTGAAGGGTGCTTTGCACCTGAGCACTGTCGGTGATGTCGCATTGCCGGCCCGATACCCGCCGGCCGACTTTCGCCTCAAGAGCGCAAGCGGCGGCGTGGACGCCCTCGCCGCTCGCAAGTACCGTCACGTCCGCCCCGGCCCGCGCGAAGCCTTCGGCCACGCCATAGCCGATGCCGCGGCTGCCGCCGGTCACCAGCACTTTCCGTCCGGAAAAGTCGTACAGAAGGTTTCCCATCTAGGGCCTGTTGGAGGTCATGGTTATGGTGTCGGCGTGACCCATTTGACCAATGGCTAGGCGCGTTGCGCAGCGCGATGCGGCACATCGGGTAAGCGACGCAACGACGTCCATTGGCCAAATGGGGCCCGTCCTGGAGGGATTTGGCCAGATTGGCTCGGCTTTGCGCCGTTCGTCGTCGAATATGCTTGGCATGTCCTTCCTCCTCACAACACAAACCCGAGCCAATCTGACCAAACCGACACCGTAACCATGACCCCCAACAGGCCCTAACCTGTTCGGGCGTGCATGATGCGGCCGATCAGGTTCATGAGTATCTGGGCGGCCAGGATCGCCGTTGTGCCGGTATGATCGTAGTCCGGCGCGACCTCGACGAGGTCGATGCCGACGATCTGCCCACGGCGGGTAAGGCCCGCGAGGAGTTCCAGCACTTCGTAGTAGAGAAACCCGCCATGGCTCGGCGTGCCCGTGCCGGGCGCGATCGACGGATCGAAACCGTCGATATCGATCGTCAGGTAATAACGAGCGCCTTCCGGGATGCGGGCAAGCACAGCCTCGGTCCCGAGTTTGCGGGCCTGGCGTACCGACAGGATATCGGCGCCCATGGCGCGCGCCGCCTCATAGCCTTCCTTTGCGGTCGAGGAGACGTTGCGTATGCCGATCTGGCTGAGACCGGACACATACCCGCGTTCGGCAGCCCGGCGCATCGGATTGCCATGGCCGTAGCGCACGCCGTGCCTTTCGTCGACAAAATCGAGATGCGCGTCGATCTGCACGATATGGATCGGGCCCGAATGTCGGCAATCCTCGTCGAAGGCGGCAATACAGGGGATGTTGACGGAATGGTCGCCGCCCAGCACGACCGGCAGCGCACCGGCCGTCAGGATCTTGCGGACACCGAACTCGATATTGGCGTGGCTCGTCAGTGTGTCGGTGTGCACGATATCGGCATCGCCCAGATCGACGATGCGAACCTTGTCGGCCGGCAGGTAGGTGACGTCGTCCTCGTGATCGTAGGCGCCGCCATGGCCGAACGAGAACAGGGTCGAGGCTTCCCGGATGGCACGCGGCCCGAACCGCGCACCGGAACGCCATTGCGTCCCGAAATCGAACGGCGCGCCGAGGACCGCAACGTCGGCGTCGATCGCGTCCCAGTCCTCGACATAGCGGTTCTTGCCGAAGGTGGAGATCCCAACGAACGGCAGATTGAGCCGCCCGCCCTCGTATCCGTGGCCGCTCATGCCGGATCTGTCTCCTTCTGGATCGAGGCTGCAAAGATGCCGGCGATGTCAGCGCGGAACAAACGGTCGACCTCGGTATCGTCAAGGTCGTCGTCGGCAATGAACTGGAAGAAGCGGATGTTCTGGATGCCGAACAGCGTATCGCCGAAGGCTTCGTTGTCGAGCTCGTCCGGAAGCACGCCGCTTGCCTGATACGCAGCGACCAGGTCTGCCATCAGGCCGATCAGGACCCGGTCGAGCGCGGCGTAGGTGCGGCCGAATTCGGAGCCGCCCTCGATGATGCTGGCCGCGAGCACTTCCCGCCATGTCGGTTTTGTCAGGTAGGTCAGCGCGTGGTGGCGCATGATCTGGCCGAACCGGGCGATCGCCTCGCGCGGATCTAGCGGCAGTGCGTCGATCAGGCGCCGCAATTGCGCGATCAGGAGATCGTCGCTTTCCTTGACCAGCGCCAACAGCAGGCCGGCCTTGGTGCCGTAATAATTGTAGACGGTCACCGCCGACACTTCCGCCTCTTCGGCGATGCTGTCGATCGTCACCTTTTCGTAGCCGTCCCGGCGAAACCGGGCGCGCGCCACTTCCAGGATGCGTTGCAGGCGCCTTGCCTTCTGTCTTTCCCGAAGTCCAGCCATGAATGCGTTTCCAATGTCCCCGCGACGGCGCGCCTGTGATCTCTAAAGCCCGATTGCGTCGCCTCGTCTCATGATTTTTTTGTAGACACAATAATTTTTAAGTGCCTAAATTTATCCAGTCAATAAACCTTTAAGAAAGGTACACCGGAATGTGGGGACTTCATTCGACACTGACTGCAGGGTTGCTTGCCACCGCCGGGCTTCTGGCGGCGACGGGAACAGGGTTTGCCAAGGAAAGCGTGAAGATCGGGCTCTGCGTCTCATGGCCGGGATACGCGCTGCACGAAATCGCAAAACAGCAGGATCTGGCGCCCGATCTCGATATCGAACTGGTGATTTTCGACGATCCGCTCGGCGGGCACGCCGCGCTCGCCGCCGGCCAGATCGACGCCTATGAGTGCACGGGCGACTACACGCCGCTTGCCATCGACCGTGGCACCGGCGTGGTCAATGTCGCGTTCACCAACCCGTCCTACGGCGTCGACCACATCATTTTGGCACCCGACGTCGACCCGTCCAACATTGCCGGCAAACGTATTGCCGCACCGCAGGCCTATATCGGGCAATTGCTGATGGGCGTCTGGCTCGACAGCAAGGGCGTGTCGCTGAAGGATGTCGACTGGGTCAACCTGAACGCCGACGAGGCCGTCGGGCCGATGATGTCGAAGGATCTTGCCGCCGCCTATCTCTACGAGCCCTGGATCAGCAAGGTGATGGACAACCTTCCCGGCTCGTCGAGCGCAGTCAATACAGGCGATCCGGCCATGCTGAAGACCGGGATTTTCATGGACGTCGTCTACATGAACGGCACATTCGTTTCGGAACGGCGTGCGGTCGCGACCGCCGTCCTGAAGGCGCGGTTCGACGCGCTCGCCTGGTGGCATGACAACACCGAGGCCGGCAACAAGATCCTCGCCGAATTCCTGAAATGGCCGGTCGAGGACGTGCAATCGGTCATCGGAACCAACGGCAAGTTCCTGGATGGCGGCATCTACATGTACGATTTCGACGAGGCGGCCCGGGTCTGCGGCGTGCTTGATGGCGACCCGCCCTTCGGACTGGCCAATGGCGGCATGGGCACAGTGGTCAAAACCGTCAACGATTGGTGGGTCCGTCTCGACCTGATGAAGACGGTGCACGAACCGGATGCCGGCATCGACTGCTCGCTGATGCAGGACCTTGTCACCGCAGGATACCGTCAGGCCATCTCTGCCAATGAGTAGCGGAGCACGCCGGGCCGGGCATTGGCTCGGCCTGCGGGTTCCCGTCTCGCGCACCCAGGCGGTGCTGTCCGGACTGGCGATCTGGGCGCTGTTCTTCGCCGTCTGGGAAGGCGTTTCGGAGGCCGGTCTTGTCAACGACCTGCTCGTGCCGGCGCCGAGCAAGGTGCTGGTCACGCTCTATGAATTGTTCGCCGAGCGCGGCTTTGCGAGCGACGTGCTGGTCAGCGTCGGGCGCGTCGCGGTGAGCTTTGCCGCCGTGTGTCTCGTCGCTATTCCGCTGGGCGTCGCGATGGGATCGTTCCCGGCGATCGAGGCGGTCGTCAATCCGTTCGTGTCGGCATGGCGCTACCTTCCCGCGCCGTCCTTCATTCCGATCCTGTTGATGTGGTTCGGCACCGGCGAAGGGCCGAAACTCGCGCTGCTTTTCATCGGTGTGATTTTCTTCCTGATCACGCTGATCATGGATCACACACGTGAGGTGCGCTCCGAACTGGTGGAAACCGCGCTGACGCTGGGCGCCGGGCGCTGGACGACGCTGCGCACAGTCATCCTGCCAGCCGTTCTGCCGAACATCGTGGTCGCCATGCGCCAGATGCTCGCTGTCAGTTGGACCTACCTGGTAATCGCTGAAATCGTCGCCTCCACCAACGGCGTCGGCGCCATGATGATGCGCGCCCGGCGGTTCCTGCACACTGATGAAATTCTCAGCGGCATCCTTGTCATCGGTGCGCTGGGTCTGTTCTTCGATGCCCTTTTCCGGGTGCTCCACCGGGTGCTCTTTCCCTATCTCTACAATCGCGGTCGCTGACATGCCCGAGGCAAAACTGCATCTGAGCGGGGTCTCCAAGCGGTTTCCGGTCGGCCGCGGTGCCAGCTTCGAGGCGCTGCGCGACATCTCGTTCGAGGTTGCGGCCAACGAGATCTGCGTGATCCTGGGTCCGTCCGGATGCGGAAAGTCGACCGTCTTGCGCATGATTGCCGGTCTCGAGGAGCCCAGCAAAGGGTCGCTTGTGCTTGACGGCCATCCGATCGAAGGGCCGGACAGGGAACGCGGCATGGTGTTCCAGGCCTATACGTCGTTCGACTGGCTGAGTGTGCGCGGCAATGTGGAATACGGCATGCGTATCAACGGCGTGCCCGCCGCAAAGCGCCAGGAGCGGGCCCGACAATTCATCGACCTTGTACACTTGTCGGACTTTGCCGACGCCTATCCCTCGCAATTGTCGGGCGGCATGAAACAGCGGGTTGCGATCGCGCGGACGCTTGCCAACGACCCGTCCCTTCTCCTCATGGACGAACCCTTCGGAGCACTCGACGCGGAAACCCGTTGGCACATGCAGGAATTGCTGATCGAGATCGCCCGCGCCCAGGACACCACGATCGTGATGGTGACGCACGATATCGAAGAAGCGATTTTTCTCGCCGACAAGATCGTCTTCATGTCGCGCAATCCCGGCCAGGTGCACGACGTGATCGTCCCCGCCTTCAAGAACGGCAAACGCATCGCCGACAAGGAGAGCGTCATCGCCATGGACGGCTACGCCGCCCTTGAGCAGCAGATCATGCGGATGATGCGAGCCGAAGGTGCGTCGGGCAATAAAGCGAACGAATGAAAGGCATGCGCCGCACTCGCCTCGTTACGCCTAAAGGGCGCGCGAACTGTGCCCCGGCGCACCCTGTTTCCAATAGGCGACGCTGAGTTGCGTCTTCTTGTCCAGACCCATTTCCTTCTTGAAAACGGTCCTGACCCGCTGAGCGGCGTTGAATTCGCCCGCAAACCAGCCGAAGGAAACCGGTTCGCTGGTGCAGGTTCGGACAAGATCCGCAACTTTTTCCGAAAAGCGGTCCGGTTCCAGCGCGGTCACCGTCATCCTGGTCGGCGGCAGATAGGATTCCAACAATTCCTGAGACGGCGCGGCGGCGAAAACCTGTCCGGTTGCTTCGCCGCCCGCACTCTCGATCAATCGGGCAAGCGCCGGTAGACCCGTGTAATCCGCGGCAAGGACAATGTTCTTGGTATGTGTGAGAGAGTGGTCGCCGGCCGGCCCCATGACACCGACCTCCTGCCTGTCGCCGTGCAGTGCGGCCCAATCCGAGATCAAGCCGCCATCATGGTGTGCGACGTCGACGTCGATTTCGCGGGCGTCGATCCGGATTTCCCTGATCGTCACAAAGCGGGTGTGCAGCCTGTCCTCCCCCGTCGGCCAGGCGGTGCTCCCGTTTTCGGCAACCACTGGCCATACCGGCGTTCGCCCGCGTTCTTCCGGCATCATCAGGCGAATATGAATGCCATCCCTGGTCAGGGCCTCGACATCGATACCTTCGAGGGTAACCCGCATCAGGCCGGGGAATATCTCGCGCCGTTCCTTCGCGCGCAGGATACGGAAATTCGACGGCAGCTCGCCGACCTTGATCCCGCCGGTCCATCGCAGATCCCTGACACCCTCCGGATCGAATTCCTCGAGGTGCTCGATAATCTCGTCGCGGATGAAGATCGTGAAATTCTCGGAGGGCGTATCCACCCGAATATCGACGGCCCCCTCCAGCGCCTTCATTTCGACGAGGCAATTCATCTCTTCCATCCGGAGCAGATTGGGTTCCGGCCAGGTGCAGGTTATGCCGTGTTCGGTGAATTCCTCGTTGCAGAAATCCAGAACCGCCTTCGGCTTCTTGGTGGCCATGGTGCCGACGGATACCGAACGTTCCCCGTCGAGCCCTCTCGACGAGTCGCGGATGCGCGCCACGGAAAAATACAGGATGGCCAGCGGGACCAGCGCAAGCGGGATTGCGGCCAGGAATGCCGGCAGATAACCGGACGTGTCGATCACATACCCAACGATGGGATCGGTAAGTCCCGGCAGCACCATGTATATCGCGATCTGGACCGAGAAATCGAATCCCGGAATTTCCGGGCGTACCTTGTCCATCGCGCCGCGGAACATGACGATATCCGTCAGAGCGATCGCAACCCAGGCAAGGATGATGGCGTACCGGATCAGGTCCGGAAGGGCGGCAGCGACAAAAGCAACGGCCATCAGGACGGGAATGTTCAACAGGCCGACGATGTAGATCGCCCGAACCCTTGGAAGATTGCGCAGCAAAGGACCCAAAAGCACGGTTGCTCCGCCGCCCGCAGACATGGCGAACAGGCCGAACCAGACCGCTATCTCCTCGATGCTCATGCCCTGGTCGACCATCATCAGCCGCAACGGCAGCATGGTCAGTATGAGCGGAAGGCGGATGGTTCCCAGGATCGCCAACCATCTGCCCATGCGCGGCTGGGTGAAGAAGCGCAGGGCATTGCGCAGATTGACCGGGGGCATGCCGCGAAGCCGAACCGGTTCCTTCACGAATATCAACGAAATCAAGGGAGCAGCGAACAATGCGCCCTGGATCAGAAGTGCCGCCGTCCAGCCGATATGTTCAAACAGGTAGAGAAAACCGAACCCGCCGACGATAGCACCGGCATAGGCGCCCGCATTTTGGAATGTCGCGCCCATCGTGCGTTCCGAAGGGCGCAGCAACGAGATTACCAGGGCGTCAACCGCGACATCCTGGGTGCTCACGGCGGTGCAGGCGATCAGGAGCGCGGCGAACAGGGGAACGAGCGGGCCGGACGGATCGAACATCGCAAGCGCGACAACTCCGGCAATGTGAATCCCGGAGAGGATCAGGATCCAGGATTTGTACCGGTCCCTACCAGGCTTGTAGCGATCGATGAGCGGTGCCCATAAGAACTTGAAGATGTACGGAAGACTGGCGAGCTGCACCAGGCCGATCATCGTCGCGGAATGCCCCTCCTGCCGCATGATGATCGGCAGGGCCATCACAACAAAGAACAACGGGATGAATTGAACCGCGTAAAGGACGCCGACTACCGACAGGACACGCCACCTCATAAGACAGGGGCCCCCTTACGGGTCGAGCAAGCTCTCGCGAAAACAAAGGTCGCGCTTTTCAGCGAGCAGGTCTGCCGGATTGGCAGGGCTTGATGCCTCAGATCCGCTACCATTTGGCTGTGAGGGACACGCCGAATGTCCTCGGGCGCCCGACGGCGCTCAATATGCCGATGCCCGAGACTTCCTTGAAGGTCTCATAGCGCTCGTCGAAGATGTTGGTCACGAAGCCCTCGACCCCGAACTCGCCGAACTGCGAAGCCACCCGATAGCCGGCCGAGATGTCCGCGACCGTATAGCCGGACATTTCGGGCTGGCCCAGACCGGTGACAGTGCTGCTGACATGACGGACATCGAAGTTCGTCGTCAGGTTGTCGATCGGAGTCCATGACAGGCCGAACGAGGCCGTCACGTCCGGGGCGCGCGGCAATGCGGATCCTTCGAACATGGCAAGCGCGCTGCCGGCATCCGTAATTTCCGTTTCCAGCAATCCGAGGGCCGCACGGATGCTGACCGCCGGAATGATGGCATACGACGCATTGAATTCGGCACCGTAGCCAACGGCTTCCGGAACGTTGCCGATCAGCGAGACGACGCCACCGAAGAAACTTGCGGCCCCGTCGACTTGTGCGTTTTCCCAGATGTAGTGAAACCCGGTCGCCGACACATCGAGCCTCCCATCGAGAAAGCTGCCACGCGCATAAACCTCGTGCTGATCGATGAATTCGGGACCGAACACGCTGGTAGAAAGGGGCAGGCCGAATATCGGGGCCGTCAGGTCCACATCCAGTCCGCCGGCGCGGAAGCCTCTGGTATACGTGTAGCCAAACGACATGTCGTCGTTCAGTTCGTAGCGAACACCGAGTTTGGGCAGAAGCTCCGATTCCTGGAAATCCGCGTTTCCGACCGGGTTTCCAAGCGGTGCCTCGGTTCGCCGAAACCGGTCATCCAGTTCCAGCCGGCCGCCTGCAATGAACGTCAGTCCGTCGATCACCCTGTCCGCAGAGAGCTCCACTTCTCCGTAAATGCCGGTGTTTCGAATGCGGCCGTCGGCGGAGAATTCGATGGTTCCGTCGTTGAAGCCGTCTTCATTTTCGGTGTTGTGAATGACACCGAGAACACCGCGCCGGATGATCCCGATATTGTCGAACTGCAGATAGGTTTCGCCTTCGATCTGTGCTTTGTCGAAACCGGTCTCGCCCAGGATAAACGGGAAGCCGAGATTTATGATGTCCCCGGTGTTCCGGAACACCAGTTCGTTGTCCAGATAGGCGACCCTGCCCACCAAACGGAAACTGTCGTTGAACTGATAACTGGTCCGCATCTGGTAGACGGTCTGCTTGACATCTTCATAGGAGGAAACCAGCGCAAAGGGATTGGTATTGTCGATGCGGATGTTTTCGACGTCGTTGACCAGACCCTCGGTGGGCTGCTCGTTGACAACATGATCGATGCTCAAAAGAACACTCAGATCCGGCATGCTGCCCGGTTCATAAAGGAGCTTTCCGCGAACTCGTCCGAACTTCTCGTCTTCGGGATCAAAGCCCGCAGGAACCGTGGGCAGGATATCGATGAAACTTTCCCCGACACTGCCTTCGCCGGTGATCCGGACGGCGAGCTCGTCCGGTGCGATCGGGACGTTGATCATGAATGCGCCGTAACCGGTGTCGTCCTTGTTGTGATAGCGAAGCCGCGCCGCACTCTGCAGCTCGAAAACCGGATCCTTCGTGTAGACCCGGATGGCACCGCCGATGGCGTTTCGGCCCGTGCTGGTCGGTTGCGGTCCGCGTGCGACCTCAGCGGAGTCCAGATCCCAGATCGAAACCTGAGAAATGGCTGAGGATTCGTTGGAGGGAAGAGCCACGTCGTCGACGAGTATCGGCGTTCTCGGTTGCGATCCGGCCGAAATGCTGGGTCGACCGCCGCTGGTGGAGTCGATCCCGCGGATGGAGGGCAGCGAAAAACCCTCATTGGCAAGCACGTTCGCTTCGCCATGCAAAACGTCGTCGATATCCGTGTTCTTCGGCGCGCCGGCCACCTCGCCATCGATCACCGTCGTGCCGGCCGTCGCACTACCGATATCGCGATTCACCTTGTCGCCACGCACGACGATCGGGCCCAGCAAAATGGTGTCCTGTGCGTTTTGCGCCTGCTGCGCCAAACCGGATGACGGTGCGCCCACGAAGAAAGCAGCGGAAACCACTATTGCCATGCTCTTTGAATTCATCCGAACCCCCGTCTTGCGATGCGTACGGCCAAACTTGGACGCGGGGCCGGGCGACTTCTAACCCGATCGTGCGGCGACATAGCATATTCGCGCTTTTCTTGACAAAAAAAGTCAACATTATCAGAGGAGGCGGTCGCTGGACCCTTCGATCAAGCCGGCGGACATGTGGTGTCCTCAGTTGACCTGCCGACGCCAGGTCGAAACTTCGGTACCGGATTTGAACGGGACGAGTGTCGACGAAAACCCGTTTGCGGGGTCACGGATGTAGCCCAGATATGCGCTGAAGTCCGCCGGGAGTGTCCCGACATTGTCCGTGATCACCACAGCACCGTCCCGCAATCGCGGCTGAACAAGCCTGAGAATGTCGAGCGCGAATGTCGGGAACCCATCGTTCAGAAACAGGTCGACGTTTTCCGGCAGATCACGCAGTGTCTCGCGCGCGTCTCCGACACGGACTTCTATCAGATCGTCCAATCCGGCTTTCGCCGCATTGGCGCGCGCCGCTTCGGCCTTTCCCGGCACAAGTTCGGCGCTGATGATCCGGCCGCCGCCATTGGCCCGGATCGCCGCTGCCAGCCAGATCGTGGATACGCCGAACGATGTGCCGAACTCGACGACGGTGCGAGCGTTGATCATGCGGGCGAGAACATGGCAAAACGCGGCCTGACCAGGCTCCAACGCGATGTATTTGTCTGCGTAATAGCCTTTGATGTCACCTTCGGAAAAGTCCATCTTGCGACCTGTCCAAAGCCGGAGCAGTTTCGGCAGGTAGTGAAACAAGAGCGCGGGCGTCTGGCGGTTCGCCAGCTTGTGCAGGCGCCGCAGCACAGTCGCTGCGGCCGGACTGTCCAGCACGTCAAAGGGATCAGCGCGCAGCATATACGTCGGTTTTCCTCAGTTGCAATTGATCGGGCGAAGAATAGGACGCTTCGCCGACCAACTTTTGCAGACCCTACGGATACGGTTCGACGGTAATCCGACGCTTTTCAAACAATTGTCGAACCATTCCTCGTCGTTCAGATCTGCCATTCGGAAATTGCGCGGAACCTTTCCCAGAGGCGCTGGTACAGCGGTTCCGACGCCATTAACCGGTCGTGCGGCCCTTGCGCGACGAGGCGGCCCTCATCGAGCAGCAGAATGTTATCCGCTTCGACGATGGTCGAAAGCCGGTGGGCAATGATGAAAACTGTCTTGCCTCTCGCAAGCTCCTCGAATGCAAGCTGGATTTCGCGCTCGTTTTCCGGATCGAGGGCCGACGTCGCTTCGTCGAGGATAACGATGTCGGCGTTTTTCAAAATCGCCCGCGCGATGGTCACACGCTGACGCTCGCCGCCCGATAGCGTCTGTCCGCCGGGGCCGACAACCTCATCATAACCGCGATCAAGGTTTTCGATGACGTCGTGCACCTGTGCTGCCCTCGCTGCGGCGATGACCTCGTCATCGCTCGCATCCGGTTTGCCCACCCGGATGTTGTTGCGGACCGTGTCGCGGAACAGCATCGCGTCCTGGAACACCGCCGCAAACCGGTCCATATAGCTTGCGATCCTGAAGTCGCGGATGTTCCGCCCGTTCAGAGTAATCGTTCCGGAATCGCAATCCCAAAAGCGCAGGAGGAGGTTTGCGAGCGTCGTCTTGCCGGAGCCACTTCGTCCGACAATTGCTGTAATGGTTCCCGGTTCGGCCGTGAACGACATTCCGCTCAGCGTCTGCTTTTCTCCATCGTAGGAAAAAGCCACATCATCGAAAACGATGCGCGCCGGACCGGGCTCTGCGACAACGGACCCTTCCGATATCTGGTCTATCCGCTCGATCGCGCGAACGTTCTGACGACCTATTTCGGCTATACTCAAGACGCTGGAACCCGAAATGATCGCGCGGGCGGGAATGAGCGTCCCCGTCAGAAGTCCGATGGCACCGATGACGCGGAGCAGGGAATCCCCGTCAGGCGCTGTTGCGATCGCCGCGACGGCGCCAAGGCCGACCGAGGTCATTGCAAGGCCCTGCGCCAGGGCCGCAATCGGCGTGTTGCGCCTGATCCCCTTCCGAAAACCCTCGCGCATCAGGTCGATCCATTTCTCGAAGTCCCGGCTCGCCACGGGCGTGTTGCCGAATGCCCGGATGACCTGAATTCCTTCGGCGAACTCGATGAAATGGCGCGACGCTTCGCCCATTCCATCGGACCGGAACCGCAATCCGTAGGCGAGGTTGCGTCTCAGCTTGGCAATGACGAGGAGACCGAGCGCCCATGTCACGGCCGCCGCAAGGGCTGCGGGCCAGTGCAGTATCAGGACACCGAAGAACAGGCAGGCGATCGTGGCGATCTCGGCGAAGATACCGGGCTTGAAATAGGCATCTTCCTGTTCGAGCCACATCATATCTTCCGACAGCGTGTGCGCGATCTTGCCGGCATGGAGCTTCTGAAATGCGCCAAGCGGCAGGCGCGTAAGGTGGCGGAGAACGCGGCGGCGGAGATTGGCTCCTGCCTCGAACGTCGTGGCATATCCCCAGTCGATCGCCCTCACCCCGGCATAGTACCGCGCCGCGAGAACAACCAGACTGGCGATCAGGAGGCCTGCGACAAGCCCGGCCGGCGCGTTTCCGCCAGCCGCCCAGATCAGGGCACCGAAAGCCATGAGGGTTCCGACGCCGCTCAGGATGCCGTCGAGGACGCGCCAGCGCACGCTCCACCGATAGGTCGCTCGCCGATCGTCTTGCAGCGCGCCCGTCAAGAGAGGTTGCTCGCTCATGCTTCGCCACCCACGCGATTTGACAATTTGAAGGAGCGAGCCGCCGTATGCGCCTGCCATTGGGCTGCATAGGCGCCGCCCAACGCGAGGAGTTCGGAATGGGTTCCAAGTTCGACAACGCGGCCCTGCTCTATGAAGGCGATCTGATCGGCGTTCTGAATGGTCGAAAGCCTGTGGGCGATCACGATGAGCGTCTTGTCCTTCGAAAGCGCCCCGATCGCTGTTTGCACTTCGTACTCGTTTTCAGGATCCGAGAACGCCGTCGCCTCGTCGAGCACGAGGACCGGCGCGTCGCGCAGCAGCGCGCGGGCGACGGAAATCCTCTGCTTCTGCCCGAGCGACAAGCCAAGAGTACTGTCGACGACGGTATCGTAGCCCTTGGGCAAAGCGGTGATAAAACCATCCGCCTTTGCGGCCTTAGCGGCGGCGATGACCTCCTCCCTGGTCGCCTCGAGCTTGCCGATGCGGATGTTATCGGCGACCGAGCGGGTGAACAGGAAGACGTCCTGGAAGACAAACGAGAGACGATTGCTCAGAACCTGCGGGGTCATCTCGCGCACATCGATACCACCGATCAGGACGCGACCGGATTGAACGTCCCAGAACCGCGCCAGAAGACGGGCGAGCGTGGTTTTGCCCGAACCGCTCGGCCCGACGAGGGCCAGGGACGACCCGGCCGGAACCTCGAGACTGAGCCCGTCGATTACCGTCTTCTCCCCATAAGCAAAGCGAATATCCTCGAACCGGATATCGGCGCCCGCAGGTACAGGACCCGAATCGACGAAATCGAGTTCGCTCTGTGCGACAAGCGCCTGCCAGCGCGCAACGACACCCTCCTGGAGGCGAAGCCGGTTGCCGACGCCGAACAGTGCCGACAGGAGGAGTGCCATCGACATAGCCGCAAGGTGAAAGAAGACGACCTGCGGCAGTCCGACAGAACCGGCGTCCAATAGGTAAAGCGACAGCGGGGTGACGATGACGAGATTTGACGTTGCCAGCAGGAAGAACCAGTTCGCGGGCACAAGCGAGTGCACGATGAAGTCGTTCACGACGGCGCTGAAAGCCTCGACTGCCCGGCCCGCACGGGCCAACGCAGCATCCGAATTGTTGTAGGTCTTCACGACGGGGATGGCCTTTATCACCTCGCCCATCGTGGTGGCGATATTGGCCTGCGCATTGTTGAATGCGTTTTGCTTCTCGACCCCGTCGCGCATGACGATCGACATGAAGATGAAGCCACCGACGGTGGGCAGAGCCGCGGCAAGACCCAGCCTCCAGTCGACAACGAACATGACAACGAAGAGCGTGACCGGCCCGACATAGGCCGCTGTCATCTCCGGGATAAGGTGCGCGACGCCGTCTTCCAGCTTCTCGATATCGTCGACCAGCAGTTTACGCAGGTCGACCGGCGAAAGGCGCGCGAAGAACCCGAGCGGGACCGACTTGAGCTTTTCGCCAATCATCCTGCGCTGGTCGCGCTGGACGTCGGCGGCGATATAGTGCGACACCATCGTCGACGCGGCATAGAAGAATACCGTCGCGATTGCGCCGGCGAGCATAAAAAATGCCCAGATCAATGCCTGATCCTTATCGCCGTTGAGCAGCGCGGCGGTGATGCCGGCCGCCGCGGCCGGCGGAATGATGGTGCAAAGTGCCGAGGCGATACCGAGGGCTATCGAGAGCCACATGCGGCCCTGATACTTCGCGATCATCTTCCAGATGACGGAAAGGACGGCGCCCCCCATAGAGCCCGCAGCGCTTTCCACCTTGAAAACCGCCTCGGCCACCGGTTGGTCGGCCTCGTGGTTCCGAACGTCCGCGGCTAGTGTCATCGTGCCTCCTTGCGCAGAGCGCGAACCATCGCTTGCTTCGCCGATCCGACGGCACGGAAGCCCGTGTCGTTGAGCACTTCGTTTCGGTAAAGCCTGAAAGCCGGCCGCGAAATGCAAGACTCGCGGCCGGGTACCCGGCCGCCAAACGGTCCTACGCGTGCCCGGTTGCGCGACAACTTGCGCAGACATCGAGACGAACAATTGGCCGCCGGCTTTACCGTAACAACCGACTTCACGAGCGCTGCAAACGTGCTTTTAGTCTGCGCGGTCCGATGCCCGGCCATGGCATGCCCGCACAGAGCGGAAGCTGTTGGTTTTTCGTCCATGAAACTCCATTGGCGAGCGCCTGTCTCGCTCCGCGAAACCCTGTGTGTGTGCAGCCGTACCCGCGTCGCGAACTGCGTCCGGCTTCTTGACGCCCTCCGTCCTTGCAGTGCAAAAAAACAGATGCGTGACGGATTTCTAACCCGTTTGCGCGGCGAACCGATGTCTTTTCGCTTTTTTCGATAGAGATCGGGCGACATGTCATGGAGACGGGAACGCAACAGTGGCAATTCCTCCAGACTCCGTAATCTTCGAGCGGCTGGCCGAGCAAAACGCAGAGCTTCACAGTCTGAAGGTGAACGCCGAGCGAACGGTGTTGGTCTACGACGCGTCGTATGGCGCACATGCCGGGCCGATCCGCAGCATTCCCGCACTGTTCGTGATCCTGTGCATCTCCGGTGGCGGTCGCGTGGTTCAGAAAACCACGATGCAGAACTTTGATTCCCACATCGAACCGGGCGATATCGGCATCGTTGCCCCATCGGCACCGGGCAAGGGCGAATGGCCCGAATTGCGCACGGTGACGATGGGCATCCTGGTCGACGAACTCTCCGAAAGCTTTGGCGACAATTGGCCGAAACTGATCCGGAGCGACGTGATTTCGGGGCCGATCAGGGACACGATGGTCGAAACGCTGATGACCCATGTCGGCTATTCTCTCGCCGGCCGCGTTTCGGACAAGGTGCTCCTGCATGCCGCTTACATGGTCGCCCATCACCTGCTCGATGAAGTGGGCGAGGAAAACGGCGAAATGGCGTCAAGTGTAACGCCTCTGTCCATGACATCGCTTGAACGCATTGCCGGATATGTCGCGGAAAATCTCGAGCGGCGTATTCCGGTCGATGATCTGGCAAGGATCGCCGGAGTGAGCCGGCACCATTTCTCGAGACGGTTCAAAGCCGCCACCGGCCACACGCCGTACCAGTTCGTCGTTGCCACAAAACTTGACCAGGCAGCGTCGGTTCTGGCCGAAGACAGAAGCGTTTCAGTGACCGATGTGTCGAACAGCTTCGGCTACGACAACCCGGCACAATTCGCCAAAGCCTTCCGGCGCCGCTTCGGCGCGTCCCCCAGAATTTGGCGAAGCCTCAGGAATTGAATGACTTGATGCTGCCGCCGTACGTTACACCAGCGGTTCGTCCATACTGTCAATCGGTACGGTCTTTTTGCCGGATTTAGCGAAGGTCCATCCACGTACCGTGTCGGCAGTCTGTTGATCTACCAGCTTCGCCGATCTTGGAGTTCTTCGCGGCAGAACTGTCGTATTTGGAAAGGCGATCAAGCGCATCATGCGTGATCTGGGATCGCTAAAACCGAACCGACAGCCAGAGCAATATAAATTTAAGATATTTTAATAACGAACGTCGTTCAATCATTGATTGAAATATTTTTATGTTTAAATTCCAATAATATCGGAAATCTATATTTTAAAAATCTTTTTTCTGATTGATATCAGCAAGAGAATTCATTCCTATCGCGCAAAAGAAACAATCTTTCTGAGTTACAATGAAAATCTAATATATCATTAAGCGCCTGTTTTTGTTTAATTTTTTGATCATTCAGTAAACTTTTTCTCATAGGAGACAATTTTTCTATTGATTTTTGACCTTAATTCATACTTAGAAATGGATCTAATTTTTAATGACGAATTTTATAGGATCTTACTTCGGTGATTACCGAAAAAACTCTATTTGATTTACGAAAATACATCCGTGCCCCAGGGTTCGTAGCCAGTCGGCTTGTTGAACCAACACGTGGAAAAATCCTCTGCAGTCGAGATCCCGTCCCGGTTGCCGCAGGTCAGCAAACCGCCGAACCCATGACATTGCGGCCTTCGAAAATGCCGACCGAGGTTTTGCCGGTAAAGCCGGCACGCACGATCGTACGGTCGCGGCTGTGAAAGCACGCTGCGACCAAGACCATCAGAACAAGACATCGCTTTGTCCCCGCTGACAATTATCAGCCGGGACCGGCGGCGGGTTCGTCAGGAGCGTCCACTGCGTCGAACCCGCCGCTCCGCTTCGTGTTTGCGAGCCGGTTCGCCTCCTATGATCTCAGAGACCTGGCCAGGCAGGCGAATCCCTCCAGCATTGCCATATCGAGCGGATCATCGATCGGCTCCGTCTGTGCCGACAGCTTGACCATCACGGTCTCGCTCACCGGATCGATGTAGAGCCATTGTCCATGGATGCCGATCGCGCAAAGCGCCGGTTCGGCGCCCGCTGTCGCATACCATTGCGCCCGGTACCGGCCGCCGGGAATAAGATAGCTGTAATCGCCATTTGCCCAGGCCTCGGGATCCCCGGCGCTGCGGATGTCGTCGATCCAGGCCGATGGCACGACCTCGGCGCCGCCATACGTCCCGTCGCACCGCATCATATCGCCGAAAAGCGCGAGGTCGCGGGCCGTTGTTGAAACGCCTCCAGCGGCGCGCGGCGCGCCAAGACGGTCGACGGTGATGTCGGCCGGACCTGAGCAGCCGAGTTTCTGCCAGATGCGTTCCGACAGCAGATCGGCGAAAGGCTGACCGGTGGCGCGTTCCAGCACGATGCCCAAGAGGTCCGAATTCGGCGAGCGATAGCGAAAACAGGCTCCGTGGCGCTCGTTGCCGGCGCGGATCGTGGGCAGAAAGGACAAAAGGTCGGCCGGCGCGCGCGGCGGATTCCATCCGGTCGCTTCGCGATAGCGCATGTAATCGCTGTCCGGATCGGTGTAATTCTCCTCCAGATCCATGCTCACCGTCATGTCGAGCAGGTGGCGCAGCGTGCAGGTCTCGTAGGCCGAGCCTGCCGTCTCGGGAACATGGTCGATCACATGATCGTCCGGCCGGATCGCGCCCTCCGCGACAAGGCATCCGGCAAGCGCACCCGTAATCGACTTCGATACCGAAAAAAGAAGGTGCGGACAGCGGGGATCATAGGTCGGAGCGTACGCCTCATGAACGAGGCGGCCTCGATGCAGAACCAGGAAAGCGTCTGTCGCGGTTTGCTCCAAGAGCCCGGCAAGCGTCCAGGCGCGGCCTTGCCGATCGACGAAACCGACCGCAGACAGATCGAGCGCCGGACCGGGATCCGGTTGCGGTTCGGACGGTCGGCCCGCGATGGCCGCTGTCGGAATAAGTTCCCGCACGTGATGAAAGGCCCAGGCGTGGTAGGGTGCGAGGCGCCAGTTCGCCAGGGTGACGCCGTGTGGCCGCTGGTGTACAGCGCTCATGCAGACGCCGCAGCCCCGTTGGCCGGGCGCGCCGCGCCCGGTCCGTACCAGGGTCCAATGGCGGCTTCGTAGGCGGTCGCCAATCGGAAAACATCTGCGTCGCAATAGGTTCGGCCGACGACCTGAATGCCGGTTGGCACGCCGGCTTTCGACCGTCCCGAAGGCACGGAAAGCACCGGACAGCGGCTCAACGTGTTAAATGGTGACGTCATGACCCAGCCGAGCATCGGGTTCACCTTCTTGCCGTTGATCGTCAGGTCGGTCCGGGTCTCGTCGAAATCAGCCGCGACAGCCGGCAACGCCGTCGTCGGACAGATCAGCGCGTCATAGGTTTCCAGGATTGGGCCTAGGGTGGCGTACATTTCGCCCGCGCCCGACAGGCTGCGCACGAAGTCGATGGATGTCGACGTGCCGGCGGACTTCAGGAAGCGCCGTGTGTAAGGCGCCAGATCCTCGAACCGACCCTCGGCTTCGGCCGCCAGATAACCGCCGAACAGATGCGCCAGGTAATCGACTCCGACCTGGAAGGCGGCCGGTTCCCAGCCGAGGTCGACCTCCTCGACGGTCACGCCGAGCGCGCGAAACACGTCGAGCGCCCTTTCGGTATTCGCCCGGACCTCGGCATCGACCTCGTAGAACCCGAGATCGGGCGAGTAGGCGAGTTTCATGCCGGCGATCGGGGGATAGTTGAACGGCAATTCCAGTTTCGGGCGCAGCGTCGCGATGTCCTGCGGGTGCGGTCCGCACATGACATTCTGGAGCAGGATCGTATCGGCCACGGTGCGTGCCAGCGGACCCGCATGGCAATAAAAATCGAGATTGAAGGGCGCGTCTTCCGGATTACGGCCAT
>JBCDLT010000034.1:0-65876 GCA_038745065.1 Pseudomonadota bacterium | reverse complement strand
CTTGCGCGGCGAGGCCACCGGACAGTCCCGGCATTTTCACGGTGACGTGGTCTGTGTCGCAAAAAAAAATCTCAAACCGGGCGACGTTCTCGACGGCGAAGGCGGCTACACGATCTGGGGTCGCGCCATGCCGGCGGCCGATAGCCTCAGCGCCGGCGCGCTGCCGATCGGATTGGGGCATGGCTGCGCGGTACGCCAGCCGGTCGCCAAGGGCGCGGTGGTCCGCTGGCAGGATGTCGCAGTATCGGAGGACAACGAAACCGTCCGGTTGCGGCGCGACATGGAAACGGAATTCCGACCCGCTGGTTGATACACTGATTACGCCGTTTGCTGGGGGCTGCCAGGCTGCCCGGGGCGTTCTGCCGGTTCTGATCCGGCGTACGGGACGCCCCGTACACAGGCACGGACCTGCCCGGTAAGGCTTCCCGACAAAGGATGTAGAACCACCATGACACGACAGGCCGCGAAGACCGTCTGGATCACGGGCGCCGGCAAGGGCATCGGCCGCGCGCTGGCCCTGCGTATGGCACAGGACGGTGCACGGGTGGCCGCGAGCGCCCGGACTGCGTCCGACCTCGATGACCTGGCCGTGGAAGCCGGCAACCTTCCGGGCCGCATCGTTCCGTTTCCTCTCGATATTGTCGACCGTGAGGCGGTGAGAGCGACCGTGGCCGAGATCGAAGCACAGATCGGACCCATCGATCTGGCCATCCTGAATGCGGGCACGCACACGCCGATCTGGCTGAAGGATTTCAGTGCCGAAAAGGTGCAGCATCTGATCGATGTCAACCTGATGGGCACCGTGAACTGCCTCGACCCTTTGATGCACACCATGACTGCACGGGGATCGGGGCACGTTGCCGTCGTGTCCTCGGTGGCCGGTTATTGCGGCCTGCCGTCGGCGAGCGCCTACGGGGCCAGCAAGGCCGGCCTGATCAATCTGTGCGAGGCGCTGCAGCCTGAACTCGACATGGCCGGCGTGCGCCTGACGCTCATCAATCCGGGTTTCGTCGACACGCCTCTGACAAAGAAGAACGATTTCGACATGCCGTTTCTGGTTTCCCAGGACGATGCGGTCCGGGCCATCATGCGCGGGCTGGACCGGTCACGATTTGAAATCGTCTTTCCCCTGCCGATGGCGCTTACCATGCGTTTCCTGCGCGCGCTGCCCTATCGTCTGTTTTTTGCCCTCACCAAACGCATGGTGCGCAAATGAGCGATCCAGCACTCGACCGCTATTGCACCTACCTGGAAACGCTCTCGCCAGAGCGGCTCGCTCATCTTCAGGACTATGTTTCGGCGGATGTGCATTTCCGCGATCCGTTCAACGATTGCAAAGGCGTCGATACCATGCGGTCGATTCTCGACCACATGTATCAGACCTTCGGAACGGTCGGATTCAAGGTCTCCGCGCGCAGCCGTACCGGCGACACAGCCTTTATCGCCTGGCGTTTCGACAGCGCATGGCGCGGTCGGGCGATCGTATTTGACGGAGTCAGTCACCTGACTTTCAACCGGGATGAGCATGTGACAGCCCATATCGATTATTGGGATGCCGCCAGTGGCTTTTACGAAAAACTCCCGGTTATCGGCTGGCCGCTTGCGGCGCTTCGTCGACGGATTTCGGTGGGATAGCCTGGGGCTGTCCAGTTTTCCGACGGATTGTCCGACGTATACAGTCTGCAGAGTACTTCGGTTGCCGTTGCTGGATCGCCCGGTCAAGCCGTGCGATGACGGAGTCGAGGGTCGGCTAAGAGACCAAACCGGCACTGCAGGGTCCCAACAGAGTGCCTCACCCACCCGCCAATCCGTCACTCGACGGCGTTTCCGGCGGATAGAGCCGTTCGGTCAGTTGTGTTGGTGCAGCCTATACACCCACCGGGCGTTCTTCGGCCTGGAGAACCTCGGATGCCCGCTCTCCCCCGGATCTCTCGGATCGCAACCGCCGGGCAATCAGCGCCTGCCGCCGCCGGTCGATCGGGAAGCCCCAAATCAAGGCGATCGCTCCCAGTTTCAAGGCCACCGGGACGAGGGCGTAGACGATGACAAGCGCCAGGCGTCCATCGTCATCCGGCGCCTTGGGGTCGAAACCAAGCAGGTCCACGCCGACCAGCGCTGCGCCGGCCGCGACCGCCAGCGCGATCTTGGTGATCAGGTTCCAGGCCGCAAAGAACAGGCCCGTATCGCGGGTCGGGCTGCGCAGCCGGTGAAAGTCAACGACGTCCGCCTGAAGCGCCGGCGGCAGCGACAAATCCGCACCAAGCGCTGCGCCGGTGATCGCGCAGACGATGAAAAACGCAACAAATCCGCCCGGGCCTATCCACGGCACACAGACGAAGGCCGCGCAGGCCAGGATCATGGCAAAACACCATGCCCGGTGTTTGCCGTAGGCGCTGCTCAATCGTGTCCAAAGCGGCATCGCCGCCACGGCGCACAGGAAATAGACCAAAATGAAGAGGCCCCGTGTCGTGCCGTCGGCGGCAAGGGCGTATTCCAGGTAGAGAAGAAACAGGGCTGCGGGAATGCCATTGGCGAGACCGTTCACGAACCAGCCCGTGGCCAGCCGCAGAAACGGCTTGTTCCGGCGCAGGAGCGCCACCGAGCGCTTGACGTCAAACCCGCTGGACCGCTCCGCGATGACGGACGTCGCGTTCGGGGTCATGCGTGCCATGGCCACCAGACCAACGGCACCGGTCGCCACGGCAACCAGCGCAACGGCCTGCAATCCGCCCGCCTCGTCGCCGCCCTGCGCCAGGACGGCAACGGGGATCAGCGCGGCGGCAAGGATGCCGACCAATCCGGCCGCCTCGCGCCAGGCTGTGATGCGGGCGCGCTCGTCATAATCCTCACTGAGTTCCGCTGCCCAGGCCGTATAGGGCACCATCACGGCGGACCATCCGGAATACAGAACGACAAGCGCGATAAGCAGGTAGAACGCGCCGGGCTCGACAAACGGAAACACCAGCATAATGAGTCCGATTGCGGCAATGACGGAACCGCCGAGAATCCAGGGCTTGCGCGCGCCGTATCGGGATCGGGTCCGGTCGCTCAGGAGGCCGGCCACGGGATCGGTGACCGCATCGAAACACCGCGCAGCCAGCATGACCGCTCCGGTCAGGGCAAGGCCGAGCCCGAGCTTGTCCGCATACAAGGCCGGCAGGTAGATGTAGATCGGAAGGGTCGGCATCGCAAAAGCGAAAGCCGGTGCCGCATAAGCGAGTATACCGCCGGTGCGCAACCGGCCCGGGCCGGAAATCGTCATGACCGCGCCGGGTGGGGCGGTTTGACCACGGATGCGGCGATGGCTTCGTCCGCCGGCTTGCGCGGTACCAGCGGCAGGCCCTTCCACCACAAACGGAAAGCCTCCCAGTGGATGGCTGCCATGACCTTCACCGTCATCAGCGGGAAGCGGAACAGGGCGCGCGCGAGCACAGAATCCGTAAAGGGTTTACGGCGGGCATTGAAGCTCGCCACAAGAAGCGGGCCGGTCGTATCATGCTGATCGATGACCACCGACAGCCGATCACCGGGCACGGTCATGGCAAACTTGTATCGGCATTCCATCGGGATAAAGGGCGACACGTACATGCGCTTGTCGCATTCCTGGCGGACCACACGATCCGCGTCGGCGTCGACCGGAATGACGTAAGTATGCCTTTCCCCGAATGTGTTTGACACCTCGTACAGCAAGACAGCCAGGTTGCCGGAGGCATCGAAGCAATAATAGATGCTGAGGGGATTGAAGACATAACCGAAGATGCGCGGATAGCACAAAAGCAGAATGCGACCGCCTGAAAGGTCATATCCGGCTTCGGCGAGGCGAGTGTCGACCCACGCCTTCAGCGAACCGGGTTCGCCCGTCCCATGGTCCTTGTCGTGAAAGCTGAAGGGTGCGGCACGATTGTAACCGAACAAGCGCGACCGGTCGGACAGGGATGCCAGTTCGTCGAGGTCGACAAGCATCGAAAACACGCCGTACCGTAAGCGGTGCCGTTTCGGCTTCAGCCTCTGATGGATGACCGTTCCGAAATACAGCGCGCTCTGTGTCATCATTCTGCAACGGCAATAGGGGCCAGGGTTGCGGCGATGCGGTCGGATTCGCCAGCCACTTGCCACGGGCGACGGTCACCGGTCAGCGCCTCGGCCGCCGCGAGGCCGGACTGCAGCGCGTCCTCATGGAAGCCGAACCCGAAATAGGACCCACAGAACCATGTGTTGCGCGCGCCTTGAACCTGCCACAGCCGGCTTTGCGCGTCGAGTGCGGCACTGTTGAACATGGGATGTTCGTAACTGAACGAGCCGACCACCGAGCCCGGAGCGGGGTCGCGGATCGGGTTGAGGGTGACGAACACATCCTGTTTCGTCTGCAATTGCTGAAGGTTGTTCATCCAGTAACTGACGCACAAGGCCCGCTCGGCCGACTGATTGCGCGTGCTGACATAGTTCCAGCTTGACCAGACCCGACGCCGCACAGGCATCAGCGTCGGATCGGTGTGCAGCACGGCCTCGTTCGCCGTGTAGCTGAAAGAGCCGAGGACCGCCCGTTCGTTCTCGTCGGCATCGTGAAGCAATGCGAGCGCCTCGTCGGCATGGGCGCCGATCACAACGTGATCGAACTTTTGCTCATGGCCTTGCGCGTCTGTCACGATCACACCGTTTTCGGTACGTCGTACGTTCAAGCCTCCGGTGCCCGTGCGGATGTTATCCCGGTAGGGCGCGGTCAGTCTTTGGACGTAGGCGCGGCTGCCGCCGATCACCGACTTCCATTGCGGCCTGTCGCGCAGGCTCAAAAGACCGTGGCTGTTGAAAAACGCGACAAAGGCAGACACGGGATAAGCAAGCATGTCGCAAGCCCGTGTCGACCAGATCGCCGCCGCCATCGGGAGCAGGTGATTGTCAATGAAATATTGACTGTAGCGGTTTCGTGCGAGGTAGGTTCCGAGGGCTTCGTCGCTGTGGCTTCCGGCCTGCAGAAGCCGGGGGGCCTCGCGATAAAATCGCAGGATGTCGGACAGCATTCGCCAGTAGCGGAAGTTCAGTGCGTTGCGACGCTGCCCGAGCAGACCGTTGAGATCGCTGCCGCAATATTCCAGGGCACCGTCCCCGATCGAGGCTCCGAACGACATGTCGGAATCGTGCACAGCGACATCGAGGTGATCAAAGAGCGCTTCAAGGTTCGGGTAATTGCGATCGTTAAACACGATAAAGCCGGTGTCGACCGGGACAATGCCATCCGGCGTCGGCACATCGACCGTGTTGGAATGGCCTCCGACACGGTTGTTCTTTTCGAACACCGTTACATTATGTCCGCGCGATATCAGCCACGCCGCCGACATTCCAGCAATCCCCGTCCCGATCACCGCCACATCGAGGGGGCGCGGCGCAGCGTCACATTTCACGAGCATAAATGTTGCCTGAGGTTTTAGTGCAGATGGCAGGAATACGCTCGGTCAAACCACGTGGATCAACGGTTTGGCAAGGGTGGACGGTGTAAAAACCTATGCTTGTGTGATCCGCGCGCCGGTGTGCGGCGTATCCCCGAGCATGACTGCAACATCTTCATCTCTTGCCGAACGGCCGGCTAACGTTGCATACGTCCCTCGGACGGTGTTGGTGTATCGTACCGATGGCGCGGTGCGCGACGATGTGAAGGCCGAGCAGGCGGTGGAAGAGACGCAGATTTCGAAGACGTGGGAAGACTACCTGAATGATGTCGCCCGGTCCCAGGACCGCGCCGCATTCGAGAAACTGTTTTTCCACTTTGCGCCGCGCGTGAAGGCCTACCTTCTCAAGCTCGGCAGCGATGCCGGACAGGCGGAAGATCTGATGCAGGAAGTCATGGCGCAGGTCTGGCGCAAGGCGAAACTGTACGACGACAGCAAAGCGGGTGCCGCGACGTGGATCTTCACGATCGCGCGTAATCTGCGTATTGACGCTTTCCGACGCGATCGGCGGCCGGAAATCGACGAGAATGATCCGGCGCTCATGCCGGAGCCGGAGCGTCCGGCAGACCAAACCCTGCATGCGCGCGAGGTGTCGAGTCGCCTCCAGGACATCGTTGCGCAATTGCCGGAGGAGCAAAAGACCGTCGTGGTCATGTCGTTTTACGAAGACAAGGCACACGCTGCGATTGCCGAGGAGCTCGGCATCCCGCTTGGGACGGTTAAATCAAGGTTGAGACTTGCGATGGGCAAGATAAAAACAGTATGGGGCGATGCTGCAGGGGTGACCCTATGAGTATTAAACATCACATTGCAGATGACCTGATCATGGCCTACGCGGCCGGCGACCTGGACGAGGGCCTCAGCCTCGCGGTCGCGACGCACCTGGCGCTGTGCGCTGAATGCCGCGCACGGGTGCGCGAGGCGGAAAGCATCGGTGGCGCACTGCTGGAATCGATAGCGCCCGTCAATGTATCGACCGGCGCTCTCCAGAGCGTGCTGTCGCGCATCGACGAGACGCCACAGATCGTCAGGCCGCCGAAGCCGTCCGTCCAGCCGAGCTCGGACATTATCATTCCCGAACCGCTCCGCTCATATGTCGGCGGCGATGTGGATGCGTTGGAATGGCGCAGTCTTGGACGGGGCGCGTACCATATCCCGATCCACAAGGGTGAAACGTCCGCGCGTCTGCTGCGGATCCCGGCCGGCAAGCCGGTTCCGGATCACGGTCACACCGGTCGCGAGTTGACGGTCGTGCTCTCGGGTAGTTTTCACGACGATCGCGGCGTGTTCTTCCGCGGCGACGTCGAGGATTGCGACGACAGCGTTCACCACCAGCCGATCGCCGGCGAGGGCGAGGATTGCATCTGTCTGGCGGTGACCGAAGCGCCACTTCGGTTCAAGAGTCTGGCGGCCCGGCTGGCGCAGCCATTTATCGGTATCTGATCCGGCACACCCGGTTAATTTTCGCACCCGCGTTTTTCGCGGGTGCGTCAGTTACGGGCGCTCACTCCCTTTCGGCACATATCCGCAAACACAGTGCTTAGCATCCTTACGGCCGCTTCGAGTTCTGTCACGTCGCACGCTGTGAAGCCGGCGAGCAGTCCTGGCGGCGCCGGCTGTTCGGCGTAAAAGCCGGATGCCGGTTCAAGTTCCAGTCCGCATTCCTCAGCGCGACGCGCGACAAGTGTGTCGTCCCAGTTTTCCTTAAAACGCAAAAGAACCGTCATTCCTGCCTGGTGGTCGGTGTAGCGCACATACGGTCCGAGGTGGCGGTCGACGAGATTGAAAAACTGCTCGCGCCGATCCGCGTAGATGCGGCGCATGCGCCGGATGTGCCGATGGAATTCGCCGCTTCTCAGGAAATCTGCGAGGGGACGCTGCGGCATGATCGACGCGCCGACGCCGAAGCGTTCGGCCGTCTGGCGAAAGCGCGGTACCAGGGGCTCGGGTACAACAAGGTAACCGAGCCGGATGTGGGCGGAAAAAACCTTCGAGAAACTGCCGACATAAAGAACCCGACCGGCCTCGTCGAGACCTGCCATGGCCGGAATGGGGCGTCCCGAATAGCGAAACTCGCTGTCGAAATCGTCTTCGATAATATAGCTGCCGGTCTGGCGGGCGACGTCGAGGAAGTCCAGCCGGCGCGCAAGCGGCATCGCGCCGCCACACGGGAACTGGTGCGACGGTGTCAGGCAGATGAGGTGCGGGAAGCAACCGCCGGTACGCAGGACCTCCGGGTTCGCACCGCCGCCTTCGTCGGCGCGCATCCAGACCGGTGTCAGGCCGAGGGAGCTTACGACGGAGCGCACCGGGGCATAGCCCGGATCTTCGAGGGCCACACAGTTTCCGGGTTTTGCAAGAGAACGGAAAACCATGTCGATGGCGCCGGCTGCACCCGCCGTGATGACGATCTGTTCCGGCGTCGCCGCGAAGCCGCGCCATTCCGACAGATGGTCGCAGACCGCGGACCGCAATTCGCCGTCGCCGAACGCATCGTTGGACAGGATCAGATGGCGTGGTGTCGCGCGCGCCGTGCGGGCCACCGCCTGGGCCCACTTTTCGTAGGGGAACAGGCTCATGTCGGGAATGCCGGCCGCAAACGGCCTTGGCTGGCCGGCACCGTGCCGCACGACAGGGGCTGTCCGGCGCGGCGCGGCAATTGCCGTCTGCAGGCTGTCTTCGGGCAATTCAGTGACATAGATGCCGGAGCCGCGCTGACCGGCAGCATAGCCCTCGCATATCAATTGCTCATAAGCGGCCGTGATCGTCGAGCGCGACAGGCCGAGTTCCTGCGCGAATTGGCGCGTCGGCGGCAATTGGGCTTTCGGTTGCAGGTGCCCTGCGAGGATACGCTGGCGGATTTCCTCATAGACCTGCTGGAACAGGGGTTGCGCCGCATTTCGATCGACGGCGATTGCTAGGAGCGCGGCATCGGACATGATTGGCCTGTTGATTGGCTGCTATTTCGGGCTGTTCAACAAGACCAAATTTGAGGAAGCGGGGTCAAGCCCCGCTTCACGCCAGAGACAGGCTGACCTGTGTTGCGGGCTCCGGCTATTTTGTGTCGATCACAACGGCGTAGCTGTCGACCGGCACGACGGTCTTGATCAATCCTTGCGCTTTCATGAATTCGGCAAACCGTTCGTAGCGACCGGTATCCAGCGCGAACGGGCGCTTGGCGAAACGCGGCAGCGTGTCGGTCCATGCCTGGCGATTAAGCGCGTCATCGAGTTTCGGGTACGCCTCGATGAACAGTTTCCAGGTCTCGGTGGGATGGTTCGTAAGGTAGATCGTGGCCTTCTCGACCGCCTGCATGAAGCGCAGAAAGCGCGGATCGTCGGCTTTGTCGGCCTTGGCGATGTAAATCAGCTCATCATAGACAGGGACACCGTGCTCCTCGGGAAAGAAGGCGATTCCTTCCTTGCCCTCCAGCTTCAGCTGTGTGAGTTCGAAGTTCCTGAAGGCTCCGATCACGGCGTCGACCTGACCTGACAACAGGGCGGGAGAAAGCGCGAAGTTGACGTTGATCAGCGTCACGTCGTCGAGACTGAGACCGACGGATTTCAACATCTCGCCAAGCAAGGCGTCCTCAAAACCGCCAACCGAGAACCCGACCTTTTTGCCTTTCAGGTCGGCTATGGACCGGACCGGGCCGTCCGCGAGCGCGACCAGCGTGTTGAGGGGCGTTTCAATCAGCGTGCCGATGCGGACGAGCGGCAGGCCTTCGTCGACCTGCTGGTGCAGGCTCGGCTGATAGGAGATTGCCAGATCGGCCTGATCGGCTGCGACCAGGCGCGGCGGGGCGCTCGGATCGGCCGGAGGCACGATCTCGACCTCGAGGCCGACCTCGGCGAAATAGCCCTTTTTCTCGGCGACGATGATCGGGGCGTGATCGGGATTGACGAACCAGTCCAGCAGAAGGGTGACCTTGTCCGCCGCGCGGGCCGGCGCGGCTGCCAGCGTCAGCGCGACGATACCGGCGATGGCCAGTGCCGTACCGAAGAGTGGTTTGTTCATGTCGGACTTCCTTTTGGGTTTGATTGTCGGTTCGATTCAGGCATCCAGGACACGAGGTCCCGGGTCAGGCGTTCCACCGAAAGCCGCAGAATCACGGCCATGGCGGCGAGCAGAAAAAGGGCGGCGAACATCAGGTCGGTCTGGACCCGCGCATTGGCATGCAACATGACAAAGCCGAGGCCGGCGGACGCCCCGACCCATTCGCCGACGACCGCTCCGATCGGGGCGACGGTGGCGGCGACCCGCAAGCCGGAGACAAGGCCGGGCAGCGCGGCCGGAACCCGGAACAGGACCAGCCGCTGGAAGCCGGTCGTCCGGTAGAGGTCGGCAAGATCGAGAAGACCCTGATCGGTGCGGCGCAATCCGTCGAAGAACGCCGAGGCGACGGGGAAGTAGATGATCAGGGTTGCCATGACCACCTTGGATGCCAGGCCGTACCCGAACCACAGAACAAGAAGCGGCGCGATCGCAAAGACCGGCAGCGCCTGGGTCACGATCAGTACCGGCAGCATGACGCGCGTCAGAGCGGGAATTGCCGCCATGGCGAGAGCGGTCGCGGTGCCAAGCAGGACGCCAGCGACGAGGCCGAGCACGATTTCAAGCGCTGTGATTGCGGCGTTGTCGAGAAGATAGCCGGCATTGCCGACCAGTGCAGAATAGACCCGTGCCGGGCCCGGCAGCATATAGGGCGGCGGCGCGGTCACCCAGACCACGGCCTGCCAAAGGCCGATCAGGACCGCTGCGACGATCCCGGCGCCAACAAGTCTTCGCGCGGTGCGGCCACCCATCAGTTCACGACACGCCTCAAGGACGGGTCGCATGCGAAGTTCGGCGTCTTGTCGGACATTCCCGTTCCTCCGCCGGTATGACCCGGATCAGGTTCGAAGGGTTCGGCCTCAGCCATCTCAGCCCGTACGGGCACCCCTGGGGACTTGCTTTGTGACATTTTTTCTTCGCTGCTGGCAAGCTTAACCCGCACTTCTCCTCGTCTGTCGGGTGCACGACGCCGCGCCGAGCATGGCAGGTGTGAGAAGTCCGGGTTAACCGGTCTTCGAGACGGTTTCGCTTTGCGGCAGCTTGCTGATAGAAGAAGCGGTCTCTCCTCCACGTCGATCCAACGGAAACGCCCCCATGTCTACGATTACCGGCGTCATTGCGCCCAACCTGACGTTTTTCAACGACGACCTGTCCATTGCGACGGATCTCTACGTTGCGCACGCCAAGCGGCTTCTGGAACAGGGCTGCGCCGGATTGGCGCCGTTCGGCACGACGGGCGAAGCGCTTTCGGTGGGGATCGACGAGCGCATCGATGCGCTCGGCGCACTGGTGGGGGCCGGCATCGATCCAAAAAAGCTAATTCCCGGAACGGGCCTGACGGCCTTTTCAGATACGGCCCGGCTGTCCAGCGCCTGCCTGGATGCCGGTTGTGCCGGCGTCATGGTGCTGCCGCCGTTTTACTTCAAATCCGTGCCCGACGACGGCCTTTTCCGATACTTCGCCAAACTGATCGAAACCATCGGTCGCGACGATCTCAGAATCTACCTCTATCACATCCCGCAAGTGGCGGGTGTCGGCCTGCCCATCGACGTGGTCCGGCGTCTGCGGTCCGCGTTTCCGGACCAGATCGTCGGCATCAAGGACAGTTCCGGCGTCTGGGACAATACCAAGGCGCTCCTCGAAATCGATGGGCTGATCGTCTACCCGGGTTCCGAATTGCCGCTGATCGAGGCCATGGATCTTGGAGCGCCGGGCTGCATTACGGCAACGGCGAACCTGAATGCTGCGGCCGTCGCCGCCGTGATCGCCGCCTATAAGGGCGGCGATCGCGACCGTGCCGCCGCGCTGCATGAAAATGTCAAAACGTTCCGCATGACGCTCCAGGAATATGCGCCGATACCGGCGCAGAAACGGCTGCTCTCGGAATGGCTGGGCGAGGCGAGACTGGCTACATTGCGCCCGCCGCTTCTGGAAATGGATCCGGCAGCCGCCAGGAATCTTGCAGACCAATTGGCGGAAAAGTGCGGTTTCACCGGGGTTACCTGACACCGCTCAGTTGCCGGTGGTCGATGATTTCTTCCGGTCAAATCGCTCCTTCAGGCCCGCACAGCGATCGCCGGTTTCCGAGCGCGGTGTGAACAGCACGAAGTCGAACGGGGCCGGACCGTCCGCGCCGAACGTGTAGTCGGCGAATTTGTTGCGACCGTCCTCGACTTCGATCAGAGCGATCGACAGGACGGTTTCCTGCGGCGCGCGGCTCGCCAGAACGGCCGGCACGGCCCAGTCCTTGCGGACATGACCGGCTCCCGCGATCAGTACTGTGCCGTCCGGATTGTCCGCCCGCAGCATGGCATCGGCGAGCGACCCGTCACGGGTGCGCTGAACGAGCACCATCGGACCCAGCGCCGCTTCGGGGATGACCCGGCAATGACCTTCGTAAAGGACCTTGCGTAAGGCCGTCTCGTCCTGCGGTGGTAGCCGGTTATCGAGCCCGAACCGGGAGGTCTGGGACGCGGCCAGCGCGGCAAGGCCCTTACGACCGATTTCGCGCATCAGGGAACGATCGATGTTGCCGGCCCGCATAGGCAGCCCGTGCTCAAGCGCGACGTCTCCGATCGGTCTGTATATCGACCAGTCCGGCCAGCCGCGTTTGGACCAATCCACTGCTTCACCCAGCGCATCGGAATCCTTTGAACCACTTTTGACGAAGGCCTGAAGAGCACCGTCAAGGCGGTTCGGGATCATTTCAAAGACAATCGTCGGACGGCGGTCGGCTTGAACCAGTGCGGCAATGATCGCGGCCTGGATGGTGTGATGGTCCGCGTTCGGGTGGATTTCTCCGACGAGCACGTGGCGTGCGCTTTCCGCGGCTTTTGCCATTTCCGACAGGTTTGCCCCATTACCGGAACCCGTCCAGACGGTGCCGACGAGCGGATGGTCTGCGAGGTCCGGTACCGACCAGTCCGGCAAATCGAAGGCCCGCACGGGAACGGCCGACAGAGCTGCCAGAAAAGCGAGGACAAGCAGAATGCCCAAACGGCTGCCGAAGTTATGACAGGGTATCAGTGCGACCATGACGCGTCTGCGTGCCCATCGGAAACGCCGTCGATTCCGCTCGGCACACCGGCCAAGCTGATGAATCGGACATCGACGAAGTGTCGCCGGTCGCGTCGCCGGGATGCACGATGTCACATCGTCGCGCCAATCTGCCATGGCACGAATTCGTCATTGCCGAGCCCTTGCGCTTCGCTGAGCGATTGCTCGCCCGAGGCAATGGCCAGAATGCGCTCGAAGATTTCCTCGCCGACCTCACGCACGCTTGCGCCGCCGTCGACGATCCGGCCGGCATTGATGTCCATGTCCTCCGGCATGCGGGCATAGGTCTCCGAGTTCGAACAGATCTTGATCGAAGGCGCGGGCTTGGAGCCGAAGGCAGATCCGCGCCCGGTCGTGAAGGTGACGACGTTGCACCCGCCGGCAATTTCGCCGGTCACCGATGCGGGGTCGTATCCGGGGCTGTCCATAAAGACAAAACCCTTTCGGTCCACGGGTTCGCCATATTTGTAGACGCCGGCCAGCGGTGTCGTGCCGCCCTTGGCAACGGCACCGAGAGACTTTTCCAGGATCGTGGTCAGGCCGCCGCGCTTGTTGCCGGGCGAGGGATTGTTGTCGAGTGAACCGTGATTGCGCTCGACATAATCCTCCCACCACAGGATCCGTTCCACCAACTTGCGCCCGGTCGCTTCGTCGACGGCGCGCCGCGTCAGAAGATGTTCCGCACCATAGACTTCCGGCGTTTCGGCCAGAACGGCCGTGCCGCCCTGCCGGACCAGCAGGTCTACCGCGTGTCCGAGCGCCGGATTTGCAGTGATTCCGGACCAGGCATCTGACCCGCCGCATTGCAGGGCCAGCATAATGTCGGAGGCCGGACAGGATTCGCGGCTGACGGCGTTCGCCGCCGGCAGCATCTCGCTCACGCGGACAATGCCGCGGTCGATGGTCTTGCGCAGTCCGCCCATGTTCTGGATGTTCATTGTGCGGAAGGTCGGGCCGCTCTCGATGCCGTAGGCGTCCAGCAGGAAATCGATTTGGTTGACTTCGCAGCCGAGGCCCACGAGCAGCACGGCGGCCATGTTGGGATGGCGGGCAAAGCCCCAAAGCACGCGCTGCAGATTCTGATATCCTTCGCCGTCATCGGCCATGCCGCAACCCGTGCCGTGCACGAACGCGACGACGCCGTCGACATTCGGATACTCGGCCAGGCGTTCGGGGGTGAAATGGGCGGCGATCGCGCGGGCCGCCGTCGCGGAACAGTTCACGCTGGTCAGGACACCGATGTAATTGCGTGTACCCACCTTCCCGTTCTTGCGGCGATATCCCATGAAGCGGGCGCGCTGATCCTCCGGGAGCACCGCCACGGGCGCGGCATCGACCGAATAGGCGTAGCTATGGTCGGTGTTGCGGAAGCCGGTATTGTGGACATGCACGTGATCGCCGGCGCGGATCGATTGCGTGGCATAGCCGATCGTCTGGGCATATTTGCGGATGGCCTCGCCTTCTGCGATGTCGGTCAGAGCAATCTTGTGACCTTTCGGGATATCGGTGTGAGCGCACAGCGTGTTGATGGTTTCGCCGCCGCTGATGCGCCGGATGGCGGTGGCAACAGAATCCGCCTCGTCGAGCAGCACGTAGGGCAGGGATGTCGTTTCCGTCAGCATTGTCATGGGTCTTCCTTCCGTGCCCTCCTGGAGCCGTTCCGACCGATGTAGCGGATTGGCCCGCCGGATGCCAGCATACCGCGCCTTTCCCGGGGACACGTCTGCCTGTAGCGGGCCCGGCGAGCGCAATCCTGTGACTATTCCTAGGCCCGGAAGCGCAAAAGTGTGATGTGCGTCAAGATTTCAAGACGATTTGATCCCCACATGTTGAATGTTGACGCTGAGTGATTCACAACAACGAGAAAACATCATGTCCTTTGCCAAAGTAAAAGCCCTTGCCGGACTGGCCATGCTGGTTCTGGCATCGGTCGGCTTGCAAGCCCCGGCCCAGGCGGCGATGGCCGGAGCCGCCGGCAACGCCGTTCGGATCGCCGCAGAACCGATCACCGAACGATCCATCGCAACAAAAACCCACGGCAAGCGTTTCCGCGGCGTTCATCGCCATCGCGGCTACGGTTGGCACCGGCACGGCCGGCGTGCGCACCGTCGGCACATCCACCGCCATCGTGTCCATCGGGGTATCTGGATCAAACATCCGCACCGTTGGCATCGCCGGCATCACCGTCGTCACGGCGGCGTTGTGATCTACTTCTAAGAGATCGCGCATTGCCTTGATCGAAAGAAGCCTCCTTCGGGGGGCTTTTTTCGTTCCGGCATACCGATACAAACATCACTGCCGGCTCAGGCGTCGACAGGTATTGCCTCCGCGGCGGCGGATTCCAGTTTTGTGCCCTGCTTGCGTCGCTCCTGCACCAGTTCGGCCATGATCGACAGGGCGATTTCCTCCGGATCGATCGCTCCGATGCGCAATCCCGCGGGCCCATGCAGCCGCGCCTTTTGTTCGGCGGTGAGGGCATCCCCTATCCGATCGAGCAAGGTGGCGATCTTGCGGGCGCTGCCGACCATGCCGACATAGCCGGCCGGGCTCGACAGGGCGGCGACAAGCGCTTCCCGGTCGCGAACGCCCTGCGTGCAAACGATCACCGCGTCGCGGGGCGCAAGGCCAAGATCGTCCAGGGCGTAGCCGGCATGGACACGATCGTCCGGCCGATCGGCCGGCAGAGCCTCGGCCGGTCCGGCGAGGATGGTTCTGTATCCCATGGCCTGTCCGAGCCGCTCCAGCGCCAGCGCTACGGGCGACGTTCCACAGACCACGAGGCGTAATGCATGGCGCATGGGTTCCAGGAACAGGTCTACCGTGCCGCCGCTCGGGCAGGACGAGGCATAGAGGTCGACATCCTCCGAAGCGGCGGGCTGATTATCTGCGTCCCGGGATCGGACGCGGATCAGACGCGGCGCGCCGGCCTCAAGCGCTGCTTCGGCCGCACGCCGGACGGCGGACGAAACACAGGCGCCGCCGACAAAGCCGTGCAGGCCGCCATCCTCGGTGACGACGGCCTTGGCGCCGGCTTTCGCCGACGTGGCATCGGCGGTGCGCACAACCGTGACAACGCAGAAATCCGCGCCGGTCTCGCGCAGCGTCTCGATGAGGTCGAGGGTCTGTTTGACCGACTGGTTCATAGCGCCGCCCATTCGGTTTCGAGCGCCGCGAGAGCGTCCAGCGTGTGGGCCGTCGCGAAGCGGTCGATATGCGGCAGGCAAGCGGCCATGGCCGCCGTGACCGGCTCGTAATCCTTCCAGCCGATGAGCGGGTTCAACCAGATGAGGCGACGGACCCGCGTCTTCAGCCGGGCCAGTTCACGGGCCAGCCGATCCGGCGATCCGGTGTCGTAGCCGTCGGAAAACACAACAAAGACGGTGCGGGAGTTGATTGCCGATTTGGCATACATGTCGTTGAAGCGGGCGAGACTGTCTCCCAGTCGCGTGCCGCCCCCGATGCCACCGGCAACCAGCGCCAGCTTCGCCATGGCTTTCAACGGATCGCGCTCGCGGACAGCTTCGGTCACCCGCACCAGCCGTGTGTGGAACAGATAGGCGTCGGATTTCGGCCAGGCGCCGACAAGGCCGGCGACGAATTGCAGGAAAAACCGCGTATAGGGCTGCATCGAGCCGGACACGTCGACAAAGAGAACGATCTCGACGGGGCGCGACGGGCGACCGCGACCGATCAGCGTCACCGGATCGCCGCCCCGGGACAGGTTGGCCCGGATCGTGCGGCGCAGGTCGATACGCGTCGGCCGGCGTTCCAGGCGGTAGCGACGGGACAATCGGTACCTTAGGGCGCGCGCCAGCCGCAACGCGACGCGCTCGGCCTCGGCGATTTCATCCGGATCGCTCAGATGCCGCAGATCGGTTCGCCGGATGGTATCCTGACGCGAAGCGACAAGCCGGCTCTTTGCCCCGACGCCCGGATCGTCGTCATCGGGTTCGCCATCAGACGCGCGGTCGAGGGTTCCTCCTGAGGCTTTCGCCTTTTCGCCGAAGTGCTCCCGCCAGACGGCTGGCCGGACGTCGCTCACATGGCGCGTGTCGGCCTGGCTGATACGGTCGCGCGTTTTTCCGCGGCGCGTCCAATAGGCCTCGAAGAGATCGTCGAACCGGTTCCAGTCCTCCGCGCCGCTGCACAAAAGAACTTTCAGCCCGAGCCGGCAGGCCGCCGGCCGGTCCGTCCCGAGATGGTCGACGAGGGCGAGCGCGGCTCTTGATTCCGACAGGCCCAGGCGGAAGCCGTTGAGACGCAGGTGTGCGGCAAAGCCGGTGATCCGGCGGCTGACAGTTGACGCGGGATCGGGTTGGCTGGGGACCGCTTCAGTCATCAGGCGGCCTGTCCGACCAGCCGGGCGGCGATTTCCGGCGGCACCGCCTTCTGGTCATGTTCCGTCTTCAACAGGCAGATCAGGCTTTGATGCACCGCTTCGGGATCCTGATCCAGACGCCCGACACCCAGTCCCATCAATGCGGCGCACCAGTCGAGCGTTTCGGCGATGCCGGGCACCTTTTCCAGGTCCTCCTTGCGCAAGGCCTGAACGAACCGGGCTACCTGGCCGGCAAGGCTTTCATCGATCGACGGCAGGCGGGCGCGGATGATGGCCGCTTCCCGGTCGGCGTCCGGGAATTCAACATAGGCGTAAAGACACCGCCGGCGCAGCGCATCGGAGAGCGCCCTTGTGCCGTTGCTGGTCAGGATGACACGCGGGATCGTAACGGCTTCGATCGTGCCGAGTTCGGGTACAGTGACCTGGAAGTCTGCCAGGATTTCAAGAAGATAGGCTTCGAATTCCTCATCGGCCCGGTCGATCTCGTCGATCAGAAGAACCGGTGCGGTTTCTTCCGATATCGCCTGGAGCAAGGGTCGTTTCAGGAGATACCGGTCGGAGAAGATGTGCGTTTCCAGGGCATCCGGATCCGTTTCATCGCCCTCATGGGCTTTGATGGCCAGCAATTGGCGCTGGTAGTTCCATTCGTAGATCGCCGCGTTGGCATCCAGGCCTTCATAACATTGCAGTCGGATCAGGCGGGTATCGAGGCAGGTGGCGAGCGCCCGCGCGATTTCCGTCTTGCCGACGCCGGCTTCGCCCTCCAGGAGAAGCGGGCGGTCGAGATCGATGGCGAGCCGGAGCGCCATCGCCAGGGTGTCGTCGACGATGTATCCGGTTTCTGCGAGCCGGTCGGCCAACGAGGCCTTGTCAGATGGGGAGGTCTGGTCGGTCATGGCCGCCTCACGGGGCGGCGCCGGCCGGCGGCCGGCGCGCGCTGGTGTCGTCTATTTATGCAGACCAAGCTGGTGCGCGGTGTTCCAGACACGCCAGTGGTCGTGCGGCATTTCCGTATGTACCAGACCGAGATGCGCAAAGGCATCGTTGACAGCGTTGGAAAACGCGGAAACGCCGCCGACATTCGGGCTTTCGCCGACGCCCTTTGCGCCGATCGGATGGTGCGGCGACGGGGTGACCGTGTGATCTGTCTCCCAGAACGGCGTCTCGACTGCCGTTGGCAGGTAGAAATCCATCAGGCTGGCACCATGCACATTGCCGATCTCGTCATAGGTGATCTCCTGGCCCATGGCGATCGCCAGCGCTTCGGTCAGTCCGCCATGCACCTGGCCCTCGATGACCATCGGGTTGATGCGTGTGCCGCAATCGTCCAGTGCATAGAAGCGCCGCACGTCGGTGACGCCTGTATCGACGTCGATGTCGACGACGCAGATATAGGCGCCAAACGGATAGGTCATGTTGGGCGGGTCGTAATAGCTGACCGCTTCGAGCCCGGGTTCGATGCCCGGAATGGCCTGATTGTAGGCGGCAAAGGCGATCTCGGCCATGGTCTTGGCCTTTTCCGGATTGCCCTTCACGTGGAACCGGTCGACATCCCATTCCAGGTCGTCGTCATGCACTTCCAGGAGGTAGGCGGCGATCATCTGGGCCTTGGCGCGGATCTTCCGCCCCGCCATCGCGGTTGCCGCGCCGGCAACCGGGGTCGAGCGGGACCCATAGGTGCCGAGGCCGTAGGGCGCCGTATCCGTATCGCCTTCCTCAACGGTAATCTGATCGGCGGGAATGCCGATTTCGGAGGCGAGGATCTGCGCAAAAGTCGTGGCGTGTCCCTGGCCCTGGCTGATCGTGCCGAGCCGGGCGATGGCCGAACCGGTCGGGTGAATGCGGATCTCGCAGGAATCGAACATGCCGAGCCCGAGAATGTCGCAATTCTTGACCGGTCCCGCGCCGACGATCTCTGTAAAAAACGCCACGCCGATGCCCATCAGGGTGCGGGTTTCGCCGTTGGCGAAGGCGCGCCGGTTCGCCGCCTGCTGTTCGCGCAGCATGCGGTAATCGGTGGTGTCGAGCGCCTGCTGCATGGCGGTGTGGTAGTCGCCGGAATCGTATTCCCAGCCGAGCGCCGACGTATAGGGAAACTGCTCCTTGCGTATGAAGTTCTTGATGCGCAATTCGGCGGGATCCATGTTCAGCTTGCGGGCCAGCACGTCGATCATGCGCTCGATGAAATAGGACGCCTCGGTCACCCGGAACGAGCAGCGATAGGCGACGCCGCCGGGCGCCTTGTTGGTATAGACGCCGTCGACGCTGACGAAGGCGACCGGGATGTCATACGAGCCGGTGCAGATGTTGAAGAAACCGGCCGGAAACTTGGTCGGATCGGCACAGGCATCGAACGCGCCGTGGTCGGCAAGCACATGGCACCAGAGCCCGGTGATCGTGCCGTCGCGTTTTGCAGCGATCTTGCCGGTCATGTGGTAGTCGCGGGCGAAGGCGGTGGTCGACAGGTTCTCGATCCGGTCCTCGACCCATTTGACCGGCACGCCGGTGACGATCGAGGCGACGATCGAACAGATATAGCCCGGATAGACGCCGACCTTGTTGCCGAAGCCGCCGCCGATATCGGGCGAAATGATGCGGATGTTGTGCTCCGGGATCTTGGAGATCAGGGAGGCAACGGTGCGCACGGCGTGCGGGGCCTGGAACGTGCCCCAGACCGTCAGCTTGCCGTTGATCTTGTCCATCGAGGCGACGCAGCCGCAGGTCTCCAGCGGGCAAGGATGCACGCGCTGATAGGAAATCAGTTCCTCGGCCACGACCTCGGCGTCGGCGAGCGCCTTTTCGGTTTCCGCCTTTTCGCCGACCTCCCAGGTGAAGATGTGGTTGTGGTGCCGGCGCGGGCCGTGCGCCCCTTCCATCTTGTCCTTGATGTCTTCGCGCAGCAGCGGCGCGTCCTCGTTCATGGCCTCGAACGGGTCGGTGAGCGCCGGCAGTTCGGCATATTCGACCTCGACCAGTTCCACCGCGTCGGCCGCCGCGTAGCGGTCCTCGGCGATGACGAAGGCAACTTCCTGGTTCTGGAACAGCACCTTTTCGTGGGCGAGCACGGCCTGCACGTCACCGGCAAGCGTCGGCATGTAATGCAGATCCAGCGGAATCAGGTCTTCCGCCGTCAGCACGGCGACCACGCCGGGCACGGCAAGTGCTGCGTCCTTGTCGATGGATACGATGCGGGCATGGCCGTAGGGGCTGCGCACAAAGTCGCCGAACAGCATGCCGGGCAGCTTGATGTCGTCGACGTAATGGCCCTTGCCTTGAGTAAAGCGGGCGTCTTCGACGCGCTTGCGGGCGCAACCGAGGCCCTGGAGCTTTTCGGCGCGTTCGGTCGAGGGGGGTGTCTGGATGGTCATTCCGCAGCCTCCTTGGGCGCGCTCAGTGTTTCAGCGGCGGCCTGGATTGCCTTGACGATGTTCTGATAGCCGGTACAGCGGCACAGATTGCCGGAAATGCCATAGCGGATCTCGTCGACGCTCGGGTCCGGGTTCTCCTGCAGGAGCCGGTAGGCCCGGGTGATCATGCCCGGCGTACAATAGCCGCATTGCAGGCCGTGATGCTCCCGGAAGGCCTCTTGAAGAGCGTGCAGCGTGCCGTCCGGTGCCGCCATGCCCTCGATCGTGGTGATCTCGGAGCCGTCGGCCTGGGCGGCAAAGACCATGCAGGACTTCACCGACTTGCCGTCGAGATCGACCGTACAGGCGCCGCAATGCCCGGTATCGCAGCCGATATGCGGGCCGGTCAGGGCCTGGTCCTCGCGCAAAAAGTGAATGAGCAAGGTGCGGGGTTCGACGAGCGCTTCGACCGATCGGCCGTTGATCGTCATCTTGATGTGGGATTTGGACATCTGTTTCTCCTCGTGGCGGCTCAGGCGGCGCGGGACCGCGCGTCGCGGATCGCGCGTTCGACCATCACGCCGGTGACGAATGTTCTGAACTCGGCCGGTCCGCGGCCGTCGCTGGCGGGCGCGGTGATCGATGTCGCCGTGGCGCGCGCGGCCGCGATCGCAGCGTCGTCGACATTTGTGCCGACGATTGCCGCTTCCGCGGCCGCGGCATGGAGCGGCGTGTCGCCGACATTGGTCAGCGCGATGGAGGCGCGCGAGCACGTTCCGCCGACCATTTCCAGGATCACAGCCGCTGCCGCTGTCGCGTAGTCGCCGATCTTGCGCTTCTGTTTGTGATAGGCCGCTCCGTGGCCGGGAGCCGGCAGGTCGAAGCGGATTGCGGTCAGGACGTCGCCGTCCTGCAGGGCAGTGAAGAACGCGGCTTCATAGAAGTCCCGCGCCGCGACCGTGCGCTGGCCGCCGGCATTGTGGATCTCGTAGGTCGCGTTGAGCGCGAGCATCAGCGCCGGCATGTCGTTGCCCGGGTCGCCGTTCGCCACATTGCCGCCGAGCGTTCCGAGGTTGCGGATCTGGGGATCGGCGATCTGCAGTGCGGTCTCGCGCAGGATCGGACATTTCTCCGACAATTCCGGCGACGCGATCACGTCGGCCTGGGTGGCCATCGCGCCGATGACGACCTGGTTTCCGTCGAAGCAGATGCCTTTCAGTTCGCCGATGTCGCGCAGATCGACCAGATGCTCGGGCATGGCCATGCGCAGCTTCATCATGGGAATGAGCGAGTGGCCGCCGGCCACGACGCGGGCCTCGTCGCCGAGATCGGCGAGCAGGCGACAGGCATCACCGATCGATGCCGGCCGGTGATAGTCGAAAGCTCCGGGTATCATAAACTGCCTCCCTTGCTGGGGCGGTCGTCAGATCGACGTCGCCGTTTTTTTCCTAGAATGAAGTCGATTGCGCACGACGCGCCACGGAGAATGCGCGAAACGCGGCCTCGTTTCACGAAATGCGGGCCAGGCTCACGAACGTCGTGGCCGGTGTGAGAAATTCAGGTCAGGTCAGGTCTAGGGCCTTACGGACGTTCGCCAGTTGCGAGCGACTCACGGGCACTTCCTTGGCAGGGTCGTCGCCGACGAGGCAGATACCCTTGTCGCCGTCCTTTCGGAACCCGGCGACATGGTCGAGATTGACCAGAAAGGATCGATGGGTGCGCATGAAGGGCGGCGAGGCCAGCGCTTCTTCCAGCCGGGACAGCGGCCAGGGACAGAAATGCTCCCCGTCGTGGTTGATGACCCGCGTGTAGTGGCCGTCAGCTTGAACCGCCCAGATCGAACAGGCGCTGCAGAACCGGATCGTGTTGTCCCGCTCGTAGGGAATGCGGGAGGGGCGGTCCTCCCGGCTCGGGTCATCGGCGTCCGTCCTCGGCGAAAAGGCCTGGGACAGCGCGACGTCGCGTGCCGAGCGGTAGGCTGGCTCAAAGGCGAGCACGCCATCGTTGACAGGGACGGGTTCAGGTTCTTGATCGGGTGCAGGACCGGCTTCCTCCGACACCGTGCCGGCGGCTTCCAGCGTGCCCGGTACGACGTTCAGCAGGAACAGGCCGCAGATCACGAAGGCGGCAAGGGAGACGATGAGGGCCAGCATGCCGCTCGACAAGGTGGTTTCGCCCAATTGGACCGGGCCGTCGACGAGCTGGAACTCGGTGAAAACCATCGCGGAGTAATGCATGGCCGAGATGGCGATGCCCAGCAGAATGCCGCCGACAGCCACTGTCTTCAATGTCCGCCGCGTATAGGCAAAATAGAATGCCGCCGTCGATGTCGCGACAGAGATCACAGATGCGATCGCCGGGCCGGCCGGCGCATAGTGCACGATACAATTGCCGCGGATTGCGTGCATGCCGAGATAATGCATGCCGACAATGCCGAACCCGGCAATCGAGCCGGCCATGAGGATGCGGGTACGGGTGCGCTCGCCGAAATGCAGGAGCATCAGCCCGGTCCCGGTGACGAGAATGGCCAAGAGTGCGGACAGCAGCGTCGGCAGGGCGTCATAGGTGATGCCGATCGGCAGTTCGACCGCCAGCATGCCGACAAAATGCATCGACCATATGCCGCCGCCGAGCGCGATCGCGGATTGCGCGATCACGGGCTTGCGCGCGGCCGGCGCCAGCGCGTTCAAGCCGGTTGTCAACCGCAAGGCGGTGAACGATGCCATGATCGCGACCAGAATGGAGGTTGCGACCAACAGCGGATCATAGGTTACAGGCAGCATGCGGCCTTCAGACGTTCCTCGTCGCGCGTCCCGTCTCTCGGTCGGGTTCGTCGCCCCACACAAAGCCTAGAGCAAGCCGGGTGCGAACTCCAGTGTTCCTCAATCATGACACTGCCTCCTTCAAGCGGTTTTGACCGGCACATCCGTTGCCTGATTATTAAGACCGATCGGCGACACTGCAGCCATGACTGCTTTCGGGGCCTTTACACGCGCAGCTGTCGCGGTTTTTGCGTTCGTGGCGATGGTGGCGGCGATCTTTGCCGGGTCGAACTACACGACCCGGTTCTATCTCGCCGACATCGCCGATCGCGGCCAGAGCACGTTGCGGCTTTCGGTGGCCGGCCTCGACGGCGTTCTCAGCCGGTTCGATTACCTGCCCGGCCTGATCGCCAAGGACCCGTCCATGGGCCGCGCACTGATGGAATCCGGCCAGGAAGGCATCGTCCGCAAAGCGAATGCCGACCTCAGAACGACCGCGGAAGAGGCGGGCGTCACCCATCTTTTCCTCATGGACCGCAAGGGTTTGGTGGTCGCGGCCAGCAATTCGGGCGACCCTGATTCCCTCGTCGGTCGATCGCTCGGCTACAAACCGTTTTTCATGCAGGCCCTGGAAGGTTCGACCGGTCGCTATTTCGCGCTCGATCCCCGGTCCGGCAGCCGCGGTTATTACTTTGCCGCGCCCGTCCGTTCGGGAGAGACCATCGCCGGTGTCGTGGCGGCCCGCGTGGATCTCGATCCGATCGAAAGTGCGTGGACGAGCCCAGTCGACGAAATCCTGGTTCTGGACCGGAACGGCATCGTCTTCATGGCGAGCCGGCCCGACTGGCTTTTCCGATCGCTGGAGCCGCTGACCGATACAACCCGAAAGGCGATTGCGGGAACGCGCCAGTTCGCCGGCCGCGAGGTCGGCACGCTGGATGCGGAGACCTTCGTCAGGGGCGGAATTCCGCTGATCGCCATCGAGGACGGCAGAAAAGTCACCGAATTCCTGATCCAGGAAATGGCAATCCCGGAAACCGACATGACGGTTTCGGTGCTGTCGCGGACGGATGCCGCCCAGACCCAGGCTTTCATCTTCACCATCATCGCGTCGCTTCTGACGCTGATCGCGGTCATGTTCCTGGTCTTTTTATGGCAGCGCCGCGCGCGGCTGCTGGAGCGCCTGACGCTGCAACGGGAAGCCCATGACGTGCTGGAGCGCCGGGTGGCGGCCCGCACGGCGTCGCTGAACGAGGCGAACTCGCGGCTGATATCAGAGATTGCCGAACGCCGGGCAACGGAAGCTGAATTGCGCAAGACGCAGGAAGACCTGATCCAGGCCGGCAAGCTGGCCGCGCTCGGTCAGATGTCGACTGCCCTGTCGCATGAATTCAACCAGCCGCTTGCCGCAATCCGTTCCTATGCGGACAACGCGGACATCCTCCTGGAACGCGAACGCTATCAGGAGGCACGGGACAATGTCGGGCGGATTTCGTCGCTGACCGACCGCATGGCCGAGATCAGCAAACATCTGCGCACCTTTGCCCGCAAACCGGATGAAAAGACCGAAGCCGTTTCGACACAAGCCGTTATACGCGACACGCTCGATCTGATGCACAGCAAGATCTCGGCGGCCGGCGTCGAGATCGTCGTCCAGGCGGCGGAAACCGACGTTTGCGTGCAGGCCGGCCACGTTCGGCTGCAGCAGGTCCTGGTCAATCTGGTCTCGAACGCGATCGATGCCATGCGGGACAGTGCCGATCCGGTCGTCACGATCGGCGTGGCCAGGGCCGTGGAAGCCGGACATGTGACGATTTCTGTGCGCGACCGCGGACCGGGTGTCGCCGAAGACGCCGCGGCACAGGTCTTCGATCCGTTCTTCACCACCAAGGGCGTCGGCGAGGGATTGGGGCTGGGCCTGTCGATCTCCTACAACATCGTCAAGGATTTCGGCGGCACATTACGCGCCTGCAACCATGCGGAGGGCGGCGCGGAGTTCACGGTGACCCTCAAGGAGGCCCCGCCGGCCGGGTCGACGCAAGAAGACGATGACCTTCAGAGCGCAGCGAGGATAGCCGCGGAATGAGCAACGGCATTGTGTACTTCATCGATGACGAGGAACATTTGCGGATTTCCTCCAAACAGAGCCTGGAACTCGACGGCTACGATGTCACCTGTTTCGAGCGCGCCGATGAGGCGCTTGACCGGATCGGGCGCAGTTTCGACGGCATCGTGATTTCGGATATTCGCATGCCCGGGCTCGACGGCATGACGTTCATGAGACAGGCGCTGGAGAACGATCCCGACCTGCCCGTCGTGCTGATCACCGGGCATGGCGACGTGCCTCTTGCGGTTGAGGCGATGCGGGCCGGCGCCTATGACTTCATTGAAAAACCGTTCGCTGCCAAGCATCTCCTGAGCGTTGCCGCGCGGGCTCTCGAAAAGCGGCGCCTGACCCTCGAAAACCGGGCCTTGCGTTCGGCAATCGAAAACGGCGACCGGCTGGAAGCGCGGCTGACCGGACGAAGCCCGGCGATCGACGGATTGCGACGCCAGATACGCGCTGTCGCACGGACCGGCGCCGACGTGCTGATCATCGGCGAAACCGGGACCGGCAAGGAAGTCGCGGCCCGGGCGCTGCACGGTCTCAGCGACCGTTCGGAACGCCCGTTCGTCGCCATCAACTGCGCGGCATTGCCGGCCGATCTCATCGAAAGCGAATTGTTCGGCCATGAACAGGGGGCCTTTGCAGGCGCGACCCGCGCGCGCTACGGCAAATTCGAACATGCCCAGGGCGGCATCGTGTTTCTCGACGAAATAGAAAGCATGCCGCTGCCGCTGCAGGTCAAACTGCTTCGTGTCATCCAGGACCGCACGATCACCCGGCTTGGCTCGAACGAGGCGGTGGCGCTCGACGTGCGCTTCGTGGCGAGCAGCAAGCTCGATCTCGAAGCGGAGGCGGCGGCCGGACGGTTCCGCTCGGATCTGCTCTATCGGCTCAACGTGGTGACGTTGCGCGTTCCGCCTCTTCGGGACCGCCGCGAGGACATTCCGCGCCTCTTCATGGAACTCGTGGCCGAGGGAGCGGCCCGGTATCATTGCGACCAGCCGGAGGTGCCGGCGACCGTGCTTGCCGATCTCGCCAAATCGGACTGGCCCGGCAATGTGCGGGAATTGCGTAACGCGGCCGACCGTTTCCTTCTCGGGCTTTCCCTGCATGACGACGGTCCGATCGATGAAGCGACGGGGATCGGCCTTGCCGAGCGGGTCGCCGAATTCGAAAAGAACACGATCTCGGCAACGCTCATGGCGCATGGCGGACGGTTAAAGCCGACTTACGAAGCACTCGGATTGTCACGCAAATCGCTCTACGAGAAGATGCAAAAATACGGTCTTCAGAAAGATGCGTTCGCCGAGGCGGAAGAACCTTCCTGACGCCGGCGGCCGGATGTTCCGCTATCCACCCACTGTTTGGGGGCGGATGGGTACACTTCCACCCAAGTCACCGTAATTGCCTGCTTTTTTTCACATTTTGGCCTGCTTTTCGGTTGTTTTGCGTGTCATGCATAGCCTATCTTTCCTGTGACGAATAGCCGAACCTCTGGTGTGGCGGAACAGCACCCGGATGGCATCAGCGGGACGGCGTCGATACAGCGCGATACTCCGACTTGTCACTCCATGAAACTCAGCCGGTGCCTTACTCCAAGAGGCGCCGGTTTTTTCTTGCCCGCACTGCTCGATGCTGAGACGGTGTCGACCGTTCGTTCCCCATTTCGTGCCCATGACCTTCAAAACCGCCCTTGGCCTTGCCCGTTCGGTCTGGATCTATCGCACCAACCGGGCGCATCATCGCAGTCTCGTTGAATTCTATCGGGATCTGGTCCCGGCCGGTGGACTGGTGTTCGACATCGGGGCGCATGTCGGTGACCGGATCGCTGCGTGCCGCGCACTCAACGCCCGGGTCGTCGCCCTGGAACCGCAGGCCCCCGCCTTCCGTCTCCTGAAACTCTTCTTTTCTTGGGATTCGAAGGTCACGCTGATGCGTGCCGCCGTGGGCAGGGAGACCGGCGAGGCGATGCTCTATGTCAATTCCGCCAACCCGACGGTCTCCACGCTTTCGGAATCCTTCGTATCCGCGTCGAGCGGCGCCAAGGGCTGGGAAGGACAGGAATGGGACACGTCCCGGCCGGTTCCCGTCACCACGCTGGATGCCCTGATCGCCGCTCATGGCCGTCCCGATTTCATCAAGATCGATGTCGAAGGCGCGGAAGCGGAGGTGCTGGCCGGCCTGTCCGCCCCCGTGCCGCTCGTCTCCTTTGAAATCGTGACAATGGCACGCGCTGCCGGTGTGGCTGCCCTGCAAGCGGCGGAGGCACTGGGATACGAGAGTTTTCGCCTGTCGCTCGGAGAAAGCCATGTCTGGACGGGGCCATGGACGGACGGCGCGAAAATGCTGCAGATTCTTGAGGATCTGCCTGACGACGCCAATTCGGGCGATGTCTATGCCCGCCATAAAACCATCCGATCCTGACACGTCGAGACCTCTGGACAGATTTCATAATCCGGAAGATAATTCCGAATTATGGATCCCAATGCGATAGTCTCGACATGAGCGACCCGACACAGGCGACGCAGCGCACCGCGCTGGTAACCGGCGGGTCGTCGGGCATTGGTGCTGCCGCGGCGAGCCGCCTCGCCGGGGCCGGCTGCCATGTCGCCGTCACCTACCGGCGCAACGAACAAGGTGCGGAAGAAACGGTGCGCCGTTGTCTGGACGCCGGCGTGGATGCCTTTTGCGTCGGCGGCGATGTGGCGGACGACGCATCCTGCCGGGCGGTCGCGCAAGCGGTGCTGGACCGCTGGGGCCGGATCGATGTGCTGGTCAACAATGCGGGCATGACGCGGTTTGCCGAGGCGGGGAATCTCGATGCGCTGCAGGCGGCGGATTTCGACCGCATCTTTGCGGTCAACGTGACCGGTGCCTATCAGATGACCCGGGCGGCCGGCGCGGCACTTGAAGCCAATCTTGGCAGCGTCGTCACGGTGTCGTCGCATGCCGGTTTGTCCGGCATCGGGTCGTCGATGGCCTATGCGGCATCCAAAGGCGCACTGAACACCCTGACCCTGTCCCTGGCCAGGACGCTTGCTCCGGCAGTGCGCGTCAATGCGGTCTGTCCGGGCTTTGTCGATACCGATTGGATGAAGCCGAAGCTCGGTGAAGACGGGCTCGCGGCCTTTCGTGACCGGGTGGCACAAAACGCTCCCCTTAAGACCGTGCCGACGGCCGACGACGTGGCCGATGCGATCGCCTGGCTTGCGCTATCGGCCCGCGCGATTACCGGGCAATTGCTGGTTATCGATGGCGGAACCCATCTGACCGTCGGCTCTCCCCTTTGAACCCACACCCGGAGACAAAACTTGGCGAACAAAAAATACCAGCCGGTCGACGCGACAAAGATACCCCGGTTCTCCGATATCGCGACGTTCCTGCGCACGCCGCGGGTCGCGGTCGATCCGGAAATCGACATCGGGCTTGTCGGCGTCCCGTTCGATATCGGTCTGAACTATCGCGGCGGGCCGCGGGAAGCGCCGGCCGCTGTGCGCGAGGCAAGCCGGCTTATTCGGATGGTGCACCCGGTGAGCGGCATTGAACCCTATGCGCTGTGCAATGTTGCGGATCTCGGCGACGCCCCGGTCAATCCGCTCGACAAGGATGCCAGCATCGCCGACATCGAGGCCTATTTCCGCAGTCTGGCGGCTCAGAATATCCGCCCGGTTGCGATCGGCGGCGACCATACGGTTCCGACGCCCGTGCTGCGCGGTCTTGCCGGTGACGGACCGGTCGGCATCCTGCAGATCGACAGTCATGCCGATACGCTCGACGAATTGTGCGGCACAAAGATCAATCACGCGACCTTCATGCGCCGGGCTGTCGAAGAGGGGCTGATCGATCCGGCGCGCGTCGTGCAGGTGGGTTTGCGCGGATCCCGCTTCAGTCCGGACGACATACGGTTCGGCGAGGAGGCCGGCTTCACCATACTGACTTTCGATGCCTACGAGGAGATGGGCCGAGCCGCCGCGATCGATACGATTCGCAAGACACTTGGAACCGGACGGACCTATGTGACCGTCGACATAGACGGCCTCGATCCCTCGTTCTGTCCCGGTACACCGGTGCCGGAGATCGGCGGCATCACGCCGCGCGATGCGCAAGTGATGATCCGCGCACTCGAAGGCGTCGACGTGATCGGGGCCGATATCTGCGAAGTGGCGCCATGTTACGACCCGACCGGCATCACGGCGGTCACCGCGGCCAACCTGATGTTCGAACTGGTCTGCATCATCGCGCAGGCCATCGCCGACCGGAGATAGTCCATGCCGCCCCTGTCGCCGGTCATGCAACAGATGCGCGGCGCGGCTGCGGCCTGGAGCGTCGGCGATCGCGCGGTCGAGCGTATGCGAGACGGCGCGGACATCATCCACCTGGGGATCGGCGATCCCGACCTCGACACGCCGGCCGCGATCCGGCGGGCGTTGACCCAGGCGGTCGAGGAGGGCCGGACACATTATTCGCCGCTTGCCGGCGAACCCGGGACACGGGCGGCGATCGCGGCGCATGCCGAGCGGCTTTATGACGTGCCGGTGTCGCCCGATGCGGTCGCCGTCGGCGGCGGTGCCCAGGGCGCGTTGTTCGCCGCAATGCTCGCCGTGGCGGCGCCGGGCGACGAGGTCATTATCCTGGAACCCTATTATGCCAGCTATCCGGCGGTCGTTGCCGGCTGCGGCGCCGTGCCGGTCCCGGTGCCGCTCGATCCGAAGACAGGTTATGCGCTCGACATCGCTCGGATCGAGGCCGCCGCGAGCCCGCGCACCGTTGCCGTGCTGATCAATTCGCCGGGCAATCCGTCCGGAACGGTGTTCGCCCAGGAGGATCTCGACGCGCTGGTGCGCTGGTGTCGGACGCGCGGCCTCTGGCTTTTGTCCGATGAGGTCTATTGGGCGCTGACATACGACACCACGCATGCCTCACCGTTGTGTTCTCCGGATGCCGGCAGCCATACGATCGTGATCAACAGCCTGTCCAAATCCCATGCCATGACGGGATGGCGGCTGGGCTGGAGTATCGGTCCGCCGGACCTGGTCGCGGCGATCGCCGATCTGTCGCAGGCATTGCATTTCGGCATTTGCCAGTTCGTGCAGGAAGCCGCCATCACGGCATTGGCCGACACCCGATCCGTCATGCACCACCGCAGCCTCTTTCACCGGCGCCGGGACGTGCTGATCGACGGCCTTTTGGCCAGTTCGAAACTTGGCGTGCCGCGGCCTGAAGGCGGCATGTTCGTGCTCGTCGATGTTTCGGCGACCGGCCTAGACGGCGCGGCCTTTGCCGAGCGGCTGCTCGATGAAGCGGGCGTTGCCGTCGTTCCCGGCTTCGGTTTCGGACAATCGGTCGGGCACAGCGTGCGGGTCGGTTTCCTGTGCGACGAAGATCGGCTTGCGGACGCGGCCCGGCGCATCGTCCGGTTTGCGGATCGTCTTTCATGAGTCGGTCGGATCCGCTCGACCGGGCGTTTCGCATCCTCGACATCGTCGTGTGCGCCGGGCGGGAAATGCCCCTGGTCGATATCGTTGCCGCGTGCCGGCTGCCGCAATCGACCGTCTTTCGGCTGGCGGCCCATCTCGTCGACAGCGGCATGCTGGCCTTCGATGAGACACGCAAGGTCTATGGGCCAGGGCCAAGATGCCGGCGTCTCGGCCTGTTTCTGCGCGGGCGCGGCACGTTGCGCGATATCGTCGATCCCGTTTTGGCGGACGTGGCGCGCCGCTTCGCCGAAACCGCCTTTTGCGTCACCGGCGCCGGCGACGGAAACCGTTTGCTGCACCATTCCGTGCCGGAAGTCGGCGGCCGGGCCTTCGTGCATCCCGGATTCGAATTCCCAGCGCATGCGACAGCCGCCGGCAAGGTGATCCGGGCTTTTTCCGGAGCGCCGGAGCCGCCCGGCGAGGATCTTCCGAAGAAGTTCCAGCCCGCGACCGTCACCGATCAGGACGCGCTGGAGCGAGTCTACGGCGAGATTCGTAAAGCCGGATATGCGCTGAATGACAGCGAATACGACCCGGGCGTTTTTTCGATGGCGGCGCCGGTGCGCGTCGGTCCTGAAACCGTTGCCGCGCTCGGAATTGTCGGGCCGCGCGACAGGATGTTCAGTGCCGGCGATCCGCATGAGCGGGCTCGAATGCTTGTCGCGGCCGCGGATGAACTGGCCGCCCTGCTTTGCTTGTAAGTCGAAGATCGCACGTGCTCAACGCGCATCCGAGCAGATCCTGGCGACCTGTCCCGTTCCGACCATTTCACGTGCGGCGCGGTAGGCCGGTTCGAAAGCCCGATCGGTGTTCATCCGGCCGACCTTGCTGCGTACCAGGGCGGCGACATCGCGCAGCGGTTCCGACAGGGCAAGGCCGCGATGGTCGCATCCCTCAACGGCCGCCAGTAATTCGGTGGCGAGGATCGTGTTCAGGGTCTCGACCATAGCCATCAGACGCCGCGCGCCGTGGGTTGCCATGGAGACATGGTCTTCGTAGTTCACGACCGTCGGCACGGAATCGACCGAGGCCGGGTGCGCCTTTTGCCGGTTTTCGGCGACCATGGCGGCGGCCGCGATCTGACCGCTCATGAAACCGGAATTGACGCCGGGATCGTCGGTCAGAAACGGCGGCAGGCCCGACAGGCTTGGATCGGTCAGCATCGCTAATCGGCGTTCCGACAGGGAGCCGAGTTCGCAGATCGCCATCGCCGTGATGTCGGCTGCAAAGGCGACCGGCTCGGCGTGGAAATTGCCGCCGGACAGGATTTCAGCCGTCTCGGGAAACACTATCGGATTGTCGGTCACGGCATCGGCCTCCCGTTCCAGCGTCGCATCGACCCGGTGGAGGAGGTCCAGACAGGCGCCGACGACCTGCGGCTGGCAGCGGATGCAATAAGGGTCCTGGACCCGGCCGTCGGTGAGCGCCTTCGTCCGGAATTCGCTGCCCGCCGTCAGGGCGCGCAGGCGGCGGGCGACCTCGATTTGTCCCGGCTGGCGGCGCACATGGTGCAGGCGCGCGTCAAAGGGCTGGACGGATCCGAGCACGGCCTCGGTTGTCAGCGCGCCGATGACGATCATCGTGTCGAGCGCCTGGCGGGTCTCGATGGCCGCAGCGAGCGCCAGTCCCGTTGAAACCTGGGTGCCGTTCAGCATGGCCAGGCCTTCCTTCGGCTGGAGTTCCAGCGGCTGGAGGCCGGCACGGCTGAGCGCGTCGGCGGCCGGCAGGGTGTCTCCGGCGACGCGGATCCGGCCTTCGCCGATCATGGCGGCGGCAATATGGGCGAGCGGTGTGAGATCGCCCGATGCGCCGACCGACCCTTGCGAGGGGATGACCGGCAGGAGGCCCCGGTTCAGCATGTCGATCATGAATTCGACAAGGTCAAGGCGCACGCCGGAATGGCCCTGTGCCAGGGACGCGATCTTCAGACCCATGACAAGCCGTGTTTCGGCTTCGGTGAGATCGGGACCGGAACCGATCGCGTGGGTCAGCACGACGTTTTTTTGCAAGGTCGTGACGGCGTCGTCGGCAATAACGGTGCCGGCCAGCCGGCCGAAGCCCGTATTGATGCCATACAGCGCCCCGCCATCGGCAATGAGCCCGGTAACCGTGTCGTGCGCACGTGAAATTGCGCCTTTTGCGGCCGCATCCAGTTTGACTCGCGTGGGCATGCGATAGAGCGCAGCCCATTTGTCGAGCCCGTTCTGCCCGGTTGTGATTTCCAGTTCGTTCATACGCGATTCCCCAAATTGTATGCGATAGCCCCGCCCGCTTTGCGGGTTCCAAAGAGATTGACGATGACAATGCCTGCCATGATGCAGAAAAGAGCGATCAGGTGATGCGGGCCCACCTGTTCGTCAAGGAAGACGATCCCCGCCAGCGCCCCGAATAGCGGCGTCATGAAGGTAAAGACCGAGAGCTTGGTGACCGAATACCGCGCGACCAGCGCGAACCATGCAAGCAGCGAAACCGTGGCGACAACGACGATCTGGTAGATAAGGGAGGCGACCGTGACAGCGGATTCTGGCATGGCGAGCGGACCTTCGAAGAGGGCGCCGACGGCGCACAATAAAATGCCCGAAACGACAAGCTGATAGAACAGGGTCTGTGACGGTGCGGCTTCCGCCAGTCCGGTCTTTCGGATGACGATCGTGGTCAGTCCCCAGGCGATCCCGGCGCCCACGGCACACAGGTCGCCGAGTGCCCGATCGCCGTCGAGATCGAACGATGCCCGCAACACGATCGCGGTTCCGGCGAAGGCAAGCAGTACCCCGAACCATCCCCAGACCGCCAACCGCTCCCCGGTGATAAGGAAATGGGCTGCCAGCGCCACGACGAACGGGGCGGTGTACAGCAGGAGCACGGCACGGGCCGCGTCGGTATGGAGCAAGGCAAAAAAAAGGAGGCCGAACTCCAGACCAAAGAGCAGGCCGGCAACGAGGCCGGGCAGCATGAGCCCGCCCTTCCAGGGCTGCCGCGTCCACAGCATCCAGAACCCCACAAGGACCGTCGCTGCAAGCGAGCGCAGGCCGGACTGCCAGACCGGCGGGATTTCCGGAATGGCCCATTTGATCGCGACCTGCTGAAAACCCCACGAAGCCGTAAGCAACACCATGGCAAAGACGGCAAATCTGTCGAGAGAGTGCTTTCTGGACATTGGGGCGTTGTGCCCGGGATGCCTTGAAAGAGAAAATGAATTGAAAAGGTATATGTATCAGTTTTGCTAATCTAGTTCCCATTCAACGGCGTGGAGGCTCTCCGCCAGTCGAACCGCCGTCGTGTTCTCCGAGCGCCAGGCCGCCAGGACGCGGATCGTCGGCGGCTCGGGCAGGGCAAGGGGCACGATCCTGACGCCATTCGGCGTGGCGTCGGTCATAGCGAGGGGAACGATTCCCCAGCCCTTGCCCATGGCAACCATGGCCAGGATCGACGGAAAGGCCACGATCGATCGTTCGATCCGCAGGCTCTGGCCGGCTTTCGCCGCAGCCACGACGAGGCCGTCGAACAAATGCGGCTCGATGCTTCGCGGCACAACCAGCAACGGGTTGCGGCAGAGCTCTTTCATCGAAATCTGGTCGTGCGTCGCATCAGCCGGCACGGCGACGCCCATCGGCAGCCGGGTCAGAACACTTTGCTCTACGCCGTCACGCGTCACCGGCAGGGTCGTCACTGCGAGGTCGCATACACCGCTCAAGAGCCGTGTTTCGACAATATCTGCCGGCTCGACATCCACGTCGAAACGGCCATGCAGCGTTTCTTCCAGGGCTTGCCTCAGGGTCGGAAGCACGGCCGTGTGGACGACCGCGTTCGACAACAGCAATCGCGCCGGGCGCGCGCCGTTCGCGCGAATGGCGGCGGCGGCTTCGAGCGCGTTGCGTCTGGCCGCCAGCAGGGCGCAGGCGTAGGGCTGCAAGGCGCGGCCTGCCTCGGTCGGTTCAACGCCCCGGTTGGAACGGCTCAGCAGTTTCAGGTCCAGATCGGTTTCGAGCTTGGATATGCGCTGCGAGACGGCCGATTGCGTGATGCCGAGTTCATCGGCCGCCTGCCCGAAATGGCGGACACGTTCGAGGACGGCGAACGCCTCCCAGTCGCGGATGTCGAACCGGGTCCGTTTCATGGTGTGTTTCCGGATGTTCGCAGACCATTGATGACATTAATAACATTAATCTCAAAGGCAATTACAGTAACCATCACTGATCGAACCGCAGCGCCGCGCAAGGTTCGGTTTTCGGTTCCGGCCGAAAGCGCTGCCTCGGTGCTTCCGGTTTGCCCGGCAATGCATTACGGTCCGGCCAGCAATGGAAAGACCGATAGGGAATAAGCATCATGGGCGGACGGTTAGAGGGCAAACGCGCGTTTCTGACGGCGGCAGGACAGGGGATCGGGCGGGCGACCGCGCTGGCTTTCGCGAATGAAGGCGCGCATGTGATCGCGACCGATCTTGACGTCGACAAGCTCGCCGGTCTGAAGGAAGCGGGTGTGGCGGAGACCTTCGGCCTGAACGTCATGGATACGGACGCCGTGCGCGAAATGGCCGGCGCCTTCGACGCCATCCACGTGCTGTTCAACTGCGCCGGCTTCGTGCACCATGGCACGGTGCTGGAATGCGACGACAAGGCCTGGGATTTTTCCTTCGACCTCAACGTCAAATCCATGCACCGGACGATTTCCGCTTTCCTGCCGAAGATGCTGGACAACGGCGGCGGCTCGATCATCAACATGTCGTCGGGCGCGTCCAGCCTGAAAGGCGCGCCGAACCGCTATGTCTACGGCGCTACGAAGGCCGCCGTCATCGGTCTGACGAAGGCTGTTGCGGCCGATTTCATCGGCAAGGGCATTCGCTGCAATGCGATTTGTCCCGGCACGGTACGGTCGCCCTCCTGGGAAGCGCGTGTTGCCGCGCTTGCCGAAGAAGTCGGCGGCATGGACAAGGCGATGGAAATCTTCGTCTCCCGCCAACCGATGGGCCGCATTGCCGAGTCTGAGGAGATTGCGGCGCTGGCCGTCTATTACGCCTCCGACGAATCCGCCTTCACGACAGGAACGGCGCTGCCGATCGATGGCGGATGGACTCTCTAGGGATCCCGAAGGAAGGCCGGAGCCATGCTGCTTGAAGGGTCCTGTCACTGTCGCGCCGTGAGGTTTCGGGTGCAGTCCCGCCATCCCTATCCCTTCAATCTCTGTTACTGCTCGATCTGCCGCAAGACGGCGGGGGCCGGCGGATATGCGATCAATCTTTCTGCCGCATTCGATACGCTCGAGGTCGATGGCGCGGAACATATTGCGGTCTATCGGGCGGTCATGCGCCACGAAGACGGGCGGGCAGACGAACAAAGTCCGGCGGAACGCCGGTTCTGCAAGGCTTGCGGCAGCCAATTGTGGCTCTGGGATCCGCGCTGGCCGGACCTGATGCACCCGCATGCCTCGGCGATCGACACGCCCCTGCCGACACCGCCCGAACGCACGCACCTGATGCTTGCGAGCAAATCGGACTGGGTCGAACCCGCCTGCGGACCCCACGACCTTTGCTTTGACCAATATCCGGAAGAAGGGATTGCGGACTGGCATCACCGTCTCGGGCTTGAGACCGACTGATCTTCACCTTTCGTCGGCCGTCCGATCGGGACCGGTCGACCAGCTACGAGGTTTTCATGGACACCTTGAGTGCCAAGGCCACTGAATATCGCGAGGCCCTTTTGGGCTTCATGGACGAACACATTTATCCCAACGAGTCCGTGTTCGCGGCCGAGGTCGACGGTCAGGACAAGCGCTGGTCCACGCCGCCGCTGTTGGAGGACCTGAAAGCTCGGGCCAAGGCGGCCGGGTTGTGGAACCTGTTCCTGCCGGACACACAATACGGCGCCGGGCTCAGCAATCGGGACTATGCGTCCTTGTGCGAGATCATGGGGCGCTCGGCATTCGCACCGGAGGTCTTCAATTGCAGTGCGCCCGATACCGGCAATATGGAAACGCTGGTGCTCTACGGCACGGACGACCAGAAGGAGGAATGGCTGGAGCCGTTGCTCGCCGGTGAGATCCGTTCGTGCTTCGCCATGACGGAACCGGACGTTGCCTCGTCGGATGCGACCAACATCAATGCCGAGATCCGGCTCGACGGCAACGAATATGTCGTCAATGGCCGCAAATGGTGGACGTCCGGCGCGCTGCATGACCAGTGCAAAATCGCGATCGTCATGGGCAAGACCGATCCGGAGGCCGAAAAGCACAAGCAGCAATCCATGATCCTGGTGCCGCTCGACGCCGAGGGCGTCACCGTGGAGCGGGCGCTCACCGTCTTCGGCTACGATCACGCGCCGCACGGGCATGCCCAGGTCACGTTCGACAATGTCCGGGTGCCGGCAACCAATATCCTGCTCGGCGAGGGCCGCGGTTTCGAAATCGCCCAGGGGCGTCTCGGACCCGGTCGCATCCACCATTGCATGCGGCTGATCGGCGTTGCCGAGCGGGCGCTGGAAATCATGTGCGAACGGGTGTCGTCGCGCTCGACCTTCGGCCGGCGGATCAGCGATCACAGCAGCATCCGCCAGGACATTGCCCGCTCGCGCTGCGAGATCGAACAGGCGCGTCTGCTCACGCTGAAGGCAGCGGCAATGATGGACGAGGCCGGCAACAAGGCGGCGCGGCGGGAAATCGCGATGATCAAGGTGGTGGCGCCGACCATGGCCTGCCAGGTGCTCGATCGCGCGATCCAGGCCTTCGGCGGTGCCGGTGTCAGTCAGGATACATTCCTTGCCGAAGCCTATGCCAAGGCGCGCACGCTGCGTCTCGCCGACGGACCCGACGAGGTGCACATGGATGCCATTGCGCGCATGGAGCTCAAGGCCGCTGCCCGGGGGCGCGAGGCGGCGCAAAAATAGAAACCGACGTCATGCAGGATCGCCATTTCCCCTCCTGGCCGCGCGGCTGCCCCTATAGCCTGCCGCCGCTCAAGACCTCGGTCTATGAGAACCTGGAGGTGACGGCACGCCGGTTTCCCGACCTGCCGGCCATCATCTATTACGGCACGGTGCTGACCTATGCCGACCTGCTCGCCGCGGTGAAGAAATTAGCCGGCTATTTCCATTCCGAGTGCGGCCTTCAACGCGACGATCGTGTGGTGCTCTATCTGCAGAATTCGCCGCATTTCGTGATCGCCTATTATGCGGCGCTGGCCGCGAATGCGGTCGTCGTGCCGGTCAATCCGATGAACCGGGCCGGAGAGCTGCGCCATATCCTGGGCGACACGGAAGCCCGCATCGTCGTGGCCGGTCAGGATCTCTTGGATCAGGCGCTTGCCGCGCGGGCGGAGGTGCAGACGTGCCGGATCCTGGTTGCCGCCTATGCCACGTATCGCGGCGATGCCGAGGGTCTGGACGTTCCCGACGTCGTGGCGGAAGACGCGCACCCGGTCTTCGCTCCCAACACCGTCGCGTGGACAACGGCGCTTGCGACATCCCATGACGCGCCGGCGCACGGCCGGGCGCCGGAAGATTGGTGCACGATCGTCTACAGTTCCGGCACGACCGGGCAGCCGAAAGGCTGCATGCACAGTCATGCGACGACCAATGCGGTCATTCTTGCCTATGCCAATTGGTCGACGATTGCCCCGAATGCGGCCATCCTGTCGACGCTGCCGCTGTTTCACGTCACCGGCATGCAGAATTCCATGAACGCGCCGATCTATACCGGGGCGACGATGGTGATGCTGAGCCGCTGGAACCGGGACAACGCGGCGCGCCTGATCGAGCGGCACCGGATCGCGCAATGGCGTTCGATCACGACGATGATGATCGACTTTCTCGCCAATCCGGACATCGACGCCTACGACCTCTCCAGCCTGATTTCGGTCGGCGGCGGCGGCGCGCAGATGCCGGCAGCCGTTGCCCGCAAGCTCAAGGCCATGACGGGCCTCGACTATATCGAAGGCTACGGTCTGTCGGAGACCATGGCGCCGTCGCACATGAACCCGCCGGACGGTGCCCGCCCGCAATGCCTCGGGATTCCGCTGTTCGACGTGGATTCCAGGATCATCGACCCGGAAACGCTTGAAGAACTAGGCCCCGGCAAGGTCGGCGAGATCATCACCAGCGGCCCCCAGGTCTTCGTCGGCTATTGGAACCAGCCGGAGGCCACCGAGGAGGCGTTCATCGAACGGGAGGGCAAGCGTTTCTTCAGGACCGGCGATCTCGGCTCCTTCGACGAAGACGGGTATTTCTATTACGCCGACCGGCTGAAACGCATGATCAATTCCTCCGGCTTCAAGGTCTGGCCGGCGGAGGTCGAGGCGCTCCTGCACGATCACCCGGCGATCCAGGAAGCCTGCGTGATCGCCTCGCCGGATCCGCGCCGGGGGGAAACCGTCAAGGCCGTCATCGTTGCTCGCAAGGACGTCGATCGCCCGAGTGCGGAGGCGCTGGAAGAATGGTGCCGCAACACGATGGCCGCCTACAAGGTGCCGCGTCTGTTTGCCTTTGTGGATCACCTGCCGCGGTCCGGATCCGGCAAGGTGATGTGGCGGGAAATGCAGGCCGCCGAAATGGCGAACGCGACGGACGGGATCGGCGGAGGAGGCTCATGACCTTCGATTTGAAGGACCGGGTCGCTATCGTCACCGGCTCGACAAAGGGGATCGGCAAGGCGATTGCGGTCGGCTTTTCGGAAGCCGGAGCAAAGGTCGTCGTTTCGAGCCGGAAGGCGGATAGGTGCGACGCGGTCGCCGCGGAGATCCGCGACGCCGGCGGCATCGCGCATCCGGTGCCGTGCCATGTGGGACGCCCGGACGAATTGGAACGTCTGGTCGATGAAACGCTGAAGGCGTTCGGCACGATCGACGTTCTGGTCTGCAATGCCGCGACCAATCCGGTCTATGGCCCGATGACATCGGCGGACGATACGGCGTTCGACAAGATCATGCAGACCAACGTGCGCAGCGTATTCCAGCTGTGCAACCGGGTCTGCCCGCTGATGGCGGAAAAAAAATCCGGCTCCGTCATCGTGATCTCCAGCATTGCCGGGATGCGCGGCAATGCGGAGATCGGGCTCTATGGCGTGTCGAAGGCGGCAGAGGCCGGGCTGGTGCGCAATCTGGCTGTTGAATGGGGACCGTTCGGTGTTCGGGCCAATGCGATTTCGCCGGGCCTGATCCGGACGGATTTCGCCAGGGCGCTTTTGGAAGATCCGGTGCGTCTCGACCGGGCAACCAACCGCACGCCGTTGCGGCGCATTGGCGAGCCCGGGGATATTGCCGGCGTCGCCTTGTTTCTCGCCTCCGATGCATCTGCCTACGTGACCGGCCAGAACATCGTCGCCGACGGCGGGGAGACGATTTCATGATTGCCGGAGAGAGTGCGTGACGGCGGCGGACACCAGCGATGGCGCGGTGCAAGCGTCCGACATACCTTCTGGGCTTGGCGACGTGCTGCCGCAGCACCGTTTCGACGAACAGCGTCTGCAGGCGCACCTTGCCCGACACCTGCCGACGACGCCCGATCGCCTGCGGATACGACAGTTCCAGGGCGGGCACTCCAATCCGACCTTCCTGCTGGAAGCAGGCGCGTGGCGGCGCGTGCTGCGCAAGCAACCGCCCGGGAATTTGCTGCGCGGCGCGCATCAGGTCGATCGGGAATACAGGGTCATGACGGCGTTGAATGAAAGCGGTGTCCCGGTGCCGCGCACGCATTTGCTCTGCACCGATCCCGAGATCATCGGCACGCCGTTCTTCGTCATGGATTTTGTGCCCGGCCTTGTTTCGGCCGAGCCGCACCTGCCGGAGGTGCCAATGGCCCAACGGCGTCCCGTTCACCTGGCCGCCATGACCTGTCTGGCAAACCTTCATTCCGTCGACTGGCAGGCTGTCGGGCTCGCGGATTACGGCCGTCCGGACCAGTATGTCGCCCGTCAGCTTCGGACCTGGTCGCGGCAATTCGAGGCCTCGCGCACCGGCGACATGCCGGCCATGGACAACCTCATCCGGCGCCTCGGCGAACGTCTGCCGGACGATGTCCCGGCCTCCATCGTGCACGGCGATTTCCGGCCGGGAAACCTCATCCTCGATGCCGCGGAACCCGGGATCGGCGCCGTACTCGATTGGGAATTGTCGACGCTCGGGCACCCGCTCGCCGATCTCGGCTATTATTGCATGCCCTATCACCTGCCGTTCGGCGTGCCGGGCATCAAAGGATTGGTGGGCCTCGATCTCGCCGAAGCCGGCCTGCCGTCTCGCGACGACCTGCTTGAGGCCTATGCCAGGACCGGTCCGGTCCCGGGTGTGGCCTCGATAGACTATTTCGTGGCTTTTTCGCTATTCCGCCTCGCCGCAATCCTGCAAGGCGTTTACGCCCGGGCCTTGCAAGGCAATGCCAGTCGGGCGGACGCGCGCGATGTCGGCGAACGGGCCGGATTTCTGGCAGAGCGCGGCTGGGCGATCGCGTCCGGGCTTTGATCGCCTCGATTGGTACGCCACGCCCTTTCCAGCGTGGAATCGGTGCGCGTCTGTAGAATTCATCGACAGGGCCGGTTTTCATCGCCGCGCGATGCAATAACGGACAAGCGTCAATTGCGTTATCGGCACCCATAAGCGTTTGTTCTGTCAGTCATCGAAGCGCGATATTGATTTTTGGGAGTATACGGGCTAACGACTTGCTCCGGTCTCCACGCCAAATCTTAAAAGTACGATGTAGCAGCACCGCACGCCTCTATCGAATTGCACCGGCCTCGCGGCCGAACGCATCCGTGCGACCTGAGTACAGTGTGAGACTGTTATGAAAATCCACAAATATCCGCGAACGCGGCATATCGAAGGCTCGCGCCTTCAAGCCGGCGATGTGGCGGATGACAAACCCTTGCGAGAACTCGCCGGCCAGGACCTTATCGTCGAGGAAAAACTGGATGGCGCCAATTGTGCCGTCTCCTTCGACAAAAACGGTACCCTGAAGCTGCAAAGCCGGGGGCATTTTCTCGTCGGTGGCGGACGGGAACGCCATTTTGCGTTGCTGAAAACATGGGCGGCGGCCCATGCGCATCTCTTTCATGCGGTGCTCGGCGACCGCTTCGTCATGTACGGCGAATGGATGTATGCCAAACACACGGTGTTCTACGATCGGCTGCCGCATTACTTCCTTGAATTCGACGTCCTTGACCGGGAATCCGGTTCCTTTCTGAGCACGTCCGCGCGACGAGAGCTGCTTACCGGCTTGCCGGTGATGCCGGCACCGGTCGTACATGAGGGGACGGTGACGTCGGTGGATCATCTGAACGCCTTGGTTCGGCCGACCCCTTTCAAGTCTTGCGATTGGCGAAACGCGCTGGAAAAAGCCGCCGAGCGATCCGGCAGCCGCCTCGACCTCGTGGACCAGCAGACCGAGGACAGCGACCTGGCCGAAGGCCTGTATCTCAAGCAGGAGGATGCCGATCGCGTGCTCGACCGCTTCAAGTTCGTGCGCGGGGATTTTCTGCAGGCGATCCAGTCTTCGGAAGGGCATTGGCATGACCGGCCGATCCTGCCGAATGCCCTCGCCGAGGGTGTCGACATTTTCGCGCCGAGCCTGGGTGTGCCGGGAGCGTATGATGAATAGGGCTGTTACCCATGAGGTGTTGCTGTCTCTCGTTCCCGCTGCGCCCTCCTGGACGCTCGACTGGGATGCGATCTGGTCGCTGTGGCCCGAATTGCCGACGCTCGACACGTGTCCGCAGGACCCGGTTCACCACGCGGAAGGCGATGTCGGCATCCATACAAGGATGGTGGTCGAGGCGCTCGTGGGCGACCCGGACTGGCAAACCTTGACCTTCGATAACCGGACGGCCGTGTTCTGGGCTGCGATCCTGCACGATGTGGGCAAACCGGCAGTCACCGTGCATGAAGAGGGTGGGCGGATCACATCGCGCGGGCATTCGCGGGTCGGCGCCGCAATCGCACGCAAATTGTTGTGGCAGGCCGAGGCACCGTTCTTCTGGCGCGAAGCCGTTTGCGGCCTTATCGGACACCATCAGGTACCGTTCTGGCTCATCGAACGACCGGATCCGCTGAGGCTGGTGATCGAGACATCCTGGCGCTGTCGGCCGGACCATTTGTGCCTGCACGCCAAGGCCGACGCTCTCGGCCGCACCTGTGCGGACAAGGCGGCACTTCTCGACAATGTCGGCCTGGCGGCGCTGGCCTTTGAAGAGGCGGAATGTCTGAACCGACCCTTCGCCTTTGCCAACGACGAGAGCCGGGTCGTGTTTTTCGAACGCAACGACCGCGATCCGCGCTATGCCGCGCACGAAGCGTTCAAATGCACCGTGACCGTGATGTCGGGCCTGCCGGGTTCGGGCAAGGACACGTGGATCGCCCAAAACCGTCCCGATCAACCCGTCGTCAGCCTTGACCTGATCCGGGAAGAACTGGGCATTGCGGCAACGGATAATCAGGGGCGCGTGATCCAGGCTGCGCAGGAGCGGGCAAGAGAGCATTTGCGTGCCGGCCGGGATTTCATCTGGAACGCAACGAACGTGACGCGGCAGAACCGAGCACGTGTTCTTCGGCTGTTTCGGGACTACGCCGCGCGTATCGAACTCGTCTACCTGGAACCGGCGCCCGACCGTCTCTACCGGCAGAATCGCGACAGGCCCGATGCGGTTCCCGATGCGGTCATCGATCACCTGGCGGCGAAACTGGAACCGCCGGAGGAGTGGGAGGCGCATGACGTGATCCGCGTCGTGTGACTGCGGGGTTCTGGCCTCGTTGGCGTCCGCGGAGACGCCCGAAAACACGCCCCGCTAATACGCGCCACCGCCAATACCCGCTTCATGCGGGTCATCCAGAGGCCCAACGGTTAGCGCCCGGCAGACTGGATCGGCCGGACAGCAGTGGGTCAAGCCGTCGGATGACGGATTGGGGGAGGGTGACGGGCTAACTTTCCAAGGATTTACGCGTGCCAGATTGGCCGCCTGTCCAGCCCCCCGGCTCCGTCATCGCACGGCTTGACCGGGCGATCCAGCGGCTCAACGGTGGGTACCCGGCAGTCTGAGTCCGCCGGTCACGCCGTCGGATTACGGATTGGAGGAGAGTGACGGGCTTACTTTCCAAGGATCTACGTGTGCCAGATCGGCTGCCTGTCCAGCCCCCGACTCGGTCATCGCACGGCTTGACCGGGCGATCCAGCGGCTCAACGGTGGGTACCCGGCAGTCTGAGTCCGCCGGTCACGCCGTCGAATTACGGATTGGGGGAGGGTGACGGGCTAACTTTCCAAGGATCTACGCGTACCAGATTGGCCGCCTGTCCAGCCCCCCGACTCCGTCATCGCACGGCTTGACCGGGCGATCCAGCAGCTCAACACTTGGTGCCGACAGTCTGGGGCCGCCGGTCACGCCGTCAGATGGCGGTTGGGGGGAAGGAGCCGACCCGGCAAGCATCGGCGGCGCGGCCGTAAAGCATTTTGCTTCGCATTCGCGTCAAAAAAAGCCCCGCACACAGTGCGGGGCCAAGGCAAGGCAGGCGGAGTTGCCCTTTGAAAAACCGGTGGGGGTAAACCGTCTGTCTAGCGAAGCCGTGCAACGCCGAGCGGGACGGAGAATTTTTCACAATAGAGGATGACCTGCTTGTATTTCGTCGGATCGATGCTGGCCGGGATCCGGTAGGTCTGGGCGCCCTTGTTTTTCTTCAGCTTCGTGAAGATGGTCTTCTTGTCGACGCCGTTGTTGCCGAAGGCCCATTTCGGGTCGGGAGCGCCATCGAAGGTGAAGTCGGATCCGATCACCAGGACCCAGCCGCCATTGCGTTTTTCGATGGAGGCGGTACCGGTGGTGATGTGATTGGAAGCGCCCTTGAAGGTGCCGGAGGCGGCGTAGGCGGAATTGGAGGCGGTGAGAGCGGTCAGTCCGAGGACGGCAATAACCAGCAGCGCCGCAAGATAGCGTGTCATGTTTAGCACTCCGGATGGGCCCGGGGGACGGGCCGCAGGATGGTGGTAAGCGTCTGGATCCGATATGGGGATGAGGTCTTAAAACACGAGAACACAAACGTTAAACCCTGTTCACGAATAAGGGAAACGGCGTGATTGCCGTAAGGGAAGGATTGTCTTTGATGCATGTACTTGTAGTGGGCGCTGCCGGCATGGTCGGCCGAAAACTTGTCGATAGGCTGCTCGCCGACGGGTCTCTGTGCGGCAAGCCGATTACGGCCATGACGCTGCACGACGTGGTGCCGCCGGCCTATCCGGAAGGCACGGCGTTTCCGGTCGTCGTAACGCATGGCGATATCGCCACGCCGGGCGAAGCGGAACGCCTCATCGCCGCGCACCCGGACGTGATCTTTCATCTGGCCGCCATCGTCTCCGGCGAGGCGGAGGCCGATTTCGACAAGGGCTATCGCATCAATTTCGACGGGACGCGCCTGCTGTTCGACGCGATCCGGGTCGCGGGATACGGACCGCGGGTCGTCTTTACCTCGTCGATCGCGGTTTTCGGGGCGCCTTTTCCCGACGCCATCGGCGATGAATTTCACCTGACGCCGCTGACGAGCTACGGCACCCAGAAGGCGGTCGGCGAACTGCTTCTCGCCGACTATACCAGAAAGGGTCTGTTCGACGGAATCGGTATCCGCCTGCCGACCATCTGCGTGCGGCCGGGCGCGCCCAACAAGGCCGCGTCCGGTTTCTTTTCCAACATCATTCGCGAGCCTCTCAACGGAGAGCCGGCCGTCTTGCCGGTGTCGCGCGACGTGATGCACTGGATGGCAAGTCCGCGCAGCGCGGTCGGTTTCCTGTTGCATGCCGCGGAACTCGACGGCGCCGCCGTCGGGCCGCGGCGCAACCTGACCATGCCGGGGCTCGCGATCACCGTCGGCGGCATGATCGAGGGCCTCGCCCGGGTCGCGGGCGCCGAGCGGGCCGCCCTGATCCGGGAAGAGCCGGATGCGACGATCATGGGCATCGTCGACGGATGGCCGCGCACCTTCGATGCCGCGCGTGCCCTCGACCTCGGTTTCACGACGGAAAAGACGTTCGACGAGATCGTCAAGGCGCACATCGAGGATGAAGGGATCGTTCTCTAGCCGCGTCTCATTGCGCCCCTACGTCCGGCAGATCGACACCCCGCCATCTACATGAATCGACGCGCCGGTGATGAAACTCGCGGCATCCGAGGCGAGATGCAGCGCGGATTCGGCGATCTCCTCGGGACGGGCTATGCGTTTCAGGGCGTGCAATTGCTCGACAGACGCACGGCTTTCCGGCGTGTCCGTGACGCTTTCTCCCATCGGCGTGGCCGTGCCGCCCGGCAAGAGCGCATTGGCGCGGATGCCGCGCGGTCCGAATTCGGCCGCGAGCACCTGGGTGAGACCGATCAGGCCGGCCTTGCTTGCCGCATAGGCGGCCATGCCCGGCATGCCGACGGTGTGGCCGACAAAGCTCGAGGTGAAGATCAGCGAGCCGCGGCCGTTTGCCAGCATGGCCGGGATCTGGTGCTTGGCGCCGAGAAACGCCCCGGTCAGGTTGATGGAGAGCGTGTCGTTCCAGCCCGCCAGCGAAATCGCATCGGCCGGCCCCATTTCGCCAAGAACGCCGGCATTGTTGAAGGCGATATCAAGACCGCCGAATGTGTCGACCGCGCAGGTCACCAGGTCTCGGGCATGGCTTTCGTCACGCGTGTCGCCTGCGACCGCTTCGGCCTGGCCGCTCTCGGACCTGATATGCGTGGCGAGCGCATGCAAAGCGTCTTCGCGCCGTCCGGACAGGACAACGTTGGCGCCGCGCTTTGCGAAAAGGACGGCGGCAGCGCGTCCGATGCCCGAACTGGCGCCGGTGATGATGGCGGTTTTGCCGCTGAGATCCGTCATGGTTTGCTCCGTGTCAGGGGATTGGGGACAAGTCGGAGCGGACGATTGGCGCAATGCGGGTGCTCGAACCACCCGATTCCTGCACGGGTCGACCAGGGCCGACCGGTCGCCGTTTCTTTCGTTTCGAATCGCAGAGAGAAGTCGGCTGCCGTTCGGCGGCTATTGTACGGCTTCGTCGGCCATCTTGGCGAACAAGGTATCGAGTTCGCTCGCCAGATCCTTCAAGGCGTCACCGCCCTCATCGAAATAGGGGGCAAAGACGGCCGTCGGTGTCTTGTAGGAGAGCGTCGCCGTGCTGTCGGTGTTTTCGGTAATGTAATACCGGATCGGCGCCTCGATGCCGGCTGATACGCTGATGTCGAGCATGCGGCGGGCGAAATCGTTCCGGTAGACGCCAACGATCATGTTGCCGGGGATGGTGATGCCTTGCGCCTTGGCGCCGGCCGTCGCGCTCGCGCGGGTGACCAGGAGCATCTTGTTGGCCTTGACCGCGTCGTTCAGCCGGGTGACCAGGTCCTTGTAGGAGAGCTGGGTCGGCAGGATGCGCCACCCGTCGCGGGCGGTCAGGGTGTCGGCCTGTGCAGTACTGGCAAACAAGGCGGCCATCGTCGCAAAGAAAAACGCTCGCATCCCGGTCCTCCGCTGCCGACGGACCCTGCCGGGACGGAGCGATGCAGGACCCCGCCGGCTTTTCATTGGCCGTCACGATTAGAGGTAAGCACGAATCCGTCCAAAACAACGGTGTTCGCGATGCCGTGATGCTGCAATGGGCTGCGCGCTCCTGGCCGGCCGGTCGATCCCGGTCTATTCGGCCGGAACCGAGCGCCCCGCGGAACCGGCGGAACGCACGATCTTGGCTCCGATCATGCCGACAAGCATGGCCGGGACAAATGCCAGCGTTCCCGGTTCTGCAAAGGAGATCGCCGTGAGCGACGGACCTGGGCAAAAGCCGCCAAGGCCCCAACCGATTCCGAACAGCGCGGCGCCGGTCAGGAGCGGCCGGTCGATGTCCGTGCGCAATGGCAGGTGGAACGCCGATGCGAACAGCGGAGCGGATCGGCGCAGCACCAGCCGGTAGCCGATAAAAGCGGTCAGGACGGCACCCCCCATGACAAAGGCGAGGCTCGGATCCCAAGTGCCGAACATATCGAGGAAATTGAGGACCTTGGCCGGGTTGCTCATGCCGGACACGACGAGGCCGAGCCCGAACAGCAATCCCGCGGCGAAGGACAACAGGCTGCGCATCATCTCAGCCTCCCCAGACATGGCGTGTGAGAGCGACTGTTGCGATTGCTACGGCTATGAAGGTTGCCGTTGCGGCAAGCGATCGGACCGAGAGGCGGGACAGGCCGCATACGCCATGTCCGCTGGTGCAGCCATTGCCGAACACGGCACCGAAGCCGACCAGCAGTCCGGCGATGGCCATCAGAACGAGATTTCCCGATACATCGTGCTGCAGCAGATGGGCGGCATAGGCCGGTGCCGGGTTTGTGTCGACGGCCCGGGCCAGCCCGACGCCGATCAAAACCGGCGCAACGAGGATACCGGCGAGGAAGGGCAAGCGCCAACCGAGGCCCGTTGCGGCACGGTCAGGCGGCAGAAGCGCGGCCATAATGCCGCTGATGCCGGCGATCCGGCCGTTCACAGCCATCAAAAGGATTGCGGATAATCCGATCAGAATCCCGCCGCCGGTAGAGGCTAGGGGTGTGAAGTCGGTCATGGACAAATCTCCCGGCTTTGAGCTTTCGCTTCGATCCTATATATTCAATCAAATGAATATTCAAGATTTCGAATATAAGGCCGAGCGCGCAGCCGATCTGCTCGCTTCGATGGCGCACAAGGGACGCCTGATGCTGCTGTGTCGCCTCGTAGAAGGCGAAGCGAGCGTCAATGCGTTGGCACAAACCCTTGCGATGCGACAGGCGACGGTGTCCCAGCATCTTTCGAAACTGCGCGAACTCGGTCTGGTAAAGCCCCGGAGGGACCGGCAGACCATCTATTACTCGCTGCGCGGACCGGAAGTCCGCGCCGTGCTGGAAACGCTTTACGATCTGTATTGCCGCGATGGGCAGCGCGACTGATTTTCACACTTCGTCCGCGCTGCGAACCGGTCCTATCGACCGCCGGTCGATCGCAACCGACTTGATCAGGGCAAAAACCGGCTTGCCGCGGTGCAGGTCGAGTACGGCGGCCGACTTTGTCGTGACACGGGCCCGAAGGCGCTGGGCGCCGACGGCGAGAACCAGTTCCACGTAGGGGCCCTGCGGTTTGCCGATCTCGAAGACCTCGGCTCGGATGACGTTCTGGATGCTGATCGCCGTGGGCTTTTCAAGGGCGAGCGACACATCGCGGGCGCGGACGCGCAAACGCACCGGCGTGCCGAGCGGCGCATCGAGACCGGGCAGGAAGAAGCGTTCAGATTCTACGGTCACGCCGGTCAGGTCGAAGGAACGATCGCGTTCCCGGACGACGCCTTCCAGGATCGCGCCCGCCTCGTGGCGTCCGGTTGCCGGTCCGAGATCGATGCGTCCGAGCACATCGGCAATCGGGCCGTAGGCAAGCACGGAACCGTCGGAGACGACGACGAGGTCGTCGGCGAACCGGGTGATCTCGTCGAGCGCATGGCTCACATAAAGGATCGGCACCCCTGCCTCAGCGCGCAGCCGTTCCAGATAAGGCAGGATTTCAGCCTTGCGGGCGCCGTCGAGCGAGGCAAGCGGTTCGTCCATCAGGAGCACTTTCGGCGAGGCGAGCAGCGCCCGGCCGATCGCCACGCGCTGGCGCTCGCCGCCTGAAAGGGTTTCCGGCGGCCGGTTGAGCAGGTCTTCCAGGCCGAGCAGCCGGACCACCTCGTCGAAGTCGCGACTGCCCTTCCGGCGGCCGGCCCATTGGCCATAGGTCAGGTTACGGGCAACCGACATGTGCGGAAACAGCCGGCTTTCCTGAAACACATAACCGACATGGCGCTTGCGCGCCGGGATGTCGATCCGGGCGCTGCTGTCGAACAGCACCGTTCCGTCGATCTCGATGCGGCCGGCGCGCGGGCGCACGAGACCGGCGACCATATTGACGATCGTCGACTTGCCGGAACCGGACTGGCCGAACAGGGCCGTGACGCCGGATCCGGTTGCGAACTGGGCGCGGATCTCGGTGTTTCCGAGTGCGGCTGCGACGTCGACCGACAGCATCAGAGCGCCCGCGCGGCGCGGGACACGCGTTCCGCAACCACTTCTGAGAGGGCAATCGCCACAATGGAGATGCCGAGCGAAATCGCAATCAGGACAAGAACGGCCCGTTCGCCGTCCGGGACCTGGGTCAAGGTGTGAATGGCAAGCGCGATCGTCCGGGTTTCGCCTGGAATGTTCGACACGAACGTAATGGTCGCGCCGAACTCGCCCATCGCCTTGGCAAAACCGAGAATGCCGGCCGCCAGAATGCCCGGGAAGGCAAGCGGCAGGGTCACGGTCCGCAATACGGTCAGCCGGCTGGCACCGAGGGTTTCGGCCGCGGGGCGCAGTTTCGGGTCGACGGCTTCGAAGGACAGGCGGATCGGCCGCACCATCAGCGGAAAGGCCATGATGGCGGCAGCAAGCGCGGCGCCGGTCCACTGGAAGGCGAGCGTCACCCCGAACCAATCGTACAAAACCTGGCCGACCGGTCCGGTCCGGCCGAACAGGATCAGGAGCCCGTAGCCCGTAGCGACCGGCGGCAGGACCAGCGGGACGTTCACAAGGGCGGAGACGAGCGTCTTGCCCGGAAAACGCCAGCGCGCCAGCGCATACCCCGTGACGAGCGCCACGGGAAGGCCAAGGACCAGGGCCGTGGCCGCAATGCGCAGGGTCAGGAGAATGATGTCGAGGGTTTCCGTCGGGAGCATGGAACCGGTCGAAACTGATGCGTTCGAAAGACCTACAAGCTTCGGCCGGTTTCGCAAAGCCCCGACGTTAAGGGCGCGTCAGGTCCCCGCCGGTACCGGGGTTTCCGGAACCGGCGTCAATGGCCGGCCGGTCTCGAACCAGGCGACGATGTTGTCGGCGACCAGTTTGCCCATGCCGTCGCGGGTGTGGATCGAGGCGGAGCCGACATGCGGCAACAGAACGACGTGGTCCATGGCGATCAGGGCGTCCGGGACGGACGGTTCGTGTTCGAAGACGTCGAGCCCGGCGGAGCGGATCGTGCCGTCCTGAAGGGCTTTGACCAAGGCCTCTTCATCAATGACGCTGCCGCGACCGATATTGATGACAATGCCGTCCGGGCCGAGGGCGGCCAGAACCTTTGCGTCGACCAGATGGTGGGTTTGCGGCGTTCCGGGCAGCACGATCATCAGGATGTCGCAGGCGGCTGCCAGCGCTTCCGGGGAATCGTAATAGTCCCAGGAAATGTCGTCCTGGCGCGTGCGGCGGTGATAGGCGATCTTCACGCCGAATGCTTCGGCGCGATGGGCGATCGCCTGGCCGATGCGGCCGAGGCCGAGAATGCCCATCGTCCTGCCGGACATGGTGCCGCGGGTGAGCGGATAGGCTCCCTGGAGCCATTTGCCGGCCCGCAAGTGGCGTTCCGCAGCGGACAATTCCCGTACCGTCATCAATGTCAGGCCCATCGCCGTATCGGCCACCTCGTCCGTCAGCACATCGGGCGTGTTCGTCACCACGATGTTCTTCGAGCCGGCATGCACGGCGTCCACGGCATCATAGCCGACGCCGAAATTGGCGATGATCTCCAGATTGGGAAACCGGTCGATCGTGTCCGCCGTCAGCGGCGTGTGACCGCCATACGCTATCCCTTTGACGCTTGCGGCCTTGTCGGCCAGGAAGCCTTCGGGATCGTCCATCGTCCACAGCCGGTGCACGGTCAGTTTTTCGGCAAGCGTCTTTTCGACAATCGGCAACATGGGGGCGAACATCAGAATTTCGGCGTCGGACACGGCCATCTCCCTGGCTTTCATGATCTGGACGGGACGGGTCCGGAGACGGATCCGCTTGCCGGAGGGTCCGTTCCCAAAACGTGCAGGGTCAGGCGCCGGCCTTGCGTTCCCTGTACAACAAGTAGAGCCCGCTGGAAATGATGATGGCCGCACCCAGCATGGTGGACGGCCCGGGCACATCGCCGAAGATGACGTATCCGAGCAGCACCATCCAGACGATCTGGACATAAGAGAACGGTGCGAGCGCCGGCGCCTCGGCAAGATTGTAGGCCCGGATCAGCATCCAGTGACCGGCTGCCCCGAAAATCCCGGTCGCAAACAGGCCCACCCAGATCAAGGGTTCCTCGGGCGTCGTCCAGAACGGCGGCAGGGCCGGGCTGATCACAACCAGGGCAACGAGGGCCGACCACAAAAGCATGGATTCATGGGATTCACCGGCTGCCATCTTGCGGGTCATCAGGCTGTAGCCGGCGTAGCAGAGCGTTGCGCAGATCGAGAGCACAATCGCCCAGTTGATCGGCCCGCTGCCAGGCTGGGTAATGATCAGGACGCCGATGAAGCCAACAACGATTGCAGCCCAGCGTCGCGGACCGGCCCATTCGTTGAGCACCGGACCGGCCAAAGCGGTCACGACAAACGGCGCGGCGAACATGATGGAGACCGTTTCGGCAAGCTGCAGATGCTGCAGGGCCATGAAGTTGAAAAACGTCGCGCCGAGCAAAAACAGGCCGCGCAAAATCTGCATGGCCGGCCGATGCGTTTTCACAATGTGCCAACGCGACCAAATCCGGAAATACAGGCAGGCAAACAGCACATGGGTTGCGTACCGAAACCAGGTCACTTCCAGCGGATGCACAAACGCACCGAGATATTTCACCGTCGCGTCGAGGACCGAAAACATGGCGAACGCACCGCAGAACAGCAGCGGTGCCATCAGGGGCGTGGTCGTGGCGGTCGGCACGGAACGGGTGGTCACGGCGTTCGCACTTCGAGGCGCTGTTTCCGCGTGGGCAGAGGCGGTAACGGAGGAAGGTCGATGCCCGTGACCATGTCAGCCCATGCCGAAAAGTGCAAATGGTCTGCCCAGGACGGACCAAACACGGCGCCGGCCGCCCTTTGGGAGCGGGATGGGCATCGCGCCATGCCGAACCAGCGCGGTCACGCCTCTGCCCGCGTCGGCTTGCCAAATGGAACGTGAGAAGGTCGGGTCAGGCCGAGGTCTCGACTTCCGGCTCCGGTTCGTTTTCCAGATCGTCGGCTTCCAGTACGATCGACATGGCCGACAGGTTTTTTTCGATCTGGCGCAGCAATTTGCGCAGCCGTTTGCGGTCCTTGGTATCCATGCCGTCCACGGCTTCCTTTTCAAGCCGCTTCCAGGCCTTGTCGACCAGTTTGATGCGTTCCCGGCCGAACTCCGTCATGAAGACCTTGGATAGCCGCTTGTCGGTTTCGGACGGTCGCCTTTCAACGAGGTCCTGTGCCGCCAGCCGGGTAATCATTTTTGTGACCGTGGGGGGTTGAACGGCCAGTTTGTTGGCCAGTTCACTCATCGTCTGGCCGTCTTCCTCAAACAGAATCTTGAGCACGGCTTCCTGACCCGGATGCAGGCCGATCCGGTTCAGATGCGTGCTCGACCGCGCCCGATGAGCTTTTGCGGTCTGCGCAATTCTGTAGGTGACACTGCGTTTATAGTTGAAGGCCATGATGATGCGGCTACCAGACCGTGATGACAATTACATGAACATTAGCCGGGATCTACACGTTGAGTTCCGTCGGCCGCAGCAATGCTGCCTCAACAGGGCGAATTCAGCATTGAAAGGCACTCCGCCCGGAGGCCCGCAATGCGTTGTATTTTTCCACATTCGTCCCGACGCTACCTCACTTTCTTGATTTCCAATAGGAATCGCGTGGAGCGGCATGGTCGGTTCGAGGGCTTTCCTGTGGATAACCTGTTCGGTGTCTTTGAAGAGTTTAGTCCGGGCCGGACTGAGCGGATGGCCTCGATTCCATCGTGCGAAACGTAGCCGGCTTATCGGTGATTGGCTGGCCGCACCGTCCCCGGTCGATCCGGACTAATCGGATATCGTCTTCAGGGCTTTGTAAAGCGCCCGGAACTGCCCGAGCCGATCCCGGTGGTAGGTGCGTGTGCTGGTGTCCGGCTCGAATATTCGGTCGACGGCGGGGGCTGTGGCGATGTCGTCCAGGCTGGCCGCTCCGACGGCCAGCACGGCCAGCCGGGCGGCGCCGTAGGCCGGCCCGGTTTCGGCATCGCGGTATCGGAGGATTTCCAATCCCAGCGCATCGGACAGGGTCTGCAACAAAAGATCGCCGCGCGCACCGCCGCCGATGGCCGCCGGCCGACGGATCGACGTGCCGGCCGATGTCAGGGCGTCGAGGGCGTCGCAAAAGGTATAGGCAATGCCGTCGAGCACGGCCTGGGTCATCGCGGCCTGGCCGGTTGCCGGGTCCATGCCGTAAAATCCGGCCCGGATGTGCGGATCGTTGTGCGGCGTGCGCTCCCCGGTCAGGTAGGGCAGGAACAGGGGAATGCGTGCGTTCTTGTCGGCAGCGGCTTCGCTGAGGAGATCGGCGATCGGCCGGCCGACCAGCCGCGCATACCAGTCTAGCGGACTTGCGCCGTTCAGCATGGCCGCCATTTGGAACCAGCGGTCCGGCACGCAATGGGCGAAGGCGTGGACCGCGCTTTCCGGGTTCGGCCGGTAGGTATCGGTCGATACAAAGAGCTGGCCCGACGTGCCGAGCGACAGGAACGCGTCGCCGTCATTGACCGCGCCGATCCCCATGGCGCCGGTCGCCGCGTCGCCGCCGCCGGCGGCCACCGGGAGCCCGGGCTGCAAATCCAGTTTGCTTGCCGCGTCGCCGGTCAGGGTACCGGAAGCGGCCGTGCCTTCCAGACAGTCCGGCAGCCAGTCCGGATCGGTCTCGGAAATCTCGCAAAGCGCCGGCGACCAGGCCCGCTTCTCCTGATCGAGCCACAGGGTACCGGCCGCGTCCGCCATGTCGGTGGCGAGCGTGCCGGTCAGAAACAGGCGAACGTAATCCTTCGGCAGGATCACGTGGCGGATCCGGGCATGCAGGTCCGGTTCGTTCCGGGCCATCCAGAGCAGTTTCGGTGCCGTAAAGCCCGGCATGGGCGGTACGCCGGCGATCAGCCCGATATCCGGTCGCCGGTCGCGCAAGAGCGCGCATTCGGCATGGCTGCGCCCGTCGTTCCACAGGATTGCGGGGCGCACGGGGCGGCGGTCGCCGTCAAGGCAGACCGCGCCGTGCATCTGCCCGGAAAGCCCGATGGCGCGGACCGTGCGGTAGGCGTCGGGATTGTCCTGCCGCAACCCTTCGCAGGCGGTTAAGACGGCTTGTGTCCAGGCATTCGGATCCTGTTCGCTCCAGAGCGGATGCGGGCTCTGGACGGTCAGCGGGCAGGTCGCGCTGGCCGCGATGCCGCCATCCGGCTGCATGATCAGGGCCTTGACGGCGGATGTGCCGATATCGATGCCTAGGAACATGGGAGCCTCGTCGGGAACCTGGATGCGGAACGAGGTATTAGCCCGGTGAAACAGAATTGGCCAGATCGGCCAGGGAGATGAACGACCATGCATGTGTCCCCGCTTCATCCGGCATTCGGGGTCGATGTCGAGGGCATCGATCTCAGGGACGTCACACGGGACAGGCATAGCGCGGAAATACGCGCCCTGTTCGAGACGCATTCGCTGTTGTTGTTCCGCGACCAGCACCTGGACGATGAAGAACAATTGCGCTTTGCACAGCTCTTCGGGCCGATCGAGGACCGCTCCAGCGTTGCGATGGACGGCAAGCCGGCCATCTCACACGGCGTCAGCAATGTGGCGGAGGACGGGACGGTCTACAACGAACGGAACCTGCGCCTCCTCAATCTCAAAGCCAACATGCTGTGGCACACCGACAGCACGTTTCTGCCGGTGCCGGCGCTCGCCAACGTCCTGCAGGCGCGGGTCGTGCCGAGCAAAGGCGGGGCGACGGAATTCGCCTCGACCCGGGCCGGGTTCGGATCGCTCGATCCCGCCCTGCAGGAAAGACTGCGCGGGCTTTCCTTCCATCACCGCTACAGCCATTCGCGGGCGCGGATCGATGCCGCGTTAGCGAAATTGGACATGTTCACGATGTGGCCGGACCAGTGCTGGCGGGCGGTCTGGCGCAATCCTGTTAACGGCACGGAATCGCTTTACATCGCGTCGCACGCCTTTGCCGTTTCCGGCATGGCGCCGGAAGAAGGCGCCGCGTTTCTCGACGAGATGATGGCCGCGATGACACCGCCGGACGCCATCTATGCGCATACCTGGCAGCCCGGCGATTTGGTGATCTGGGACGAACGGGCACTGTTGCACCGGGGTACGCCCTGGCCCTATGACGAGCCGCGTTCGCTGGCCTCGTGCTGCGTTTCGGCGGGACCGAGCGACGGGCTCGACACGATGCGGCCGGCGGCCTGATCGGAGGGCGCACTGCCGACCCCACCGAGGCCTTCTGCCAGGCCATCCAGTATGACCTTCAGCCGGTCCACGTGGTCGCGCGTGGTTGCTGGCCGCATGCTTTCGCCGTTCTCGACCGGGTCGTAGGTTTCCGGAATGTGGACGAAAAGCGCCTGTGCATCGAGACGTCGGCGCGCGATGTGATCGAGGACGCGATAATAGAGGTCGTTGCAGACATAGGTGCCGGCGTGGTTGGAGATCACGCACTCAAAGCCGCGCGTGCGAATTCGATTCCGTAAGGGGACAAGGTCGAGTGCCGTTTCGCGGGCGGTCGGACCGTCGGCCCGGATCCGTTCGCCGTTCCGCAACACGGCAGCATTGTCCGGTATCGCCGAATCCATGACATTGAGCGCAAACCGTTCCAGGCGCACCGGATGGCTGCGTCCGCCGAGGCCGAGCATAACATAACAGTCTGCGTCGGCTGTCCGGGATAAACGGTCCAGTACCGGCGACGCCCCTGCTTCGTAGCAGGTTGACAGAAGTAGCGTGTCGATGACCCGCCAGGGCCGCACCTGCGTTTCCGCAGTCAGTGCCGCAATCGTTTCGCCGGACGGGTTGCGTTCGTGCGGACCGAAGGGGTCGAATCCGGTCAGAACGAGTTTCAAGGGACTGTCTCCCACTTGAGTAGGTGGCTCTCTGCGTGCCCGACAGACGACCGCAATTGGGCGGTTGCCGGTCCCATTATTTCACGCACCAGCTTGCGGCGGATCGCGACCTGAAAATCGACGAAATCGTCCGCCGTCATCAGAAACGCGCCCGGGCCGCCGATGACATGATCCGCATAATGATTGCGGATGTCGAGCTTGGCCAAAGCCCCGAGGTCGATGTCTTCGTTGTAGATGACCAGACCGTTGACCGTCACGCCGCGGGCAATTGCCGCGTTGCGAGCCAGTTCGGCGCTGGGTGCATCTCCCGATCCGTCACCGGAGACATCGATCACCTGTCGGTACCCGCGGAAGCCGTTGTCCTGCAACAGGGAAAGGGAGTAGCGGACGGCGCCGGCAATGTCGGTCAAGCCGGTCACCAGGCGGGGCGCGACGTCGATCCGGTCGGCCAGCCTGCTGGCCGACGCGGCGTCGCGTATCAATGTCCAGTCGACGGAGACGCGCTGCCGGCCGCGCCCGGACCATTGCAGAAGCGTGATCGCGACACCGCGTTCGCCGGCGGCATGGATCGCTCCGATCACGTCCGGATGCCGAAAGGCGGCTGCCAGACCGGCGCGCTGCAGGTTGAACTCATCGGTATCGACACTGGTCGAGGCGTCGATCGCCAGCACCAGTTCAAGATCGACCGGCTCGTCGGCCGCCGCGAGACCGGGAAGGGCCAGGCTGTACGCCAGCGCCAGCGCGGCGGCAAGACGCGCAAGGCTGATCAAAACGAGGCGAGGCGCTTTTGCACCTTTCCAAGGTAGGTCCGGCGGCTCTCCGGCGTCGACGTGTCCATCTTGTAATGGGCCATATAAAGCGTCTTGCAGCGGGGAGCGCAAAGGGCGCGGATCCCGCGCAGCAGGGTCTTCCTGCCTGGTTCACCGATCATCTTGGACAACCACCAGGTTGCGCCGCACGTGGTGATCACCGCGATCTTGCTGACATGCTGGAGCCGTCCTTCCATCGTTTCGGTGGCCGTCGGCACGCGGAACGTGCGATGCGGAATGAAAACCCGTTCCAGCCAACCCTTCAGCATGGCCGGCAGACCGAACCACCAGGTAGGATAGACAAAGACCAGGGTGTCACACCAGAACAGGTGATCGAGATGCGCGTCGACCGGTTCTTCGTTGATGCCTTGCTCATGATAGAGGCGCCGCTCCTCGGCCGACATCACCGGATCGAATCCCATGGCATACAGGTCGAGAAGGCGAACTTCGTAGCCCGTCGATTCCAGACTGCTCACTACGGTATCCCGAAGCGCCGCATTATAGCTTTCCGGGCAGGGGTGGCTGTAGATCACGAGCGCTTTCATGCTTGCTACGGCCTCCTAAAACGCGTGCATGGCGGTCGTGACCCGATCGAGGAATCGGGCCCGGCTGTCAGCCGTCGAACGGTTCATGTCGTAGTGAGCGAGGTAGCCGATCGGGGCACCCGGTTTGACCACGGCGCGCAGCACGCGGGTCACGCATTTGCGTGGCGGGTCTCCGACAAGAAAGGCGCGCCACCAGGCACCGCCATAGGTCGCCACCGCGCTCAATTTGCGGATGTTGTGCAGCGCCGGCACGACCTTGCCGTCCTGCATGCGAAACGACACGCCGGGCAGAAAGACGCGGTCGAAAAACCCTTTCATGATGGCGGGAAAGCCGAAATTCCAGACAGGATAGACCAGAACCAACGCGTCGGCCGCCAGCACTCGGTCGACATAGGGCGCGACGGGATCGCGGTTGCGCGTCAGGTCATGATAGTTCAGCCGTTCGTCACGGCTGAGGACGGGATTGAAGCCTTCCCGATAAAGATCGCAATCGTCGATGTCATGGCCGGCTGCGGCAAGGGCGTCCACGACCCGTTGGTGCAGGGCCGCCTGAAAACTGGTTTCTACTGGGTGCGCAAAAACAACAAGAACACGCACTTACCCTCCGCGTCCGGAGCGCTGCCGATCCGGCGGCACCGCTGCCCTGCCTTGCCTGTTCCGCAAATCCCGGCCGTCGGGACCGCAGGATTGCCCGGGTTTTGAACCCGCCACGGATTCGCGGAATTCCTTCGCTTCATACCGCCGGCCGAATGTCTCTGGCTGGCCGATCGGTACGGGAATCTTGTTATGCTTGGCCCGACCTGCTGTCAATTCTAACGACCAAGTCTTCACCGTTGGTTTTATGCGGATCAACCCTGGTTTTGTTCCTGAAGGCCCGGAAACAGGTAGATTGCCGGGCTCTGGAAATCGAAGTTCGGGTCCTCCCAGCCGATCATCTTGCCGGGGTTCAGCAATCCTTTTGGATCGGCGTCTCGCTTGAAGTCGAGCTGAACCTGATCGGTCTGCTTCATGCCGCCTTCTTCGAGCGTGTACCGGTGCGGGTTGAAGATCGGGCAGCCGTGCTCCTCGTGCAGGCGCATGATCTCCTCCAGCCGTTCCTCGGTGGAAAAGCGGACGATCGGCAGGCCGAAACAGGTGATGTTGCCGTCGAACCGGACGAATTCCAGGTGGCCCGGCACTTCGTCGCCGAACAGCGATTCCATCTTGCCGACCCGTTCGATGTGGTCCGGATAGGGGTAGAGCACCTGCAGATAGGTGATGGTCGGATCGACCCGAAGGCCGCGCAGCGTCGTGTGGTTCCAGGCCAGTTCATAGGCCGGCGGCAGCGACTTCAGGTCTTCTTCGGTTGCCTTGTCGGACCGGTAGACTATCTCACCGACGGATCGGCCGGCCAGGACTTCGAAGGCGGACATGGCAAACGGCGCGACCATAAACACACAAACGCTCTGGTCCTTGCGCAGGTATTTCTTGTGACGCAGGAAATAGTCGTGCGGTAACGGCGCGGCGATCGGTGCGATCTCCTTGGTCAGCAAACCGTCCTGATTGCCGATCTCGTTGCCGAAATGCACGGCATCCATGAAGGAATCGAAGCCGACGATGACGTCGACCCAGTCATAGGTGGCTGCCAGCGGCATCTCGACTTCGGTTATGATGCCGTTCGTGCCGTAGGCATGAATCACCTTGTGCACATCGTCGCCGCCCAAGTCGAGAATCCGCGGCTCGGCTTCCATGGTCACGACCCGGACGCGGATGACGTTGCCGAGATCCCTGAGCCCGCCCCAATTGATGGATCCGACGCCGCCGGACCCGCCGGCAATGAAGCCGCCGATCGTCGCCGTGCGATAGGTCGAGGGATGCATGCGCAATTCCTGGCCGGTCTGCTGGCGCGTGACCGTGTCGATATCGGCGATGATCGCGCCGGCTTCGACAATGATCGATCCGCTGGAAATGCGCTTGATCTTCCGCATTTCGGCAAGGTTCAGCACGACGCCGCCGGAGAGCGGCATGGCCTGACCGTAATTGCCCGTACCGGCGCCGCGTGTCGTTACCGGCACATCATGGGCGAAGCAGGCCTTCAGGACGCGGATCACGTCCGCTTCGGTTCGCACGGTAACGACCAGGTCTGCCGTGACCTCGTCGAGCTGGCGTTTCAGGACCGGAGAATACCAGAAGAAGTCGCGGCTCTTCTGTTTGACGATGGCCGGATTGTCCTCGATCGGCAGGCCTTCCAAATCGGCCTTCAGGGCGGCGTAGTCGGTCATTGTTGTTCTCCCAGAACCGGGTCCAGTTCGCGGTAGTCGGGCAGGGTCGTGTCGATGGCCCTGCCGTTCCGGACGATCGTCCTGTCCGATTGCGGCCGCGACAGCAATTCCGTCCAGGTCCGCGCCCGAAAGAGCGCAAGGTCGGCCGGGCCGCCCACGCGCAGCGTGCCCGCCTCAATCGGCGATAATATCCGTCCCGGCGTCGCGGTTATTGATTTAGGCCAATCGCCGAACGGATGATCGAGATGCAGGATGCGTGTCGCCTCGCGGAATACTTCGAGTGCGTCGAGGTCGCCGTAGGCGTAGAAGGGATCGCGCGTGTTGTCGGAGGCGACGGCAACGGGAATGCCGCGCTCACGCATCTCATGCAACAGCGTGACGCCGCGCCAATGCGGGGTCCGACCGGGCAGCCGGTCCTGCAGGTAGAGATTGCACATCGGCAGGGAAACCACGGAAAGCCCGGCGCGGGCGACCAGATCGAGCGTTTTGCGCGCCGCATCCGCCGGCTGTTTCGCGAGCGAACAGCAATGCCCGACAGTGATCGGCCGTTCGAACCCGAAGCGCAGGGCGGTCTCCGCGATCAGGTGCAGTGCATGGGCGTTCGGATCGCCGGTCTCGTCGACGTGGAAATCGAGATCGAAATCGTTGTCGAGCGCCAGGTGGAACAGCCTGTCGAGGCCGTGCTGGAGTTCGGGAATCATGAAGGTCGCTGACCCGAGAATGCCGTCATAGCGTTTCAGCGTTGCGACGATTTCGGTCATCAGGCCGTCGTCGAGCGTCTGGTCGATGGCGGTCAGGCAGGCGGCCTGGAGCTCGACCCGGCCAGCCCATTCGGCCCGCAATTCGGCGTAAAGCGGCCAGGTGATGTCGATCTGGCCCGGATAGGTATCGAGATGCGTTCGGATGGCCTTCGTGCCATGGGCGTAGGCGGAACGCAGGGCGAAATCCATTCGGCGCGCAATGTCTTCGGCCGACCAATGCGCATCGCGGTCGGCTCTGACCGCAGTGAGCGCCCCGTCGAACGTGCCGTCCGGATTGGCCTTGCGGGGCCAGATATGACCCTTGTCGAGATGGGTATGCATGTCCACGAAACACGGCCAGACCATGCCGCGGTCGAGCGAGAGTGCAGGGCCCTCTCCTGTCCCCCTGCCGGCTTTATCGATCGCCTCGATCCTGCCATCGGCGATCGTCAGGTCGAGCCGTGCGAGCCCGTCCGCATCGGCATCGAGCGACATGCCCTCGACAAGACAGGCAGGAACGGTCGCGTCGGCGATCCGGTACCGGTCCGCCGCCGGCATGTCCGCAAATCCGGTCTGCACGTCAGTTCTCCCGCTTCAAGGCGCTCTCATGCCATTTGCGCAGGAACAGGTGGGAAATCAGGCTCATTGCCATGAAGATGAGGATGCCGGAGGCCGAGATCAGGATGATCGCGGCAAACATGCGCGGAATGTTCAGCCGATAACTCGCCTCCAGGATGCGGAAGGCAAGGCCGGATCCGACGCCGCCGGTCCCGGCCACGAATTCGGCGACCACCGCGCCGATCAGCGACAGGCCGCCGGCAACCTTCAGGCCGCTCAGGAAATAGGGCAGCGCCGTCGGCAGGCGCAGGTGCCACAGGGTCTGCCAGGTCGAGGCGCCATAAAGCTGCATCAGGTTGCGCAGGTTATGGTCGGCGGAATTCAGGCCGAGCGTCGTGTTCGACAGGATCGGAAAAAACGCAACGATCCAGGCGCATATGAGAAGCCCGACGATCTTGGAATCGACATAAATGAAGATCAGCGGCGCAATGACGATGATCGGGGTCACCTGCAGGATCACGGCATAGGGGAAGAACGACATCTCCACCCATTTCGACAGGGCGAACAGGATGGCAAGCCCGACGCCGCCGATGATGGCGATGGCGAGCGCTCCGAACGTGATCTTCAAGGTCACAAGCAGCGACGTCGACAGCAGCGCCCAGTCGTTGATGAGGGTTTCAAAGACCAGGCCCGGACGCGGCAGGATGTAGTGCGGGATGCCGTTCCACACGCAGATGCGGTCCCAAAGATAGATCGACAGCGCCATGACGACGACCGGCAGGATCCATCGGGCAAGCCGATCACGGCGCGCAATGCGGGCCCGGCGGATTTCCGCCTTGTCGATCTCCACGCCCTTTGCCTGTTCGGGCGGCGGCAGCGTGTCGTCTATTGTGGCCATCATCCCGTTCCGTAATCAGAGATGGTCTGCCGAATCCATCGCGCCGTGCAGGGCGGCGGAAGCGGTTCGGCAATAATCGTTGTAGGTCTGCGAGGTGCGAAACGCATCGCCGCGCGGGTAGGGCGCCTCGACCTCGATGTCTTCCACGACCCGGCCCGGCCGTGCCGCCATGACAACGATCCGGTTCGACAGATAGACCGATTCAAACACCGAATGGGTCACAAAGATCACCGTGAACCCGAAGCGCTGCCACAGGTCGAGCAGATCGTTGTTGAGCTTGAAACGCGTGATCTCATCGAGGGCGGCGAACGGTTCGTCCATCAAAAGGAGTTTCGGCTTGGTCACAAGCGCGCGAGCGATCGAGACCCGCATTTTCATGCCGCCGGACAATTCGCGCGGATAGGCATGTTCGAACTTTTCCAGTCCGACCATGCGCAGCGCGTCCATGACCCGGTCCCGGGCCGCGCGTTTCGAATGACCCTTGAGCTTGAGGGGCAAGTGTACGTTGCCGAACACGGTCGACCAGGGCATCAGCGTCGGCTCCTGGAAGACAAACGAGATATCGTGATCGACCTCGCCTTCGGACGCGCCATCGTTTTCCGGCCAGTCGATGCGCCCCGTTGTCGGGGCGCCGAGGCCGGCAATGATGCGCAATACCGTCGACTTTCCGCAGCCGGACGGCCCGAGCAGGCTCATGAACTCTCCGGCACCGACGGACAGCGTCATGTCGCGCAGGGCGACGGTTCCGTTGGAAAAGGATTTCGAGATGTGCTGGAGCGACACTACCGGCGGAAGCGTGCGGGCCGGCGCGGCGGCCGGTGCGCTCATGGACGTCATGCAGAACCCGTTCGGTTCGCGGGCCGGGTCCGCCCCATAGAAAGATCAGAGGGGCGGATCCGGCTGCCAATCATTTGGATAGCGATTTCTTTATGTCGAGACCGACACCCTTGTTCACAAAATCGAGCGTGTAAGACGCCTTGAAGTCGAGGCCGTCCTCGACGACGCCGGCCGCGACCATCTTCTTGTAAAAGCTCTCGAACCGCTCGTCGGTCATGGCGCCGATGCCAAGTTCCTCGGTATCGCCGGAATCAACGATGCCGTACTCCTTCATGGCGGCGATCGAAAACGCGATCTGTTCATCCGACATTTCCGCGTTGTCGGCCTGGATCAGTTCATTGGCTGCGGAATTGTCGCCATACAGGTAATTGGTCCAGCCGATGGCCGAGCCGTCGACGAAACACTTCACCCATTCCGGGTTCTCGTCGATGGTCTTCTGCATCACCTCGATGGTCGTCGCATAGGAATTGAACCCGAAATCCGCGATCAGGAACGCGTTCGGCTTGAAGCCGCCCTCGCGTTCGATGGCGAACGGTTCGGAAGTGACATAGCCCTGCTGGCCGGATTTCTTGTCGGCGATGAACGGCGCCGGGTTGAAGGTGTAGGGTTTGCGCTGTTCGGCGGTGAAGCCGAATTCGGTCATCATCCACTGGTAATAGGACTGGAAACCGTTGTCGCCGATGAACAGGGTAGCGTCCTTCAGGCTCTCCCAGGTGTCGAAGCCCTCACCCGGATGGGTCAGGATGACCTGCGGTTCCTTCTGGAAGCTGGCAGCGACGACCTTTAGCGGGATGCCTTCCTTGACCGCGGAAAAGGCCTGCAGAATGTTGCCGCCCATATGGAAATCGATCTTGCCGGCCAGAAGCAGGGCGCGGTTGTTGACCTGCGGTCCGCCGGGTTCGATGTTCACTTTCAAGCCGCAGGCCTCGTAGGTGCCGTCGGCCACGGCCTGATAATAACCGCCATGCTCCGCCTGGGCGACCCAATTGGTTCCGAACGTGACTTCATCGAGGGCCAGGGCGGCCGTGCTTGCCGAGGCAAGCAGCGCCGCCAGTCCGATGGTTCCGGTAATGGTTTTCATGTCGTCCTCTCTGTCTGGTCGTCGCGGTTTGCCGCGTCGTCTCTTGATTCCGGTCCGGGAAGGCTCCCCGCCTTTCGATCCGGCGGGTTGGAGCGGTCGGCCAATTGCGGTCGGGCGACCGGATGTGTCCTGGAAGAGTGTCCGCCCCTTTCCCGGTTAGCAAAATGTTAGACCAGTTTCCGAACCCGCAAAAGACCGTATTCCGTGACGCCTGCCCATTGTTCGGGCAGATCGTGCCCGCTTGCACGGCAAATGCCGTCAGCATAGCCTGATGCGGCTTTTATCCGCATTGGTCTTTCGTCGGCGATCCGGAGATCCTTCCCATGAAAACCCACACCCCCGACACGATCCGCCCGCCGTTTGCCCGATACAGCCATGCGGTCGAAGTCCCGCCGGATACCCGTCTTCTCGTCTGCTCCGGACAACTCGGCATCACTCCCGACGACACGGTCCCGGAAAGCGCGGAAGACCAGGCTGTGCTGTGCTTTGAAAACATCGGCGAAATCCTGAAAAGCGCCGGCATGGACTTTGCCGACATCGTGCGCATCAACGCCTATGTCAGCGACCGGGAACACCTCCAAGGTTACATGGCCGCGCGCGACCGCTTCGTCGCCGACCCGCCGCCGGCTTCGACGCTCATGGTGGTCGGCGGCTTTACACGCCCCGACTTCAAGGTCGAAGTGGAGGTGATTGCCGGCAAACGGAACGGTTGAAGCCGGCATTGCCCTAAATCGTCGCCAAAAAGCGATCGGTCGCGCCGCGCCGCGCTGGCCACAGCAGGCGCAAAAAAGCAGCCCGGCTACCCTTTTTTGTTCGTCAGGCCGCTGCCTGATCAAATAAGTCCGGTCGACAATCATGAAGTTCCTGCATCGCATTCATCATGCAATGCGTATTCGTTGATCATCGCGGTGCTGTGTTCTAGTCTTCGATAAAACACTCTTTCAAAACACTGTTTTGGCCTTGCAAGACATCTGCGGCACGTTCGGATGGCGCCCATCCGGCGCCTGCCGGTCATGCCTGTGTGACCGGCGGGCAGCGAGTTTTGAGGGAGCAAGGGGTTTTCATGGCTGAGCACATCACTCGAAACGGGACCCGAATATCGATTTCCGGCGGCTTTTCGATCCAGGAGGAAGACCCGGTTGGAGACGAAGCATCCCCGCGCCGCCGATCCGGTTCGATGCCCGGTCTCGAAGCGATCGCAGCCGCTCCGGACGCCCGCCCTCTAAACGCCCTGTTTTCCGGTCTTGCCGAACAAAACATCGGATTGTTCGACGTGATCGCCATCGCGCCGCCCAACGAGACCGCGGGCCCGCGACGGCGCGTTGCCGACGATGCGACGGCCGAGCCTCCGACGATCGAAGTGCCGGTCGAAGCCGGCGAGGGGGCGGCAATCCTTATCGAGCGTGACGGCGCCTTCGAATGGGTGCTGCCCGAACCACCCCTACAAGAAAGCGTCCGCCGGGCTGGTACTGAAACCGGCCGGCGCCATGCCGTCTTTCGGCTTGGCAGGAGGCGCGCGCCGGGCGGGACCGAATCCGCATCCCGACGCGGTATCGTCGACTGGCTGGCCGGTGAACTGATCGACAAGGTGCGGGTCTATGTCGTCAAATATCTTGCCGGCAAAGCCGTCGACTTTGCGCGCAACCGGATCGACGACAAGGTGGTGCCCGGGCTGATCCGCCTCGACAGTG
>JBCDLT010000033.1:0-68271 GCA_038745065.1 Pseudomonadota bacterium | reverse complement strand
CGACGTCCAGCGGACCTGTAAACCCGGCCTACCGCAAATCGGATGTTTCCGATTTGCGCACTTTGGTGCCAAACAGGGAAACATCCCTGTTTGGTGGGCCAAATCAGCCCGTCGGCGTCGTTAAATCGCTTGCCCGATACACCGTATCGCGCTGCTCGATTTGCCTAGCCGAGCGACCTGATTTGGACCATCAAATGGTTCTATGTGGTCGAACAATGCTCTAGTCGAACAGATCCGCATCCTTGAGAAGCGGCGCCGCCTGGTCCTTGGTCGACAGTAGCACGTCCCCCGAAACCGGCCAGTCGATGCCAATCTCCGGGTCGTTCCAGAGGATCGAGCGGTCGCAGTCCGGCGCGTAGTATCCGGTGGTCTTGTAGGCGATCTCGGTGCCGTCCGAGAGCGCGACGAAGCCGTGCGCGAAGCCGGGCGGGATCCAGAACTGGTGTTTGTTCTCCGCCGACAGGGTCGCGGAGACCCAATGGCCGAAGGTCGCCGACGAGCGACGGATATCGACGGCCACGTCGAACACCGAACCGGCGAGCGCGCGCACCAGCTTGCCCTGCGGCGAGGGGTCGACCTGATAATGCAGGCCGCGCAAGACGTTGGCGGCCGAGCGGGAATGGTTGTCCTGGACGAAGGTCACATCGAGGCCGGTCGCCTCGGCGAAGGTCCGGGCGTTGAAGCTTTCGAAGAAAAAGCCGCGATCGTCGCCGAATACACGCGGTTCCAGCAGGATGACGTCGGTGATCTCGGTGGGATAGGCCTTCATGACCGGTTCGCCTCGTCCAGGATCTGCTGGAGATAGCGGCCGTAGCCGCTCTTGCCGTACTGGGATGCGAACGCCGCCATCGCCTCGACCGAGATCCACTGCTTGCGGAAGGCAATTTCCTCGGGACAGGAAATTTTCAGGCCCTGCCGGTGTTCGATCGTCTGGACGAACTGATTGGCCTCGATCAGGCTCTCATGGGTGCCGGTATCGAGCCAGGCATAACCTCGGTTCATGACCTCGACCGACAGGGATCCGTCGTCCAGGTAGACGCGGTTGAGGTCGGTGATCTCCAGTTCGCCGCGTGCCGACGGCTTGAGGTTGCGGGCGAAGTCGACGACCCGGTTGTCGTAGAAATACAGGCCGGTTACGGCAAAATTCGATTTTGGCCGTGTCGGCTTTTCTTCGATGCTCTCGACTTTGCCGTCCCGGTCGAACGCGGCGACGCCGTATCGCTCAGGATCCGTCACATGGTAGACGAACACGGTCGCGCCATTGCGCCGGGCATCGGCCGACTTAAGAAGCGTGAAGAGGTCGTGGCCATAAAAGATGTTGTCGCCGAGCACCAAAGCCGCCGGCGCGCCGTCGAGAAAGTCCGCGCCGATGGTGAAGGCCTGGGCGATGCCGTCCGGCGACGGCTGGACCGCATAGGTGATCGACAGGCCCCATTGCGACCCGTCGCCGAGCAATTCCTCAAAGCGCGGCGTGTCGCGCGGGGTGGAAATGATCAGGATATCGCGGATGTCGGCGAGCATCAGCGTCGATAGCGGATAATAGATCATCGGCTTGTCGAAGATCGGCAACAATTGTTTCGACGTTGCCAAGGTGACCGGATGCAGGCGCGTGCCGCTGCCCCCGGCCAGGACGATGCCCTTGCGGGCCTTGTCAGGGCTACTCATTGTACTCCTACCAATTGTTGTGCGAGTGCGCGGACGTGGTCATGCCAATCCGGCATGGTCATCGACACCTCGCTTTCAAGACGGTGGCACGACAGAACCGAGTTTTTCGGCCGGACCGCCTTTGTCGGATAGTCTTCGGTTTTGATTGCGCGGATCGACGCCGGATCGACGGCAAGCGTCGCACCCGCCTCCCCGCAACACGTCAGAAAGAATTGCGCAAAACCGTGCCACGTCGTGCGCCCGGCCGGTGCGCAATGATAGATGCCTAAGGGTCCGGGCCCTTCGGCCGAAAAGCCGTCGATCAACCGGCGCGTCACATCGGCCAGAAGCCCGACCGAAGTGGGTGCGCCCCATTGGTCGGCGACGATCGACAGTTCGTCGCGCTCCTTGGCGAGACGCAGCATCGTCTTTGGAAAGTTGGCGCCGTGCGGCCCGTAGACCCAGGAGGTGCGCAGAATGGCGTGGCGTGCGTCGGCGGCGGCGATCGCCTGTTCGCCGGCCAGTTTGGATGCGCCGTAGACGCCGAGCGGTCCGGTCGGGTCGGTTTCCACATAGGCGTCGGGTTTCGAGCCGTCATAGACGTAGTCGGTGGAATAATGGATGAACGCCGCTCCGCTCGCTGCGGCGGCTTCGGCCATGACGGCCGGGGCCGACGCATTCACGGCATGGGCCAGTTCCGGTTCGTCTTCGGCCCGGTCGACGGCGGTGTAGGCGGCGGCGTTGACGATGACCGACGGGTCATGCCGCTCAATGGCTGCCCGGATCGCGACCGGGTCCGTCAGGTCGCATTCGGAGCGGCCAAGCGCTGTTGCAGACCCGAACCAGTCGGCAGTGCGGATCGCATGGCCGAGCTGGCCGTTACTGCCGAACAGAAGAAGCGCGCCCATGTTCCGCTCACCGGACCGCGTAGTTTGTCTTCAGCCAGTCGCGGTAGGAGCCGTCGGCGACGTTGTCGCACCAGGCCTTGTTGTCGATGTACCAGGCCACCGTCTTTTCGATGCCGCTTTCAAAGGTCTCGCTCGGCCGCCAGCCGAGCTCCTGCTCGATCTTCGTCGTGTCGACGGCGTAGCGGCGGTCATGGCCCGGGCGGTCGGTGACATGGGTAATGAGGGTGCGGTGGCTGGATCCGTCGGTGCGGGGGTGGATGCGGTCGGCAATGTCGCAGATCGTGCCGACGACATGCAGGTTCGGTTTTTCGCTGCTGCCGCCGATATTGTAGACCTCGCCGACCCGGCCGTTCTCCAGCACCTGCCGGATCGCCGTGCAATGGTCGGAGACAAAGAGCCAGTCGCGGACCTGCATGCCGTCGCCATAGACCGGCAAGGGCTTGCCGGCGAGACAGTTCAGGATCATCAGCGGGATCAGTTTTTCGGGGAACTGGTAGGGACCGTAATTGTTGGAGCAATTGGTGGTCAGCACCGGCAGGCCGTAAGTGTGGTACCAGGCCCGCACCAGATGGTCGGAGGCTGCCTTCGACGCGGAATAGGGGCTGTTGGGCTGGTAGGCGTTGGTTTCGCTGAACGCCGGGTCGTCCTGGGCGAGCGATCCGTAGACCTCGTCCGTCGAGACGTGCAGGAACCGGAAGCTCTCGCGGTCGGTATCGGCCAGACCGCTCCAATAGGCTCTTGCCGCTTCCAGGATGGCATAGACGCCCACGACATTGGTCTCGACGAAGGCGCCGGGCCCGTGGATGGAGCGGTCGACATGCGATTCGGCGGCAAAGTTGACGATCGCCCGCACCCGGTGCTGGCGCAGGAGTTCCTCGACCGCCAGGCGGTCGCCGATGTCGCCGTGCACGAAGGTATGGCGCTGATCGTCCCGCAGCACCGCCAGATTGGCCGGATTGCCGGAATAGGTCAGCTTGTCCAGCGTTACGACCGGCTCGTCATGGTCGGCAAACCAGTCCAGAACGAAATTGGCGCCAATAAAACCGGCTCCGCCGGTCACCAGGATCGTCATGTAATCGCGGCCTCTACTGTATCTTTACGAACGATCCGGAAGAAGAGTCTGTCGTGCCAGCAATTGAGAGGCACGCGTTCTGTTCCCGGAAAATGAAGAAGTTTCCCTAGTACCTCGTCGCGATCCGGGGCCACCATCTCCCGTACCACGATCCGACCCGGCTGATGTCGTGCCCTGATACTAAAACGCAAGGGAAAAGGCAAAGTAACCGTCGGCGTTCGGTTAATCTGCAAACAGATTTCATCAGATCCGAATAGAATTCGTACCGGCGACCCGTCGCCGGCACCGGAGCGTGGCGGACAAACCCGTGTTCCCAGCCGATGGACAGCGCCGGTCGATCCGGTCTAGGAGGGGGAAACGGGCCGTTATCCGGCCGCCCCACACCCGAGGCTCCCATGTGCGGAATTACCGGATTTGTGACCTTTCGTCCCGGCGACGCGGCCCGCCTGGAAGCGCAGGCGCGAGCGATGTCCGACGCGATCGCCTATCGGGGGCCGGACAGCGACGGTGTGTGGGTGGATGAAGAGGCCGGTTTTGCCACCGGGCATCGCCGCCTCGCGATCGTCGATCTGTCGGAAGCCGGCGCCCAGCCGATGATCTCAGCCGATGAACGTTATGTGCTTTGTTATAACGGCGAGGTCTACAATGCCGAGGATCTGCGGGCTGAACTGTCCGGCTACGGCATCAATTACCGCGGCCATTCAGATACCGAGGTGATCCTGGAAGCCTGGGCGCGCTGGGGGCCGAGGCAGACGGTCGAAAAGCTCATCGGCATGTTCACGCTGTGCGTCTGGGACCGGCGCGACAAACGCATGTGGCTGGTGCGCGACCGGCTCGGCATCAAACCACTCTATTGGGGCCGGTTCGGCGACCTTCTGCTCTTCGGTTCGGAATTGAAGGCGCTGCGGGCGCATCCCGACTGGCCGGTCGAGGTCGACTACGACGCAATCGCAGCCTATCTCCGACTTGCCTACATCCCGGCACCGCGCAGCATCTATCGCGGCATCCAGAAATTGCTACCCGGCACCATTCTGGAAATCGCGCCGGGCGAAGCGCCGCGCATCGAGACCTATTGGAGCCTGGACGAGGTCGTGCGCACGGGCACGGCAGACCGGTTTTCCGGCAGCGACGAAGAGGCGGAAGAAGCCCTCGAAGCGCTTCTCGGCGACGCGGTCAAGCGCCGCATGATCGCCGATGTGCCGCTCGGGGCGTTCCTCAGCGGCGGCATCGATTCCTCTTGCGTCGCTGCGCTGATGCAGGCCGGCGAATCCAGACCGGTGCGCACCTTTTCGATCGGATTTGCCGAGGACGGCTACGACGAGGCGCCCCACGCCCGGGCCGTGGCGGAGCATCTGGGAACGGACCACACCGAACTCTACGTCGATCCGGTGACCGCGCAGGACGTGATCCCGCGCCTTCCCTTCATCTACGACGAACCGTTTGCCGACGTGTCGCAGATCCCGACCTTCCTCGTCTCGGAAATGACGCGGCGCGACGTGACAGTGGCGCTGTCGGGAGATGGCGGCGACGAATTGTTCGGCGGCTATAACCGCTATCTGCAGGGCGCGCGGCTGGACAAGTGGCTGACCCGCCTGCCTGAACCGGTGCGGGCGGCGGTACGGTGCGCCCTCACCTCCGTATCGCCGGCACGCTGGGACCAGGTGTTCGCTGCCCTGCCCGCACGGATGCGGCCGCAAAATCCCGGCAACAAGATGCACAAACTGGCCGGCGCGCTGAAGGCGGACGCCGACCAGGCCTATCTGCAATTCCTGACACAATGGCCGGCGCCGGAGACGCTGCTGCACAAAGGCAAGGAGCCGGCCTTCCTTACCGATGATCCCGGTGTGAAGACCCTCGTCCCGGACACGATCGAGCGCATGCAGTTCATCGATGCCAAGACCTATATGGTCGACGACATTCTGACCAAGGTCGACCGGGCGAGCATGTCGGTCGCCCTGGAGGCCCGGGTGCCGATCCTGGACCACCGGGTCGTCGAATTCGCCTGGCGCCTGCCGGCGGCCATGAAAATCCGCGACGGCAAGGGCAAGTGGCTGCTGCGCCGGGTGCTGTCGCGGCATGTGCCGGACCGGCTGATCGATCGCCCGAAAATGGGTTTCGGCGTGCCGATCGAACACTGGCTGAGAGGGCCGCTGCGCGATTGGGCGGAAAACCTATTGTCACCCGCCGCATTGACCGATAACGGCCTCAACCCGCATCCGATCCGCGCCAAATGGGAGGCGCATCAATCGGGTCGCGAAAACCAGCAATACCCGTTGTGGACCCTCCTGATGCTGCAATCCTGGTTCGCCGAAGCCCGCTAAACCGCGAAACAACCACGGGCGGTCAGCGTTTACCGTCACAGTCGCCGGCCCGTTTGCGCCGCCGGCAAATCCTGCTATCAGCGCTTTCAAACCTGAGAGCGACCCGCCTTGACCCATCAACGCAGCATTGCCGTCATCGGCCTCGGATATGTCGGATTGCCGGTTGCCGTTGCCTTTGCGGAAACCGGCGCGCCGGTGATCGGCTTCGACATCAATGCCGAACGCATCACCGAACTCAAATCCGGCCACGACCGCACCAACGAGGTTGAAGATTCCCGTCTCAACCCGGACGGTCTGACCTACGCGCACGAAACGGAGGCGCTCAAGGCCGCGGATTTCTTCATCGTTACGGTGCCTACGCCGATCGATGGGGCGCACCGTCCGGACCTCTCAGCCGTCAAGGCCGCCTCTCGCACGGTCGGTGCAAACCTGAAAAAGGGCGACATCGTCGTCTACGAATCGACGGTTTATCCCGGATGCACCGAAGCGGTGTGTGCGCCGATCCTTGAAGCGGAATCGGGCCTGCGGTCCGGGCACGATTTCTTCCTCGGCTATTCGCCGGAGCGCATCAATCCGGGGGACCGTGCGCATCGCTTCGAATCGATCACCAAGGTTGTTTCGGGCCAGAATGCGGAAACGCTCGACATCGTCGCCGATGTCTACGGATCGGCGGTGACGGCCGGGATCTATCGGGCGCCGTCGATCCAGGTCGCGGAAGCCGCCAAGGTGATCGAGAACACACAGCGCGACATCAATATCGCCTTCATGAACGAATTGTCGGCACTGTTCGAAAAGCTCGGCATCGATACGCTCGACGTTTTGAAGGCAGCGGAAACCAAGTGGAACTTCCTGCGCTTCCGACCCGGTCTCGTGGGCGGCCATTGCATCGGTATCGATCCCTATTACCTGACCCACCGGGCCGACGAGATCGGCTATCATCCGGAAATCATCCTGGCCGGCCGGCGCATCAACGACGCGGCCGGGGCGCGGGTCGCCAAGGCCTGCATCCGCCAGATCCTTAAACGCGGCCGACGCTCCGGGCGCATCACCGTGCTCGGCCTGACCTTCAAGGAAGACGTGCCCGATATCCGCAATTCCGGCGTGGTCTCGGTCATCGAAGAATTGCGCAGCTTCGGCTTCGAGGTCCAGGTGCACGACCCGATGGCGCTTTCCTCCGAAGTCCACGAGGAATACGGCTTCGACCTTGTGGCCGACGCGGATCTGAAACCGGCGGATGCGGTCGTGCTGGCAGTCGCCCACCGCACCTATCTGGAGCGCGGCTGGCCGTTCCTGCAAGGGCTGCTTGCAGACGGCAGCGGCGGCATTGTCGACGTCAAGTCGGTGCTCGATCGCTCCGCCGCCCCGCAATCCATCGACCTATGGCGGCTTTAGATCCGCCGAGGCTTCTGTTTGTCGTCACGGAGGACTGGTACTTCCTGTCCCACAGGATCGCGCTTGCGCGGGCGGCGCAGGCCGCCGGATACGAGGTGCACCTGGCGACCCGTATCGGTGAACATACTGAAACCCTGAAATCCGCCGGCATCGTGCTGCACCCGCTTGGCTGGAGCCGCGGCAGTACCAATCCGCTGCGCGAACTGCGCGCTCTCGTCGACCTCGTCCGGATCTGCCGCACGGTGCGCCCCGACATCGTGCACTACGTGGCGATGAAGACCATCGTCTATGGCGCGCTTTGCCAAGTGTTTGCGCCGCGCGCTTTCATCGTCAACGCGGTGTCCGGCCTCGGCAGTGTCTATTCGGTGCAATCACTGCGCACGCGCATTTTGCGGACGGCCGTCAATGGCATTCTGGGCCTCTTGCTGCGGCGCCAGACCGGCGTCGTCGTTGTTCAGAACCCGGACGACGGCACGTTCTTCGAAGAAAGCGGTTTTGCGGCGGCCGACCGGATCCGGCTCATTCCGGGCGCCGGCATCGACACGCAAAAATTCCACCCGACGCCCGAGCCGGAGCCGACGCCGATCGTTGCCTCGGTGGTTGCCCGCATGCTCTGGGACAAGGGCATCGCAGAGACGGTCGAGGCCGCCCGCCTCCTAAAAGACCGGGCCGTAGCCGTGCGCATCCGTCTGATCGGACCGCCGGATCCGCAAAACCCGAACTCGGTGCCGGAAGAAACGCTTGAGGCATGGACCCGGGACGGGGTGGTGGACTGGATGGGCGCCCGGTCGGATATCGCCGATGTCTGGGCGGAAAGCCACATCGCCGTGCTGGCCAGCTATCGCGAGGGCCTGCCCCGCAGCCTCCTGGAAGCCGCGTCCTGTGGCCGCGCCATGGTCACGACCGACACGTCGGGCTGCCGGATGCTGGTGCGCCACGAACAGAACGGCCTGATCGTGCCCGTCGCAGATGCCGCAGCGCTGGCCGATGCGATTGAACGCCTCGTACGGGATGACGCCCTGCGGCATACGCTTGGTGCCCGTGCCCGGCAGGACGTCCTGGACACGTTTTCAGACGACCATATCAATGCCGCCTTCCTCGCTCTCTATCGCTCGGCAGGTCCGAAGCGGACTTGACAATAAACCGGAGCGATTGGGATATCGCCCGATACAGTTCAATAATCCATGCCGAGAGATGCCGGCGTCACGGAGGACATCATGCGCGAAGCCGTCATCGTTTCAACGGCGCGAACCCCGATCGGCAAGGCGTTCCGGGGTGCCTTCAACAACACGCACGGCGCCACCATGACCGGCCACGTCATCCGGCATGCGGTCGACCGGGCGGGGATCGAACCGGACATTATCGAAGACGCGATCATCGGCTGCGGGTTTCCCGAAGCCGCGACCGGCTTCAATATCGCGCGTCAATCGGTAATCCGGGCCGGTCTGCCCGTGACGGTCTCGGCCACGACAGTCAACCGCTATTGCTCGTCCGGCCTGCAGGCGATCGCGATGGCCGCTCAGCAGATCATCGTCGACGGATCGAAAGCCGTGATCGCCGGCGGCGTGGAATCCATCTCGCTCTCCCAGGGCAACGTGAATACACACTGGCGGAGCGAGGACTGGGTGATGGAACACAAGCCGGACCTTTATCTTTCCATGATCGAAACGGCCGACATCGTCGCCGATCGCTACGGCGTTTCGCGGCACGATCAGGACGTCTATGCCGAGCAGAGCCAGAAGCGCACGGCGGCGGCCCAGCAGGCGGGCCGGTTCGATGCCGAGATCGTGCCGATCGAAACGGTGAAGGCGGTCAAGAACAAGGAGACAGGCGAGATCTCGCACGAAACCGTCACGCTTGAGCGCGACGAATGCAATCGGCCGGGCACGACACTGGACGGGCTTTCCGGCCTCGACCCGGTGAACGGTCCCGACAAATTCATCACCGCCGGCAACGCCTCACAATTGTCGGACGGGGCGTCGGCCTGTGTGCTGATGGAGGCGAAGGAGGCCGAGTCCCGGGGTCTCGAACCGCTCGGCGCGTTTCGCGGGTTTGCGATTGCGGGCTGCGAACCGGATGAAATGGGCATCGGCCCCGTCTTTGCGGTTCCCAAGCTCCTGTCACGGGCCGGCCTGTCCGTCGATCAGATCGACCTATGGGAATTGAACGAGGCGTTTGCCAGCCAGGTGCTCTATTGTCGCGACCGGATCGGCATGGCAGACGAGATCCTGAATGTGGATGGCGGCTCGATTGCCATCGGACACCCCTACGGCATGACAGGGGCGCGTCAGACCGGGCACATCCTGATCGAAGGCAAACGCCGCGGCGCCAAACAAGCCGTCGTCACCATGTGCATCGGCGGCGGCATGGGCGCAGCCGGTCTGTTCGAAATCTACTGAGGCAGGGTGCAAACAAATGGATATGAGCTTTTCAAGCGACGAGCGGGTCTTCCAGGACGAGGTCCGCACGTTCCTGCGGGAGAAACTGCCGGCGCGGCTCTCGGCGGCGGTCAAAGCAGGCAAACGCCTCAAGAAAGCCGATTATGAAGAATGGCACAGCCTCCTGAATGAACGCGGCTGGCTCGCCGTGACCTGGCCTGAAGAGTATGGCGGGACCGGCTGGAGTGCGGTGCAGCGCCATATCTTTGAGGAAGAGTGCTGCGCGGCCGGCGCGCCGCGCACCGTTCCGTTCGGCGTCAACATGCTCGGCCCTGTGCTCCTGAAATTCGGCAGCGAGGAACAAAAAGCGCATTACCTGCCGCGCATCCTCGACGGGACCGACTGGTGGTGCCAGGGCTATTCGGAACCGGGCGCCGGATCCGACCTCGCCTCGCTGAAGACCCGCGCGGTGCGCGACGGCGACCACTACGTCGTCGACGGGCAGAAGACCTGGACGACGCTCGGCCAGCACGCCAACTGGATCTTCTGTCTGGTGCGCACGTCCACCAACGGCAAACCCCAGGAGGGCATTTCGTTCCTCCTGATCGACATGGCTACACCCGGGATCGAGGTGCGTCCGATCCTGACGCTCGACGGCGAGCACGAAGTCAACGAGGTATTTTTCGATTCCGTCCGTGTGCCGGTCGGCAACCTGGTCGGTGAGGAAAACAAGGGCTGGACCTACGCCAAATACCTTCTGACCCACGAGCGCACCAACATTGCCGGCGTCGGATTTTCCAACACTGCGCTGGCGCATCTGAAGACAATTGCCCGGGATCAGCGAAACCAGGGCCGGCCGCTCGACGATGATCCGTATTTTGCGGCTCGCATGGCGCGGGTCGAAATCGAGCTGGAGGCCATGAAGACGACGAACCTGCGGGTTCTGGCCGCCGCCGCACGCGGCGATGCGCCGGGCCCGGAAAGTTCGATGCTGAAGATCAAAGGCACGATCATCCGCCAGGAAATCAACGACCTGACCCGCCGGGCGCTCGGGCCCCGGGCCATGCCGTTTGTTTCCGAAGCGCTCGACCAGGGCTACAACGAAGAGCCGATCGGCCCGGAATACGCGGCACCGATCGCGCGCGAATACTTCAACAATCGCAAGCTTTCCATCTTCGGCGGATCCAACGAGATCCAGAAGAACATCATCTCAAAGGCCATTCTCGGTCTGTAACACCTGGCCGTTTACGGCATCCGGGCACACGCCCCAACAACATCCCTGCCGACCGGTTCCCCGGGGATCCGGTCGGCCAGTCAACGGAAACACCCATGGACTTCACCCACACCGAAGACCGGCGCATGCTCGCCGACACGATCGCGCGGTTCGTACGGGAAAACTACGCGTTCGAAGCCCGCGCGGAGATCGTGCAATCGGACGCCCCGTTCAGCCGGGATCGCTGGTCCGACTTTGCCGAACTCGGCCTGATCGGGGCCCAGTTCGAGGAACAGGACGGCGGGTTCGGCGGCGCGGGCTTCGATATCGCGGTGGTGTTTGAAGAACTCGGCAAGGGCCTTGTGGTCGAGCCGTTCCTGGCAACGCTTCTCGCCGGAAGGACCCTCGTGGCCGCCGGCAATGCCGAACAGAAGGCCTTGCTCGAAGCCGTCATCTCCGGAGAGACCCTCCTGGCCTTTGCGCATGCCGAGCCGCAAGGCCGGTACGGCCTCTCCGACATTGCGCTCAGAGCCGAAGTAGACGGCGGCGGCTACGTGCTGACGGGCGACAAATCGGTGGTCTTCAACGGCGGCGCCGCGGACCAAATCGTCGTGCTTGGGCGTACGTCCGGCAACGGTGCCGATACCGACGGCCTGTCGCTGTTTCTCGTCGACGCACAAACCGCCGGGCTCACCCGACGCGCCTACAAGACGATCGACGGCGTCGGTGCCGCGGAATGTCGCTTCGATGCCGTCAAGGTGCCCAGCTCGGCTCTGATCGGCCCGAAAGACAAGGCCTACCCGATCGTCGAAGAGATCGCCGGCCTGGGCCTCCTCGCACTTTCAAGCGAAGCGCTCGGCGCCATGGAAACCGCCAAGACGATCACGCTCGACTATCTGCAAACGCGCAAACAGTTCGGGCGACCGATCGGCGCGTTCCAGGCGCTGCAGCACCGCATGGCGGAGATGCTGATCGAAATCGAACAGATGCGATCAGCGGTCATCAATGCCGCGAGCGCATTGACGTCGGATCGCCGGTCTCGCGAAATGGCCCTGTCGGCCGCCAAGTACCTGACCGGCAAGGTCGGTCGACTGGTCGCCGAAGACTGCATCCAATTGCATGGCGGTATCGGCATGACGTGGGAATATTCCCTGCCGCATTACTCCAAACGCATCGTCATGATCGACCACATTCTCGGTGACGAGGACCACCATCTTGCGCGGTACATCGCGCTGTCCAAGGAAGCCGCCTGATGAGCGACGCACCCGAAAGCGCAGTCCCGATCGTCAAGGCGGGCATCACCGGTCACCAGAAACATCTGGGTTACATCGCGAAGATATATCCCGACCGGACCGACGTGGAACTGAGCCCCGACGAGCGCCATACCAACCGGCAGGACGTGCTGCATGGCGGGGTCGTCGCAACGCTCCTGGACGCCGCACTCGGTTACGCCGCCTCCCGTCACCTGGCCGATGACGCCAGCATCGCCGTGGTCACGGTGACCATGACCGTGAACTACATCGCCGCGACCAAGACGGCCGATGTTGTCGCCGCCGGACGGGTGGTGGGCGGCGGCTATAAGACCGTCTTCACGGAAGGCGAAGCCCGCACGGTGGACGGCCTTTTGCTGGCAACCGCGACAGCGGTCTACAAGCGCGGCAAGCCGAAACAGGACTAGAAGCCTGCTAAAGCACAGGATCAGGCGTCCTGCGCCAATCCCCGGTGCCGCAACAACGCGTCGATCTTCGGCATGCGGCCGCGGAAGGCCTTGTAGAGCTCGGCCGGGTCGCGGCTGCCGCCAGCCGAATAGATGTTGTCGTGGAGCTTTTCCGCCGTGTCCGGATCGAAGATGTCGCCGGTTTCGGTGAAGGCGTCGAACGCATCCGCGTCCATGACTTCCGACCACATGTAGCTGTAATAGCCTGCCGAATAGCCGTCGCCGGCAAAGATATGCGCAAAGTGCGGCGTGCGGTGGCGCATGACGATCTCCGACGGCATGCCGATCCGCCCGAGCACCTCGCTTTCGAACCGGCCGGCATCGAACCCCGTCATATCGGCAAGTTGATGCAATTCCAGGTCGACAAGCGCCGAGGCCACATATTCCACGGTCTGGAAGCCCTGATTGAAGTTCTTCGCGGCCAACAGCCGGTCGAGCAGATCCTTCGGCATCGGCGCATCGGTATCCACGTGCCGGGCGAATTCCTGCAGAACTTGCGGTTCGGTCAGCCAGTGCTCGTAAAGCTGGCTCGGCAATTCGACGAAGTCCCGCGCGACGCTGGTGCCGGACACAAACGGATAGGTCACGTCGGACAAAAGCCCGTGCAGGGCGTGGCCGAATTCGTGGAACAGCGTCAACGCATCGTCGAAGGTCAGGAGCGTCGGCTGACCGTCGCCCGCGCGGGCGAAGTTCATGACGTTGACGATGATCGGCCGGATGTCGCCGGAAAGCTTTTGCTGCCGGCGAAACGCGCTCATCCAGGCACCGCTGCGTTTTGACGGCCGGGCAAAATAATCGCCGAGAAACAGGCCGACCGGCTCGCCGTCGCGGTCGGCGACTTCGAAGACCCGCACGTCCGGGTGATAGGTCGGCATTCCGGTCAGCTCCGTGAAGCGCAAACCGAAAAGCCGGCTGGCGGTGTCGAAGGCGGCCGCGATCATGTTGTCGAGCTGGAAATACGGTTTGATCTCTTCTTCAGAGAGATCGTGATCGGCCTTTCGGACCTTTTCGGAATAATACCGCCAGTCCCAGGGTTCGATGTCGAAATTGCCGCCTTCCGCTGCCGCCGTCTCCTGCAGCCGGTCGCGTTCGAGCGCGGCTTGCGAGCGGGCCGGTGTCCAGACCGCATTCAAGAGGTCGCGCACGGCATCGGGGGTCTTGGCCATTTCCTCGGCCAGCTTGTAGGCCGCGAACGTCTCGTAGCCGAGGCAGCGCGCCTTTTCGGCGCGCAGCGCAACGATCTCGGCGATCAGGGCGCGGTTGTCGGTTTCCCCGCCGTTCTCGCCGCGGCTGGTCCAGGCCCGGAAAGCCGTCTCGCGCAGGTCGCGCCGGGTCGAGAATTGCAGGAACGGCACGATGATGGAGCGCGACAGCGTGATGACGTGCTTGCCTTCGTGGCCGCGTTCGGTCGCGGCCTGCGCGGCGGCCTCACGCACAAAGTCCGGCAGGCCATCGAGATCCTCCGGCTTTTCCAGAACGAGCTGAAAATCCGCCTCGTCCTTCAGAACGTTCTGGGCGAATTGGGTGGTGATGACGGCAAGCCGCTGATTGATTTCCGCGACCCGTTCCCGATCCGCCCCTTCAAGCTTGGCACCGGCCCGCACGAACATCTTGTGATAGCGGTCGAGCACCCGGTCCTGTTCCGGCGTCAGGTCCAGATCGGCCCGCTTGCCGTGCAAGGTTTCGAACCGGCGAAACAAGTCCCGGTTAAAAAGAATGTCAGTGTTGTGTTTGGCAAGAACCGGCGCGAAATCGCGCTCCACGGTCTGCAGCGCCTCATTGGTATGGGCACCGGACAGATTGAAGAATACGGAGGCCACCTTTTCCAGCGCGCGCCCCGATTTTTCCAGCGCATCGAGCGTGTTTTCGACGGTCGGTTCGGTTTCCTGTCCGGCAATTGCATCGATTTCACGCCGGTTTTCTTCAAGCGCGGTTTCGAAGGCGGGCGCAAAATGCTGCGGCAGGATCGCGTCGAAAGGCGGTAATTCGTGGGGCGTGGTCCAGTCGGTCAGGAGCGGGTTCATGGCGCGGCCTCGTCGGTTCGGAAACGGTCGGATGATCGGGTCCCGGGCTATATGGGGTCGTGGACAGTTCGGGAAAGCGCCGGAGGGCGCAAGTCTGCACTCAGCGCACGATCGTGATGCGCTCCGCCGCCCGTGTCAGCCCGGTATAAAGCCAGCGTTCGCGATTGTCGCGAAAGGCACCGCTCTCGTCGAACAGGACCACATCATCCCATTGCGAGCCCTGCGCTTTGTGCACGGTCAGCGCATAGCCGTAATCGAATTCGTCGGCCCGACGGCGGACCGAAAACGACAATGCCTCCTCGGTACCCTCGAAGAACTCGGCGGGAACCGACACCTTGACGCTGCGCTTGGCGAGAACCTCCTCGGGCCGCACATCCATCTTGACCCGTCCCTTGGCGAAATCGCGGACCCGGTCGACGACCCAAAGACTGCCGTTCAAGAGGCCCTTGGTCTTATCGTTGCGCAGGCAGACAAGGGTTTCGCCGGCTTCGGGAAACGGCCCGGAAAAGCCCTTCAAGTCTCGGATGCGGCTGTTGTAGAGCCGGCGCGTGCGGTTCATGCCGACCAGCACCTGATCGGCAGACAGGATGCGCTCCGCCTCGATCTCGCGGCGGCGGATGATTTCGCTTTCTCCATAGCTGCCGTGGTCGAGCGTGCGGCCCTCGCGCACATCCATCGACATGCGGATGATCGGATTGTCGGCGGCCTGGCGATGGACTTCGGTGAGCATGTAGTCCGGCTCGGCCTCGGTGAAAAATCCGCCGCCTTTGACCGGCGGCAATTGTGCCGGATCACCGAGCACCAGAACGGGTTTGGCAAACGACAGGAGATCGCGTCCCAATTCCTCATCGACCATGGAGCACTCATCGATGACGATGAGATCGGCGCCCGCCGCCGCGCTGTCCCGGTTTATCGCAAAGGACGGGCCTTCCTCGTCCTCGCCGCGCGGCCGGTAAATCATGGCATGGATCGTCGTCGCGCCCTCACACCCCTTGGTGCGCAGCACATGCGCGGCCTTGCCGGTAAAGGCACCGAAGGCAACGTCGCCGTCCTGGCCTTCCGCGATATGGCGGGCAAGCGTCGTCTTGCCGGTGCCGGCATATCCGAACAGGCGGAATACCTGATCGGACGGCCGCTTCAGCCAGTCGGCGACGGCTTTCAAGGCCTCGTCCTGTTGCGGCGACCACGCCACGATCCGCGTCTCCGTCCGATGAAGGGAAAAAGCCGGGCCGCAATTCCGCCCGGCGATTTTGACAGGTGCGGTGCACCTTGTCAGAGTCGATCAGGCTTGACCAGATCCCCTCCCCCTCTCATCGCAGGCCCGCCATGCCGCTCGTTCACGACCGAGACTTCGACCCCCGCTACGGTACGGCCGTTGAGATCGCGCCGGGCGTGCGCCGCCTCACGGTCAACAATCCCGGGCCCTTCACATTCCACGGCACCAACACCTATCTCGTGGGCGAGACGGACCTTGCCGTGATCGATCCCGGACCCGACGATCCCGGCCACATACAGGCCATACTCGAAGCCGCAGGCCCGGCGACGATCGTGGCGATTGCCATTACCCACACGCATCGCGACCATTCACCCGGGGCCGCCCGTTTAAAGGCGCTGACCGGCGCGCCGTTTTACGGCGAAGGGCCGCACCGGCCGGCCCGCCCGCTGGCGCTTGGCGAGATCAATCCGCTCGACGCAAGCGGCGACCATGATTTCAGGCCGGACATCGCGCTGTCTGAGGGCGATGCCGTGCCCTTCGGCGACCGCCGTCTGACAACGATCCCGACCCCCGGCCATACGGCCAATCATGTCTGCTTCGACTTCGAGGGCACAGGTATCATGTTCAGCGGCGACCACGTGATGGCCTGGTCGACCTCGATCGTCGCGCCGCCGGACGGCGCCATGGCCGATTACATGGCCTCGCTGGAGACCATGATCGCGCGCTCAGACAGTCTGCTTCTGCCGGGTCATGGCGGGCCGATCCGCGATCCGGCAACCTATCTCGCCGACCTCAAGGCGCATCGGCTGGGACGCGAAAAGGCCGTGCTCGAGGCAATTTCCGGCGGAACCCATGAGATCGCGGCAATGGTCCGATCCATTTACCGCGATGTCGATCCAGTGCTTCACCCGGCCGCCGCTCTGTCGGTGCTGGCGCATCTGGAGGATCTTGTCGCGCGCGGCGTGGTGCAATGCGAAGGCACGCTCGGGCTCGCCGGCACATATCGCCTCAATTGATTAGCCTGGCGTCAGCCCGAGGCGTCGCCGGCGTCCGGATCGACCCCGGTCTCGCGTGCTTCCAGCGTCGTCACGATGTCTTCGAAAAACGCACTGATGCGGCGCAGGTTAAGGCCGAAATCGTGTCGGCCGCGCAGGGTGATCGAGCGCATGTCAACAAGTGTGCCGCCCGGAAACCGCGTCAGGCGGATCGTGGCCCGGTCGCGGAAGCCGAGGACGGGCGTGCGGGCGATCACTTCGACAAGCGCGGTCGAACGCCCGGGCGCCGGTTCCTGGCTGCGCACGATCGTCCAGCCGCGCGCCTCGATCAGCGGCATGGCCAACCCGAACACGTCCTCGATCGGTTCTTCCAGCGGCAGGCCGTAGAGATCTTCCACGATCAGGCCGCCGGACGCGCCCCGGGCGATGCGCTCCTCGTCGCCGGGATCGCGCACCGTGATCATCGGCGGCTCTATGACGTCGGAGGACACGTCGGTGATGCGCGGATAGATCAGCACCGCGGCACCCATCAACAGGGCCGGCGCGACGCCTGCGAAGCCAAGCGCGAGACCGGCAAGCGCCCGTCCAAGCCCGCGATCGTCATCACGCCAGAAATCGGAAATTCCGGCCAGCGCACAGAGTACGGCAACGAAGGCACAGAAAAATCCGGCGCCGATCACCGCGAAGGTTTCCAACTCGCCGAAATAGTCGAACCGGCTGCCGAGTACGCCGATAAGCAGAATCGGCACCGCAAACACACCGATGCGGTAGGCGCGCATGGCCCATTTCGATGTCCGGACTTGAATGCGGGCAGCCAAGATCAACCTCGAACGTCACGCGGAGCCGGCCGGGTCGACAGCACTGCCCGATATGGCCCATGACTGCCGGTGCGACGGGGGTACCGACGTTCGGCAATACGGCGCGTATCGGGAATTGTCCAGACAGCAGAAGCCCTTGTCGACAGATCGTACGGGCCTGTTGCACAAACCCCTCGGTCGGGGCTTTGCTGGACGCAATCGGTCACGAGCCCGAAGAAGTCTGGGCGCAATAACCTTTCAGCTCCTGCCATTCGGCCTCTGTCAGAAGCGGCGCTGTCCTGTCTGTCGGCCCAAGCGCCTCGACCTGGGCGCGGACATCCGCGGTGCGTTCTTCGCTTAACGGATGGGTGGACAAAATCGACAGCGCGCCGGGCGAGCGCCCGCCGGTTATCCGTTCCAGGAGTGTTGTGAGCGCCATCGGATCGCCGCCGGCCCGATGCATGACCTCGACGGCGAACGCATCGGCCTGGCGTTCGGCCTCGCGGGAATAGCCGGCGCTCAAAATGGCTCGCGATCCCGCGATGATCAGCGTGCCGCCGGTAAAATCGCCGAGCACGACGCCGAGCAGAAAATACAGACCGGCCTCGCTTACCAGCTTGTGCATGGAATGCCGATAGGCGACGTGGCCGTATTCGTGCGCCAGAACGGCCGCGACTTCGTCGACATTCTCGGCACGGTCGATCAACCCGCTCAAAAGAACGACGTGGCCGCCCGGCATGGCAAAGGCGTTCGGTACGGCCGACGGCAGGATCGTCGTGACATCGCCGGCAATCCGGTCGCCGGTCGCGGCGCGCAGGCGGTTGAGCAAGGTCTCAAAGGCGGCATCGGCGGCCGCGCTCGGCGCGCAGACCTTACCGCGCGACAATTGCGCGGCGATGTTAGACTTGACGCTGGCGCCGATCTGCCGGTCGACCGCCATCGGTATGGCCGGCACGATGCCGCGGGCGATCGCCGGGACGCCGTATACCGCAAGCAGGATCAACGAAATGCAGGCGGCTATCGACCAGCCCACGATCTTGACCTGGTCGGCCCGGCGGATCGCACCCCGGTTCTTCAGCGACGGGCAGGACGTCATCAGGGTCTGAGCCAGCATGGCCTCCGCCACATCGAGGCGTGCGCCGTCATCCGGTTCCAGCCGGACCCGCAACAGGCCGGCCGGCGCCTCGATCATGCGGATGTCGGCAAGCGGCCAGACGGCGATCGTGTCGCCGTCGGAGCCGGCGATCAAAACGAATTCCGGTTGAACGTCCACCCGCACCTTGTGCGGCTTTGCCGAATGTCCGTCGTAAAAAGTCGCGTCACCCTGTTTGGTCATAGGCCGATATCGAAATCACCCACGTCCATGGCATCGGCGAAACCGGCGCCGAAGCCGCCTTCCGAATCCTGCAGCCGGCCCACCAGGTCGTCCAGCAATTCCGGGTTCAGGATAAAGATCGATCCCGCGACGAGTTCCCATATCCGTCTTTGCAGGTAGATCAGACCGAGTATGCCGACCACAACCAAAAAGCCGTATATCCCAATCAGGGAGGTGATGAGTGTAACAACCGTCTGGCTGCCCTCCGGCAGCGATGCCAGCCCGATGAAGAAGTACAGGATGCCTGCGATGATTCCGAATACCAACGGCACCACAATACCGGCGAGGGCAACCAACAGGAAAAACAGAAGATAGGCGCCGTAGAGCGATCTTGCCTTGAGGCGCATTTCGGTCTTCACGCCCTGCAGGGCAGTCGCGCTGAAAAACTGGCTGGTGCGCCGTGCGTAGTAATAAGGGTAGCTCACGAACAGACCGAACACGGTCCAGCCGACGCTCGAGGCAAACGCAGCGATCACGCCGGCATCGCCCGGACCGAGTTTCGTCGTGTCCAGCCTGAAATTCCCATCGCCGGTGGGTACCCAAGCCCCCGCAAATGCCACGAAGTCGACCGTAAACAGAGCCGTCAGCGTCACCAGCGCCAGCGGCAGGATGAAAATCGCCCACAGGATGCCATAGGGGACGGCGATGCTGCGCCAGGAGCCATAAAACGAAAACGGCGCCGCTCCCAGATGCATACGCGCGATGCGGTAGCGATAAAGATCGGCTTCGGCAAACGGTACGGACAATCCGAGCGTCAGAATGCCGAGCACGATCCAGCCCGCCGCGCGGACGGCATAGCCCCAGCCGGACCCGGTCTGGTGCACCCTGAGACCGCGCCAGACCGTGCGGTTCAGCCGATAGCGGCGCGCCCGGTAATAGGCGAACAGGAACAGGAAACCGAAGACAAGCGACAGGGCGATGCTTGCAAACGGCGCCAGTTCCGGATTGAGACCAATGGAAACGCCAAGCACGATCGCGTTCAGCGGCACAATAATGGCGAGCGCAATCAGAAAGCCCAAAAAGATCTCCAGGCCGCGGCCGATATATTCCAGCGACGAGCCGTGCACCAGCGTATGGCCCCAGAAAAACCGCCGCAGATCGGTTATGTACCAGAAGCGGTAGATGCCGAGCGTTACGAGCGTCAGCAGATAGCCCTTGATTGCGAGCGGGACGAGAACGCCCTTGCCCGCGTCGAAGACCACGCGCCCTTCGGTATCGGTTCTGGCCGGCCCGGTCGCCGGCTGTTCGAGAACTTGCGCGGCCGCCGCCGCCAGATCCGGTTCCGGCCGCTGGCCGGTCGAGGGCACGCTTTTCCAGGGATTGGAGGGACCGCTCCCACTGTCTGTCGACATCCTCGTTGCCCCCCTTTCGACGCCCGACGCATGGTTGACGGGCCTTATCGGTAGTCTGTCACAACATCCTTTGCAAAAAGTGACACGCCATCATCAGCCTTTACCCGAGACGGCGGTGTCAACGATTCCTCCGCAGTCGCCTTCTTTTTAGCCGGGTTGATGAACACCACCGGGCATTGCCGATGGCATGCCCTACGCCGTCGGCAACCGGTAGTCCTTGAACTGATCGCGCAGCGTCGTCTTTTTTATCTTGCCCGTCGCCGTATGCGGGATCTCGTCGACGAAGACGACGTCGTCCGGCATCCACCATTTGGCGATCTTGCCCTCCATGAAGGATAGGATCGCCTGCTTTTCGGTTTCCCGGCCGTCCTTGCGCACGACCACAAGGAGCGGCCGCTCGTCCCATTTTGGATGTTCGACGCCGATCACCGCTGCTTCTGCGACATCGGGATGGCCGACGGCCAGATTTTCAAGATCGATGGACGAGATCCACTCGCCTCCGGACTTGATGACGTCCTTGGACCGATCTGTGATCTGCATGTAGCCGTAGTGATCCATCGTGGAAACGTCGCCGGTGTCGAAGAACCCTTCGTCGTCGAGGATCTCGCCGCCCGCTCCCTTGAAATAGGACGCCGCAACGGCAGGTCCGCGGACTTTCAGGCGGCCGAAGGTCTTGCCATCCCAGGGCAGTTCGGCGCCGGCATCGTCGGTGATCTTCATCTCCACGGTGAAGGGCGGGTGGCCCTGTTTCTCCTGGATGTCGAGCAGTGCGTCGCCTTCAAGGTCGGCATATTCCGGCTTCAGCGAACAGAACGAACCGAGCGGGCTCATTTCCGTCATGCCCCAGGCGTGCAGGACCTGGACGCCATAGCGGTCCTGGAAGGCCTTGGTCATGGCGCGCGGGCAGGCCGAACCGCCGATGACGACTCGTTCCAGGCTCGTCAGGTTGGCGTCGGTCTGCTCCAGGTGTTGCAACAGCATCAGCCAGACGGTCGGCACGGCCGCCGTCATCGTCACCTTTTCGGTCTCCAAAAGGTCGTAGATCGAGGCGCCGTCCATTCTGGCGCCGGGCATGACCATGGCGGCACCGGTCATCGGACCGGAAAATGCCAGCGACCAGCCGTTGGCGTGAAACATCGGCACGACCGGCATGATGCGATCGCGCGAGGAGGCGTTCAACATGTCGGTGGCCGCTGCGGCCAGCGAATGGATGATGTTGGAACGGTGGGAATACACCACACCCTTCGGTTCGCCGGTCGTGCCGGACGTATAGCACATGCCGGCAGCCGAATTCTCGTCGACCTCCTTCCAGGCGAAATCATTGTCGGCTTCGGCCTTCCAGGATTCGTAGTCGATGACATTCGGCAGGCTGGTGTCCGGCATGTGATCGGCATCGGTCAGCACCACCACCTGTTCAACCGTCGTCAGTTCGCCGATGATCTTTTCGACGACGGGCACGAAGGTCAGGTCGACGAAGACCATGCGGTCTTCGGCGTGGTTGATGATCCAGGCGATCTGTTCGGGAAACAGCCGCGGATTGACCGTGTGATAGATCGCGCCGATGCCGAGCAGTCCATACCAGACTTCCATGTGCCGCCAGGTATTCCAGGCGAGCGTCGCGACCCGATCGCCCTTGCCAATGCCATAGGCATCGAGCCGCTTGGCGACCTGCAGGGCACTCAGGCGCAAATCCCGATAGGTGGTGCGATGAATCGGCCCCTCAATGGAGCGTGAAACGATTTCGCGGCCGCCGTGAAACGTCGCCGCGTGGTCGATGACCTTGTGGCACAGAAGCGGCCAATCCTGCATGAGTCCGAGCATCTTTCCCTCCGGAATCCCTTTCTGGTTTTGCGCGATGATAAAGAAACATTCGCGGGGCCTGTCCAGAGCGATTGAAAAAATAGTTTACCGGTCGTCCCGGCCGGGCTTGCCAAACCGCCGGCTCGTCCGGCTTTATGGCGGGGACAGGATCGCCGGTGCGCCCGACACCTTCGTCCATGGCGGAGGCGCCGCCGGTGAAAGAGAGAGGATATCACCATGCCGCTGACGAACGCCCAGACCCGCGATGTCGAATCCGTCCTGCACGGCTACACGCCGCTGCACAAACTGCGCGAGACCGGTCCGATGATCGTGGAAGGCGGCGACGGCGTGCACATCACCGATTCCAGCGGCAAGACCTATATCGAAGCGCTTTCCGGCCTGTGGTGCGCCGGTCTCGGGTTCGGCAACGAAGAACTGATCGAGGCGGCAACCGAGCAGATGCGCCGACTGCCGTACTATCACCTGTTCGGCGGCAAGGGCTATGAACAGGCGACGGAACTGGCGGAGAAGCTGAAGGAAATGGCGCCGATGCCGGCCGCCCGCGTGTTCTTCACCTCGTCCGGATCGGAGGCCAACGATACCCAGGTCAAGCTCGCCTGGTACTACAACAACGCCCGCGGCAAGCCGGAGAAGAAGAAGATCATCAGCCGCCAGAAGGCCTATCACGGCGTCACGCTCGTGGCCGGGTCGATGACGGGCCTGCCCTATGCCCATGCCGATTTCGACCTGCCGTTCGAGTTCATCAAACATACCGAATGCCCGCACCATTACCGGTTCTCCGAGGACGGGGAGACGGAGGAAGAATTCTCCGCCCGCCTCGCGCACATGCTGCAAGAACTGATCGACCGGGAAGGCGCGGACACGATCGCCGCCTTCATTGCCGAACCGGTAATGGGCGCCGGCGGCGTGATCATTCCGCCGCAATCCTATTTCCCGGCGATCCAGCCGGTGCTTGAGGCCGCCGACATCATGGTCATCGATGACGAGGTCATCAACGGTTTCGGGCGCACAGGCAATTGGTGGGGCGCGGAAACAGTCGGCATGAAACCGACGACCTTGTCGTGCGCCAAACAGCTCACATCGGCCTACGCGCCGCTCGGAGCCGTCGTCATCCCGCAGGAAATGGCGGACGCTTTCGAAGAGCAGTCCCGCAAGCTCGGCACGTTCGGGCACGGCTTCACCTATGGCGGCCACCCGGTCAGTTGTGCCGTCGCCGTCAAGGCGATCGAGATCTACGAGCGCATGAACATCGTGGAACGGGTCCGCGGGCTCGCCCCGATCATGGCGTCGCGGCTGGAAAAACTCGCCGAGCATCCGCTGGTCGGCAATGCCCGGTCGGTGGGCCTGATCGGCGCGGTCGAACTGATGGCCGACAAGGCGACGCGCAAGCCCTTCGATCCAAAGGCGACGGTCGGCGCGAAATGCGTCGCGATGCTGGAAAAACACGGTGTCGTTTCGCGGGCGATCGTCGACAACGTCGCCCTGTGCCCGCCGATGGTGATCTCCGAGGCGGACCTCAACGACCTGTTCGACCGGCTCGAAAAAGCGCTCGACGACACCGAGCATTGGGTTGCATCGGAAGGCCTGCGCGCCGCCGCATAGCTGCCCTGTCAATTCTGCATTGGACGGCAGGCGGCCGGGGGCGTAAGGACGCGCCCGGCTACCCGTGATTTGTGCGGACGACGGTTTCGTTATCCAATCCGTCGGAACCGGACGCTCCGGTCACGTCGCGGCGCGCCAAGGTGGGAGTCCGGCCGCTTCGGATCGGTGACGCATCTGGTTTGCCGGCATGCGATCCGGTGGGTGGCAATAGAAAATCCCAATCGATAAGGTTAACTTTTGGCAATCAACGGGAATAAATACTGACAAACCCCGTTAACATCCCCATATGCCTTATTAGTCTTGTGAGGAGCAGGTAAGAGAAAGCAATGTCCAGCAAACAGTCGTCCGTTCAGAAGCCGCAGCCGGCCCAGAGCCCGAAAATCGGCCTTGACGCACTTTACAAACCGGTAGGAATCCAGGCGGTTTCTGCTGCGAGCATCTGCCTCAAGTCGTCGAAGTAAACGACTTGGCAATGCCGGTTCGGCAACGGCTACGCCGCCTGTGACGGCGCAGCCGCCCGGCTTAGAGTGAGAGTATGTGTGGCGGGTTTCGTCGAACCCGTTTCTCCACAAGCCGAGGCTTTTGCCGTTCCAACGCCTGAAAAGACCCCAAAAACTCGATCTTTGGTTAACGGCCGCCGGCGCGGTTCGACCAGGCGCGTTTACGGATAGAGACGCTGGTCGCTCCAATCGTCGTCGGGGCCGGACCGCTCGAACCGGATACGATCGTGGAGGCGGAACTTCCCGTCCTTCCAGAACTCGATCGAAATCGGTGTCAGGCGGAAGCCGGACCAGTAATCGGGCCGCGGAATCTCGCCGATTGCGTACTTCGCGGTGTATTTCGCGATCTCTTTTTCGAGCGCGAAGCGGCTTTCCAACGGACGCGATTGTTTCGACGCCCAGGCGCCGATCCGGCTGCCCCTGGCGCGGGAATTAAAGTACTCGTCAGCCTCCGAATCGGTGACGCACGAAATGTTGCCGCGCACCCGAATCTGGCGTCGTAAGGTTTTCCAATGCAGACATAGCGCGGCTTTTTTAGTCGCCTGGAGCTCGGTGCCTTTAACGCTGTCGTAATTTGTGTAAAACACAAAACCATGCTCGTCGAACGCCTTCAGGAGAACCATACGAACGTTGGGCATTCCGCTTTCGTCGACGGTTGCGAGCGCCATCGCCGTCGGGTCGTTGATTTCCGTCTTCTCGGCCTCGGCCAGCCACGCGGCGAAAATTTTAAATGGATTTTGGTCGCCGAAACCTTCTATTAACGTTTCTTGCGAACCATCGTCTGTGAGGGTCATCCGAAAACCGTGCTGTTTGTCGCCAATATGCAATCCTACAACAAACCTGACCTCCGACGCCACGCCTGCCTCGTCGCAGGCGTTTTTTCGGCCATGCTTCTGGCCGGCTGCGCGGTGGTCGAAATCCCGCTCGGCGACGGTGAAACCAACAATCCGGCGGTCGATCCGCTGATCACGTCCTCGGTGACGGAAACCGGTGCGACGGATGTGGATCCGGCCGACTGGAAGACGGTCCAGGACAAGATCTCCATGTCGTTTTCCACTCTGGAAGCCGGCAGCCCGACGGAGTGGACCAACGAGAACACCGGCAGCAACGGCTCAATCGTGCCTGCGCCGATCGTAACGTCTGAACGCGGCGAGGTTTGCCGGCCGTTCCAGACGACGCTCGATTCGGTGAGCGGCCTGGAAAACTTCAACGGCTATGCCTGTCGCCAGCGCAACGGCTCCTGGCGTATCACCAAGATCGCTCCGGCCAATCCATCCGACGTGCCGGCGACCGAGACTGCTCCTGCTTCTGCTCCTGCCGCCGGCAGCTAAGCCCCTTCCCGCCCGTTCCGACTGCGGAGAACATCGCGCCAGCGGTGCATGGTTTCACAGATATGTCGGAGCGGGCTAATCGACGCTTGCGGCGACGATGCGGCAAAAGCCGTTCCCTGTTCCGCCGCAGATGGGTTAGGGTAGCGCTTGGCAAACGGTTGCGTTCCGTTCGCCGATGGCGCAGGTCCCGCCACCCGACGATGTGAAAGCTGTAGCAAACGAATGCGCGATCCCTACACGGTTCTCGGAGTACCGCGGAATGCCAGCGAGGCCGACATCAAACGGGCCTTCCGCGCACTGGCCAAGAAACACCATCCGGATCAGAACGCCGACGATCCGAAAGCCAAGGAACGGTTTTCGGAGATTTCGACGGCCTATGAGATCATCGGCGACAAGGACGCACGCCAGCGCTACGACCGCGGCGAGATCGGGCCGGACGGCAAGGAACGCTTTGCCGGCTTTGGCCAGGCAGGCGGCGGCTTCGGCGGGTTCAAGGGCTTCGGGACCGACCCGTTCCAGTACCGGACAAGCGGCGGTTCGTCCGGGGGCGGCGCCGCCTTCGAAGACATCCTGAAAGACATTTTCGGTCGCGCGCCCGGCGGTGGACCCGGCGGTCCCGGGCCCGGCGCGCGAACGGAAACACGGACCCGAGGCCAACCGCGCTCGACACCCGGCGAGGACCTTATCGCAACGCTGTCGCTGACGCTCGAAGACCTGGTTTCCGCGGACAAACCGACCGTCACGCTGCCGACCGGAAAGACGCTTCAGATCTCGGTTCCCGACGGGGTCGAAGACGGCCAGCAGATCCGTTTGAAGGGTCAGGGTCATGCAAGCCAGGTCGGCGGGCCGGCCGGAGACGCCCTCATCACACTGGAACTCGCGCCGCATCCGCTTTTCCGCCGCGACGGCCGCGACCTGCGCCTCGACCTGCCGATCAGCCTCGACGAGGCGGTGCTCGGCGCCAAGATCCGCGTGCCCACCCTGGAGGGTGCCGTCGGTCTGACGATCGCACCCAACACTACCGGCAAGACGGCGCTGCGCATTCGCGGCAAGGGCCTGCCGGACAAGGCAGGTGTGCGCGGCGACCTGTTCGTGACCCCGCGCATCATCCTGCCGGATGCGACCGACAAGGATCTGGAAAAGGTCGCGCACAAACTGAAGCTCGATCGGGAGCGCAAGCCGGTGCGTGGGTCGGAGTTCGGAGGCTAGTCCTTCGTCTCAGAGACTTTGACGGTTTGACCGGCTTGTCCTGGATTTTGGCTAGACGCGCTGCGCGACGCGCCTAGCCCAGGTACGAGTCTTCTCCATCAAACCGTCAAAATCTCTGAGACGAAGGACTAGCACATCAGATTTCGGTCAACGACGCGTTGCTAAGGCCAGGCCGTCGACAACGGCCGTAAATGCCTCCGAATAGAGAATCTCGGCGCTGGGGCAAAGCGCCCGCATTTCGTCCGACACGATGTGCATGAGGCTGGAGCCTCCGACGAGGATGACCCGACCGACGTCGCCACGGTCGATGCCGCCCGCCGTCAGCGTTTCGATCGCGGCATCGCGCATGCGGATGCGGTGGTCGGCAAGAACCGTGTCGAGGTCTTCCGGTGTCACCGTTTCATGGAGGCCCGGTTCGATGAAACCCATCTCGATGCGCCCCGCCTGACCGCCCGCATTCGCCGCGATCTTGGCCCGTTCGACAGCAAAGGCGAGTTCGTGGCCCAGTTCGAATTCCAGCACGGTAACAAACCGGCTCATTGTTCGGCTGTCGATGGCAAGCCTCGCCATCTCAGACACCATCTCCCGCGTTTCGGCGGTGTAGAGAAACGGGATCCGGGCCCATGTGGCGAGTTCGGCATAGGGCGCGCGCGGCACGGCCAGCAATCCGCCCTGCATCTGGCGACGCAATTGCCCGCCAAGGCCAAGCTGCGGCATGGCATGGGCCATGGCCAGCGCATAGTCGAAATCGGTGCCGCCGAGACGGATGCCATAATTGGCCAGGATCGTCAGTTCGGTGCCGGCGCTGCGAAAGGCGGAAAAATCCGATGTGCCGCCGCCGATGTCGACGATCAGCCCGAACCCGTCTTGTCTACCCATGCCGAAATTGGCGATCGCCGCGGCTTCCGGTTCGGCAAGGAAGGTAACGTCTTCGAACCCGGCGGCGTGATAACAGGCAGTGAGGTCCGCCTCCGCTTGGGTGTCCCTTTCCGGACTGCCGGTATGGAAATGCACTGGCCGGCCAGACAGTGCGCGGTTGAAACGCAGCCCGGTCGCCGCTTCAGCACGCCGGCGCACTTCGACAAGGAAATCGGCGATGACATCGGCGATCGTGCGACGGCGTCCGCCGAGAAAGCGCTGTTCGTGAGCGAGCGGCTGACCCAGCACACTCTTTAGGGCGCGCATGTAGCGGCCTTCTTCACGGCCGATCAGGGAGTCGGTCGCCGCGGCACCGATCTGCATCGCTCCGCCACGCGCCGGGAAGAACACGGCCGTCGGACAGGTCTCCGCCCCGTGCTCGATCGGAATGCGCCGGACCGTGTCGTCCACCAGCACGGCAGCGGCGGAATTGGAGGTCCCGAAATCGATTGCCAGTGTTTCGGTCCGCATCGAACCTCTCCCGCAAGGCGGATCGTGCTAACGGAGTTCGATCCCGCGAGCAAGCCGATTTTGGCGTGGCACCATGCGCCGTCGAGCCTTGCCGACAACACGATCGCAATAAGGGGCTGGTAGTTACCACGGTAGTCTGGTATGGATCTTTTCTGCGCGCAATCAGAGGCCCGATCCATGTCGCTTGCTGACCTGTTCTCGTTTATCGTCGTTGCCACACTTCTTGTGATGTCGCCCGGCCCGAACGGCGTGCTGGTCGCCAAGACCGTGCCGACATCCGGGCGCGCCGCCGGTTTTGCAAACGTCGCCGGGTTCGTCGCGGCCTTTTATCTGCACGGCGCCCTATCGATTTTCGGGATTTCGCTGATCCTGGTGCAATCGGCCCAGCTCTTTCTTGTCGTCAAATTGCTCGGCGCCGCCTATCTCTGCTGGATCGGGGCGCGGGCGCTCTACGCGGCCTGGAAGGGCGAGACGGCGCTCGCGTCGGTCGCGCCGGCCAAGCGCCGGCGCCGCTTGAAGACGGCCTTTGCCGAGGGCTTCCTGACGAATGCGCTCAACCCGAAGGTCTCCATGTTCTATCTGGCAGCCTTTCCGCAATTCATCCCGCATGCGGCCGGCGGCGAAACGGCGATCGGAACGGCTTTCACGCTCGTTATCGCCCATTCGCTGATCAATGCCGTGTGGTTCGGAGCGATGGTGCTCCTGTTCGCCCGGCTCGCATCCGCGGCTCGCCATCCCGGATTCCAGCGATGGCTGAAGGGCGTGACCGGTGCCGTCTTCATCGGCTTCGGTGCGAAACTGGCAATGATGCGGGCCGGCTGACAGCTCTCGCAAAGGCGAGGATGCCGTCAGATCACGAAGTTCGCGATGGCCTCGTCATCGGTGATGTCCTCCCATCGCAGATCCGATGCATCGAGCCGCTCGCACAGGGTGTCGAAATTTTCAGGGCGCTTGCTTTCGATCCCAAGCAGGACCGTCCCGAAATTGCGGGCCGATTTTTTCATGTATTCGAACCGGGCGATGTCGTCTTCCGGGCCGAGCAGGGTGAGAAAGTCCTTCAGCGCGCCCGGGCGCTGCGGCAATTGAATGAGGTAGTATTTCTTCAATCCGGAAAATCTGAGGGCACGCTCCTTCACCTCCGGCAGGCGTTCGAAATCGAAATTGCCGCCGGATACGACACACACGATGGACCGGCCCTCCACATCGGCCTTTGGCAGGCGATGCAGCGCGTCGATCGCCAATGCTCCGGCCGGTTCGAGCACGATGCCTTCGATGTTGAGCATGTCGATCATCGTCGCGCAGACGCCGTCGGTCGGGGCCAGGATGACCTGATCCGGGCCGAATTTTTTCAGCTGCCCGAAATTCTCCGCGCCGATCTGCGCCACGGCCGCGCCGTCGACGAAGTTGTCGACACGATCGAGCCGGCGTCGCTCGCCGGCGCTGAGGCTCTCGTGGAGGCTCGGCGCGGCATCCGGTTCCACGAAGCTGAATGCCGGATGGGCGCCGACCTCTTCGAAATAGCGGGTCACGCCGGCTGAAAGACCGCCGCCGCCGACCGGCATGATCACCCGGTCCCAGACCCGATCCCGCGGGCTCTGCTCGAGGATCTCCTTGCCGACAGTCGCCTGGCCGCGGATGATCCTCGGGTGATCGAAGGGCGGCACCATGACACCGCCCTTTTGTGCGCAAAATGCGGTCGCGGCTGCATTGGCGGCATCGAAACCGTCGCCGACCAGTTCGATCTCCACCAACGGCGCACCGAACGAGCGGGTCTTGGCGATTTTCTGCTGCGGTGTCGTCAGCGGCATGAAGACCACGCCGGTCTTGCCGAAATGCCGGCAGGCATAGGCAAAACCCTGAGCGTGATTGCCGGCAGAGGAACAGACGAACAGTTTCCGGTCCGGATCCTCCTGAAGCACGTCATGCACAAAGGCAAAGGCGCCGCGCACCTTGTAGCTGCGCACCGGCGACAGATCCTCGCGTTTCAGCCAGATGTCCGCGCGGTGCAGGTCGGACAGGTATTGGCTGTGCTGCAGCGGCGTCGGATCCAGAACCGCCGACAGCACTTTGTGGATACGCGAAACGTCGTCTGCAAACCCGCCCACGTCCGGTCTGCTCCTCACTAATTGGCTCAAGCGGACAGCTATACGACACCGCCGCTCCAAAGGTAAGGTTGTGTCGAGCTCTTGCACTGCTGGCGCACACGCTTTCTCACGCTCCGGTCACTTTGCATCACCGCCCCGCGAAACCGGGTTCCGGCCGCCCGGGCATCTCCCATATGTCAACGTATCGTTAACAAAGGCGCATGAGGTGAGAGCATGAATCTGTTGATCAAAGCCGCCCTGGCGGCCGGACTTGTTATGGCCGGCATCCAGGTATCGTCAGCCGCACCTCTGGCGGCTTCCAAGGCGCATCCTGTCAGTGTCGCGCCGGTCGTAGAAACCGTCAATTTCAAGCGCGGCCATCGCGGGTTTCGCGGTCACCGCGGCTTTCGGCACCATCGCGGGTTTCGCGGCCACCGCGGGTTCCATCGCCATCGCGGTTTCCACCGGCACGGCTTCGTCCGGCATCGCGGGTTTTACGGCAAGCGACACGTCTTCCGGTCGAAGGGTTTCCGCCATCGCGGGTTCCGGCACCGCGGGTTCCGGCATTTCTAGACCATCCGGCTTGCACGGCTTTCGGTGCCCGTCGTCGATCGGTCAGCGGTCGCCGAAAGCAGGGTGAGACCGGGACGGAATCGTCTATTGCGGCACCGGGATTTCGGTGAGGCCATCTTCACCGCTTATCCGCAGCAAGGTCGGTCCGTCGCTGTGATGGCACATGGCGTCCTGCCAGGAACAGGACGCCCAGACCCCATCTTTCGTCATTACCATCATGCGTTTCGGGCTTCCGTCGGGATTCCATGCCCGGATCAGACCGGTGCGGCTGCCTGCCAGAAGCGTGCCGCTTTGCCGGTGCCACGCCAGGCTGTTGAAGATGTCCTCGGCATCGTTGAAGCCGCGAAAGCGCCAGCCGTGTTTGATGCCGAACATTTTGGGTGGCGCGAATTCGGAACCGGCAACCACAAACTCGCCGTCCGCCGACCAGGCCATGTAATCCGGGTAATGGGTCAGGCTGTTTTCGGCACGCACGATCTCGCCGGATGCGCGCATCCAGGCAACGACGACCGCATTCACCGACGTGGCCAGACGGGATCCATTCGGAGACCAGGCGATCTGCGATGTGTGGTCGACCCGGCAGCAGACGACCTGCTCGACACTGTCCTTTTCCAGGTTCCAGATCCGCACGGAATTGTCATCGCCGGCGCTTGCCAGCAGCGTTCCGTCCGGGGACCAGGCGACGCTGCCGACATCGTCCCCGTGGGCTTCGTGCCGTCTGACCTCCTTGCCGGTCCCGGCGTCGAACACCCGGACCGCGTCGTCGTTGCTGGCTGTCGCGATGAACCGGTCGTCGGGCGACCAGGCAACCGCGTTGACGGTGTCGCCGTGGGTGCCCAGTTGAAACAGCATCCGTCCCGTTGCGGCGTCCCAGATTCTCGCCGTGTCGTCGTAGGACGCGGTTGCCAATCTGCTGCCGTCCTTCGACCAATCGAGCGACAGGACGTCATTCGTATGGCCGTTCAGCCGCGTCCCTCGGCTGCCCTGCCCGACCTTCCACAGATACGTCACCGAATCGACATCGGCGCTTGCGAGGTACTTGCCGTCCGGCGAAAACGCCATTGTCCGGATTTTTGCCGTGTGACCGGGCAGACGGTGCATTGGCAGCCCGGTTTCCATGTTCCACAGGACAAGCCTGCCGTTTTCGGAAGCCGTCGCGGCGACCGGCGCCACGGGCGACCAGGCGACCTGAACAACCGGTTCGGTTTTGCCCTTCTTGCGCATGACAGACTGGAACGTGTCGGTTCTCCAGATCGCGAAAGTGTCGTCATCGGAACCGGTCGCGATCCGTGTCCCGTCGGGGGCCCAGGCAATCGCGTTGATCGCCCGGGCATGCGCCTGAAACGTCCTGACGGTTTTCCGGTCCGGACCTTCCCGGAGCGCAAGATTTCCCTCGTCGTCGGCGGATGCGAGCCGCATGCCGCCGGGCGACCAGCGGATGACCGTCATCTGCGCCGACATCGGCGGAAGCCTCGTTTCGGACGGCTGTTCGGCGTTTGCAAAATCGGCGACGACGATCCCGCCATCAGCGAGCACCATGGCGAGGCGGCCGCCGTCCGGCGTCCAGTCGAGGCCGTGGTCGGCGTCATTGTGATACCCTGCCACGCTGTGTTTTTGCTCGCCGGATCGGGTGTCCCATACCCGAACGACGCCGTCGGTTGCCGCACTGGCCATCAGCGCGCCATCCGGCTGCCAGGCCAGCATTCCGACCCGGCTCTTATGGTCGGAAAACCTGGTTTCGATGGACCCGGTCTTCGTATCCCAGACGACGATTTCATGGGTATACGGATCGCGCGTGTAATCCGTCGTGGAACCGGCGATCCGGCCTCCATCCGGCGACCACGCGAGGGCATCGACCGTCGCAAGCGCCCCGCCGATCGCGACGCCCGTATTGAGAAGCGGGGACCAGAGCCCAATACCGCCGCGCAAGGCAACCGCGATCGTCTCGCCGTCCGGCGACCACGCGATGACCGACTCGGCATAATCGTCCAGAGGAATATGCGAGATCTGCGCGCCGGTATCGGCGCGCCAGACGCGGACCGATCCCGCATAGGTCAACGTGGCAATGTGCTTGTTGTCGGACGACCAGGCGAGATCGGTGATGTCTTGCTTGTGTCCGGAGAACACGGCGCGCAGCTCACCGGTTTCGACTTCCCAGACATGGGCGATCGGCCCGGTGCTTGCCGTGGCCACAAAGCGGCCATCCGGCGACCAGGCGACCTTTTCGACAGCGCCCATGTAATGGCTGGAGAGGCCCGCGACCAGCCCGGCCGACAAGGCGACCGGTTGTCCATCTGCCGCGACAGGCGGCCGGACCGTCTCGGACCATACCGGGCCCGCCATTTGGCCAGTGAGGATGCCCAGCAGCAGCAAAAAGACCCTCATGAAAATTGTCCCCCCGAGACCGCCACGTCCAATCCTACGTGCATCGGTGCGACGGCGCTACGCCTTGCCGCGCCGCGATTCACGATCGAGCGGCGGCATCAGACCACGCCCTGCAGCCGAGACAAAGCGCCGGAATTTCGGGCATTCCATATGGCTCGGTGCAGGACAGACGGCCGCATGACGCAAGCCATCGCGCAAGGCGGTCAACCGCATGATCAGCGCATCGAGCTCGTCCGCTTTTTCCGACAGCTTGGCCCGGTCGGCATGCATGCCGTTGCCGGTCCTCAGCATGTCGGCGATCTCGTCGAGCGAAAACCCGGCCGCGCGCCCGAGCGCGATCAGCGCAAGACGCTCCAGCACGCCCGGTTCGAACAGGCGTTTCAGACCGCGTCGGCCGACCGATTCGATCAGGCCGCGTTCTTCGTAATAGCGCAGCGTGGAGGCAGGCTGACCGCTGCGTCTGGCGACGTCGGAGATGTCGAGCATATTCCGGCTTGACCTCAAGTTGACTTGAAGTGGCAAAGTACGCTTCGAAGCCACCGCGAGCAACCCGCTCGAGGCTCACAGTCACAGGCAGGACGAAAACATCCCGCACACCGAAACGGAGCACACCATGACCGCAAAGCAAGACCTCAAATCGGAACAATCGGAGCTCTGGAACGGCCGGGTCGGCGCGTTCTGGGTCGAAGCCCAGGAAACCTTCGATGCCATGCTGCGCCCGTTCGCCGAGCGGATCGTGAACGACGTCTCCGCACTCCGCCCGAAAGACGTTCTGGACGTCGGCTGCGGCAGTGGCGCGACCACCCTGGCTCTCAAACGTGCCTTAGGGGACGGCACACGCTGCACCGGCATCGACCTCTCCGGCCCGCTGGTGCAGAACGCGACCGCGCGGGCGTCGGCATCCGGTCTGGAGGCAGCGTTCATCCGCGCGGACGCATCGGAGCATGATTTCGGCGCGCGGAGATTCGATGTCCTGACGTCCCGGTTCGGGGTGATGTTTTTCGCCGATCCCGTTGCCGCATTTGCAAATCTGCGGCGCGCCGCAGCCGACCGTGCCGAAGCGGTTTTCATCGTGTGGCGCAGCCCGGACGAAAACCCGTTCATGTCCGCCCCGCCGCGCGCTGCCGCACCGTTCCTGCCCGACATACCGCAACGGCGCCCGACCGATCCCGGCCCATTCGCCTTCGCCGACCCGGACCATGTGCGCTCGGTCCTTTCGGCGGGCGGTTGGGCCGAAATCGATCTTCAACCGATCGACGTCGCATGCGGCTTTCCATCAGCCGCTCTGGAGGATTTCATCGCACGCCCCAGTCCGGTCTTGCCGGATCTGGACGCCCTGGACCCGGAGGTCCGCGCAGAGATCCTGAGCGCCGTCCGCGCGGCCTATGCCCCCTTCGTCGACGGCGCCGACGTCCGGTTCATTGGCCGCTGCTGGATCGTCCGGGCCCGGGCGGGCTGATCGGGGATACTGGCGCGGCCGCACGATTCTTCCTCGGACTCCGGCGGAATTCCTATCCCTTGGGATTTGCAAATGCCGTCTTATATAGGTACCAAGTTACCTATTGAGAGACGCAAGATGAGCAGGCGCATGTTGCCGGCGGACGCGCCGCCACCGGATTCGTTCGTGTTTTACATAATCGTATCGTGCCTGGTTTTGGCCGGCATGCGTCTGGTCTGGAACCGGTTTCGGTCCGAGCCTCCGCATGCCCCGGCCCTCATCCTGATGACGTCCACCAGTTTTTCGATCGGCCTGTTCATCATGGCCGGCCTCGGCGGATTCTAGGCGATCCGCGGCTTCTGTATCGACTGGGGGGTCAGGCGCCCGTTGCCGGTCGGTCAGGAAAGAAAAGTCTCAAAGTCCCGCGGATCGCCGTTTGCGATCCGTGAGGTCCGCGACACCGGGAAACGGCCCGATGTGATGGGTGTTGTGTTCGGCCTGGAACAGGTTGGCATAAAGATTGGCGATCCACTTCTTGCCTTCTGTCGTCAGGCGCAGGTAGTCGATCGCCGGGCCGATATAGGGCTCGACACAACTCCAGAAGAACTCGGGGTATTTGTCCGTCAGATCGGCGGGCGAGGTATAACTCAGCCGGTCGGCGGTACCACATTCCTGGAATTCGCTGAACAGGCCGTTGCTCTTGCGATGATAGAAGGGATCGCCCATCTGGCCGATCAGGTCGGCCGCCCTGATCAGCGCGCCCTCCGTATCGGTCGCCTGGTGCATCGGGGTCTGGGGGATCGGGAAGCGGGTCATTTCGACGAGCTCGGCAATCCGGTTCTCGTCGATATAGTCCGACTTCGCGTAGCGCTCGAGCGCATAGATCTTGCCGCGATCGACATGATACGGCGTCAGGAAGGCATCCGACGCGCCGCGCGGCGGGGTCACCGTCTCACCCTCGATATTGATCACGAAGGAATTGTCCGTATCGTTTTTGCAGATGCCGCGCACATAACCGATGTCATGCACCAGAAGAGCAAGAGTGAAATGCAGCCAGTCTTCCGGCTTCAGCGCTTCGGAGAGCAGCCGGCCGCGGATGATCTGCTGACCGCAAAGCGTAACCATCAACGTGTGATTGACATCGTGGTAGAGCGCGTTGGAATTGCCGATGCGTTCGAGCACGAGGCGCGCCGCACCGCTCAGATAGCTGGCGAATTCCGGGCGCCTCTCGCCGAAATACAGCCGATAGGTATGCGCCAGTTCTTCACCCAGCGCATCGGCCACAAGCGCAATCGGATTGAGCATGGCGGTCCAACCCCTTATTTTACAAACCCCGGCCGATCAATCTAGCGGTGTCGATTGACGGTTCGGTGTCAGGTTATCCGGGGATGACAGGTGCTGCAAAGCCCTTCACGATCACGATGGGACTACCGGCACGCCAGGCGGAACGGATCGCTGCCCGCGAGGCCCGGCCTCGGAGCCGACAGTTCAGGTTCAGACAAATAATGTCATCTCACAGGACCGCTTTGCCGATGTGCCTCCAGGACCGATCGATGTGAAGATCACCCATCACCGACCGGCACCCGCGCTGCGGCGTTTCATCAGTGCCTATGTCGTCGTGGACGACCGCGCAGGGTCCCTGCCCCACTCCCCAATCCAAACCGCGCCGATGCCGTTCGGCGCGCTCAGCGTGAACTTTTGCGAACGCAGCCGGGACGGCGCCGGCACGCGGCATCCCGAGACCGCCTTTCTCGGACTGCAGACCGGTGTCCGGCATTGGGTTTCAGGTGCCTCAACGCTCTTCGTCATGGTTCTTTTGACGCCCGCCGGCATCCCCCGCCTTTTTCCGCGGCTGGGGTCCGAGACCGGAAATGCGCTCTGCGATCTGACCGATCTCTGGGATCGGGACGGGACGGAACGCTTCCGTAACGCGGCCGCGGCCATGCTGGACGCCACGCCACCGGACAGTCCGCTGGACCGCTGGGCCCATTCGAGGCTGGCCGACAGCCCGTCAGACCGGCCCGCCCTCGTTGATGCGCTGTTTCTCCATGGCCGCCCGTCGGCCGCGGCATCGGCGCTCGACCTGTCGCTGCGGACCTTTGAAAGGCAGTTTCAACGGGACCTCGGCATCACGCCGACGGAGCTGACCAACCTGGAACGGCTGCAGCACAGCCTGAAGGCGCGACACTGCTCGGACGGCTCAGCGTATGGCTTCGATACTGCAGCGGTGCACGACGGCTTTTCCGACCAATCGCACGAAATCCGGCACTGGCGCCGCTATCTCGGCACGTCACCCGGGCGATATCGGAACGCCGGTCTGTCGCGGGCAGCGCGCGCCTTCAGGACCGGCGATCCCGACGGAGCGGTCTTCTACCTCTGACGCGCTGCGCAGCCGGCTGTCGCGATCGTTCAATTCCAACAGACGGTCGCGTGGCAGAATGTGGCCCCAAGATTCACGATCGGGGAATGCAAAGAATGCCAGATCATCAGACTGTGACCTACCCGGTTCGCGGCGAGACCATGGAAAGCATTGTCGTCTATCCGGCGAGCGCCGCGGCGGCCACACCATGCGTCCTCGTCTGCCATGACTGGAGCGGCATCAACGTGCATACGCTGTCGACCTGCGAAGACCTGGCCAAGCTCGGCTATATCGCCTTTGCCGTCGATGCCTACGGTGCCGGAAGGCGCGGCGATCCGGTGGGCGACAACACCGACTTGATGGCTCCCTGTCTGGCCGATCGGGCGCTTCTTGCCGATCGCATGCTGGGCGGGCTCAACGCCGCCCGCGATCTCGCCCGGGTCGACCCGGAGCGGATCGCCGCGCTCGGCTATTGCTTCGGCGGATTGTGCGGCCTCGATCTGGCGCGCCAGGACCCGGACGGCCTCGTCGCCATGATTTCCGTGCATGGCGGGCTCACATCACCGCCCGGCCGCACGCCATCGCCCATGCGCGCACGATTGCTGTTCCTGCACGGCTGGGCAGATCCGATGGTGCCTCCGGACGATGTGCTGGCTGCAGCCTCGGAATTCACGGCAGCCGGTGCAGAGTGGGAAATGCATGTCTACGGGCACGCCCTGCACGCCTTCACCTTCGAGGGTGCGGACTTCCCCGAACGCGGCATCCAGCACCATCCGCTTGCGCACAGGCGGTCCTGGGCGGCGACGCAGATTTTTCTGAAAGAGGTATTCGACAGGTGACACGGAACGCGCCGGTGTCAAGGTCCGCGCTTACGCGGAAGCGTGCCATTCGCAACGCGCTCGAACCTTCACCTTGTTCTTGCGGGCGCGGGAATTGGGCCGATTGCCCGGCTGCGCATGCTCACTCTTCGCCCTTGGCCTGCCATGCCCGCGGCGGCATCCCGGACCACGCGGAAAACGCACGCGTGAAGTGGGAGGGCACATCATATCCCACAGAAAGAGCAACATCGGTGATCGTCGTGTCACCGTCGCCGGACCGGAGCAGCAATGCCGCCCTGCTCATCTTGCGGTCCAGCACAAACCGGTACGGCGTCAGGCCCGTGGTCTGCAAAAAGCGGCGCGAAAAGTGGTGTTTGCTTAGCCCCACCAGGACGGCGAGTTCCTCGACGGACGTGCGATTTGCAATGTTGGCTTCGATATAGGCCTCGATGCGTTTCAATTCGCGGCCCGACAGCGCATGGATGCGCGGCGGCAGACGCGCGTCGCCCCGGTCCGTGACCGGTTTCGGCCCGAAGAGGCGATGGGCGATCAGAGCCATGGCATGATAGGTAAGCGGTCCGTCGAGCTCGGCATCGGCCGAGCGCGCCAATTCCTTCAACAGGGTGGCAATCAGCGGATCACCGAAGGCTTCTGACGCACGGTCGGCGATTTCGCCTGGCGACGGCGCATCTAGGCCGGCAGCACGAAAGATACCGGCGAGTCTCTCAGGCGTGAATCCGAGCGTGAGGTGGCGGATCCCGGGCCAGGCGGCTTCGCCAGCCGCATTCAGCGTGAGCCCCATCATCCCCGGCCTGATATCGGTGCGCAGCCGGGACCTCTCCGTCTCCATCGACAACTCGCCGCGTCCGGCGATGCAAAGATTGACCGAGATATAGTCCTGCCTGCGGAACACGCCGACCCCGCGATCTCTGGCCCCGGAGAACAGGTAGAGATCGGCATCGCCCGAAACCCTCAGGAAATCCACATCGTACCCAACTGAATGGAGGGCTTGGCGCATCGTCGTCGCCACGCGCTGACCGGTATCTGTGTTGCCCATCGGTCACATCCCTGCACAAAAGTAGACTCTTTTAGTCAGGTATCGCACGAATCGGCAAGCCACCGCACGAACTGGTTGGTCGGCGCATTCGCACTCCGCCACCGTTGCCGCCACGCACGTGTTCATGCCCATCGCGGCTTGAACGCGCTGTCTATGGGGCACAATCAGCATCGGAGGAGTTATGCGCGTTTCCAGTTTCCGGCGTCCGGCGGTCTTTGCACTGATTGTCGGGCTGCTGGTTCTGCCGGCCGAGCGCGCGGGGGCACAACAAATCGATCTCCCGCCGATCATCGTCGAAGGCGCACGGATCGGTGTCACCGATGCCGATATCGAACCGTCGGTATCGGTGCTTGCGGGCGACGACGTCGACAACGGCAAAAATCGAGACCTGCGCGACGCTACGGAAGGCATCCCGAATGTCGTATATGAGGAGGGTCCCTATCTGCCCTCGATTCGCGGCGTCGACGGAAGCGCCGGCGTCGAGGCCGCGACGGCCATCACGGCCGGAACCCAGCCGCGCGTGCCGATCATCGTCGACGGCGTATCGATCCCGACATCGCTCAGTGCGACAACGTCGATTACCGGCATCTGGGACACCAGCGTGGTGGAGGTGGCGCGCGGGCCGCAGGCGACCACGTCCGGCAGGAACGCGATCGGTGGTGCCATTCGCGTCTTCACCAACGACCCCGTGTTTGACGTCGAGGGTGCCCTTCGGGCCGGCACCTTCAGTCAGGACGGCACCTATACCGGAGCGCTTCTCTTCAACACGCCGCTCGTCGCCGACACCGTCGCCGTTCGGTTCGCTGCGGAAGGGTCGCTCGGCGAGGCGTTTGTGGAACCCTTGATTCCCTTCCAGTTGAACCTGGCCAACGAGATCGAGGAGGAACGGCTCGGTCGAGCCCGCGGCAAGGTTCTGATCACACCCCAGGCATTACCGGGATTGTCGCTGCTGGCCAGCATCGACCACCAGCACCTTCGCACGACCTTCGATCCGGGCGCCGTCGACCGCAATCAGACCGCCTATATCTTTTCCGACCCCGGACCGATCCCGTTCGGCAAACAGCCGCTCGACAAGGACCAGACGTCCTACTCGATCGATATCAAGCAGGCATTCAGCGAGCGCTTCGAATTCGAACAAAAATTCGCCTATCTCGATACCGAAGTACAATTGCTGGAAAACGGCGGCTTTGCGCCGTTGAGCAATTTCGACACGGACAAGAAGATATCCGATACCCTTTTTCGGTTCCGCGACCTCGGACCGATCAAGCGCGGCTTTATCGGTTTTGCCTACGAGGCACAGACCGAAAAAATCACGGACGACCGGCAACTTGTCGACGGCGAAATCGACAACAAGGGTGTGTTCGGCGAGGTCGAGATCGATCTGCCATACGGGTTCAGCGTCCTGCTCGGCGGACGCTACGAAATCGACGATCGCTCCCGGGACATTCGCCTGTTCGACTCGCAACCGCTTCCGGGGTTCCTCGTTCCCGGCTTCGCGCTTTCCGCCACCACCGAAGAGCAGGCATTTCTGCCGAAAATCGGATTTCGCTACGATGTCACGCCGGACCACAGGGTCGGATACACCTATTCCGAAGGGTTTCGAGCGGGCGGCATCGACTTCAACATTTTTTCGGGCCCGCCTTTCTTCCTGCCCGGGCCGCCGGCGCAGGTCTTCGAGCCTGAGTTTTTGAAAAATCACGAGGTTTTTGCGAAGGGCAGGATCAGCCCGCAATTCAGCTACGGGGTCACCGGATTCTTCTACACCTTCAAGGACATTCAATTGCCCGGCGCGGATCCGGCTGCTCCCGTTCTCATCAGCAATCTTCCCGAAGCCCAGGGCTATGGTGCCGAGTTCGAGGCAAGCTACGAGATCCTTCCGGGTCTGACGCTTTCCGGCGGGATCGGATTGCTTGAAACGGAGATCACCGATGGCGGCACGTCGGGTTTCGAGGGCCTTGAACTGCCGCGCGCGCCGAACGTCACCGCCAACGCCAATCTGACCTACCGGATGGATAACGGACTGGAATTCTCCGCCGACCTGCGCCATGTGGGGTCCCAGATCTACCGGCTCGGTACGCCGCGAACACCGCTCGATGCGTACACGGTGGTCGACCTCGGAATGGGGTATGAGACGACGACGCCGGACGGGCTGGAACTGCGCGTTGATGCATATGTCAAGAATGCCACCGACGCGTTCTACATCACGCGGGACATCAGTGGCGGCGGTATCCCGCCCAATGTCTCTGCCGGACGGCCCCGGACCTTCGGCCTGACCGCGACCGCACGGTTCTAGTCCGATGATTGCCGCCTGTGCCGAGGGAGTGGGTGAACCATGTTGTCTGTGATCTTCGTCGCAGGCGTGATCATCGTTGCCACCGCCGCGGCCTTCAGCCATTGGCGGGTTCGCGATTTTCTGATGTCGAAGGCCATCAGCGTTCCGCTTGCGGAAAACGCCATCACGATCGACCGGGGGCTTCGCATGACGACGCCCGACGGCGTCACGCTCGTTGCCGACCTCTATCGACCCCGGTCCGAAGGCATGTTTCCGACAATCGTTACGCGGACGGTCTATGGCCGCGGCAACGTAATTCCGGCCGCGTTCGCCGCATTCCTTGCCCGGCGCGGCTATATCGTGCTGGCCCAGGACGGTCGGGGTACCGGAGAATCCGACGGCACATTCGTACCGATGTCGAACGAAAAGAACGACGGCGCCGCGACACTGGCCTGGATCGAAGAGCAGCCCTGGTTCAACGGCCATATGGCCACGTTCGGTCTGAGCTATCTCGGGTTTACGGCGGCAGCAATGGCCGCGCAGAACCGTCCGAGCGTCAAGGCCGTGTTCTCGGCCATCGCACCGCGCGGCTTCCGAACAATGATCTACGGCACAGGGGGGTTCGATTTTGCGACCGCCCTGCACTGGGCCGTGGCGGTCGACACCATGCTCAAGGGGGAGATCGAGGGCTGGAAATCAACCGGTCTTGCCGGATTGTTTCTCGGCCTTCTCAGGAAGATCAGCAATCCCGTGCGTTTCGATGTCTTGCCGATTGCAACCGCCGACACGGTCGCGACCGGCGCACCGATCGACATCTACCAGACCTTCGTCACCAGCGCCTATGAAAGCGCGCCCTATTGGACCGAGTCTTCTTTGACGGAAGCCGAAATCGCCGGGATCGAAGCGCCCGTCTTTCTGTCTACTGCCTGGCACGACGTGGCAATGCCGGACGTGATCGCCGACTATCTTGCCCTGGACAAAGCAGGCAGGTCCCCGCGCCTCACAATCGGATCCGGGCCGCATGGCGATTTTGCAGCGATGATCCGGGTTCTGCGGGATTCCAAAGCCTGGTTCGACTTTGTTTTCGACGATACCGCCACGATGGCCGACAAACGGGTCCGCTTCAACGTCCTTGGAACCCATGAATGGATCGAGGCCGAGAGCTGGCCCGTTCCGGCGCGGACGGTGCGCTACTACCTCACCGACGACGGCCGCCTCGGCCCCACGCACCCGCCCGCCGGAAAGTGCTGGACGTCATATGTCTATGATCCAATGGATCCAACGCCGGCCGTCGGTGGTCCTGTCCTGATGGAACGAAAACCGGTAACGGACAATGCCGCGCTGGAGGCGCGCGACGATACGATCGTATTCAGCGCGCCACCGTTCGAGACGGACTGTATGGTTGCCGGCGAAATCACGGCCTCGATCTATTTCGAGGCGGATACCGCCACGGCGGATCTCTTCGTGCGCGTCAACCGCGTTTCCGGTTCCGGAACATCGAAGAACGTGACCGATGCCGTCCGGCGGATCGTCTTTGAAACGCCGACGGGCGGCGTGGCGAAGGTCGACCTCCAATTGCTGCCGACTGCCGTGCGTTTCCGCAAAGGCGAACGCCTCCGGGTCCTGATCGCCAGCGGCGCCCATCCGCGCATTGCAAGAAATCTGGGATCGGGATCCACCCAGGAGCAGGCCTACATGACGGAAGGACGGGCAGCAAATCTGCGAATCCACCATTGCGCGGAGATGCCGTCCTGCGTCGAACTTCCGGTCATGGAAGCGTCTGGCGCCTCCTCTTCCCGTAAAGCGTAATATCGATGTGTTGCCGTCCCGGACCGGCGTAGAGGCGATGCAACTTAAACCTCAGGAACGGCAACAGCACACCGCTCTCCTTCGCGCCGTGAGTTTCCTGTGTCGGCTTAGCGCCGAAGCCTCGAAGTTTTCGCACGTTTTGGCGCGGCAGGAATCTGCCCGTTGCCGCCATTTTCGGCGTCCGGCCGGGTCGCGGGCCTGACGAAAATAGACATCGCGTTCACCCCAAGGTAGATCGTCTCCGTCGCATTTTACTTCTCAAAGGTCGATCGATGGCAGCTGAACAAGGCCACGGGCATGCCCTGCCCAATTGGTTCGTCACGCCGGGCGAAGGGGACATGCTGGCGTGGGTCGCCTTGGCGCTGATATTCGGAGCGCTCTACGCGGTCGTGACACTCTATGCCGCCTTCGATCGGTGGGCCGAACACCGGGCCAGGGGAACGCCGCTCGCCAAGACCATCCCGACGCTTTTGACTATTGCCCTGCTCTACGAGATCTTTCCGCTCGGGCATTTCAACATCTTGCTGCCGATCAGCGCGATCCTGATCGCCCTGATGGCCGACTGGTCGCGATTCAATCTACGTCGTGAAGAGCCGGCCGTGCCGGAACCCGTCGCGGCACCGATCGACGCAGTATCGGAACCGGTGCAGCTTCCAGACCCGCCGGAACAGCCCGTTCCTCCTCAACCACCGACGGTCAGCGCGCCAGAAACAGAAGGCGATGTGCAGGAGGCGAGGAATGTTTGAGCTGGCCCTGACGTCTTTTCCCGTCATCATCCGCTACTTCCAACTGAAGCGGCGCGGCGAGGCCATGACGGTCTGGAACATGCGCACGGCCGTCGTGCTTTGGGCCATCCTCGCGTTCCTGTTGTTCATGGTGATCTTCTACTTCCATCCGAAATCCTACACCGGCGTATTGCCGTTCCCGACGATTTCCGTGGTGGCGCAGACCAGCGGCCCGGTGATTGAACTGGCCGTGCACAACGGTGAACGCGTATCGGCCGGCGATCTCTTGTTTCGCATCGAGGACAGCGCCCAAAAGGCCGCACTCAAGGAAGCCGAAGCACGGTTTGCCGAGATTGCCGCGGCGGAGACAAAGGCCGTCGACACGTTGAAGGTCGCCGAGGCGAGCGTCGTGGAGGCGCGAGCCTCGCTGGATCAGTTGAACATCGACCTGGAAAACGCGCGGACGCTGGCTGCCCGCGACGTCGGGACCGAGGACACCGTGCGCAAGCTGGAATCTTCCGTTGCCGTGGCCGAGGCGCAACTGGAAGCGGCGCTTGCCCAGGCGGACCTGGCGCAGGTGGATCTCTCCCAGGCGCTTCCGGCCCAGCGCAAGTCGGCCGAGGCGGCTCTGGAAAGTGCCAGGGTCGCGCTCACTCAGACCGAAGTGCATGCCTTTACTGATGGCGTCGTCACGCAATTGGCGATGAGCGTCGGCAGTCCGGCGTCAAAGCTGATCGTGAGTCCCGCCATGGTCATCATTCCCGACCGTCCGGACGATATCCCGATCCGCGTGATCGCAGGCTTTTCGCAAGTCGCCCGGGCCACGCTTTACGAAGACATGCCGGCAGAAATTGCCTGTGACAGCAATATCGGCCTGTCGTTCCGCGATGCGGTCCTGCCGGCAAGGATATCGTCCATCCAGCCTGCCGTCGCGGCCGGCCAGGTCGTGCCGGGCGGCAAGCTCCTGGAGCTCAACAACCTGACCTCCCGCGGATCGCTGCTCGTCTATTTCGAGTTCGAACATCCCGAACACCATTCGATCATGCTGAACGGCAGCGGCTGCATCGTGCAGGCCTACACGAACAACCTTCCCGGTTTCTTCGGGCATGTGATTGCGGCAACCGGCGTGATCAAGGCGGTTGGCCTGCGCCTGAAGGTCTGGGGCGCCTTGATCTCGGGTATTGGGCTTGCCGGGGGCGGCGGGCATTGACGAGCGTCCGAGCGCGCCGCTGCAACCACGATCAGGCGATGCGACTGAATTTCCACCCCCTGAACAGGGCCATGACCCCCATGCCTACAAGCAGTAACAGACCGGAGGCCGGTAGCGGGACCGCGGCCAATGTCGCCGGATCGACCTTGAGGTCGATCCAGATCGACGCTGTTGGACCGCGCGGATCGCTGGTCTTGAACAACAGCCTTACCTGCTCGTCGCCTTGAGGCCGGCCCAGCGCATCCAGTGGTACAAGGGCAAGCCGGGTCAGGAACGACTGATCGAAATAGAGCGGGTCATAGCTCCGGTCGCTCAATATGCCGGCCGTGGCATCAGACGCGTCGTATTGAAGGCTCGTTGCCTAATAGCCCGCAACGTCGCCGCCTTTGACATGGGCCCGGGTCGCCACCCGGTCGAGACCGCGGATGTCGTTGGTGATCGCGGCGTTCTAGTTCGGTATCGGACGGAACGGATCGGGTGTCGGCTGTGCCAAGCCAGACCTTGAAGGCTTTGTGGCCGGTCTTGTCGTTGGTGAAGCGGCGGTTTGCCCCGTCGCTCATACGGTGGGCGTCGAGATGGTCTTTCGAGATGTCGACGCCGATGGTATCGTTGAGCATCTTTCGCTTGTCCTGTGCTTGTCATCCGCAGCCGAACCGCGGGTATCCATTCAGGCCTCAAGGGAAAGACGAGGGTGATCCGACTCTAACTCGACCCGTCAAACGGTCAGCGGTTTTGCGATCCAACCCTCGCCGCTCAAGGAGGGCGGCGACCCTCCTCCAGCGGTCCCCTTATTGCCTGTTCCGCACCAAGAGTCATAAGACAAGCGGTTCCGAACCGAGCCCGTGTGGCGCACCTTGCGGCAATGCGGACGACGCCAAACGGCATTTCACGGCGCGACCGCCGTTGACCTTCCGGCAGCATGATTGTTTTCTTTGCCATTCGGTCCGCAACCGCATCGGCACTGTGGGCGCGGTCAGGATTGGCCGACACGATGGCCTGCGGTAGCCGGAAGAAACGGGCGCATCGGTGTTTCACCGATTGCATCAATCGAAGGACTGATCACGACGGGAGCGCAAGCTGCATGTCCGACAAAACGGCCTTGATCGAGCAACTCAACGGAATTTGCGGCGCGCGTTACGTTCATGTGACCGCCGCTTCGCTTGCGCGGTTCAGAAAGGGCTGGCGATCGGGAGAAGGCGAAGCGGAGGCGGCTGTCGAGCCGGGCAGCCTCCTGGAAATGTGGCGCGTGCTTAAGGCCTGCGTTGGTGCCGACCGGATCGTCATCATGCAGGCGGCAAATACGGGCCTGACGGAAGGCTCGACGCCGAACGGCGAATACGACCGCCCGACAATCGTCATCAACACGCTGCGGCTTGCCAAGATTCACCTGCTCAGGGGCGGAACCCAGATCATCAGCGAACCCGGGGGAACGCTTTTCGACCTTGAAAAGCGCCTCAAGCCGATCGGCAGGGAACCGCATTCCGTCATCGGGTCGTCCTGCATCGGCGCCTCGATCATCGGCGGCGTATGCAATAATTCGGGCGGTTCCCTGGTGCGGCGCGGCCCGGTCTATACGGAGCTGGCGCTCTATGCGCAAAAACAGGCGGACGGATCGCTCCGTCTGGTCAACCATCTGGGCCTCGATCTCGGAGACGATCCGGAAGAGATCCTCGGACGTCTCGACCGCGGCGAGGTTTCGGATGACGACATTGTCGAAACCGACGCAAGGGCATCCGATGACGGCTATGCGCACCGCGTGCGCGAGATCGACGCGGCCACCCCGGCGCGCTTCAACGCGGATGCGCGGACATTGCACGAGGCGTCAGGCTGTGCCGGCAAGGTGGCCGTCTTCGCCGTCCGGCTCGATACCTTCCCTGCAGAAACCGGCGAGCGGGTCTATTACATCGGCACCAATGAAACGGCCGACCTGACGGCGCTGCGCCGGGCCTTGCTGACGCAGATCGATCCGCTTCCGGTCAGCGCCGAATACCTGCACCGTGAGATTTTCGACATTGCCCGGATCTACGGCAAAGACACCCTCCTGTTGATCCATTGGCTCGGTACGCAATGGCTGCCGCTGATCTTCAAGATCAAGGGAAAGCTGGACGGGATCTTCAACGATCGCGCAGCGCTGCCCAACCACCTGGTCGATCGGGTCATGCAGGCGGTCACGCGCATCCTTCCCGAAGCGCTGCCGCGACGCATGCTGGACTGGCGGGACCGGTTCGAGCACCACCTCATCCTGAAGGTCAGCGGCGCGACGGCGGACCAGACGGAAAAGCTTCTGGACGAAATCGTCGGCAACGAAGCCTGGTTTTCCTGCGGCAAGAAAGAAGCGAAACTCGCCGGCCTGCATCGCTTTGCCGCCGCCGGTGCGGCCGCCCGCTACGGCATCTGCAACCCGGACAAGGTGGAAGACATCCTGCCGCTCGACATCGCGCTTCGGCGCAACGACGCCGAGTGGTTCGAGACGCTGCCGGAAGAAATCGAAAAGGATCTGGTCGCAAAACTCTATTACGGCCATTTCCTGTGCCACGTCTTCCACCAGGACTACGCCGTGCGCAAGGGAGCGGATCCGAAGCGCGTCAAACAGGCTATGCTCGACCTTCTGGATGAACGCGGCGCCGAATACCCGGCCGAACACAATGTCGGCCACCTTTATGAGGCAAAGCAGGAGCTGGCGGATTTCTATCGGAAACTGGATCCGACCAACAGTTTCAATCCGGGGATCGGCAAGACGTCAAAACAGAAGATCGTGGCCGGGTGACCGACAGCTTTACCGACGATCTGTCTTTCGCTTTTTCGAGGGAAGTTCGGAGGCCACACCGGTATGGCTTTTCGCGCAGAGCCGGCCGACCTCGTGTGTCGGCGCCTCACCACGCCAGGCGAAAGCCTACATGCCCCTTTATGCCGTAGGTGTCGCCGAAGTCCTGCAGGCTTGATCCGGCCGCGGGTTCGCAGTTGATGGCGTATCTGTGGTGCCGCAGATTCCGATCAGTAGACTGTGTGCGTCAGCAATGCGGACAAAGCGGACGTTGCCTCATGTATCGCGAGCATCTGCGCAGCCTACTGCTTGAACGGGAATCTTCCGGATCTCGGTAGCGCGTCGTTCGATGAACTCTACAACGACCCGCGCCTTTGAGGTAGAAAGTCGCGACGGACCGACAAAGGGCATTTCCGAAGAAATGAATATCGCAAATGCCGTACGAGCTTGATCGCACCGGGATCCAATCCCTCCTCGACGAAATCGCCGGTCGCATGGCCGGTGAAGTGGACCGGGGAGAGGTGGCAAACTATATCCCGGAATTGGCCAACATCTCACTGAACCACTTTGGGATCGCAGTAGCGCCCCTGGATGGGCCGCCACTTGTGGCCGGTGATGCCGATCTGTCGTTCTCGATTCAGAGTATCTCAAAAGTGTTCGGGCTGGTGGTGGCGCTCGACCTTGTGGGCGCCACACTGTGGCGCCGTGTCGGGCGTGAACCGTCCGGTGACCCTTTCAACTCAATTGTCCAACTTGAGTTTGAGCGCGGCAAGCCCAGGAATCCTTTCATCAACCCTGGCGCAATTGTTGTCTCAGACCTCATTTTGCAGAATGCGGAAAATGCAAAAAAAGTGCACTCCGTCCTCGATCTTTGCAGAAAGCTGGCCGAAGACCCCGAAATTTCAGTCGATGAAGCGGTTTTTGCATCTGAGGTTGCCACAGGAAACAGGAACAGGGCCTTGGCGTTCTTCATGTTGGCCGAGGGCAATATCGAAGGTGATCCAGCCACGGTCACGGAACACTATTTCCGCCAGTGCAGCATCGCCATGAGTTGCAGTCAGCTTGCCATGGCGACCCGGTTCCTGGCTGCCCGCGGCAAAGGTACCGCAGACGGGAAAGCAGGGGTATCACCGGAACGCGCGCGCCGCATCAATGCACTGATGATGACTTGTGGCTGCTACGACGCGTCCGGTGAAGTCGCATTCCGCGTCGGTTTGCCCTGCAAAAGTGGAGTCGGAGGCGGAATTGTCGCCGTTGCGCCGGGTCGTGGCTCCGTTGTGGCGTGGAGTCCAGGGCTGGATGACAAAGGCAATTCCGTCCTTGCACTCAAAGCGCTTGAAGAAGTGGCGCTCAGGTTAAATTGGTCTGTGTTTTGATGAAGGGCTTGGCTGCCAGGCCCAATGAACGGCCCGGACACCATGAAAATGCGATGTGCGCCTACACGTCCGCTATGCGGACTTTTCTGCCACACAACGTTTGACTTCAAATGTCTGCTGCTCAGATGTCAGCGGCAGATAGTTTTAGTCGCCGCCATCCCCATCACCGTCGTTATCCCACTCACCGCCTTTTTCTGAGGGGTCTCGGTGTGACGTTCGCTCACCTCCATGCCACTCCATCCAAACGTATGTGCCATCGCTCCGTTTGCGTAGTGATTTGCGACGAACGCGATTCCGATAAAATATGAAAGCTATGACGCCAGCAACGAGAATTGCGCCGAAAAGGCTGAACTCCCATCCATCTTCAGAATTCCAACTCAGCAACTTTCGATCCTAGGTAACAATCTTGCAATCGTCTTTAGCAGACCTTTGGTCACTTCGCAGTACCTGTCACTATGGGCTCTCAGCGGTCATTTGACGAATTCTGTCGGATTTGCATGGTTCGCATCCGTGCCCAAGGGCGGCACTGCGGACACAGCCGCCATTCATTCAAGCATTGGATTTCAGCATAGAAGCGGTCCATGGAGAAAGGGCGCCCACAGGGGCGCCGCTTCGCAATGAATATCGAACTGTCAGCGATCGCGCCTCAGTTCAGTGTAATTTCCTCGATGTCCTGTTCGTCGACCCGGTCCAGCGGCAGCTTGGTAAGCGTGTCAAGAGTCTCAAAATCGATCTCGTTGAAATCGAGCATGCGAACGCGGCGGTTGTGCATGGTATGGTAGTAGAAGCGGAGGTTACGGCTATCCATCGCGTTGGTCCAAAGCGTCGCGGACCGCATGTTGTCCTCGCCGTCGCCGAGAGTGTCGCCCTCTGCCGCGCCAAGGGGGAGATTGAAATTGTCGAGGATACGGAAGATTTCGTACACCGTTTCCTCGCCCGTCGCGGTCGGACGCGCCGTCTGCGTCGCAGCAACTGCACGCACAAACCTCGAAACAGGGGTGTTGTCGCCGGGCAGACCGATCATTCCGCTACCTGCCCCGAGTGGCGCAAATTCAAGGTCTTCGATTTTCAGCGTGGGAAGCGCGACGGGCGAAAGGTTAATGTAGTTCCGTAGGTTGGTCATGTGGAAGTCGTAGGACGGCGAGTTGGTCATGACGCGCAAAGGCGCATCAAAGATCACCGTCTCGCCTCTGAGAAACTCAATGACGATAGTCTCGCCGGTCGTATCGCTCACCATGATGTGGAGCGGAGCCGCGAAGCCAAGCGTCGGTTCGATCACCCCAACAGCACGCAGGCCAATGATACCCTCGCGCACCTCATCGACCGCAGCAAAACTGGTCGCAATATAGGTCATCATGTCGATGGCTGCGATGGAAGTATCGAGGGTCTCTTCCTCGACCTCAAGATATTCGGCGGTGCCGGGGTGATAATTCGCCCCCACCATGAGCCCGACCTCGTTCAGGCCTTCGAAACACAGTGTCTCACCACGCCAGCCGGAAACCCACATGCCCCTTTATGCCGTAGGTGTCGCCGAAGTCCTGCAGGCTTGAGGCGGCTGCGAGTTCGCCGTGGATCGCGTATCTGTCGTCATCCCACGAAAACGCGCCGCCGATGCCGACCTCGCCGATCCAGGCCTCTTCTTCGAGCGCAAGACTGATTCCTGAGACGTCCACGGCCGTTTCCGTGTCGAATGCGTGCACGAGATTGGCAATCGCGTGAACCTGGCCGCGTTGCAGCTTGCCCCGCTGGTCCTGCCATGCGTGCCGGCTGTCGATGGCCACGCCGACGCGGCCGGTCAGGCTGTCGCCGTCGTTGAGTGTCACCACCGCACCGAAGGGATCGGTGAAGCTGTCTGCGTCGACATTTGCGTAGATCAACTGCGCCTGCGGCGTGACAGTCAACCCGTCGCGCAGATCGATGCGTTTGCCGATCTCCGCCGAAAGCGCATAACCGGTTCCGTTGGTGTCGGTGACCAGGGTGCGCGCCTGGCTCGAGGTCAGATCGGTCTCGTACCAGGAGTGCTGAACCTGGGCATCGGCATAGAACCCGTTATCGCCGTACCAGGTCAGCGAGGCGCCAAGGCCGAAGCCTGCCGTTTCGCTCGATCCGCTGCCGAGCGGCGAGGACGTGTCGAGGGAAGACGTACCGTAGGAAAGGTTCACACCCGCCACCAGCCGGCCGCCGGGCCGTTGAAGCACCACACCATCGACGCCTGAACGTAACTGCCAGCGGTTGATGTCGTACTCCACGCCGGTTGTCGAAAAATCGGGATCGACCTGCTTATGCGCTCCTTCGATGCGTAGCCAGATGGCGTTCTGGAGGGGTGCCGGGTCCGTGTCGCTTCGTGCGGCATAGTCGCCGCGTTGCTCGACACCGACAGGGCACGACCCGGCATCGGTGCAATAGGTATAGTTGAAAATCGCCGGGTTCAGGGGCTCCTGCCAGAACCGGTCGCCGACCCGTTGTCTCAACGTCGGCAAACCGTTCAGCGCCTCCATCGAGCGCGGGAACGTCTCGTAGAGCGCGACCGTCGGCGCCAGACCGATCGATGCCAGCACCCAATCCCAGGTGCCGTTCTGAGAGACCGACGGATCGATCGCGTAGATGTCGTAGGCAAATGCGCCGGCGATCACGTTCTCCCGACCGGAGCCGTTCGTGGCCGTGTTGTCCGCGGCCCCGAGCACAAAGTTGTTCGATAATGCGATCACGCCGTCATCGGCCCCTTCGGAATCCGGCGTTCCGCCCATCTGGACGATCACAAGGCCTTCATTGGCATCGACGGCGTCGTTGCCGTTGCGATCCGTTGAGGCTCCCGGCCCGCCGGTATTGTTGACGAAGACCTGCGTCTGACCGCCGATCGTCCCGGTGACGATCAGCTGATCGGCAAGGGCGCTGTCGGCAGGCTGACGGTTCGTCGTGCCGCCATCGTTCAAAAACGCGTCGATGCGCAGACCGGAGGCCGCGACGTAGTTACCCGTGATCGTGAGGACCGTACCGAGGCCCGAATTCGCCGCGGAGAGGTCGAGTGTGCCGAAATTGCTGACATTGCCGTTGATGGTGAATGACTGGGCGAATGCCGCGGTCGATCCGTTCCCGACACGGAATGCCAGGCCATCGGTGGTGTTTTCATTGGCAAGGCCCGTCCCCGGCGCAACAATGTCGGTGAAGGTCACGGTTGCACCGCCGGTCACTGAAACCTGTTCGAAATTGACGATTTGCGCGCCGTCGATGCTGCCGGTCCAGCTGTCAAATACAAGGCTGTCGAGATCACCGGCAATAAACGAACCGGCGCCGGCATCCCCGTCGAGCTGCACGCCACGGCCCGCGCCGAGACCAAGACCGCTGGTCCCCAAGTTTGCGCCCGAGCCGACGGTCACCTGGTCGCTCCCGGCGCCCATGCGCGCGTCGCCGAGCAGTGTACCGGCGACGGTCAATTGCGAGGCGGCATCGCCGGCGCCGCCATTCGCGCCATCCAGAAACGCGATCCCCGTATCCCCTTGAAGGGATCCGGTCGAGGTAATCGTCACCAAACCGCCGCGGGAACCGGGCTGGTTATAAAAGCCGTATCGACCGCCGCGCACCGCGCCTGACATCGTTACAACACCCGGCACGGCCTGCTGCTGCAGGAGTTCGATACCGTTATCGCCGCCCGTGGCGTCCGCGATGCTGATCGTTAACCCGCCGGTGCCGCTGTTCACCGCGTAGACGCCGTCACCGTTAGGAGCGGTCAAAACACCTGAACTCGTGATCGTCAGGTTACCCGATCCGTAGTTTTCTATGCGCATTCCGTAGCGGTCGCCCTCGACGTTACCCGTCGTCGCGATCGTGACGTCTCCGGCCGCCGTCACGCTGTTCGCTGCGAAGATGCCGGCGTAATTCGTCCCTCGAACGGTGTTCGCGGTGACGGTAATCGCACCCGTTCCAGCGTTTCGGGCATCGATGCCGTCGCTTAATCCTGAAACGAGCCCGGTTGCGGTAACTGTGACATCGCCGGTGCTCGTGGCCTGGTTCGCAACAAGCAGCCCGTCCCCTCCCAGTGAAATGACGTCCGTAACGCTGACGACCAACGAACCGGCACCGGAATTGGACGCATCAATCGCTTGATTTTGAGCAACCAGGCGTCCGTTTGCCGTGATTGTAAAGGCGCCCGCGCCGACGCCGTTCTGATTTGCCTGTATTGCGATGCCGTTCGCACTCGTTACCGCGCCGGTCTCGATCGTCATCGGTCCGGTACCGATACTTGTGACTTCCAAGCCGTTATCGAAGCTCGTCACCGTTCCGGTCGATGTAACCGATATGCCGCCGGTATTGTTGACGTATGTCCTAGCGTAGATGCCGTCATTCGTCGTTGATGTCACGTCGACCGCTGTGACACTCGTAATGCCGGTGCCCCTGTTACGCGCGGTAATGCCAGGCCCCATTGCCGAAATCGTGCCTGTGGCCGTAATCGACAGATCGGTCGAACCGGCCGCCTGGTTTGTGACGTCCACCGCTTCGAACAAGGGGGCGGTGCTGGTCACGTTTGCTACCGTGACACGCGTCGCAGCATTTGCGCCGTTAATAATTCTGACGCCTTCGCCACCCCCTGCCCTGATTTGACCCGATGCCGTCAGCGAAATATCGCCCCCGACAAAGTTTTCGATTTCCACGCCGATCGCGTTGAGGGATGTGACGTCGGCGACGTTCACGATTGCCGCTCCGGGCCCGATGTTCGATGCATCGATCCCGATCAACTCGGCTATCACGGGTCCAGTTGCCGTGACCGACAATACGCCGGTGCCGGTCCCGAAATTTATGACGTCCACGCCATCCAAGGTGTTCGCCGTGACTGCCCCCGTGGTCACCACCAACGATCCGGTACCGAACTTGCGGCCATAGACACCGAAGGTACCGCCGGAAATCGTGCCGGTGCTGTCTATCGTCAGGTCGCCGGATCCGCTTGCGGACCTGACTTCTACTCCGATGGCGCTGCCGGTGACAGAAGACCCGGAATTGATCGTCACCGCCTGGGCCCCGGCGCCGTTGAGATCAAGGCCGTCGCCGGCGGCGTTGTTGAACGTGGTCGGCGTCATCGCATCGCCGATGACAACGGTGATGTCGTCGACTGTCGTGGCGACGCCCGGGATCACGGTCGGCGCCGCCGTTACGCAGGTCACGGTTTCGCCGTTTTCAGCAATGTTGTTATTGCCGTCGCTGCACCCGACCGGCAGGGCCTGCGCCCGTGCCCGCCCGCCGTAGAGCCCAAATCCACCCGGCATGGCGGCCGCCAGCGCGCCGACGGAAACAGCGACTAAGAGCTTATTGTTTCGATTCTTTTTGCCTCGGCAGGTGTTGTCCTTGCGCTTTGGCCCGACTGCGCCAGAAAAAGACAAGGTCGTCGATTTTTTCATCATCTACCCGCCCCGGACGCAGCCGTTTTTCACCACGGATGCGCGACACCAAATGGACAAAGTGTTTGGGGCCGTTTTGCGGCATGGTCGGTGCCCTGGGCGGATTGCCGTGAATCGTCTACCCACGAGGACGCCGTCACCGCATTTCCCCACGGTCTTGCAGCCCGGTCCCATGGGTCTTGCAGGTCCGTTGGAACCGGCGACGGCGCCGTCCCACAGCAACAAGGCCGGCGAGACCCGCGACCAGGAGCGGCAAGGTCGCCGGCAAGGGCACGGGGGTCGGCCCGACCGGCACACCGGTGACCGCATCGAACTGCGAGACACGAGCGAACGGCGGCAGGCCCGTCAGGGACGAACATTGCGCGTCCGAGCACGTGATGCCCGGACCCGCCGTGTTTCCGGAAAGGCCTAAACTGCCGCCGGAAACGTCAATCCCGCCAATTGTGCCCGGCCCGAGAGTGCTGGCGGAGAAGCTCCAGTTTGCCAGTTCGGTCGCCGTGTTTTGTGCCGTCGGAAGTGTGCCGAATTTAAACCCGAAGGCGTTTGCGAAACTGACTGTCAGGTTGCCAAACGTGAATTCGAAATCAAGGACATCTTCGAACCCGTAGGTGGCGCCCCCGACCCCAAACCCGGTCGAGTCAAGCAGCAGAAATCCGCCGACGGCATCGCCGCTATTCAGGCCGAGCACACCGCAATTCGTCTCGCAGGTCGACGCGACGTCGAAGCGCAGCGTCGCCGCGTGGCTCGCCATGGCGGTGAACAGGACCATCGCGGCGGCAAGCAGGACTTTCATGGGGACCCTCTCGATTTGTTGCCAAGACATCGTTCCGACGTCGGCGGTTTGTCTGGATGAAATTGCAAAGACGGACAGTCGGCCTGCCCGAAAGGCTTCTGCAGTCGATGCGTCGAGCGCAGCTTTGGTGGCATCGCGCGCTGCGGCCACCGTCGCGCAGTCGCTACCCCGAAGGATTTGAAAGCGGTCCCGAGGCCCGCGCCGGGTACGCCACGACCCGGAACTTCAGCAATGCCTCCGGCATCGGCCGGCTTTGTTGCGGCGGTGCATATCGGACTGGCGGTTCTTCCGCAGCCCCAGGCGCACAGAAAATTCCGGACTCCAGAACTCACAACACGACACCACGCAATTGACCGCTGACGGCCGCTATTCGTCTTGCCGCCTTATCGCCCACTTCCTATCGTTGTGTCATTGGACCGCCGTCTCAATTCCGTAGGCTGCTCGTCTCAAGCGAACCGATAGGCCTGCACCCGCAGATCAGGATTGGTCACAGGTGTGTTCGTCCAATCACCCGCCTTCGAATTTTCTCCGTTCCGCAATAGGCCTTTTCCCGCGTCAGGAAAGCGAGTACGTGTTGTTATAACGTTACGGTAGACAGCAACGGAGATCGACATGACAGCCCTTATCCTCCGATACCTGATCGTGGCTGTGGTGGCAGGCAGCCTCGCCACCCCGGCCAATGCTCAGACAACAACCGTAACCGACGTGCTCGACCGCACAGTCGAAATCCCGGAAAACCCGCAGCGCATCCTGCTCGGCTTCTATTTCGAGGATTTTTTTGCTGTCGGCGGTCCTGATGCCTACGACCGCGTCGTCGCCATATCCCGCGAGGCCTGGGAAGGTTGGCGCAATCAGCAATGGAAGGCCTATGCCGCAGCCGTTCCCCGGATCGCGGAAGTGACCGATGTGGGCGAAGTCGACAGCGGCACGTTTTCGCTCGAAGCCGCGCTCGCGACCCGTCCGGATGTGGCGCTCATCGCCGACTGGCAATACACGGCGTTGGGCGACACGGTCGGTCGGCTGGAAGCCGCCGGCGTTCCGGTGGTTGTGCTCGACTACAATGCCCAGACCGTCGACCGGCACGTCGCCTCGACCAGGGCGCTCGGCAAGGTGCTCGGAATCGAAGACCGGGCGCAGGCGCTCGCCGATCTATATGCCGGCGCCGTTGCGGATGTCCGGGCACGCGTGTCGGAGGCCGAAGCCCGACCGAAAGTGCATTTCGAACTCGGCAACAAGGGCGCCGACGAGCCCGGCTTCTCTTGGGGCGACGTGATGTGGGGACGGCTCGTCGAAGTGGCCGGCGGGACCAATATCGCCAAGGACAAGGTGGCGAAATGGGCGCCCGTCGAACCGGAATATGTGCTCGCCCAAAAACCGGACTTCGTCTTCCTTGCCGGATCGGGTTGGCTCGGGCGCGACAATGTTGTGCTGCTCGGACCGGGGGTCGACGCCGAGACCACCCATGCCCGCATGGCCCCTTACCTGCAACGGCCCGGCTGGGCGGAACTGCCGGCCGTCAAACAGGATCGCGTGTTCGGCGTCTATCACGGCGGGACGCGGACGCTTTACGATTTCACCTTCCTTCAGTTCATCGCCAAGGCGCTGCATCCGGATCTGTTTGCGGATGTCGATCCGCAGAAAAACCTGGAAGACTTCTTCGATCAGTACATGCCGATCAAGGCGACCGGCACCTACATGACACAAATGCCCTAAGTCATCGGCGATGCAGGAAACAATCGGGGTGGCCGGAGCTGCGCCCGGCTATTCCGGGCTGGTGACCCGGCGGGTCGCCTGGCTCTCGGTCACGGCAGCCGTCCTGGCGGTCGCCGTGATCGCCGACATCCTGATCGGTCCGGCCTTTCTCAGTCCGGGCGAGGTGGTCAGCGCCCTGTTCAATCCGGCAGCCGCCGATCCGACGGTCCTTGCCATTGTGCAGTCGATCCGATTGCCGATGACGCTGATGGCCATTCTGGTCGGAACGGCGCTTGCCGTGTCCGGCGTCGCCATGCAGACGGTGCTCGGCAATCCCTTGGCCAGTCCCTATACGCTGGGCCTGTCGGCGGCGGCGGGCTTCGGGGCATCGGCCGTGCTTCTGACCGGCGTCGCGCTGCCACTGGTTCCCGGTCTCACCGTGCCCGCGGCGGCCTTTGCCACGGCCGCCGTCGCATCCGCGCTGGTCTATGGCCTGTCGCGCATGCGGGGCATGAGCGCCCAGGTCATGGTGCTGGCCGGGATCGCCACGCTCTTTCTGTTCCAGTCACTGCAATCGATGGTGCAATATCTGGCCGCGCCGGAAGTGCTGCAGGCGATCATGTTCTGGCTCTTCGGATCGCTTCTGAAAGCCAGCTGGTCGAACCTGCCGCTCGTCGCGCTCATCGTCTGCCCCTGCATCATCGCGCTCATTCCCGATTTCTGGCGGCTGACCGCACTCCGGCTCGGGGACGACCGGGCGTCCGCGCTTGGCATCAACGTGGCGGCGCTCAGGATCCGGGTCTTTGCGATCGTCGCCTTCATGACCGCGGGCGCGGTCTCCTTTGTCGGCACGATCGGGTTTGTCGGGCTGGTCGCGCCGCACATTGCGCGCATGCTGATCGGTGAGGACCAGCGGTTTTTGATGCCGATGGCGGCCATGACCGGCGCTCTGGTCATGGTCGGTGCCTCGATCGTGTCGAAGACGCTGTCGCCGGGAACGGTCGTGCCGATCGGGATCGTTACCGCCGTCATCGGCGTGCCATTCCTGTTCGGCCTGATCCTGCGGTCGCGGAGGTTCATTTGGTGAAGCTGGCCTTCGAGCACCTGACGGTCCGGATCGCATCCCGCACGATCGTCGCCGATGCGACGGGCCTTGCGGAGCCCGGCACCATCACGGCCCTGATCGGGCCGAACGGTGCCGGCAAGTCGACATTGCTGAAGGCGCTGGCCGGCCTGTTGCCCTGCGACGGCCAGGTCGCGCTCGGATCCGAGCCGCGCGATCGCATCGCGCGCCGCGACCAGATCGCCTACATGCCCCAGGATACTTCGGCCTCTTCGGCGCTGTCCGTCCTTGAAGTCATTCTGTTGGGCCGGTACCGCTCGCTCGGGCTGACCGTCCGGCAGGATCTTGTCGACGACGCCATGGCGATCCTCGACCGGTTCGGCCTTTGCCCGCTTCACACCCGCACGCTCGACACGTTGAGCGGCGGCCAGCGCCAATTGGTCTATCTCGCCCAGACCCTGTTCCGGGACCCCGCCGCGCTGCTCCTGGACGAGCCGATCGCCGCGCTCGACCTGCGGCATCAGCTGGTGGTCCTGGAACGGGTCAGCCGCTACAGCGCCGAACACGGCATCGCCGTGATCATGGCCCTGCACGACCTGTCGCTTGCCGCCCAGTTCGCCAGCCATGTCATCTGTGTTGAGGACGGAAAGATCGTCGCCGGCGGCCCGCCGGACGCGGTTTTCGACGCCGATCTCTTGAGGCGGGTCTATGGCGTTGAGACGGAAATCGGGATGACGGGAACCGGGAAATTGCGCATTACGGCGCTGGCGGCGGTTGACTTGCCGGCGGGGTGAACGGCGCTTCAGTGCTACCGCTTATGGCTGTTTCGATGCTTTGTTGGTATTCTCGATTGCCTAAAACAAAACAACGAGAATTCGCGAACCTCGTCAGGCGCCAAAAATCCTAAAAATCAGCCCCGAGATTTCGTCTCAACGAGGCAAATGACGAATTCAAACTAACGACAATAACGAGTTTCTTAAAACCTTTACCGTATACATTCATTATGAAATCCCGTTTTCCGCGTTCACTCCTCTTTTTCGCGGCGACCGCTGCGGTCTTTGTTCTTCAGTTATTGCCCCTTACGGGCGTCTTTTTGATGTTCATGTTGGCTGCGTATTGGTCAGTGTTGCTGATTAATGCGGGCATGATCGGCGTCGCCGTCGAGGCAGCGATCGGCCGCGTATCGCGGTGGTGGCTGGTGCTGCCGCTTCTGTTCTACGGCGGATACTGGGCGGCGGTTACGATGGATCACATCGCCTTGCGTTCCGTTGCGAGCGAATATCAGGCCGCCAATGCTCGCGTCACAATTCCGTTCGATCCTGACAACCACTCCCTGGTCTTTGACGATCACGACGATACTGAATGGCTCATACGAAATTATGACCTGCCGGTAGCGTACAACTTCAACCGAAACTTCCCCGAAGAGCATCGTTCGCACAGACTTGTTGACACTTCGACCTGCAACAAAATCAGAGGAATACGCGGTGCATACGCGGCCCGGGTTAGGGCGTCCGTCTTCTATGAAGGCGAAGATTCGCTCGGGCGAAAACCCGAAGAGCGTTTTTGTATTCTCTCGATGCCCGAACGGCCGAACCATCCCGTGCTTCGTGTGTCGGAACACGAGGAAAAGGAATACAAAAACCGGCTGCCGATCAATCGTCTGACGACCTCTATCACCATGCCCGATGGGCAGCATTTCGAACTTTCCGGTGGATTCGCCGCACCGCTTTCATGGTTTCCGAGGCCCGTGATGGGCTGTGGGCTGAACTCCGCCGCGGCAAAGTGGGAATGCGCTGCACAATTCTGGCGCAAGGGCTTTACGCCCATCATTGAAGGCGATACCCGATTCCGACGCGACGCCGCGCTTCTGGCGCATGCGTTAGGCTTGAATTCAATTTCACTGGCAGACCGCGATGGCGCAGACCAGAACCTCGTGCTCGCACGGGCCGCCGCGATTACGGACACGACGCTGGCCCGCCAGTTGGCCGACATTGACGCCATCCTCGCTGACCGCCCCGACGATGTGGTTGATTGGGATGTCGATGTCGTTGTCAGGCGGCCGGAAACACTGACTCCTCGTGCACACGCCATTGTGGCCGGATTGGAGCGCGCGGCGGCAAACACTGAAGAAGACGGACGTCAGGTACGCCGAGGCGGAAAGATTCTTGCCCGCCTGGTTGCTTCCTTGCGAGATGAGGAGTTCCTTGAATTCGGTTCGCGCATTCTCGCCGTCTATGGCGAGGCAGACAGGGAGCACTGGTTGTGGGACGTGAGAGTGTTGATGCCGCGGCTGGGCGACCTGGGTATGGAGGCCTTGCCAGTTCTGGTTGATGGCCGTGCCTTGGACCGCTCGTCGAGCCGTCCCGCAATCGAAGGCATATGCCGCGTCGGTGTGCCGGGCCGCGCAATGGCCGGCCCGGTACTCCTCGATATCTGGACGAAATCGCGAGATTCTGCCGATTTGCGTAAACGCACTTGGTTGTATGTCACCATGCGTCGTCTCGGCATGTCCCCGCCGCCTCTTTTGGAAGATGAACGAAATCAGTTTGATCGACTGCAGGACAAGTGGGGGGACGTTTCGCCCCAATCGCAATCAAGTGTCTGCGCTTTCCGTTCCGACTTGCGCGCGCAACGGAATAGGAAGTCCAAATGAGTAGCCTGGACCCCGGTCGAATACGCTGAAGGGGTAGACGTTTCGCGTTCCCGGCGACGCAAGCCGGTAAGGACTCGCCCTGCGCGACACATCGGACTGAACAGAAGTATCGAGTATATCAATCCATCCGACGCATGATGTAGATGAACTCGTCCGACCGGTCTGTGAGGTCCCGCGCGCCGTAGGTGATGCGCATCGTGTCGTCGGTATAGACTTCCCGCAATCCGCCCCCGCCGAAGAACAACCGGACGAGGAAGCCGGGCAGGATGGTCGATTGGTTGTCGAGCGTCTGATCGGCTGATTGGGCGGCAAGCTGCCATAAGCCCTGTTTTGCCTTTGCCTGTTCGGTCTTGGTAAAACGCACAAACCGCACCTGCAGCATATCGGGGTCGACGGTTGCGACCTGATACTCACCCTTCAGCAAGACGATGTCGCGTGTGGCACCGCGATCGCGCACGTCGCTCGGAGCGACATTGACGTAAAAACCCTCGGGGAACACCACCTGGTAAATCCGGTCGGGATCGGTTGCCGGGTCCACGCCGCGGGCGCCGTTGGAGCGGTAATCGTATGGTCCCCAGACCTGACGCCATGCGCCGGCCAGTACGGGAAGCCGGTCGGCGATCGGCGGCTGCGGATTGAGGCGCAGCAATTCCGTTATCAGCGGCTCGAACGCCCGCTGACGGCTGAAGTCCGGATCGCCCTGCCCTTTGAACGTTTCCGCGAGCGCGAAAATCTCCTGTTTCAGTTCGGCAATGCGCGCCGCGTTTTTCGGACCGCCGGTGTGTGCCGCGTGCGCAGCCAGCGGCATGATCGGCATTGCAAGGCTCATTACGGCCATCAGGCCAAGAAGGGTGTCTCGTAGCATTGTGCTTCCATCGTCTGGTTGTCACGTGTGCGCCCGACCCACAGGCCCCTTTCACTAAACGGTACGGCCGGCCGGACGGATCGTCCCGTCGCGTTGAAAAACATGTGAAACCACAGTCGCCCAAGCCGTCTGTGCCGGCCGGGTTATGGCGACGGGACGAAAAAACGACGCCGCTTCGGTCTGCCATCCGATTGGGATGGCGTATCCTGAAGGTTCGGCACCGGTTGCAGCTAACCGGCGACGTTTCGCGCTATTGGCATTTGCTGCACGGTTCCTGATAGAGATAAACCGATGTTCACGGACCGGCCGATAACCAGATGATCCCGCGGAGGCGGGCCAATAAGAGGCACTAATCCATGCTGAATGTATTTGCGCGGCTCTTGGCGCTTGGCCTGCTCCTTGCGTTGGGTACAGCCACTCTGCACGCCTCGGCGATCAAAGGTGCTGATGATCCCCGCTTTGAATCCGCCTTAAGCACTTGGCTCGATGGTCAGGACATGAACGCGCTCCGGACGCTTGCGGCTCTGGCGCGGGAGGATAACCGTGCTGCGCAAATCCTGCTTGCTCAGATTCAGAACAAGATCTGGCTGCACGATCATGTCACGTCCGGGCTGGATCGAAAGCAGCGCATAGAATTGCTGCGCGAGCCGAAGGGCCTGTCGGGGCGATCGTGGCTCGTATCGGCGGCAGAGGATACGCCGCTTGCGGCATACCTGTTCGATGCACGGAAACCCTATGAAACCCCGGAAATCGGAAACGCCCTGCTGGCAGCAGGTGAACTTGATGCCGCCCTGCCGTTGGTCGGGCATGGGTTCATGTACGGCGATGCCCTCGGTTCGCTTGAGCTTGCCCTGCACGAAAAGGCGATCCCGTATATGTCGGGCCTTGCGAATCTCATTATCAGCCAACTTCCCGAGCTCGAGAAATCAGGCTGGTTTTCGGCCGATGATCCACGCTTCGATCAACTCCGAGAACGCCTCGCAGATCTGCCGGCCAACAATGGTTTCGAACGGAGATTCTGGGGCGCGGCGGCTGTGCGGGACCTGCAGCCCGGTTCCCGTGAATTCCGGGACCTGGGCGCCGATATGGTGGCCATGCCGGCCATGCAGCCGCTCGTCGACATTGTCCGACGGCACTGCCCCAACGATTCAGAAGGCGCCCTGGCGGCGCTGCAGAGAGCCTATCCCGGCATTCCCCTTTCGCTCAGCCTGTTCAGCCCGGTCGAGAGCCTTCTGCCGACGGCGCGTTACCGAACGAGCACGCGGTTCGAGAAGGATATACTGAGGCGCATCGATCACGACATTTCCGACGCAACCGTCGTGCGAAACGCTGACGCATGCGCGTTCGACATGCTTGCATCGGCGAGGCCGTAAAAGAGCCGCGCGTTGACACTTGCGCTACGCGGTTAGAGGCGCCAGCCGGCTTCGCAGTGGGCCGGCCTGCAACGCTTCAGCGCCTCAGGAGTAAGGGGACGACCATCGCATTGGCGTGACCGGATGCAGTCCAATACTCGTTGGTCCGATCAGGCGCGTAAGCCTCGGACCGCGGCGATAGCGGCGAAGGCCGTCAGCAGCAACAGCGCCGGCGCCGGAAGCGGAACGACGGTGGTCACCGGGCTGGCAATACCAAAAGCAAAGTTGGAGGCAGGGGGAATCCCGCCTGGCGACGTCACTCCAGTAAACACAAAATGACTAACCACAAGTCCGCCGGGGCCAAGAGTCCTTTCGCCGTATACGAAGAACGGACCGATATTGCCATTCACGCCGCCCAGCTGGTTTCCGACCGTAGCCGCAAACTCGGTGGCGAGGCCTTGGTTGCCGAACCAAACCTGCTGTTCCAGGGTTGGGAACAGATTCTCGTAGGTGCCGAAGATTGTCGTAACGTCGTAGGCGACACCGCGAACGTCCACCGTAACCGCCTTGGCCGGATTGGCCACAGACACAGCCACGACAAAAACAAAACCTGCCAAAGCTTGCACAAACAGCGTCTTGAACTCTTGTACTCTACGCACTTTGTTTTCTCCGTTGTACGAACGAATGACATCTCATCACGCGCCGGCCATGATCTTTGGCTCGAGCACAACCGCACCGTTGCGCGGTTCGATCGATCTCCGAGTTATCGCGCCAAACTGACGTTCACTCCTTACGACGCCGCGCCGAAAACTTCGCCTCTCACAATCAGGTAAAGTCAGGAGAATTATTTGGAAATCAGGCAGATTCTGCCCCTAGCAAGATAAAATCAGCGAAATTATGCAGTTCTGCCTGTAAGTAAGGACATGCTGAGCTGCATCGATCATGACATTTCTTTTGCGGCATGGTGCAAGGCGCGAATGCGTGTGGGTTCGACATACTTGTGTCGGTCAGACCACCGCCACATCGCGCGGGCACGGGCGCGGTAACCGTATGAATACACCCGCCGGCTTCGCGACGGGCCAGACTGGACTGTATCAACGCGTGAGCATTGAGCGGATGTCCGTCCGATTTCCGCAGCCGTATGCGGCTCATGGCGGGCGGGCCAGTCAGTCGCGTTTCAGGCGGAAAGCGGCGATGGCGGTGAGCGCCGTCAGCAGCAACAGCACCGGAGCCGGAAGCGGAACGATGGCCGTCGACTTGCTGGCGATCGCATAGGCCAAGGTGTTGTTACCCGGGATCACGCCAATCGACGGTACGCCACCAGAAAAGTAGAGCGCTGCTCTGACATCTCCGGCAAATTCGTCGAAGGCGAATATCGGACCGGCATTGCCATTCACGCCCACCAACTGTGGTCCGACCGTCGCCACAAGGTCTAACGCGAGGTCTTGGTCGCCGTACCAAACCTGCTGTTCCAGGGTCGAGATCAGATCCGTGAAGGTGCCGCGGACCGTCGTGACGTCGTAGGCGACGCCGCGGACATCCACCGTAACCGCTTGGGACGGGTTGGCCGCAAACAAGGTCACAACAAAAAGACTACCTGCCAATGCTCGCAAGATCGGCGTCTTGACGTCTTGTACTCTACGCACGTCGTATTTACTCACTTTACGGTTTGCGGGCATGTCATTCCGCGCCGGCAATGACCTTTGGATTGGCCACCACGCCGTTGCGCGGTCCGATCAAGTTCTTCGCTGGACGACCGGCAGATTGATTGCCGAGTCGGCACGCCAAGCTGACCGTCTCTCTCTACGACGTCGTGCCCGGGACTTCGCCTGACACAATCAGGTAAAATGAGGAGAATTATTTGGAAATCAGGCAGATTCTGACTCTTCCATGACAAAATCAGGCGGAGTTGCACGGTTCCGGCTCAAAGCGAATAGTGTGTAGAACGACCGGTTCCGCCGGCTTCGCGATGAGCTGAAACCCCTTTAACGCCGCCCGCCATTTTTTCGGCTTGGCACCGGCGCACACCTCCCGCACTTGCTGTCCGGAAACCGCGCTGCGGCAGTCTTATGGAAGCTTGTCTTCGATCCGTTTCACCATCGCCGCAATGTCGGCGATCGAGGTTTCCAACTGAGCGACCCGGCCCTCCAGCGTCGATGCGGCGGGCGGCGGGGCGGCTTTCGGCACGAAGTCCGCAAAGACCGATGTCCGGGTGATGTCTTCCCCCCGGCACCCCGTCGTCGGGCAGACATTGGAGACCCGGCATGTACCGGCATTCACAAAATCGGTTTCGCCACGCACCAGAATGCCCTCGACCTCGTGGGTTTCGGCATTGAACACGGCCGACCCGGAATTACCGCCATAGGTATCAAGGTTGGCTGTAAAAAAGTCCCTCCGGCTGTTGTCCCGCACAACGGCGTCCGGCGCGTATTTCATCGGCAGGCCCGACGGGTGGCCGATCACATAGACCCCTTCATTGTCGGCAATCTTTGCGTCTCGCTGGAGCCGCGCAATCGGTTTGCCGATTGCCGGCCGGTCGAGCCTGACAACGGCATAGTCCGCCCCGTCCGACACAAGATCCCATGCGACGATGGCCTCGCCGGCAAAAATCTCCGAATTCGGGAGCCGGATCGTGCCGTCGGTGAAATTGTCGACCCGATAGCCGAAGACGAAGCGTGTACGCGCGAGATTGTTGTTGTTGATGCAATGGCCGGCGGTCGCAACCAGGTTCGGCGCCACCAGGAAACCGGAACAGAACGGCGCCGTGCGCTGGTCCACGAACCGCTCGCTGGAACACAGGCGCTGCGCGTCCCCGAACCGGACGGTCTGAACCAGGGAGGTTCCGTTGCCGTTGTCGACGATGCTGGCAACGTCGATTAGACTGACGACGCTGCTGGCATTGCGCTGCACGTTCTCGTCGCTGACCTGATGGATGTCCATGCGATCGTCCGCGCCATAGACGACTTTCTGGTTGGCGCGCAATTCGCGGATCAGCGCATCGGTGTCGCGCTCCAAGTATTTGCGTTTCGCTTCGGCCGCCTGTGGCTTTTTCTTGCCGCGGGCTTTCTTGAAAGCCTCCAGCGGGCGAACTTCCGCAGAGGCAGCCTCTCTCCGTCGCAATTCCGCAAGTATTTCATCAGCCCGCTTGGCCGCGTCATTGATTTTTAAATCACTCATACCGCCCCCCCTGCTCATATTGGTTTGCCGCAAAACACAAACAAAATCACAGAACTCTCCCCAAGATCACGATCTCCACGATCCCAAAGATCCAAAAGCACCACAGGGCGCAAATCTGATTGCATTTGTTTGTATTCTACAATACTATTACACAAGGTCCGGAAATTCAATATGTAACCTCAGAGCTAAATCGATCCATATGAAATAATATACCTAGAAATATGTTTTTATTTTGACGCTTTGGTGATTTTTTTGAATAAATAATTTTGTTTCTGAAATTTAATATCTTTTAATACTATTTTCTGTCGATATAAATACACTAATTTATTATCATATTGCTCCGCTCGCGGACCTGTTTTACCAAAATCCATGTATTGTGAGGCACAATGACCAGATTCAAACATGTTTGTTTATTGTCGACCATCGTCGCAGCACTGGCGATGAACGGCAATCCGACCGCCTCGGCACAAGGGTTCCTGCCCCAGGACGTCAATGACCTGCCGCGCGAAAAGTCGGCCCTGGGTCTGGCGCAGAAATCGCAGGCCATCAACAACCTGCGCAACAAACGCCAGTTCATTCCCAAAATCATCGGGGGCTCCAATGCGGCGCCCGGCGAATTCCCGCATCAGGTCAGCCTGATGTTCTCGTCCGAATTCGATACCAGCCCCGGCCTCGACCGGCACTTTTGCGGCGGGTCGATCATCGGCGACGAATGGGTGCTGACGGCGGCACATTGCGTGGAATCGATCATCGGCCAACAGCAATTCTATTCCATCGGCGCCGGCAGCATCGATCTGAACGACCTGGAGGAATACAGGCTCGACGGCATCTGGATTCACCCGAAATATGATGGCGCGACGCTCGATTACGACTTTGCGATCGTCAAGGTGAACCGGCCGCTGTTCGACAAGGAAATCCAGCTCGTCACCCGCGCCGACAACCACTTCATTCGGGTCGGCAATGCGGCGACGATCACCGGCTGGGGCGTCGATGCCTCCGGCACGATCCAGCAGATCCTGCAAAAGGTCGACGTGAAAATCGTCAGCCGTACCGATTGCAACGACGCCGATTCCTACAACGGCGCGGTGACCTCGCGCATGATCTGCCTCGGCCTGGAAGTCGGCGGCAAGGACAGTTGCCAGGGCGACAGCGGCGGCCCGGCGATCACGGCGGTGCAGAACGGCGCGCAGGTGCTGTTCGCCAATGTGAGCTGGGGCTTCGGCTGCGCGGAGCCTGAAAAGTTCGGCGTCTATGGCCGGCTTGTCGCGGTACGGGGATGGATCGATTCCGTGCTGCCGTGAGTGGCAAAGATCACCGGGATCGCGGCCCTGTGTGTCGCGATGCCGGCAGGTCTAATGAGTACAGCACCGAAAAACGAAGCGCGTTCAGGATACCGGGCCAAGTGTCCTTGCCACTCGGAAGCCTACGAATGAGTACCGCTTCACCCGGCCGGTATAGTTACGATGGGCTGATCGCGTACCTGCAGGGCCAACAAACCAAGCTCCGCCGCGAAGAACACGGAGTTTTTCATTGCCACCCTCGGTCCATGCCGAACCGTCTGTCGGGGCTCCTGCATAGTCGGCGTGCCAAGGGTCCATGACCCATTCATAGACGTTGCCGTGCATGTCATGAAGTCCGAATGCGTTCGGCGCGAAAGAGCCTACCGGGGCGGTCATCGATTTGCCGTCCCATCCACCGCCGCAGCGGCTGCAGTTGGCGTTTCCGTTGCCAGTCTTGTCGCCCCAGGAAAAAATCGTCTGCGTGCCGGCGCGGGCCGCGTATTCCCACTCCGCCTCCGAAAGGAGCCGATACAATCTCCCGGTCTTTTGGCTGAGCCAGGTGACATATTCCTGCGCATCGAACCAAGAGACATCGATTACCGGGCGATTGGCCCTCCCCCATTTCATGGCGTCCGGCTGATGACGGCACCCCTGATCGGCGACACAGGCGTCCCACTCGGCGAACGTCACCTCGAATTTCGACACGGCGAACGGTTCTGCGATCGTTACCTTGCGGCGCGGCTCTTCAACATCGTTGCCCTCGCCCTTCGCCGATCCCATCATGAAGGATCCTGAAGGGATGACGACCATCTTCGGGCAGGCATCGCAGTCCTTGAAATCGGTGCCAGGACGAAATGCGCCGGTTGACCCGACAAGAGCT